>JAQVDP010000035.1 GCA_028698335.1 Nevskiales bacterium | reverse complement strand
CGGCCGTGCGCTCTCTACTCAGAAACGGGTTCGATCACCCCAGCACGTACCAAGCTGCACGGGCCGGTCTGGCCGTCTTATCGACGCTCAGACTCTACCGTGATGGTCTGCTCTGAACATACAAGCCAGCTGGCGGTGAAGATGGCGACATGGTTCAGACGGAGAAGATCCATGTCGATCAATCGGGTGCAGTTTCAGAAGGGTCTGTCTCTGGGTGAGTTCATGAGGCGCTACGGAACGGTCGAGCAGTGCGAGGCGGCGCTGATGCAGTCGCGCTGGCCGCAGGGCTTTGTGTGCCCGGAGTGTCGCGATGCCCGGCATAGCGTGTTTGTCCGCGAAGGCCGACGCTACTTCCAGTGCTGCCGCTGCCGGCACCAGGCGACGGTGACCGCCGGCACGATCTTCGCGGCGACCAAACTTCCACTGACGCTGTGGTTCCTGGCCATGCACCTGCTGACCTCGTCCAAGAACAATGTTTCGGCGCTGGAGCTGATGCGTCACCTGGGCGTGCGCTACACCACGGCCTGGCGCATGAAGCACAAGCTGATGGCGGTAATGGCCACGCGCGAAGAACGCCGTGTGCTTAAGGGGCGCGTTGAGATCGACGACGCCTACCTGGGCGGCGAGCGGCCGGGCACACCGGGGCGCGGCTCGCCGAACAAGGTCCCGTTCGTCATCGCTGTGCAGACCAGCGATGACGGTCGGCCACAGTATGTCCGGCTGACGCCGCTGCGCTTCACCAACGAGGCGTTGAGCCAGTGGGCCAACAAGGCGCTGGCTGCCGATGCGCACATCGTCTCTGATGGACTGCAGTGCTTCCGCGCTGCCGGCACCGAGGTCGCTGGTCATCAGCGCATCGTCGTCGGCTCGGGCCGTCAGTCGGTCGAGCACCCGGCGTTCAAGGCGGTGAACACCGTGCTCGGCAATCTCAAGACCGCGATCAGCGGGACTTACCATGCTTTCGACTTCTCCAAGTACGGACATCGCTATCTGGCCGAGGTCTCGTATCGCTTCAACCGCCGCTTCGATCTGTCCGCCATGCTCGCGCACCTGCTCCGGGCTTGCGCAGTCACCGAGCCTTGGCCCGAGCATCGGCTGACAAGGGCTGAGGTTCGCGGATAATCACGATGCCTCTTGCAAGTAGAGCTGCGCGCTGGGCGCTCAGCTTGATGGAGGGCTTCTGCGATACCGGCCCAGAATCGCCTCGCTGCCGCACCACAGAACCGCGCTCCCCACGACGGCGGCGCTGCCGATCAGCGACCAGCTCAGCGGACCGTCCGGCTGAAACGCAAAGCCGTGCAGCAGGCTCGCTGCGGCGACAAGAAGAAACCACGGTCCGGTGAAGTAGCAATGGACGCGTCCGCAGTGGCTGGCATTGGCCAGGCACTTGCCGCCCATCGTCACGAACGCTCCGGCCCAGATCAGTCCGATCCACCGCGGGCTTGCCAGCACATGCCCGGCGCCGAGGATCGCGGCGATGGGCAGGCCGTACCAGAGGAGCAGGCCCAGTGGACTGCGTGTGACGTCGGCGGCCTGCGATGTCGCGCAGGCCGAGCCTGCTTTCGGAGCGTTCACGATGGCCCCTATTAGCCCGCGCAGCAGGAGAGCTGCTTTACATCCTTGGTGAAAGTCTGCGCCGCGAGCTTCAATCCCTCGACTATCGTCAGGTACGGGAACAGCTGATCGGCCAGCTCCTGCACGGTCATGCGGTGGCGGATGGCAAGCGCCGCCGTCTGGATCAGCTCGCCCGCTTCGGGCGCGACGGCCTGCACGCCGATCAGCCGGTTCGAACCGGCTTCGGCCACCAGCTTGATGAAGCCGCGCGTGTCGAAGTTGGCGAGCGCCCGCGGCACATTGTCCAGGGTCAGCACCCGGCTGTCCGTCTCGATGCCGTCGTGATGCGCTTGCGCCTCGCTGTAGCCGACGGTCGCGACCTGCGGATCCGTGAACACGACGGCTGGCATCGCGGACAGATCCAGCGCAGCCTCGCCGCCGGTCATGTTGATGGCGGCGCGCGTGCCGGCCGCCGCCGCCACGTAGACGAACTGCGGCTGGTCGGTGCAGTCGCCGGCGGCGTAGACCGGGGCTGCATTGGTGCGCATGCCGGCATCCACGACGATTGCGCCCTGCGAATTCACGTTCACGCCTGCGGCCCCCAAATTCAGGCCGCGGGAGTTGGGCGCGCGTCCGGTGGCGACCAGCAGCTTGTCCGCACGCAGTTCGCCCCGATTCGTCGTAAGCACGAACTCACCGCCGGCGTGAGCGATCCGGCTCGCCTGCGTCTGTTCGAGCACCTCGATGCCTTCGGCACGAAACGCGGCTGTCAGCGCCTTGCCGATCTCCGGGTCCTCGCGGAAGAACAGCGCGCTGCGCGCCAGGATCATGACCCGGCTGCCGAGCCGTGCGAACGCCTGCGCCAGCTCCACCGCGACGACGCTGGAGCCGATCACGGCCAGGCGCTGCGGGATCGTCTCGCTGACCAGCGCCTCGGTGGAGGTCCAGTAGGGCGTGTCCTTCAGTCCCGGGATCGGCGGAATCGCGGGGCTGGCACCGGTGGCGATCAGGCAGCGGTCGAAGCGCACGGTCTGCTCTCCGCCGTTCTCCAGCTTCACGGCGAGTGTGCGGCCGTCCTGGAAGCGGGCCTCGCCGCGGAGCACGGTGATGGCTTCGTGGCCGTCCAGAATGGATTCGTACTTCGCGTGCCGCAGCTCCTCGACGCGCCCCTGCTGCTGCGCCAGCAGGCGGTCGCGCAGGATGGCGGGCGCCGCGGCGGCGATGCCGCCGTCGAAGGGGCTTTCGCGGCGCAGGTGCGCGACATGCGCCGCGCGGATCATGATCTTGGACGGCACGCAGCCGACGTTGACGCAGGTGCCGCCGATGGTGCCGCGCTCGACCAGGGTCACGCGCGCGCCGCGCTCGGCGGCCTTCAGCGCGCCCGCCATCGCGGCGCCGCCGCTGCCGATCACGGCCACGTGCAAGGACGCTTCGTTGCCAGTCCGCTTCCCGGAGTCACCGCCGAGCCAGGACTGCATTTTGCCCAGCAAGCCGCCGGAGGGCGGTGGCGCGTGTCCCTCGTCCAGGCGCGCACGATAGCCGAGCGCGTCCACCGCGGCGATCAGTGTGTCCGCCTGCGTGCCGCCTGCCAGTGTCACTTCGGCCGAGCCCTGGGCGTAGAACACGCGCGCGGACTGAACGCCTGGCACTTTTTCCAGTGCCTGCCTGACGTGTGTCGCACAGGAGTCGCAGATCATGCCGGAGATCTTGAGTTGCGTCATGGTCGAATTCCGATGAGCGGGGTCAGGATTGTTTTGCCGGGAGTTCGCAGTGCTCCGGGTCGCAGCGCCGGCTGGCCGGCGATACGAGGTCCCAGACGGACACGGCGATCATCAGGCCGAGTCCGCTATAGGTGGCGTAGCTGCTCCAGCCGTACTTGAACCAGGGGTACAGCGACAGCAGCAGGACGGTCGGCCCCAGCATGCCCAGCAGGCTGCGGTGCCACTGGCGGTGGCTGAACCAGCCCAGGGCGTTGATGACCAGTGCCAGCCAGGCGAAGGCAGGCAGCAGGGCGTTGATGAACACGCCCTCCCACTGGCTCAGAAACCCAAGGCCCATGGCCGCACCGAGGCTGGCAATGGCGGGAAAGCACATCGCGCAGCCCATCGCAGAGACGACTGCGCCGACCGATCCGGTCTTGTCGCCGATGAGGGTGATCCACTGAATCAACCGTTCCATGACGCGCCTCAGGGCCGGACCGTGGACGAAAAGCCGGCGTCGGCGGTCGCCCGCGTCAGCGCTTCCGTCGTGGTCTTCGCGTCATCGAAAGTCACCGTGGCCTGCTTGTCCTTGAAGCTGACGTCCACCGACTCGACGCCGTCCACCCGCGACAAGGATTTCTTGACCGTGATCGGACAGGTGACGCAGGTCATGCCCGAGACGTCCAGCGTGACGGTGCGGGGCGCCGCATGAACCGCGCTGCACTGGCAGCAGGCGAGCACCCCGCCCAGTCCCAGTGCAATGAACAGACTCTTCAGCATGGCGGTCCTCCTTAGATGAACAGAACGATGTAATAGGGGAACGTGAGCAGGCCGACGACCAGCGTCGCCACACCCCAGAAGATCCACTTGCGCCGCCGCTGTACACGCGGATCGGCGCAGGCCTGGCCTGGCTCGCAGACCTCGGCGGTTCGGAAGATGCCGCGGTAGGCGAAGAGCAGGGCGACGACCGCCGCCGCCACGAAGATCGGGCGGAAGGGTTCGAGAACTTTCAGCGTCGCCAGCCACGAACCGCCGAGCCCGGCCATGACCAGCACCAGCGGCAGCACGCAACACACCGAAGCGCCGAGACCGGCAACGACGCTGGCGGCGAGCGAGAGCTTGGAACGGTCCTGCATACAGCCTCCTGTGAACGGATGCTGCTACGCTACGACCGTAGCCGACTACGGAGTCAAGATGCACGAAACCTACACCATCGGCACGCTGGCGCAGCACGCCGGCGTGCACCTGGAAACCATCCGCTATTACCAACGACGGGGACTGGTCGGCGAGCCCCAGCGCCCGCTGGGCGGCATCCGGCGCTACACAGAGAGTCACGTCCGGCGGCTGCGCTTCATCCGCCACGCGCAGGAGATCGGCTTTTCCCTCGACGAAGTCGGCGAACTGCTGAAACTGGAGGACGGTGCGCAGTGCCGGGAGGCGCGAACGCTGGGCGAACGCAGGCTTGCCGACGTCCGCAACAAGCTGATGGACCTGCAACGCATCGAATCCGCGCTGGCGGCCCTGGTGGACCGCTGCGCGTCGGTGAAGGGACGCGTGCGCTGTCCGCTGATTGCGTCCCTGCAGGAGGCGAGCTGACCGCGCTGTCGCGAAGGGTTCTGTCGGTGCCGGATCACCTCGGGTCCGCTCGCGAGCGCCGTTTCGGCTCGCCGCCCAACTCATCGAGAATCGGGCATGCGCCGCGCGCGGTCTGGCACAGGTTGACGAGCAGCGACAGCTCGTTGCGCAGCACGGCCAGATCGTGCAGGCGCGCATTGACCTCGCCGAGTTTCTCGGCGGTCAGTCGCCGCACCGAATCGCGCGCGCGTCGCGGGTCGGCGCGCATTTCCAGCAGGCGCGCGATCTCGTCGAGGCGGAAGTTCATGCGCTGCGCTCGCTGAATGAAGCGCAGGCGCGCCAGCTCGTCGTCGCCGTAGCGCCGGCGGCCGCCGCTGTCGCGGCCCACCCGCTGCAGCAGGCCGATGCGTTCGTAGTAGCGCAGCGTATCCACCGACAGACCGGTGCGGCGGGCGACGTCGCCGATCGCCATGCCGCTCATCGGTGAAGCTTCCGCAGCTTCGCCAGCAGCGCGCTACCTTGGCCGAGCAGGCGTCCGTTCATCGCCACGGCCGGCGGGCGCGTAACGCCGAGCGCGGCGGCCTCTTCGAGATGCACGACGACATCCTTCTCCTCAAGAGAACCTCCCAACCCCGCGCACAGGCGGCGCAGCTCAGCCGACAGGCGCCGGCAGGCCGGGCAGTGGTCCGAGCGGTACAGAACCAGACGCATGCAAGGCACGACGATGAGGCTTGACCTGGAGCTTACTCCAGGTCGTAAGCTGCCGGCAGATCCAATCCGGGCCATTGCATGTCAATGCTCATCGCGCGCCTTGGCGCCTGCGGACTGCTGACGATTGCCGGCAGCCTGTTCGCGCACGATCCGGTGTTTGCGCCGGGGCCGCACACGCTGTTCAAGGGCGGCATCGAGCTGCACTTGGGCAGCGAGCGCGTGCAGGACGACGCAGCCGTGGACAAGGCAGGGGAGTTGAGCCTGCTCTATGGCATCACCGGCGATTGGGTCGCCGGCGTGCAGATCCCGTACGCCTATGGCGATTCCGGTCACGGTTTCGAAAGCACGACCCTGCTCACGAAGTACCGGTTCTGGCGCAACGACCGGCCGCGGGTGCAGGAGTCGGCGGCGCTGCTCGCGCGCGTGATCCTCGACAGCGGCCAAGTGCGCAGCGGCGCCACCGATGCCGTGCTGGGGCTCACCTACGGGTACGAGAGCCTGACCTGGTATCGCTGGGCCGCCGCGCGCTACCGCTACAACGGCGAAACCGATGCTGGCGTGGACCGCGGCGACGTCCTGCTGCTGGACGCGGTGATCGGCGTGCGGCCGCGCCGGCTCGAATACCGCGCGCCGGACTCGGTCTGGATGCTGGAGCTGAACTACGAGCGGCAGGCGCGTGCACGCGCGAGCGGTGCTGCGGTGCCGGACACCGGCGGTGCGCGGCTGTTCCTGTCGCCCGGGCTGATGTGGACCTGGCGCAACCTCGCGGTCAAACCTGGCGTCCAGATCCCGGTGTGGGGCGATCTGAACGGCGCCCAGCGCAATCCGGACTACCGCGCGCTGATCGAAGTCGAGTTGCACCTGTGACGGAGAAGCTGCGATGAAAATCCTGCTCTTGCTGTTCGCGCTGATGCTGCCTGTTGCCGCGTTCGCCGCGGAGCAGACCTACCGTCTGCGCGTGGACGGCCTGGCCTGCGCCTACTGCGCCTACGGGCTCGAGAAAGCCTTGATGAAGGTCGACGGCGTCGAACACGTGGACGTCGATTTCGAGCAGGGCGCGGTGATCGTCGACACGGCGCGCGATGTCGGCTTCAGTGAGGACCAGTTGCGCCGCATGGTCAACGACGCCGGCTTCACGCTGCGCGGCGTCGAGCGTATCGAGGCCGCTGCGCAGTGAATGATTTCAGCGCGCGGCGACGAGACAGCGCCGTCACGGCCCTGACGCTGTTCGCTGCTTCCGGCACGCTGATCTGCTGCGCGCTGCCGATCGTGCTCGTGGGCCTGGGCCTGGGCTCTGCGGTCGTCGCGTTGACCGGGGCGCTTCCCTGGCTGATCGCGCTGAGCCAGCACAAGACCTGGGTCTTTGCCGGGTCAGCAGCGATGCTCGTGCTCGCCGGCACCCTGCTGTTTCGAGCCGGTCGTGCCTGTCCCGCCGATCCCGGGCTGGCGCGCCTGTGCCGGCGCGTGGACGCCTGGAACCGGCGCATCTACTGGATCGCCGTCGCGCTCTGGGGCGTGGGCTTCGCCGCCGCGTACCTGCTGCTGCCGGCCACGCGTCTGCTTGATCGGCTCCCTTGATCTTAGGCGCGCGTTGTAGAGAGTGAACCATCCGGCCCGCCCGCGGTCGGCCATCAGGAACAGAAAATCACGAGAAGACCTTTCCGCGGGTGCCCATGTCTCTTGACTCTGGACCTGCCTCCAGGGTGTAGCCTCTGTCGGTCGGATTCGCGCACCGAGTCCATTCGCGCCGCCCCGTATGACCGTCTTGTCACCACGATCCTGCCCGCGTAGGCTGCCCGCGTGAACCTGCTCCGCTCCCTGCTGCTGCTGTTGCTCGTTTGCGCCGTGCCAACCACGGCGCTGGCCGGCGTGCTGCATCAGGGCGCCTGCCAGCGCAGCGCGCCGGCAATGTCTGCACCGCATGCCGCGCACGCGATGCAGGGTGAGCAGTCGATGCGCGCGCATCACCAGATGGCCCAGGACACTAGCGACAGCGGCCAGTCACCGGATAGCGGCGCCTGCCAATGCGGCTGCGCCTGCGGCGGCATCGCGCACTGCGGCGCCGGTGCCGCTGCGTCGGTCGGCGACTCCGGGCCCGCAGTGCCGCACCCGGGCCGCGAGTCGAGCACGCCGATGGCGGAATCAGGTCGTGCGATGGCCGGTCATCCGGACGACTTTCTCAGACCTCCCAGTATGAGCTGAACCTTCGGCCGCGCAGCGGCCGGGGCGGGCGTCTGCCCGCCGGCCTGCACGTTTCGCGTGCAGCGTTCATGCTCAATGCGGAGGTTTCGTGTCAACTCACAGATGGTTCATTCCAGCTGCGCTGCTGGGCGCTGCGCTGTCCGGCTGTGCGGCGCTGCCGGAGGATCGCGGGCGCGGTGATGTCGCTGCGCTCGTGCAGGCGCGTGGGCAGGCGATCGGTGCCGCGTCCGATCCAGCCGTCGCGCGACAACTGCTGATGGAGCTGCAAGGTCGTGCGCTCACAATCGATGACGCGATTCGTCTGGCGCTGATCAACAACCCGCGCCTCACGGCCGAGTACGCCCAGCTCGGCTTTGCCGCGGCCGATGTCTACGACGCGGGCCGCCTCAGCAACCCGAGCCTGTCGGCGTCTCTGTTGTTTCCCAACGTCAGCGGCGAGGCCAACCAGGTCGGCTTCGGCCTGGTGCAGAGCTTCACCAACCTGCTGCTGCTGCCGTCGCGCAGCCGCTTCGCGCAAGGCGAGTTCGAGCGCGTCAGGCAGCTGGTCGGCGCGCAGGCGCTGGACCTTGCGGCGGACACGGCATCGGCGTACTACGAGCTGGTCGGCGCCTGGCAGTTGGTGACGATGCGCGAGGCAGTCGCAAAAGCCGCGCAGGCGTCGGCCGAGCTGGCGCAACGCTTCTTCGACGCCGGCAACATCAACCGCCTGGAGCTGGCGCTGGAGCAGGCGGCTGCATCGCAGGCGCAGCTTGACGCGATGCAGGCGCGTGCCGAAGTCACGCGGGCACGCAGCGCGCTCAACGCGCTGATGGGACTTTCGGCGGACCAGGCCCACTGGAAAATTGCCGACCGTCTGCCGGCACCGGTGGCCGAAGAGGACGCATCCGCCGAACTGCTCGATCTGGCCGACCGCAGCCGGCTCGATCTGGCGGCGGCGCGACAACGCGTGACGCTGCTCGCCGATGCACTCGGCGTGACGCGGCGGTTCCGCTACCTGGGCGCAATCGACGTCGGCGTCGAAACCGAGCGCGAGACCGACGGCTCGCGCATCACCGGTCCGACGCTGGGGCTGGAGCTGCCGGTCTTCAACCAGGGCAAGGGCCGCGTCGCACGCGCCGAGGCCGAGCTGCAGCAGGCCGAAGCCGAACTCCGTGCGCTCGAAATCGAGATCAGCAACGGCGTGCGCCGCGCCGCTGCCGAAGTGGACGCGGCGAAGGCGCGTTCCGAGCAGTACCGCGCGTCGCTGATTCCGCTGCGCGAAGCGATCGTGGCGCGGACCCAGGAAGAGGTGAACTTCATGCTCGTCGGCCAGTTCGAGCTGCTGCTCGCCAAGCAGCAGGAGTACGACGCCTACCAAGGCTACCTCGAAGCGGTGCGCGACTACTGGCTTGCACGCGTGGCGCTGACCCGCGAAGTCGGCACGGCATTGCCCAGCAGCTCGCAGATCGGCGCGCCCACGCTGGATCCGGAGGGCATGACCACGCCGGCGCCTGCGCCGATGCACATGCATCATCAGGGCATGCAGATGAAAGGTATGGAAGGCATGGACCACTCCGGCCACGACATGGAGCATGGCGCTGCCTCGACACATCGAAACGACCCGGATGAGCCCGCGCAGGTGCCGGCGCATGCCCACGATCACCCCCAACCGTAACCACCCGGCGCACCCGCGCCTTACCACGCAGGAGCTTTACCGATGAACAAGATGATTCTTTCCGCTGCACTCGCCGCTGCATTCACGCTCGCCGCGCAGACCGCCGCTGCACACGATCCCAAGGAGCATGAGAAGGAGGCGACCGGGAAGAATGCCGCTCCCGACTGTGCGCAGATGAAGGAGATGGACATGTCCAAGATGGACATGAACGATCCGGTGATGCAGGCGATGCAGCAGAAGTGCATGGGCCACATGGAGCACGGCGGCATGGCGGGCATGGATCACCACGCGGCCGATCCGAAGACCACGGGCAAGTCCGACGAGCACCAGCACTGATGGTCACACGACGCAATCTGATCCAGGCGTTGGGTTTGGGCGGCACCGGTCTTCTGACCGGTGTTGCCCGCGCCCAGCACGACGGCCATGACCCCACCGCGGCATCGAAGGCGATGCCGCAGCCGCCCAACGTCCAGCGGCACGCGCACGGCTACGTACCGGTGCGCACGCTCAACGGCTGGACGCTGCCGTACACGATGAAGGACGGCGTCAAGGAGTTTCACCTCGTCGCCGAAGAGGTAGAGCACGAATTCGCTCCCGGCTGCGTCGCCCGCTGCTGGGGCTACAACGGCACGACGCCGGGACCGACGCTCGAGGCCGTCGAGGGCGATCGCGTGCGCATCTACGTGACCAACCGGCTGCAGGAGCACACGACAATCCACTGGCACGGCCTGCTGCTGCCCAGCGGCATGGACGGCGTCGGCGGTCTCAACCAGCCGCACATCCAGCCCGGCGAGACCTACGTCTACGAGTTCACGCTGCGCCAGCACGGCACGCACATGTATCACCCGCATGCCGACGAGATGGTGCAGATGGCGGTGGGCATGATGGGCCTGTTCATCATCCACCCGAAGGAGCCGGAGCCGATCGACCGCGACTACTGCTTCCTCTTGCACAACTGGGCGCTGCATCCGGGCACCTACCGGCCCGACCCGTCGATCATGGTCGACTTCGACCTGTGGACGTTCAACTCGAAAGTGTTTCCGGCGATCGAGCCGCTGGTCGCGCGCAGCGGCGAGCGCGTGCGCATCCGCATGGGCAACCTGTCGATGTGGAACCATCCCATCCACCTGCACGGCGTGCAGTTCGACGTCACCGGTGGCGACGGCGGCCGCTGGCCGCAGGCGCGCTGGCGCAGTGAAGTCACCGAGATCGTCGGCGTTGGGCAGATGCGCGACATCGAGTTCACCGCGGTGCCGGGCGACTGGGCGTTCCACTGCCACATGTCGCATCACACGATGAACGCGATGGGGCACGGCGTGCCGAACACGATCGGCGTCGACCAGTCCGGCGTGGAGCGCACGATCCGCTCGATGCTGCCCGGCTACATGGCGATGGGCGAGGCCGGCATGGCCGAGCACCAGGAGCACACGGACAGCGGCCACATGCGCGGCCCGGAGAACACGCTGCCGATGATGATGGGCAAGGGCCCCCACGGGAACCTGGAGATGGGCGGCATGTTCACCGTCGTCAAGGTCCGCGACGACCTCGCGCCCGGCGATTACCGCGATCCCGGCTGGTACCGCAATCCCAAGGGCACCCAAGCGTGGCGCGTCAGCTCCGATGCGGCCTTCGGCAAGCCAGTGAGGCGCCAGCCCTACGGCACGCCGACGACGGCACCCGCGATGCCCGAGACGCCAGCCACAGACCACTCGAAGCACGGCGGCTGACGGACCACCGGAGAAAGGGCATGAAACTACTGAGAGTGCTGTTCACGCTGACCGTGCTTGGCGCCGCAGGTGCGGCCACTTATGTCTACCTGGGCCTCTATCCGATCGGTGCCGACGTGTCGCACACACGGCCGGTGTACTGGTTGCTGGAAACGGCGCGCGAGCGTTCCATCGCCGCCCGCATCGGCGACATCCACGTGCCGCCGCTGGACAATCCGCAGATGTTGCTGTCAGGCGGCGCCGACTACAACGACATGTGCGCGGGTTGCCACCTCAAGCCCGGCAGGAGCGAGTCCGACATGAGCATCGGCCTGTATCCGAAGCCGCCGAACTTGTCTCAGGCCGACGGCGCGCACGGCGACAGTCATGACCACGGCGAGGTCCAAGCGCGCGCCGCACGCCAGTTCTGGATCATCAAGCACGGCATTAAGGCGTCCGGCATGCCGGCATGGGGTCCGACGCACGACGACGCGCGCATCTGGGCAATGGTTGCGTTTCTGCAGAAGCTGCCGACGCTGACGCCGGCGCAGTATCAGATCCTCACCGCGCGCGGCGATGGCATGGCGCACGACGCGCATGGTGGGGTCACCGGAGATGACCAATGACTGAACGCTACATTCCGGCGCTCTCGTACCGCTGGCTGACGCCGCTGTACGACCCGCTCGTGGCCTGGACCACGCGCGAACGTGCGTTCAAGAGCGCACTGCTGGAACAGGCGCGGCTGCGCGTCGGAGATCGCGTGCTCGACCTGGCTTGCGGCACGGCGACGCTGACGATCGCCGCGCAGCGTGCGCAGCCGGGTGCGGCGATCACCGGCTTGGACGGCGATCCGGCCATTCTCGCTCGTGCACGCGCAAAGGCGGCGCAGGCCGGACTGGACCTGCGCTTCGACGAGGCGAAGTCGGATCGCATGCCGTACACCGACGGCAGTTTCGACGTCGTACTGTCGAGCCTGTTCTTCCACCATCTGAACCGCGACGCGAAGCGCGCCACGCTTCGCGAGGTTCATAGGGTGCTGCGGCCCGGCAGCTGGCTGCACGTCGCAGACTGGGGCAGGGCGGCCAATCCACTGATGCGCGGAGCGTTCCTGCTCGTGCAGCTGCTCGACGGCTTCGAGACGACGGCCGACAACGTTGCCGGTCTGCTACCTCGGTTCATGACGGATTGCGGCTTCGTCGACGTCGGCGAGGCGCGGCGCTTCGCCACCCCCTTGGGCACGATCGCGCTGTATTGCGCCCGCAAGCCGGCGCAGGGCAGGCCGTGAGCCTGCGCCGTATCGCGCCTGCCGGACTCAAGGCGCGTCTCGACGCCGCCGAGCCCGTGCTCGTGCTCGACGTGCGGCGCGCGGAGGCGTTCCGGCGTCATCCGTCCGGCATCGCCGGCGCCGTGCCGCTGCTGCTCGATGCGCCGCAACCCTTGGTCCCGGATCTGCCGTGGGAGACGCCGATCGTGGCCTACTGTCTGTGCTCGGGCCAGGCATCGAGCACCCGTGCCGCACTGTGGCTGCGGGCAGCGGGCTATGTCGACGTGGCCGTGCTGTCCGGTGGACTGCCTGCATGGGAAGCCGCGGGCCTACCGCTTGCGCCGATCGCGATCGAAGACGGGCGGCGCATCAGGACCTGGATCGCGGCGCCTCGTCCCGGCGCGGTTACGACCGGCGACCGGCTGATTGCCGAGAGCGCGTTTCTCTTCGGGGAAGCGCTGCCGGCGCGGCGCGACATGGCGGTGCTGTTCGTCGACATGGTCGACTCGACGGAACTGCTGTTCACGCACAGCCCCGAAGACGTGTTGCGTCTCGTACAGGCGTTCATGGAGGTCGTCGTCAACGTCGCCGTCCAGCACTGCGGCGACGTGCACGATTTCGAGGGCGACGGCGCGATGTTGTATTTCGCCGGTGTCGGCGAGGCGTTGCCGGCGGCATTCAATCTGCGCCGCGCGCTCGATACACGGCGGCGGGACCTGCCAGAGCTGCCGCAGGCCCGGTTCGCGCTCGATGCGGGACCACTGGTCGTCGGCCACGTCGGTGCGGCGGAGCGCCGCGCGCTGTCGTTCATCGGCCCGAGCATAAACGCCGCTGCGCGCATCCTCAAGCTGGCCCCTCCTGGAGGCATCGTCGCGACTCGGCGCATCGTCGGCGAAGCTTCTTACACCGATCCAGACCTCACGGCGAGATTCGTTGCACTGCCGGAGCCGCAACGGCTGAAGGGTTGGGAGGAACCGGTCACCGTCTACGTGGCGGCGGAGGACGGTTTGGACGACACCGATCATTGCCACGAACGTCGGAGGTGATTTATGCGTTTCGTTCTGTCTTGTGTTTTCATTGTGACGATGCTGGTTGCGGGCTGCTCCAAGACGACACCCGAGGGGGCAACGCTCATTACCGTGTACAAGAGTCCCAATTGTCAGTGCTGCTCGGGTTGGGTCAAACATCTGAGGCAGCACGGATTTGCAGTACGGATCAAGGCGGAGCGCGATCTCGCGTCAATTCGCGCGAAACTGGGTGTTCCTGAGCAACTGGCTGCCTGTCACACAGCCGTCGTTGACGGCTATTTGATTGAAGGCCACGTCCCAGCGAGCGACATCCGGCGCCTCATCTCTGAGCGGCCGAAGGCAAACGGCATTGCCGTACCTGGCATGCCGATCGGCTCGCCCGGGATGGAGGTAGGCGAGCGCCATGATCCTTACGAGGTACTTCTGTTCGATACGTCAGGCGAGACACAGGCATTTACTAGTCATGGCAACAAGCTTGCGGTCAAGACCGCAGAATCGGGTGCGTACTGAGGGCTATTGGGCGTTGTTGAAAAGGCCATCAGCGCGAGATGACACGTTGACCGACTTGCCGATAGGGTTTGAGTTGTACCTATGTTGCCAGAGAGAGATCACTATACGACTGAGCAAATTGCCGACCGCTGGGGTCTGGATCTTGCGTATGTTGAGCACTTGATTTTTTCACGACAGCTTTCGCAGGTCTTCCTGCTGTCAGGGCCGGCGAAGCTTGTTATGCGCAACACTCGGGGTCATTACGAGATTCATCAAGATACAGCCGAAGCGCCTGCGCAGACACGACTAATGGTAGGAACATCGTACTCTTTGCCGATAACGGGTAGCTGGGAGCTGAAGCACGTGAAGTGCGTCTACGAATACCTGCCCAACGGGAACCCCAACGCACAGGCGTTGGAGCGTTACTGCGAAGAAGCCCGCGCTAAAGGTCTCGACTGGAAGATTGAGTTTTGCGCGTGCAGCACTGAGCTGATCGGGATAGATTCCTGCCTGGTGGCGACGGATGACCTGTACGAGTTTGAGCAAGCGTACGGCGTAGTTCCGAAGAACGGCACTGAACCACAGCAGTTCAAGCTGGGTCGCGACCGCAGGATGGAGCGCTGCCGCGCGATTGCACAGCTGTTGTGGGAGCGTGATCCGACAGCGACTCTGCCGGACGTCTTCCGTCACGAATGGATACAGCGCATCGCCTGCGAAGGACGCCCCGTGACGGAAGGAACCTTCCGCAACTGGGTTAAAGACTTGAATCCCAATCGTAGCCCCGGGCGCCGACCGACGTAGCATCAGAGAAACTTCTTGAACGATCCGGTAGCCGTTCTCAGGCTCAATGCTAGCGCCGTCGCAAATAGTGCCACCGGCGCGCGAGGATCGACGGTCACTGGCGGCACTAGGTAGAGGAATCCGACCAGCAGCCATGCGTAACCTGCATATCGCTTCGCTCGGTGATAAACGAAACCCGATTCGCGCTCGCCGCCCGAGCGGCGCCGATACCAGCTCAACGAGCCGTCCACAATGCCACCGAGCGCCATGAGCGTGATTAGCGGCAGGCACAGCACGAGCACTGCGAGGCGTCCGCAGAACAGCTTCAGCCCGGCCAACGCGGTTCCCCAGAGTTCTCTCGTCGCCAGTACCGCCTTGCGCATCAGCTCGCCACCCGAGTCGAGCGGCGCCGGGTACTGAGCGCGGCGGATCATGGCATCGATGCCGGGCCAGCGAAACAGCACGGTATGGAGGCCACCGTAGAGGGTCTGTGTGCAAGCCCCATGGCGATCGGAAAGCCGAGCCAGAAAGCGTTCCTCCCGCTGGATCGACTGCTGAAATGCTTCGAGCCCGACCGCGCCATTCGGGTACGGCCACATGACGTAGAGGCAGTCCGAGATGAGGGTGGCCAGCATCAGGATCAAGCTCCACTTCAGTAACCACGGCGGACCGCTGCTGAAGGCTCGTGGTTCAGCCATGCGCGAGCCCGTAGCGTCGCGTCGACCAAGCGATAATCTCTTCGACACCACCTGGTAGCAGCGGATCGGCTCCCGGCAGCGGCAGCCTCAACTTGTACAGCTGGCCGCCATCAAGCAGTGCAAAAGCCTGGCCCTTTGGTAGTTCGATGAGATCGGACGCTCTTAGCATCTCGGCTTCCTCGTCGGTGATGCGGTCTGCGTTTTGCGAAATGAAGTCGGTGGCCGAGTAGGGCTGGTTGTCGTCAATCACGCGCGATTCGGCCACGCGTCGATAGATGCGCACCGGCGGCAACTGCTTCGTCAGGAATTCCGCGGTCTCCTCGTTCTTCACCCGCAGCATGATCAGGCTGTTCAGATTGCCCGTGACCTGGCCGGCCTTGGCGCGATTCCCGATGCCGGCCTCGATGTCGGAAGCGGTCTGGGTATAGGCAGTGATCTGCAATCCGGCGCCGCCGCCCTTGTTCAGCAACGGAATGAACTCATCGCCGACGATTTCGTTGAACTCGTCCGCGTGCACGACAATCGGCCTTCTGACATGACCTTCGATCTCGGGTAACCCCCGTGCGTCGCCGAACTTGTACAACGAGCCCGCCACCGAAGTCAGGTCCGCAAACATACTGTTGCCGACCGCGCTGGCCACTTCGCGGTCCGCCAGCGCATCGAGTCCGACGTAGACGATCGCGTTTTCGCGGATCATGCGCATCCAGTCCAGAACCGGCCGCGGGTCCGACAAGTCTGCATACAGCGGGGCGAGCAGTCGCCCGCCAGTGCCGCTCGTGAGCTTTTCCAATAAGGGCAGCAATGAAGCCGTCAGCTTGTCGAAATAGGTCTTGTCGTATTCGAAGGCCGAGCGCAGCGCATCGGCAACTGGATCGAACAGCCCACGCTCGCGCGCGAAGCGCACCAGCGCAATCGCCCGCGGGTCGCGGCCCCGCAGGGCAGGGGGCAGATTCCGGTCGCTGAGGTTGGCCGCAATCGTCTCGACGGAAACCTTCCAGTCCGCTGGTGCCTCGCGCGCAAACCAGTGCTGGTGGTATTCGACCAACAGCGGCTCGATGTGCGTGACGTAGCGGGCGATGCCGGCGTAGTCCGGTTTGCGGCCGAGTGCGACCAGCGCGCGCGATACCGCATTGGTGAACCGCCACGCGAACTCACGAAACGCCGCCGAATTGCCTTCCGACGGCAACTGCATCGCGATGCGCGAAGCCACCTCGGTAATACGCCCGAACTCGCCGACCGGGTTGTAGCGTGCGGAAATCTCCGGATAGCCGAGATGGAAGATGTAGAACTGGTCCAGCCGGCCTGAACGCCGTGCCTCCGCGTACATGCGGCGCAGCAGATCGACGTCACCCTTGGGATCGAGCACGATGACGGTCTCGCCGCGCCGGATGTCCTGCGCGACCAACAGCTCCGCCAGCCGCGTCTTGCCGACGCGGGTTGTGCCGAGCACCAGGGTGTGACCGGGACGCTCGCCAAGATCCTGCCAAACCTCGGTCTCGTCCTCGACGCCGACGCCATGCAGGCAGGGGTTGCCGCCGATCGCCGGGTCAGGCCGCGCCAGGTTCCAGGGCGTGTCGACACGCAAGAGGTGGATCAGCGGTGCCGCCCAGCGATCGGCCTCGTGCCGCAGCTCGAATCGCCTTGCCCACCTGAACAGTTCATTCGGTCGCAAATAGGGCAGTGCCGCCGGACTTTGTGTTTCGACCAAGCGCTGCGCGTGCCGTTGATCCCAGGTGAAGCCGAGACCGAGAAACAGCTTGGAGCGGGAGACCGGCATCCGATCGGCATCGAGGACGAAGGTCGGCAGTCGGCGCAGCCCGGCGCGGTAACGCAGCAGGCGTACGCCCTGCGCCATTCGCACACTCGCAAGGCCGACGAAAAGCAACCCGAATCCCTGTGCCACCTCCGGCAGGATCGGAAATGCCCATTGTGCGCGGCACAGCAGCACGGTCCCGATACCGCTCAATACCGCCGCCGGCACGAATTCGTAGGCCATGCGTAGCCGGTTGTCGAAATACGGGCGCGTCATGGCGAAGCTTCTTCTGCGGACAGCAGTGTCAGGTGCGGATTCGGTGGGGGCAGCTGCAGGCCTAGCTGAGCCTGTGCATCCGGAATCAGAATGCCCTTGAGCCTGGCGCCGGTTTTGCGCTCGCCGATGACGCGGTAGGTCCAGATGTTGGTGCCATCGGGGCGCTTGAGATGCGCCTTGCGCTTGAGCAAGCGTTTCTGAGCCCCGAGCCAGCCGTCGACGCCGGCAACGTCGCGAAAGATGCCGGGGCTGACCAGCAGCAGCCCTTCCAGTGTGACATGCAGGCGCGCGTCGGCGCTGTTGAGCTTCAGGCGGCCGCTACGCAGGCCGTCGCAAATCCAACGGATAACCTCGTTGTCGTACAGAGATGGCGTCTCGCTCGGGGCGGAATCCGCGACTCCTGCGCCCGGCAATCGTCCGGTCGCGTCGTCGTCATCCTCTCCTGTACCCGAAAGGTCCAAGGACGGTTGTTGTGGCGACGGCGATATGAACGTAGGTGGCGCAGACCCGTTGGTGGCGGTGGAGCCGGGTGACGCATCCTCCTGCGGCGATTCGCCATCGGGGATGACGCGACCCGTCATCGCCGGCGGCTGCGATTCCGGATCGATCCACAATCGTGCCAGTGGTACGCGCAGCAGGCTCAGGCGGTGTTGCCAGTCCGGCAGCTCGACGCTCGCGTACCAGATCGCGCGTTCACCGTTCGGAGTGATGACGCCATGCTGCTGCAGCTCGTCCATCAGGCGCTCGTTGCGGCTCGGGATGCCGCCGGGCGCTTCGGTTAGCAGTGCTTCGCGTAGCGCATCAAGCACACGTTTGCTGACCAGCCACAAATCCTCGCCCGTGACGAAGGCGGCAGCGCCGGGGCGGTTCAGCGGCAGTGCCCCGCTGTCGATCAGGTGGCGCAGGGCGACGATGAGGCGTTCGGCGAGCGGCTGTCTCACACCAGCTGTGCGCAGCGCGGGATCGCCAGTCAGGCTGGCGGCGGTGCTGAGTCTGTCCGCCTCGTGAACCATCCGCCCCAGCTCGCCGGACAGCTCGGCATCGCCGCCGGAGATTGTTGCGAGCCAGGCTTCGAACACGTCGAGGTCCTCCGCGATCCAGTTCACGGCGACTTGCGGGAGGAGATGTTGGACCAGCAGCGGCGGCAGGCGGGTGTGCAGGCGGTAGCGCCGGCCGCGGACGAAGTACATCGAGTAGTGTGCGGCGGGTGGCTGGATCGGCCCGGCGAGCGGGCGCCAGTGGCCGAGCGGGTCGCCGGCCGCGTCGTAGAGCGCGACGATCTGGTCCACGACCGGCTTGCCGAGATCATGCAGCAGCGCGGCCGAAGCAACGGCATAGGTCCAGACATCCTGCTTGTCGGCCAGCGTCTCAGCGTCGGCACCCGCTGGCAGCAACGCCCCACGGCGCAGGGTCAAAGCCTTGAGAGCGGTTTCGAGGCCGTGCGCCAGCAGGCCGCCGGGCTGGCGATGGTGATGCGCCTCGGAAGCCGGCAGCTGCTGGACGAAGGTGGCGTACTGCTGAAGCAGCGGCGCGTAGAGCGCGTTCCAGTGCGCCAGCGGAACGCCGACTTGCTGGCGGATGCGCTGCAGGGTTGGTTGGTGAGCCGCCAACAGGGTTGCGGCGTCGAGCACCGGCGTCAGGTCCGGTCGTGGTCTCAGGGGCGCGCTGGACCCGGGAGGTAGTACCGGTTCGACATCACGGCGCCGGAAAAGCAGCAGTCCCATCGGTGATTGTGGCGCTCAGAGAGCGTCCCTCTCGGGTTCGGTCCGAGCATGGGGCAGCCACGGGACAGGCAGCAGGCGAAAACCCGCACGTAACGGACAGCATTTCCGGCAGCCCTTTCCAGGGCCGGCTGGTTCTCAGCCAGCCCTGGCCCTTTGGGGTAGGGCCATTGCCGTTAACGACCCTTGCTTGACCTTTGGTCCCTTTCTACAGCCCTTTGCCGGGGCCTTTGCGGGAGATTAGGCAGGGGACGATTCGGGCGAGTCGCTCAGATTGACGGCGATGCCGCCCACGCAGTGACGGCCGCGTGCGTCGATGAACGGGAAGCGCAGAACCTGGAACTCCTCCCGGCTGCCGTCGACCGCGGTGCGCGTTTCGCGGGTGTGCATCAGTTCCTGTGTAAGCAGGACGGTCCGGTCGTGCTCGCTGGCGGCATGGCCCTCGGCGTTGGGATGGAGTTCTTCTTCGCCGACACCAAACCAGTCGTTGGGACCGGTGCCGAAGTAGCGCTCGCATGCGGCGTTCTGGAAGACGTAGTCGCCTCCGTCATTTTTCATCCAGGCGATGACGGGTGCGGCATCCAGAAAGGCTTGCAGGCTGCCTGGATCGACAATGGTGGACGTGTAGCCTTCGCGGGTGGGCGTGGCTGGCTCGTTCATGCTGGCATCCTCTTCCGACATTCTGTGCCTCCCTTGACCCAATACCTCGGGGCGGCTGCGCGCAGTGGCGGGCTGATCCGCCGCTGCCGTGTCTCTTGTGGACACCCGGCCATCGTACCCCGGAAGTTATCAACGCAGCATGAAATGAGCAATCCCGCCCGTGGAGTTTCCGCCCGTGGCTGATACGGCCCCGCACGCCTACCGTGCCGGGCATGGCTCGCAAGAACGAAGAAGGTAAAACCAGAGCGCCCGTCAAGCCGCGCAAACGCCGTCAGGACCGGCCGGAAGCGCTGGCACTGCTGGGCCGTCAGCTACGGACGGTCCGCAACGCGCAGGGATTCACATCGCAGGATGCATTCGCCTACAGCTGCGGCATAGACCGCGCCTACTACAGTGCGCTGGAGCGCGGTGAGCGCAACGTCGGCATCCTGAAGCTGATGCAGATCGCGGTGGCGATGGGTGTGGAGGTTGGAGAGTTGATACCGCCGATCGAGGAGCTCGAGCCGACGCTTGCTGAGGCCAAGAAGCGACTCAAGAAGTAATCACAAGCATCGGCGGCGGGCTTTCGAGCCGATACGTGCTCAGCATCCCTCAAAATACGGGCTTTACATCACCGTCGAACGGGTCTATTACTCGAACAGGCCGTCGCTCTGCGGCCGGAGGTTCGAAATGAAGCGTTCGACTTCCAGGAATCTTTACCTTGGTATCGGTGTTGCGGTTGCAGCCGTCGCGGCCGGCAGCGTGCAGCCGTGGATGGCGTTCGTTGTGGTGGTGCTGGGGTTTGCGATGTTTCTGCTCTTGGTTCGTGCGGACCAGTTCAGGCAGGCACCCGCGCCGCCGAATGCGTGGGACGAACACGCAGGCCAGTTTCCGGACGAAGAAGCGGCTCGTTTACAGGAGCTGACAACGAATCCGATACACCGGGAGGGTGTCCCGATTTTTGTGTAAACGGCGGGTGGGTTAACGGACAGGCATCCGGTCTTCGAACTGGATGGTAAAGCGGGTGAGCGCGGCCTTCCAATCGCGGATGGGCATCGTCCATCGCTGAC
>JAQVDP010000020.1 GCA_028698335.1 Nevskiales bacterium | reverse complement strand
GCTGCCCAAGGTCGCCTTGGTGGCCTGCATGCGCAAGCTGCTGACCACGCTCAACGCCATGGTCCGCACCAATAAACCTTGGGACAACTCGCTTCACGGTGCTTGACTCGGAAGACGGTTACTCAGACGTAGGCGTCGACCAGCACGATGCCCGACACCCGCCGGCGCGGCGCGGCGCCGACCGCGGCAAGTTCACCGCCGGCGTCGCCGTGGGCGCCGTCACGTCCACGGCGGGCGCCCGATTCGACCTGGGAGCGCGCCAGGTTGACGCCACTGCCGCCGAGCATGTCGCGCAACTGCGGCAGTGCCTGGCTCAGCAGCTGCCGGGTCGCGGCATCCGCCGCGACGAACTGCACCTGCGCCTGGTCGCCGCGGGTCTCGATGCGGACCGTCACCGCCCCCAGCTCGGCCGGATGCAGCTCGATGCTGGCCTCCGACACGTCGGCGTCGAGCTGCCAGGCGATGCGCTCGCCGAGATCGGCGACGAAATCCGGGTGATCGGCCTGCAGCGGCGCCTGCTGCGGCACCGGCGGCGTCGCCGCGGCCGGCGCCGAGCCGTTGCCCGGTGTTGTTGCGGCGTGGGCATGCAGGGAGGCCGCGGCGTGCAGCCCCGCCTGCAGGCGGCCGGTCTCGGCCGGCGCCATCGAGGCATCACGCGCGACCGGGCGCTCCACCCCGTCGGCGTCGAAAGCCTCCGCGAGTGCCGCCTCCACGGCATCGGCGGCCGCGCCAAAGTCAGCGCCGAGGTCTGCACTGACGTCGCCGCTCAGGTCGCGCCCGCCGGCATCGTCCGCCGCAGCCGCGGCCACGGCTGTCAAAGTCCCGGCGGCTCCGGCCGCCGCGGTGCTGTTCGCTCCGGCGGTGGTTCCCGTGCCACGAACGGATGCGGCCGACAACGCGGCGATCGCGGCCGGCGCCTGACCCTCGGTCTGCCCCTGCGGGGCGGTCGTCGCGGCCACCGGCGCAGCCGCTGCGGACTGCGGCCTGGAATCCGCGGCCGGGGCAAGCCCCGACAGCAGTCCGAGCAGCCAGTCGTTGGTCGCCTCGTCCGCCGCCTCGGCATCGACCGGGCCGTCCGCCGGCTCGCCGGGATCGGTCCCGCCGCCGTCGGTGGCCGCGGCAACACCGGGTTCCGGGTGGGCAGCCACAGCCGCCGGCAGCCCGGCGCTCGTCGCGTCCGGCCCTGCCGGCGCAGCACCCTGCTCCGCCGGGGTCTTGCCCAGCAGCTGCGCGAAGTCGCCGCCACCGGAGCCCGCCGTCCCCTCGGCGCCAGCGCCCGCCTTCTGCGGCGCGGTGGCGCGCAGGGCGCTACCCAGCACTGAACCGCCGGCAGCCATCATTCGCCGACCTCCGCCAGATCGTCGGCAGTCCGCGTCGCGTAGCGGCGCAGGGCGAACTCGTCGAGGCGCTGCTGATCCCGACGCTCGTCGATCAACGCTTCCTTGCGCCGGTAGCATTCCGAAAGCTGGTCGAGCGTCGACACGTCGCGGCGCTTCAGCAGCCAGTTGCCGCGGATCGCGTCGCAATCCCGGCGCGCCTGCTCGACCAGACCCATCTGCACCTGTACCGCCTCGCGCAGGCGGCCGAGGAACTGCTGCCGGTTCATCAGCAGCAGCGGCGTCGAAGCCGGTGGGCCGTTCTCGTATTCGGCCACATAGCGCTGCAGCTCGTGCAGGCGCAGTTCGCGTTCGCTGAGCTTGCGCTGGGCCTCGAGCAGGCGCTTGGCGGCGTCCTCCTCCTTGGTCTGCGCGATCTGCTGGATCGGCGCGAGCCGCTGCGATGTCATCTTCGAACTCATGCACTGTCTCCGGCAGCCGTGCGGACCGGCGCCATCACCTCGGCCAGCGCAGCCCGGCTGGCGCTGAACGCCGCCGCGTCGTCGACGTTCTGACGCAGGAACGCCTCGATCTGCGGCCACTTGGCGATGGCGGCATCGACCCGCGGGTCGGCCCCCTTCTGGTAGGCACCGATGTTGATCAGATCCCGATTGCGCCGATAGGCCGAGAACAGCGCGCGGAACTGGCGCGCCTGCTGCAGGTGATCGGCCGGAACGATCTCGTGCATCACGCGCGAGATCGACGCCTCGATGTCCACGGCCGGATACAGCCCGGATTCGGCGATCGACCGCGACAGCACGATATGACCGTCGAGGATGCCGCGCGCGGCATCGGCGATCGGGTCGTTGGGATCGTCACCCTCGGTCAGCACGGTATAGAACGCGGTGATCGAACCGCCGCCAGGACGGCCGTTACCGGCGCGCTCGACCAGACTCGGCAGGCGCGCGAACACCGAGGGCGGATATCCCCGTGTGGTCGGCGGCTCGCCGACCGCCAGTCCGATCTCGCGCTGCGCCTGCGCGAAACGGGTCAGCGAATCCATCAGCAGCAGAACCTGCTTGCCCTGGTCGCGAAAATACTCGGCGACCGCGGTGGCGGTGTAGGCGGCGCGCAGCCGCATCAGCGGCGAGCGGTCGGCCGGCGTCGCGACGACGACGGAGCGCTTGAGGCCCTCCGGGCCGAGGCTGTGGTCGAGGAAATCGCGGACTTCGCGACCACGCTCACCGACGAGGCCGACGACGATGACATCGGCCGAGGTGTACCGCGTCATCATCCCCAGCAGCGTCGACTTGCCGACGCCGGTGCCGGCGAACAGACCGAGCCGTTGGCCGCGCCCGACCGTCAGCAGGCTGTTGATCACCCGCACGCCGACATCGAGCGGCTGCGTGATCGGCTCGCGTTCGAGCGGATTGATCGGGGTTCCGTACAGGCGCTGGTGGCTGTCGCAGAGCAGGCGGCCGCGGCCGTCGATCGGTCGTCCCTCGCCGTCGAGCACCCGCCCCAGCAAGGCATCGCCGACCGGCGTCTCGGCGGCGCGCCCGGCCGGCACCACCCGCGCGTGGGGCATCAGCCCGCGCATCTCGCCGCTGGGCATCAGATACAGGCGGTCGCCCGAAAAGCCGACCACCTCGGCCTCGATCCCGCTGCCGCCGGTGTTGGCGATCGTCGCCCGCGCGCCGACCGGCAGCTGGCAACCGACGGCCTCCAGCGTGAGGCCGACGACCCGCTTGAGCTGCCCCTCGACAACGAAGCCGGGCGCCTGCCCGGCCGCCAGCGCATGCCGTTCGAGACGTGCGCCGAGGCGCCGCGATGCCGCGGTGCTCCATTCGTTCATTCGCCGTCCCCGGTCAGGCTCTGCGCAACCGCGCGGACACGGTTCTCGATACTGCCGTCGATCAGCGCCGATTCGGTGACCAGCCGGCAGTCGCCGGGCCCCAGTTCCGGATTGGCGACGATCTCGAAAGTCTGCGCTTCCAGTGGCGCGGCGAGCTGCGCCTTGAGCAGCTCGACGTCGGCGGGATTAACCTGCAGGTGGATGCGCCGCAGCTGCGGCGGCAGCGCCGCGAGGGCTTCGCGCGCCATCGTCACGATGCGCTCCGGATCGGTCTTGAGTTCGGCCACGACGACACGCCGCGCGATCGCAGCGGCCAGCTCGACCAGCGCCCGCTCGACCTCGTCGTCGAGATGCGCCAACGGCCGGGCCGCATGCTCGACCAGCGCCTGCAGGCGCTGGGCCTGCTGCAGCACGGCCTGCTGGCCGGCGGCGAAGCCCTCGGCCTGGCCGCGCTGGAAGCCGTCCTGGTACGCGGCGGCCTCGATCTCCTCGAGCGCCTGTGCGGTCGGCGGATCGTTGGCCGGAACCTCGCGCTCGAACACCGGCAGCTGCCAGGCCGACGCGGTGCCGGCGACATCCTCCGCGTAAAGCACCGAAGCCGCGTCGGTGTCCTTGTGATGACCGCTCATCAGACGAACTCCTCACCCTTGCCGCCGAGCACGATGGTGCCGGCGTCGGCGAGGCGCCGCGCGGCTGCGAGGATTTCCTTCTGGGCGGCCTCGACATCGGCCAGGCGCGCCGGGCCCTTGGACTCCATGTCCTCGACCAGCATTTCGGCGGCGCGCTTCGACATGTTCTTGAGGATCTTGTCGCGCACGCGCGGATCGGCGCCCTTGAGCGCCATGCCGAGCGTGTCGGTCGCGACTTCGCGCAGCAGCGTCTGGATGCTGCGGTCGTCGACCTCGGCCAGATCGTCGAACACGAACATCAGGTCCTGGATGCGCTGCGACAGTTCCTGGTCGAGCTCGCCGATCTTGCCGACGATGGACTGTTCGAGCTGCGAATCCATCAGGTTCAGGATGCCGGCGGCGACCTTGACGCCACCGACGCTGGACGACTTCAGATTGCCGCCGCCGGTGAACTGCTTCTCCATGATCTCGTCGAGTTCGCGCAGCGCCGTCGGCTGGATGCCGTCGAGCCGGGCGATCCGCATCAGCACGTCGCTGCGCATCCGTTCCGGCAGCTGCGCCAGCACGTCGGCCGCCTGATCCGGATCCAGATACGCCAGCACGATCGCGACGATCTGCGGATGCTCGTTGCGCACGATGTCGGCCACCGCGCGTGTCTCCATCCACTTGAGCGCCTCCAGGCCCTTGCTGTTGCGCCCGAGCAGGATGCGGTCGACCAGGCCGCTGGCCTTGTCCTGGCCCAGCGCATTGACCAGGACGCGGCGCACGTAGTCGTCGGCGCCGATGCCGAGCGAGGTCTGCGCGTCGAGCTCCTCGACGAAGCTGTCCATGACCTCGGTCGCGCGATCGCGCGAGACGTTGGTCATCGACGCCATTGCCGCGCCGACCTTCTGCACGTCCTTGGCGCCCATGTGCTTGAGCACCTCGGCGGCCTCGGCCTCGCCGAGCGACAGCAGCAGGATCGCGGCGCGCTCGACGCCGCTGATCGGCTCGGCCGCCGGCGCCTTCTTGGCAGGTGGCGCCGGCCGGGTTTTCGGAGCGGGAGTGGAAGCCTGAGCCATCGCGCCTTAGCCCTCCTGGCCGATCCAGGTCTTGACGACCTGGGCGACACGTTTGGGATCCTGCCCGACCGCGGTCCGGGCGAGCTGCAGTTTCTGTTCGTACGGCGACACCGGCAGCGCCTGCGGCTGGGCGGCGCCGGTGACGTCACCGGTCAGCGCGACCTGATCGGCCGGCATCGCGCGCAGCTCGCCGACGTCCTCGCCGGCGCCCGGCAGCGCCGCGGCGGCGGGCGCCCTCAGCGGCGCGTTGAGCAGCGAGCGGACCGCCGGACGCAGCACGAACAGGATCAGCAGCAGGGCCAGCAGCAGGCCGCCGACCTGACGCGCGATATCCATCGTCTGCGGCTGCTGCCAGAACGGCAGCGGATCGATCTCCGGAATCTCGGTCTTGAGGAACGGAGCGTTCTGCACGGTCACGGTATCACCGCGCGCCTCGGAGTAGCCGACCGCTTCCTTGACCAGCGATTCGACCTTGGCGAGCTCGGCGTCGCTGAGCGGCACCATCTCCATCTCGCCGCGCTTGCCGTCGGGTTTCGGACGCGGCACGTGATCGATCAGCACCGCGACCGACAGCCGCTCGATCCGTCCGGACGACTGGCGGGTATGGCTGACCGTGCGGTCCAGCTCGTAGTTGCGCACCAGCTGCCGCGACTGGTTCTGGACGTTCTGGTCCTCGGCTACGGCGTTGAGTTCGGGATTGGCGCTGGCCTGCGGCGGCTGATTGGACGTGGCGCCCGGCACACCGACCGGCTCGGCACCCGCGCCGCGGGTCGTGTCCTCGACGACCTGCTCGCTGCGGATCTTGGCCGGATCCGGCTGATAGCTCTCGCGCGCCTCCTCGGTCACCGAGAAGTCGATGTCGGCCGCAACCTGCGCGCTGACGCGCTCGGGACCGACCAACGGCAGCAGCAGCTCCTTGACCCGCCGCACGTAATCGCTCTCGACCCGGCGCGCATAGTCGAGCTGCTCGGCGCTGCGCGCCAGTGCCGAGTCGCTTTCGAGATTGCTCAGGAGACGGCCGAACTGGTCGATGACCGTCACCGCGCTGGGCACCATGCCCGGCACGCTGGACGCCACCATGTGGATGATCGACTCGACCTGGTTCTGCTCCAGCGAACGGCCGGCGTGCAGGTCGACCAGCACCGAGGCGCTCGGCTGGTTGTTGTTGCGGGAGAACGCCGACGGTTTCGGGATCGCCAGATGCACGCGCGCCGCGCGGACCGGCTGCAGGCTCGAGACCGTGCGGCTGAGTTCGGTTTCCAGGGCGTGCTGATAGCGCGCGTTCTCGATGAACTGGCTGGTCCCGAAGCCCTGGTCCTCCTGCATCATCTCGAAACCGATGCCGCTGCCGCGCGGCAGGCCTTCGGCCGCGAGCTTGAGCCGGGCGTCGTTGAGCTGGGCGTCCGGCACCGCGATCACACCAGAGGTCGGCTCGTAGCGGAACGGAATGTTGGAGCTGCGCAGCGCGTCCGCGGTGTCCGCGGCGTCGCGGTCGGTCAGGCCGCTGTACAGCGGGACGTATCCCGGCTGCTGGGACCAGCGATAGCCCCAGAGACCGAGCGATACCGCCAGCGCCACGCCGACCAGCAGCGCGAGCTGGCGCAGCGCCGGGTGGTCCTTGAGGGCCGAGAAGTTGGGCAGTGCAGTCGACGCCATGGCGTTCTAGATTCCCGTACGGTGCGGTCGCATCAGACCGGCATGTTCATGATGTCCTGGTAGGCCGACACCAGGCGGTTGCGCACCTCGACCATGCCGCGGAAGTTCACCTGCGCCTTGGCCGAAGCCAGCATCACGTCGGCAAGCTCGACGCTGCGGTCGCCACTGGCGAACGCGGTCTGCAGCGCTCCGGCGCTCTGCTGGGTCTGGTTGACCTGATCGATCGCGCCCTTGAGCATCGACGCGAAGCCGCTTTCCGGCGCGCCCTCCGCCGGCTGCGGCGCCGGCGCCTGCTGACGCGCCGCCTGTGCCTGCAGGCTGCGGATCTGCGCCAGAACCTGATTGATTTCCATGCTGCTCATCGGTCGCTGTTTCCCGGCATAACGGTTTGCCGACACCCCGAGCAACTTCCGTTCCCGGCCGATCCGGGCGTTACCGGCACATCGGCGTCAAACCCTTGACGACTCCGCGCGGCGAAGCCGACGCCAAAAAAATGCCGGCGTAACGCCGGCATTCGACCACCCCTTCCCATCGCGCCCGGCTCAGTAGCCGACGGCCTCGGCGGCATCCTCGCGCGACAGGCCGTACTTGCGCAGCTTCTCGACCAGGGTCGTGCGGCGCATGTCGAGCAGCTTGGCGGCGTGCGCGACCACGCCGCCCGACTGCTGCAGGGCCTGACGGATCAGGTTCAGCTCGATGGCCTCCATGTGATCCTTGAGATTGAGGCCTTCCGGCGGCAGCTCGGATTCCGGATTGGCGGCGGTGACCACCGCGTCGGCCTGCGCGGGCTGCTGCGACGCTGTGCTGACCTCCGCGACCGGCGCGGCGGCTTCGGCGGGCTCGGCCGCGGCGACGGCCTCGGACAACTGGGCGCGATAGCGCTGCGGCAGATCGCCGACGCCGACGGTCGCGCCCGGATGCAGCACCGCGAGGCGCTCGATCAGATTCGAAAGCTCGCGGACGTTGCCCGGCCAGTGGTAGGCCCGCAGGGCGTGAACGGCATCGCTGCCGAGCCGCACGGTGCCGTGACCGCTGCGCTCCAGCGCCGCGATCAGATCGTCGATCAGCAGCGGCAGATCCTCGAGGCGCTCGCGCAGCGGCGGCATCTCGATCGGAAACACGTTGAGGCGATAGAACAGGTCCTCGCGGAAGCTGCCCTTGACGATCGCATCCTCGAGGTTGCGATGCGTCGCGGCGATGATGCGCACGTCGCACTGCGAGCTGCGATTGGCGCCGACCCGCTCGTAGGTACGCTCCTGCAGCACGCGCAGGATCTTGACCTGCATCGACAGCGGCATGTCGCCGATCTCGTCGAGGAACAGGGTGCCGCCGTCGGCCATCTCGAAACGGCCCTTGCGCGCGGTGATCGCGCCGGTGAACGCCCCCTTCTCGTGCCCGAACAGTTCGCTTTCGAGCAGTTCGTGCGGGATCGCGCCGCAGTTGACGGCAACGAATGGCTTGTCGGCGCGATCCGAGCGCTCGTGGATCGCCCGGGCGACGACTTCCTTGCCGGTTCCGGACTCGCCGGTGATCAGCACCGTGGTCTCGAACGCGGCGACCTGCTCGATCATGCGCCGGACCCGACGCACTGCCGGTGAGTTGCCGGTGGGGCCGCTCAGACGGCTCGCCGCCGAATCCTTTTCCAAGCCCAGCAGGCTGGCGCGGCGCAGGAGTTCCGACAGCTGGCTGTAGCGCACCGGCACATCCAGCTGCATGCAGGCACTGCGATCCAGGCCGGACATTTCCAGCACATGATCGTGGTAAGTCTGCAGCACCAGCAGCGGCGGATGCATGCGGTCCTTCTTCAGCCACGCGGTGAAATCTGCCAGATCGTCGTCCTCGACCTTGCCGACGACGATTGCGGCCCAGTCGCGCTGGCGGTGCTGCGCCACATCCAACGCCGCGCAGTTCTCGACGACCACCGGCCGGTGATCGACGAAATCCAGCACGGTGCGGAGGCTTTCGGCGCGTTCTGCGTCGGCATCGATGACCAGTACGCGGGCTTCATTCATCTCGTGTCTCCCGAATCAGTCGATTGACGAAGGTCATGACCTCGCTTTCGTAGTGCTGCTTGTTGACGAAGCCTTCGGCGCCGACCTGGGCGACGAACTCGCGGTGCGCGGGATCGTCGTAGTGCGAGGCGATGATGATCATGGGCGGATCGTCCTGGGCCTTGATCAGGCGGGTGGCCTGCAGTCCGCCCATGCCCGGCATCGCCAGGTCCATGATCATCAGATCGGGCTTGAGCGCTTCGGCCTGCTCGACCGCCTGATGGCCGTCGTAGGCCTCGCCGACGATGTCGATCTCGGGGATTTCCGCAAGCAGGTGGCGGGCGAGAATCAGGAACGGGCGGTTGTCGTCCACCAGCAGCGTCTTCAGCTTCGTCACCATCACCTCCTAACTCGCGCGCCCGGATGTCAAACCCGGCCGCTTCCCTGTCAGCCCACCAAACGCAGGTGTCGCGTTCTCATGCCCGGCACGCGTTCCTTGGCCGGCGGGATCTTCATGGCTTCACGATACTTGGCGACGGTACGCCTTGCCACTCGAACCCCGTTGCGATGCAGGATCGCGGCAATATCGCCGTCGCACAATGGGGAATTCGTACTTTCGGTATTGATAATCCGACGAATCATCGCCTTGACCGCCGTGCCCGAGGTCTCGCGCTCCGCGCCGACGATCTGCGACGGGAAGAACGCCTTGAGTTCGTAGACGCCCCAGGGCGTCTGCACCCACTTGTTGGTGGTCACCCGGCACACGGTCGACTCGTGCATGCCGATGGTGTCGGCGATCTCGCGCAGCGTCAGCGGCGCCATGCCCTCCTCGCCACGATCGAGGAATTCGCTCTGGCGCTCGAAAATCGCCCGCGCGGTGCGCAGCATGGTCTCGTGGCGCATCTCGATGCCACGCACCAGCCAGCGCGCCTCCTGCAGCTGGTCCTTGAGCGCCCGATGCCCGCCGGCGCCCTGCAGCAGATTCTCGTAGAGGCGGTTCACGCGAACCCGCGGCAGGCGCTCGGCGTTGAGTTCGACCTTCCACGCACCGGGGGTGCCGGAGACGATCACGTCCGGGATCGCGGCCTCGGCGACGCCAGCCTCGGTTGCGCCCGGCTTGGGGTTGAGCGACAGCACCAGCTCGATCGCGTCGTGCAGGTCCATCAGGTCCACGCCGAACTGCTCGGCGAGTCCCTCGAAGGCATGCTCGCCGAGCCGGTCCAGCGCCTCGTCGACGACGCTCATCGCCAGATCCCGGCCCGGCAGGTCCTGCGGCAGCGCGCGCAGTTGCAGCATCAGGCATTCGCGCAGGTCACGGGCACCGAATCCGCTCGGCTCCACGCTCTGGACCTTCGCCAGCACCTCCTCGAGCTCCTGCTGATCGGGCAGCGGCTGCAGTCCGCATTCCATTGCGATCCCGTCGAGCGGCTGCTCCAGATAGCCGTTGTCGTCGATCGCCTCGAGCAGGGCACTGACCAGACGCGCTTCGCGCGGCGTCTCGATGACCAGTTCCAGCTGCTCGATGGCCTGGATGCGCGCGTCGGCCGAGCGTGGCGCGACGGTCCGCGCCTCCCAGGACTCGCCGTCCTCGTCGCGCGGCTCGCCGCCACTCCAGGACTCGCGGCTGGACCAGTCGAAATCGGCCTCGACCTTGCTGTGTGCGTCGGCATCCAGCCCGGTGACCTCGGTATCGGCCGGTTCGTGTTCGGCCCGCGCCTCGGTCGCCTGAATCTCCTCCTCGGCCTCGTCCTCGACCGGCTCGAGCAGGACGTTGCGTTCCAGCGCCTGGCGCAGTTCCTGCTCCAGCTCGAGCGTCGACAGCTGCAACAGACGGATGGACTGGAGCAGCTGCGGCGTCATCGCCATGTTCTGGCTGGTGCTGAGGTGCAGATTCGGCTTCATCGTTGTCTCCTTGCGCGGCCCGTTCGGGTATCTACAGCGTAGAGACAGGTTGTAGGAATTTATCGATTAACCGTAGAGTTATTTTCCCGACATAAAGTAAGGTTTTCCCTTACATGCGTCAGATTTCCGCCAGATTCCTGACGGATCAGAGCTGAGCGTAGTCGAGTCCGGTCCGGATCGCGTAGCGCATCAGGGCATTGGTGCCGTACAGCCCCAGGGAATTCATCAGGCGGGCGCGGTGGGTTTCCACGGTCTTGACGCTCACACCCATCAGCGCGGCGATTTCCTTGGTGGACTTGCCGCGGGCGATCAGCTGCAGCACCTGACGCTGGCGCGGCGTCAGTTCGACGCGGTCCTCCATGCGCTGGCCGTTGCGGCGCTCCACCGCCCGGTGGGAGATGGCCGGACTCAGATAGACCTGCTGCCGCTCGGCGGCGCGCAGGGCCAGGCCCAGCTCGACCGGCTCCGCATCCTTGGACAGGAACCCTGCGGCGCCCCCGCGGATCGCACCGCGGACGTGCTGGCCGTCGACCATCGCCGACAGCACGATCACCGGCACTTCGGGATAGTGGCGCTTGATCTGGACCAGGGCCTCGAGCCCGGAAATCTGCGGGAGATTGATCTCGGTGACCACCGCGTCGGGGCGCAACTGGCCGACCAGTTCGAGCAGGGTCTGCCCGTCAGCCGCCTCACCGATGACCTCGGCGCTCGCATGCTGCTCGAGCAGCGTGCGCAATCCCGCCCGGACCAGTGTTTGCGGCTCGGCCAATACGATGCGCATCTCGACGGATCTCCCTGATTCTTTGAATAGACCTGTCGAAATATTGACGACTATTGCGCCGCGTCCCCCCACCCAACCGGCGAACGTGCGCCAGCGACCGACCGCCGGTGCCGGGTGAACACAAAACGCTCAAGCTCGGTCAGCAGCGCGTCGCCCATCGGCGCGAAACGCGCCCAGGTCTCGTTCTGGTGGGTCCCGACGATTTCCCCACCCCACACCAGCGCTTGCGGCGCGCAGGGATGCAGGTGCAGTTCGATCCGCACCGGCGTGCCCGGCGGCGGCGAAATCAGCACGGACGGCCACGACAGCCCTTCCCGGCTCAGACAGACGGCCTGTTCGGCGAGTTCCGTCCGTGACTGTCGCAGCAGGGCGCCGAGGAGATCGAGCACCAGATCCATCTTCTGGTGCAGGCGCTCGATGTCGGCATCATCGCTGCCACTCCCGCCATCGGCATGCGGATGCCGTTCGTCGAGGGTGGCGACCGCCGCGAGGGCGCGGAAGTTGACGTCGCGCCAGTGCCGCAGCTCCAGCTCGTCGGGCGGCTGCGGCAGCGGATCGACGCGCAGCGGCAGACGATCGCGATAGCAGAGCCACTGATCGAGCGGATGCTCCATGGGGATACCGTCCCGTCAGTGCCCGATCGCGTCCCAGCCCGCCTTGAGCTGGCGGGTCAGCACGGCGATCTCGTCGATCACCGCGGGATCGTTGTTGACGTTGGCCTCGAGCAGACGCCGGCCGATGTAGTCGTACAGCGATTCGAGATTGCGGGCGATCTCGCCGCCCGCGGCCATGTCGAGGCTCAGGCGCAGATGTTCGACGATCTCCAACGCCGAGGCGACGGCCCTGAGCTTGGCTTCGGTCTGGCCGCGCTCCATCGCCCCGCGGGCGATCGCCAGGCGCTCCAGCACGCCGGCATACAGCATCTCGATCAGCTTGTGCGGGGACGCTTCCTCGACACTGCCGATCGCGGACGCATGTTGGTACTGACGGACGGCGGCTGCGTATGACACGGGCGGTTCCTCTGAATCGATAGTAGCGAATCTGGCTTACAAGGGTTATCGGCAGCATCGGCCCAATCCTGAGGGTATCCGCCGGGTTCGAACGCCGTCCGAATGCCGTTGGTCGGTCCGTCACCGGCACCAACGGCGGGCAACGAAAAACCCCCGGCCATACGCTGCTCCGGGGGTCCGTCTACGGCGTGCGCCGGATCGGATCAGCCGCTGCTCTTGGCCGCGCCGGGCAGCGAGGCCAGCTGCTGGCTCAGATACGAACTGGTCGACTGCATCTGCGAAATCAGCGTGTCGAGCGCGGTGAACTGCTTCAGGTAGCGGGCCTCGACCGCGGCCATGCGCCGGTCCAGCGCCTCCTGCTGGTCCTTGATGTCGTCGAGGCGGTCGTTGAGGCCGTCAGTCTTGGCCTCGATCTGGCCGTCGGTCCCGACGTAGCCCTCGAGCATGTCCGACAGGCGCGTGGCATAGCCGTCCGCGCCCGAGAACAGCGCCGCGACGGCCGAACGATCGGTCGCCAGGGCCTCGCTGAGCTTGGCCGAATCGAGCTTCAGGGTGCCGTCGGTCTCGGTGGTGATGCCGATCTCGGACAGATAGGTGAAGGTATCGTTGGTGGCGACCGTCGAGCCGAGAATCGTCCGCAGCTGCTGGGATGCGCCGCGCACGGTCGAATCGCCGGTCAGGGCTGCGGCGGTACCGGTGGTCGTGTCGTACTTGGTCAGCGAGCCGATGATCTGGACGGTGTTGTTGTAGGCCTTGACGAAGGCATCGATGGCCTTGCTGGCGGCGTCGCTGTCGATGGCGACGTCCAGCGACAGGGTGGTCCCCGGCGACGCCGACTGCAGATCGAGCGTCACGCCGTCGATCGCGTCAGTGATGCTGTTGGTCTGCGAATAGACGTCATAGCCCTCGACGCGCACGTGGGCATCGGTGGGCACCTGTTTGTCGGTCAGCGTGATCAGGCTGGAGCTGACGCTCACCGCGTGATCGGTGCCGGTTTCGTTCGAAGTCAGCAGCAGCCGGGTTCCATTGGTCTCGTTGACCAGGGTCGCGGTGACGCCGGTGTTGTCGGCGGCGTTGTTGATCGCGTCGCGCAGATCGGCCAGCGAATCCGAGCCGGAGGTCAGCGAAACCGTGAACGCGTTGGCGCCGACGCTGATCTGCACGTCACCGGCGCCGAGCGCCGTGGTCGGACCGCCGGCATAGGCGGCGCTGACCTGCTTGCTCGCCGTCGCCAGCGATACCACTTCGATGTCGTAACTGCCCGGTGCCGCGTCCGCGGTCGCCGATGCGGTGAATACGGCCTCGTCGGACGAGGTCGCCTTGAGCGCGGCGACGGCGCCGTCGCTCTTGAGGGCGTCGAGCGTGCTCTTCAGGCCGGACAGAACGCCCTTGAAGCTGCCGAACGCCGAGATCTGCACGTTGATCTTGGACTGGGCGGTCGACAGACGCGTCGCCGACGGAGTGCGTTCGGCCGCAACCAGCTGCGCGACCAGACTGTTGACGTCCAGTCCGGAGCCGATGCCTGCCGAGGAAATCGATGCCATGTCGGGATCTCCGGTCTCAGGCGATCGCTTCGATCAGCTTGGTGTTGCCGTCGCGGATCATCTCCGCGATGCGCAGCGCTTCCTCGCTGGGAATCTGCCGCAGCACCTTGCCGTCGTTGCGATCGACGACCGACACGACGACGCGCTGCAGTTCCTCCTCGATCCGGAACGTCACGTCGGCCCGGACCTCGGCGGCGGCGCGCCGCATTTCATCGACCACGGCGGCCAGCGTTCCCGGCGACGGGGTCGACGGCTGTCCGGACTGGCCGTTGTTCTGTTGGCGGGCGGTCTGGGCTCCGGAAGAGGCCTCCGGCGCGGGGGCCGGCGCCTGGATCAACGGCGTCGGAACGACAGAAGGACCGTCACTTCGCAGTGCGGCCGCCGTTTGAATAGCAGAGATGTCGATGGTCATGGAAGCAGTCTCCGGTGAGCTCGTTCCGGGACGAGGTGGCCTCGGGATCGGCTAGGTCCGGGGGGCATCCTGCCCCCCGGACTTTGCCGCTTGCCCTTAGCCGAGCAGGGACAGCACGTTCTGCGGCGCCGCATTGGCCTGCGCCAGCATCGCGGTACCGGCCTGCTGCAGGATCTGGCCACGGGTCAGGTTGGCCGTTTCCTTCGCGAAGTCGGCGTCCTGGATCCGCGAGCGGGCGCCCGACAGGTTCTCCGCGGTGACCGACAGGTTGGCCACGACCGACTCGAAGCGGTTCTGCACCGCACCCAGCGAAGCGCGGGTCGAGTTGATCGTCGACAGCGCGCTGTCGACCTGCTGGATCGCCAGCTGCGCACCGGCGTAGGAGCCGACGCTGAGCGTGTCGATACCGGTGGTCGTCGAGACCGTGCCGATCGAGGCGTTCGCCCAGCCCGCCACCGTCGCGTCGTTGGTGGTACCGGCGACCGTGATCGCCGCGGCGCTGGTCAGGGTGATCTGGCCGGTGGCGGTGTCGTACGACGCGCCGACGCCGGTCTGAGCCGAGACGTTGTTGATCGCGTTGGTCAGCTGGCCGGCACGCTCGGCCGCGCTGCTGGCGGCGCCGATCGCGCCGAGGTCGACACCGTTGATCGTCACGCCGCCGGCGGCGATCGCGGTGCCGAAACCGGTCAGCGACGAGGCCGCGACCGACAGGGCGGCGCCGGTGGCCTGCGACACCGAGCCGAGGGCGGCGGTGTTGGCGTCGGTGATCGAGCTGACGGTGATCGTCTCGCCGGCGTTGGCGCCGACCTGGAACACCGCACCGGCGAAGGAGCCGTCGAGCAGCTTCACGCCGTTGAAGTTGGTCTGATCGGCCACGCGGTCGATTTCGTTGAGCAGCTGCGAGACTTCGGTCTGCAGCGCGGCGCGGTCGGTGTTGGAGTTCGTCGCGTTGGACGACTGCACCGCCAGCTCACGAATGCGCTGCAGGTTGTTGGTGACGGTCGACAATGCGCCTTCGGCCGTCTGCGCCAGCGAGATGCCGTCGTTGGCATTGCGCTGGGCCTGGTCGAGGCCACGAATCTGGCTGGTGAAGCGTTCGCTGATCGCGAGGCCGGCGGCGTCGTCCTTGGCGCTGTTGATACGCAGGCCCGAGGACAGGCGCTGCAAGGAGGTGGCCAGCGACGAGCCCGACGACTGCAGATTGCGCTGCGCGTTCAGCGACATCACGTTGGTGTTAATGACTTGCATTGGGTGTCTCCGATATGGATTTAAACCGGACCCGGCGCCTGACCGGCCCGGTCCCTCCACAGCGGTCCCGGTTGGGAGGTTTGCCGCTGCTGTGCTCTTTATCGGAACCTGCCCCGCAAACTTGAGAGAAATGTCCTACACGGGACGAGCGGCATCAGCTTGGGGGAAGAACGGCGCGATTCAGGCTTGATCGGCAAAAACCAGCATCCGCCTGCGTTTTGCGGAAGATTTCTATCGGCTGCGGCGGCGCAAGCTTGAGGGGTATCCCGTAAGGGATTTTCTGACCGCTTTTCGCCGGATCGCCACCGCCCATCACCACTTTTTTTCGTACATCATCCATCCTTGTAAACTTCAGATGCTAACCAACAAGACTGGGGCATGGACGCAAATGGCTAAGAAACAGTTACTCGCTCTTTCGCTGATCGCCGGCATGGTGCCGATGGCCGTATCGGCCGCTACAGTAACGAACACGTTCGACGTCACGATTACCTTGCAGAATGCCTGCGACGTCACGACCACTGCTCCGACCAACATGGACTTCGGCACCGTCGACCTGCTGACCAGCGTGCAGACCCAGACATCGACGATCACTGTCACATGCACCAACGGTGCGACATATGACGTTGGCATCGATGCCGGCCTCAACGAGGGAACGGCTGACGACACCACCACTCGCCGCATGAAGGATGCCGGAACCAACTACGTCAGCTACGATCTGCTTCAGACGGATGGCACCAGCCATTGGGGCGACAACGTCGGCGTGGACACCGAGTCCAGCACCGGCACAGGCGCTGCGCAGACGTTCACTGTGAACGGTACCGTGCCGATCCAGACGACGCCTCCCGCTGGCAGCTACTCTGATACCGTTACGGTTACGGTTACTTACTAGACTGCAGTCTGTCCGATGCCCCCACGGGCATGCCCCTGAATGCGGCGACTTCGGGATTGCGTGCGTTGTTCCGTGCGCAGCAGATCGGCTCACTGACAAAGCATATGGAACTGCGCGGTCACCATGCCCGATTCGGGCACATCGCGCTGAGTGCAAGGAGCGCAACTGGAGTGAATCCGGCAAGACTCTGCCCGCGCCGTCGGCATTCAACGTCGCCGGATGGATGGCGTCGGCTGCGAGGCCGCAACATTCGATTTCAGGCTGTGGCTCTCCTCCTGACGATGGCAGGGTCAGGCGCTTCCGCATCGGGTCTGAGCGTGGTCCCCACCCAACTCGATTTCGCGGCCGACGATTCCGTGCAGGCCCTGCATCTGCGCAACACCGGGAACACAATCATCAACGCGCAGCTGCGCGTGTTCTCGTGGAGCCAGAATAACGGCGAAGACTCACTGGTCCCGAGCACCGACCTGATCGTCAGCCCACCGATCATGCGCGTCGTCCCGGGGCAGCAGCAGCTGGTACGTGTGGTCCACACGGCATCGACGCCGCCCCGAACGAGTCCACACGAACTGAGCTATCGGCTCATCGTCGACGAATTGCCGCCCGCGGAGATCGCCGGGTCGTCCGCCCCGCGCTCCGGCCTCAACTTCGTCCTGCGTTACTCGATCCCCGTATTCGTCGCCGCCGCTACTCCGGTGGTCTCGGCGCCGGCGACGTTAGCGCTGGAATCGGGCACCGCAGACACGTACGCGCTAAGCGTTCTGAACCCGACCCCCCGGCACCTGCAACTGGCTGACCTTCGGCTGCTGGACAAGAACGATCGGGAAATCTTCGGCAAACCGGGCCTGATCGGCTACGTGCTTCCCGGAAGCAACCGCAGCTGGCCCCTCGCAATCCAGTCAAAAGAAGCGCCGACAAGTGCCGTGGAGGTTCAAGTCCGGATCAATGGCAAGATTGTCCGAAATCTGCTCTCAGAGATGCCGATGGAGTGGTCCGCTCCTTAGCCTCGTGCTGTTGCTCGCAGCCGCTCCGGGCTTCGCACGCGATCCGCTTGATCTGAGTACCGCGCAGGACTCCACCGTCAATCTGGCCCTGCTGCAAGGCCCCGGACTGGCGGATGCCGCCCAGGATCTCTACCTCGAGGTTTATCTGAACAGGGTCCATACGCGTCACGTGATGCACGTGGCGATGCTCGGAAACGGCCACCTGTTCGCATGGCCCGGCAATCTGGAGGACATCGGACTGCGGCTCGACGACGTCACCATGGATCAGTACGTCGATCTGGCCGAACTGCCCGGGCTGATCCCGCGCTACGACGAACTTAACCAGCGCCTTTATCTGGACGCGGAAGGGATGCTCCTGAACCGCCCCCGGCAAGCCCTCAACGAGCGGCGCCCGAAGATGTGGCCAGCGACCGTGACTCCCGGCATGCTGCTGAACTACGATCTCTACGGCACGATCGGCGACGGCCCGGAATCACTGTCGGCCACTACTGGACTGAGGGCGTTCAGTCGCTATGGCGTGCTCGAGAATACCGGGCTGTCCCGCTTCGGAGGCAACGATTCAGATCGGGATCCGTATGTCCGCCTCGACACGACGTGGACATGGTCATGGCAAGACGAGTTGCTGGCGCTCAGCGCAGGGGACTTCATCGGCGGCAGCGTCTCCTGGAGCCGCCCGACCCGAATCGGCGGCCTGCAGCTGCGGCGCAACTTCGCCTTGCACCCCCAACTGATCACCTATCCCATCCCCCAGTTCTTCGGTGAAGCCGCGCTGCCGTCCTCGATCGAGCTGTACGTCAACGGCCTCCGCCAGTACCGGGGCGAGGTTCTGCCGGGCCCGTTCCAGCTCGATACCGTGCCGAACATCAACGGTGCCGGCCAGGCTCAAGTGGTCATCACCGATGCGTTGGGCCGCAGCCGCAGCATCGATTTCGCCTACTACAACACGCCAAGGTTGCTGCAACAGGGGCTCAGTGACTATTCGGTCGAATTGGGGAGCATCCGCCGCCGCTACGGGCTCACATCCTTCGACTACGACGGCGCCATCGTCGGCAGCGGCAGCCTGCGCTACGGCATCACCGATGCGCTGACAATCGAAACCCACGCTGAAGGCGGCGACGGCCTGTTCGCCGGCGGTGTCGGCGCGATTGCCGGGCTCGGCCGGGCCGGCAGCGTCAACGGCGCCTACGCCTACAGCGACGGCGATTTCGACGGCACGGGTGGACACGGCAGCCAACTCACGCTCGGCTACGGCTGGACCGGCGCCGGCCTCAGTCTCAACTATCAGCATGCCCGAACCTTCGGCGACTACCGCGATCTGGCCACGAGCGCCGGACGCGCGCCCCCGCAACGCACCGAGCGTGCGCTGATCGCCTACGGGATGGGCCTGCGGGGCAGCCTGTCACTGCATTACACGCGGCTCGACACCATCGAGGAGGGCCGCTTCCGCAGCATCGGCACCAACTACAGCGTCACCCTGTTCGATCTGGTCACCGCCTACGTCGGAGGTTCGCGGGAACTCGATGGTGAACGAAGCTACACCGCATTCGCCGGCATCTCCGCTGCGCTGGGCCATCGCACGAACGCCGGGGCCTCGGTCAACCACAGCCACGGCAGCAACCAGTACAGCGCCCATCTGGTGCGGCAGGTCCCGACCGACGGCGGTTCCGGGTGGAATGTCAGCACCCAGCAAGGCGATGCTCTCGAAGCCTACCGGGCGGAGGTCGGCTATCGCGGCGACCACGCCGAAGTACGCGCCGGTGCATCGGCGGTCAATTCGCATCGCAACGCTTACGCGACAGCGTCCGGCTCGCTGGTGCTGATGGAACGTGACGTGTTTGCCGCGCGCCGGATCAACGACGGCTTCGCGCTGGTTTCAACCAACGGGGTCGCGGACGTCCCGGTGATGCTGGAAAACCGCCCGATCGGCAGCACCGATGCGCGCGGCCACTACCTGTTGACCGGGCTCAATGCCTATCAACCCAACGCCGTCTCGATCGATGCCGTGCACCTGCCGCTGCAGGTTCAGGTGGACCAGACGCGCATGATCGCCGTTCCCGCCGATCGCTCCGGTGTCACACTCGACTTCGGACTTCGCCGGACCCGCAGTGCACTCCTGATTCTGCACGGCAACAACGACCTGCCGATCCCGATGGGCAGCCACGTCTACCGGCGCGGCGCCGAGGCATCGCCCGAAGACCAGCCCGCCATCGTCGGTTACGACGGTCAGGCGTACCTGGAAGATCTGGGCCCGAGCAACACGATCAAGGTCATCCGCAGCGACGACGACAGCTGCACGCTGCACTTCGCCTATCCCGTCGGGGCACAAGGCATCCCGATCATCGGACCGCTGCAATGCGGCAAGGATGCGCCATGAACGAAAACGGATTGCGATGCCACATCACGCCGGCCACATCGCTGCTACTCTCCGTCTGCCTGCTGCTGAATGCGGCACCGGCACAATCCGCCACGACCTGTACGGCCGATATGACCGACGTGCAGTTCGGAAGCAGTGATCCCTATGCGGGCTGGACGGATGTCAACGCAACACTTTCATACAACTGCAACACCCTTGGACTGAGCCTGCTCGCCGGGGCTGCGGTCCGGCTTTGCTTCAGCATCGGATCCGGCTCTCAAGGCACTGGAAGCATCCTTCCACGCCGCATGCTGGACGGAAGTAACGAGCTGCAATTCAACCTATTCAGCGACGCTGCGAGGACCCAAGTCTGGGGGACGTTCCCCAGCGGTCACGTTGAGGTCACCCTGGAGTACTCAGTACCGGTGCTAGGCGGATCAGGCAGCGGAACACTGCAGGTATATGGCCGTGTTGAATCCAATCAGCTTTCCGCAATACCGGGGAGCTATAGCTATACGAACAGCTTTAGCGGAAGCGACGCGCAAATGACGTATCGCTACAACGAACAGCTGCTCGGCATCGGCAATCCCAGCATTCCAACCAACTGCACATCCTCCGGGATCGGCGGCGGCAGTGACGACTTCCCGTTCACGGCATCGGCAACGGTCAACGCCGCCTGCAACCCCACGTTCTCCGTGCAGAACATCGACTTCGGCACCCAAGGGCTGCTGACGGCCGCCATCGACACCACGGCGACGCTGTCGCCGCAGTGCACCAACACCACGCCTTACCAGGTCGGGCTCGACAACGGCCTGCACGCCAGCGGCAACACCCGGCGCATGCAAAGCAGCGGAGGGCAGTACGTCACCTACGAGTTGTATCGCGATGCCGGGCGCAGTCAACGCTGGGGCAACACGCAGAACGTCGACACGCTCGGCGGAACCGGCGCCGGTGATGCTCAGAATGTGACGATCTACAGCCGCGTCGCGTCGCAGAATACCCCGCCCTCAGGGGATTACAGCGATACCGTGACGGTGACGATCTACTACTGAAACGCGGGACTCCGCCCAGCTAGCCGCCGACGACCTCGACGATCTCCACCCTGCGGTTCAGCGCGCGGCCGGCCTCGGTGCGATTGCTGGCGACCGGGGCGACCATGCCGGCCCCGGCCGGCGTCATGCGGGGACCGGCGATGCCGTACTGCTTCGCCAGCACGTCGACGACGGCCTGCGCCCGCCGCTGCGACAGGTTCAGGTTGTAGTCGAAGGCGCCCTGCCCGTCGGTATGGCCGACGACGATCACCTTGAGCGCCGGACGGGTCTTGAGCAGCTCGGCCAGTTGCTCGATCTGCGGGGTCGACGCCGGCTGCAGCTCGGCCGAATCGGTATCGAAGTGGATCCCGTAGATCGCGATCCTGCCGTTGCGCTCGATCGACTGCTCCATCTCCGAAGCCTCGATGACTTCGATCTGGCCGGTCTGCATCGGTTCGGACTCGACCACGGTGAGCGCGACATGCGGCGTCAGTGGATGCGGCCCGGTCGCACGCGTCTCGACGCCGAGCAGGCCGACGGTCACGTGACGCCCGCCCTCGTCCTTCTCGGCCAGCAGATAGGTCGACGTATCCCAGGTGGTGGGCAGGCCGTTCGCACCCTTGGCCAGCGTCCAGAACGAAGTGATCCCGCCAGCCGTTGTGCAGTCCTTGGCCTGCGCGCGGCAGAAGAAGATCTCGCTGAATCCGGCGGCCTTGAGTGCCTGCTGGTAGTTGCGCATGACCTCCAGGATCGACCGCTGCGCCGGCCCTTCGTAGCGGATCGAGGTGACCTTGCCGCTCAGCTCGCGGGTCCAGCCGTCGCCGTCCCGGTCCGCGCCCTTGGGCATGGTCCGGTCCGGCAGGCGGGTCTCGTCGTAGGTCTTGGTTTCGTAGGTCCGGATCACCGCCCCCTGATAGCGTCCGACCAGCGGATGATCGCTGCTGCCCGCCACATCCTGGGCCGCTGCGGCGCCGGCCGGCGGCAGCGCCAGCAACGCGCAGACGGCCAACAGCATGGACAGTGTTCGGCGGTACGGCATCTTGCCTGACATCGTGACGCTCCCTCGTGCGACGAATGCCCGGCACTATGCAGCGGCGATCATGGCGATGCCGTGACCATGGTCACAACACCCGGGCGCCCCTCCGGCGCGGGATACAGGCGCTGGATACCACCGTGGGCTAGCGCAGATAGTCGAACAGCGACAGGCCCTGAACGGACATATAGGTCTGCTGGGCCGCCTGCAGGGTCAGCATCTGCTGCTGCAGGTTGCTGATGGCCTCGGCGACGTCGACATCCCTCAGATTCGACAAGGCCTCCTCGGCATGCAGCTGCTGTGCGCCGAGCTGGGCGACCGCGTCGTCGGCCGCGCGCAGGCGCAGCCCGACGCCGGCACGGACGCTGGAGAAGTGCAGCTGCGCGTCGTCGAGTTCGGTCAGGCCCTGATGCATCGCGGTCTGCACCTGCGCCTTCTGCGCGGGCGTGTCCTGCGGCGCCTCGAGCAGACGCGCCAGCTTGTCGACCAGCGCCATCGCGTCCTGCGGCTGGCTCGGGCCGACGGTGAACCGGTCGCCGGCGGCCGGCGTGCCTTCCAGGCTCAGTTCGACGCCCTGGAAACGGATCGCCGCCCCCGAAGTGTAGGGTCCGGTCTGGATCACGGTGTTGCCGGCGTCCCGCACCTCGTAGTCGCTGCCGGTGAAGCTGACGCTGTAGGTCCCGCCATCCCACAGCCCGGCGTCATAGGTCTTCGCGGACGACAGCTGCACGCTGCCGGCATTGGCCGCATCCGCACTGACCGCGAAGCTGCCGTTGCCGGTCTTCAGACGCATGAACACGTCGCTGCCGGCATCGGATTCGGCGATCGTCCGCCGCGTCCCGATCTGCGCCTCGCGGACCTGCTGGTCGCCGCCGTAGATCGCCGCACTGCCGTCCCACGAGAACGGTTCGGCGGAATCCGAGCTGCCGGCGAAGATGTAGCGACCCTGTCCGTCGTCGCGGTTGGCCACCGTCAGCAGCTGTTCGCGCAGGCTGTCGAGTTCCTGCGAGATCGCGGCGCGCGACTCGTCGGACTGCGACGCGGTATTGCCCTGGATGACCAGTTCGCGGACGCGGTTGAGCACGTCGATCCCCGACGCCAGCGCATCCTCTTCGATATACAGCCGGTGCATCGCCGCCTCGGCGTTGCTCTGGTACTGCGCGTTCTGGTCGACGAGATTCTGCAGCCCCTCGGCGGCGGCCCAGTTCGCCGGGTCGTCGGCGGCGCTGGTCCAGCGCAGGCCGGTGGAGATCTGCTGCTGGGTACGCGCCAGCGCGAACTGCTGGCGCTGCATCTGCTCGATGCCCTGCCGGAACATCTGTGCGGTCGAGATACGCATCGGTCCGCCTCCTTTACCGGGTTGCCGACAACAGGGTCTGGAACAGCTCGTTGGCGACCTGGATCACCTGGGCCGCGGCCTGATAGGCCTGCTGGTACCGGACCAGGTCCGCCGCCTCCTCGTCGAGGTTGACGCCGGACACCGACTCGCGGCGCGCCAGGTTCTGCGCCTGCACCGCGCCCTGCGCGTCGCGACGCAGCGCCGACTGCTGGGCGTTGAGCCCGGCCTGCGACACCAGTCCGGCCTGCTCCTGCCTGATCGAGCTGCGGCCACCGTCGAACAGCGACTGCTGCCCGAGCTGGGCCAGCGCGCGCGCATTGCCGTTGTCGCCGCTGTCGACGGTTCCGGGGCCGACGCTGAACTGGTCGCCCGCCGCCGGCGTGCCGGTGATCGACATCTGCCAGCCGTTGACGCTGATCGGCGTTCCCGCGGACCAGGTGTAGCTGCCGCTGCCGTTGATCTGGTAGCTGTTCGCACCGGTGAAGCTGATCGTGACCGGGGTCTGCAAATCCGGATTGCTCGCGTCGGTCACGGTCGGCTGCGACAGTTTCGCCGAACCGGTGTTGCCGAGATCGGCTTCGGCGCGCAGCGGCGACGCTGCCGCGACCCGGGCCGGATCGGTGATCGCGACCGACAGATCCGACGCGGCATGCGCCGTCGGCTGGATCAGGAAACGGTCGCCGGCGCTGGCAGCGCCGCTGACCACCAGCTCGAAGCCGTCCGCCCGCAACGGGTCGGCCGCGGTGCCACTACCGCTCAGCGCCACGCTGGTCCCGGTGCTGCGGTTGTTCAGCGACCACGCGGTGCCGTCGAAGCTCAGATCGTAATCGTCGCCGGTCAGCGCGGACACATTGCCGAAGCCCACGTCGATCGTCGCCGAGCCACTGTTGTCGACCGCCGCCAGCGCCGTACCCGACGGCACGCTGAAGAATTCGCCGCCGAGATCGCCGTAGCTGTCCATGCCCGCCATGTGCTGGGCGTTGAAGGCCTCGCCGATCCCGACCGCCAGGCGTCCGAGCCGGCTGCGGGCCGGATCGATCGCCTCGCGGCGCACGTCGAGCAGGCCGCCGAGCGCCCCGCCGCTGACCTGATCGGTGATGCGGCTGTTGCCGCCGTAGAGGATGTCGACGCGACCCGAGCCGTAGGCATCCTCGCCGACGGACAATTCCATGTTCTGCTTGCCGAGCACCAGCGCCTGGCCGGTGGCGGTGAAGACGCTCAGCGTGCCGTCGCTCTGCGTCGTGGTCTTGATGCCGATCTGACCGGCCAGCTCGCGGACCAGCTGGTCGCGCTGGTCGAGCAGATCGTTGGCCGGCTGCCCGCCGAACTGTCCCTGCTGCAGGGCGATCTCGTCGTTGAGCTTGGCGATCGACTCGGTGTAGCGGTTGATGTCATCGACGGTCATGCCGATGCGCTGGTTGATCTCGTCGTCCATCACGTCGAGCTGCGCCTGCAGCTCGCCGAACCGGCTGGCGAGCGTATCGGCGGTGCCGATCAGGTTCGCGCGCGCGGCCTCGGAGGTCGGATTCTGTGCCAGATCGGACGCGGCATCGAAGAAGCCCTGCAGCGGCTGCGACAGGCCGGCGTCGGCGTCGGACAGCAACTGGTCGACCCGCGACGCGAAATCGGCGAACACATCGAGCCGCTGGTAGGCCGAGGCGTCGGCCTGCAGGCGTGTGGTGTTCAGCTCGTCGACGATGCGGCGCACCGTGGTGATGTCCACCCCGGTGCCGACGAAGCCGGCGCCGCTGCCCTCCGGCGTCCGCGTATCGAACTCCACGCGCTGCCGGGTATAGCCCTCGGTGTTGACGTTGGCGATGTTGTGGCTGGTGGTATTGAGCGCCTGGCGATGGGCCAGCAGCCCCGAAATTCCGATGGAGAGCAGATCGGCCATGGCGTTACACCGAAATCAGGCGGGCGGATGCGGGCTTGCCCGCGGGAAGGTCGAGCGCGGACCGCAGCGTCGGGCTGTCGGCGATGCGCAGAATCTTGTCGGCATAGGCCGGGTCGGTCGCATAGCCGGCTTTCTGCAGGCCCGAGACGAAGTGCCGGCTGTCGCCCTGATGGCGCAGGGCGTCGACGTAACGCGGGTTCGACGTCAGAAAACCGACGTAGTCGTCGAACGCCGCCGCCAGCGACGGGTATGCTCGGAATTGGGCTTCGGTCCTGTACATGCTGCCGTCTTCGAATTCATGGGTCTGGCGGCTCACGGCACCGCCTTCCCAGCTTTTATCGGCCTTGATGCCGAATAAGTTGAATGTCGGCCGACCATCGGCATGGCGCATCTGGTGCTGGCCCCAGCCGGTCTCGAGCGCGGCCTGGGCCACCAGCACCTGCGGATCGATCCCCAGCTTTTCGGCCGCGCGCTGCGCGTGCGGCAGGATGTCGCGGATGAAGGCTTCGGGTGACTCCGGACGCCAGGATGCGTCCGCGGCGGCCGTTCCGGACGCAGCGGCGGCCCCGGCGGTCGGGGTGGCGGCGGTGACCCCGCGCACGTCCGCTGCGGCGCCGCCCGCGTGCGTCGCCGCCGCGCGGGCCTGCAGCGGCAGCGAAATCGCCGTGGCCGCGGAACCCTGTGCAGCGGTCGCGGCGCCGCCGCGCAGCTGCCGCACCATCATGTCGGCGACACCGAACCCCTTGGTCGCGGCCAGATGCTGCGCGATCTGCTGGTCGAACATCTCCTGATAGAACTGGGTCTGTTCGCCCCCGAGCACGTCGTCGCCGAGACTCGCGGCGCGCATGCTCTTGAGCATCTGCTGGAGCATGATCGCCTCGAACTGCTGCGCGGCCTTGCGCAGCGCCTCCGGGTCCTCGCGGCGCGCGTCGGCCCGCAGCGAGGCGAACTGCCCGAAGTCGAGAGTGTTGACGCCCGGATTCATGCGCGACCGGCCACAGGCCCTAGATCACGACCAGCTCGGCGCGCAACGCGCCGGCTTCCTTGAGCGCTTCGAGTATCGCGACCAGATCGCCCGGCGCCGCGCCGACCTGGTTGACCGCGCGGACGATGTCGTCGAGCGACACGCCCGAGTCGAACAGGAACATGCGCCCCTCGCCCTGCTGCGACACCTCGATCGAGGAGCGCGGCACCACGGTGGTCTGGCCCTGCGAGAACGGCTCGGGCTGCGACACCTGCGGCTTCTCGGAAATCGTCACCGCCAGCGAACCGTGGGCGACGGCCGCCGGCATCACCCGCACGTGGCTGCCGATCACGATCGTTCCGGTGCGCGAATTGACCACCACGCGCGCCGCGGCCTCGCCCGGCGTGACTTCGATGTTCTCCAGCGCCGACATGAATGCCACGCGCTTGCCCGGGTCGCCCGGCGCCATGACGGCGACGGTCACCGCGTCCTCGGCGCGCGCGAACTCGTTGCCCAGCGTGGCGTTGACCGCCTGGGCGAGGCGCGCGGCGGTGGTGAAGTCCGGCGTATGCAGATTCAGTTTCAGCTCCGGGGTGGCCGCGAAGCTGTTCGGGACGACGCGCTCGACCATCGCGCCGTTGGGCACGCGGCCGGCACTGGGCACGTTGATCGAGATCCGTGAGCCGTCGTTGCCGGACACGCCGAGACCGCCGACGATGACATTGCCCTGCGCGATCGCGTAGATCTGGCCGTCGGCGCCCTTGAGCTGGGTCATCAGCAGGCTGCCGCCACGCAGCGATCCGGCGTTGCCGATCGACGAAACGGTGATGTCGATCTGCTGTCCGACCTTGGCGAACGGTGGCAGCTCGGCACTGACCGCGACGGCGGCAACGTTCTTGAGCTGCGGATTGATGTTCGCCGGCACCACGACACCGAGCTGGGCGAGCATCGCGCGCAGGCTCTGCGTGGTGAAGGGCGCCTGCGTGGTCTGGTCACCGCTGCCATCGAGCCCGACCACCAGGCCGTAGCCGATCAGCGGGTTGCCGCGCACACCCTGGATGCTCGCCAGATCCTTGACACGCTCGGCGCAGGCCGGCCATGCGGCCAGCAGGATCAGGATGCCGATCAGTCGTCGCATGAGATCACCCCTGTCTAGAACGGGAAGAAGGCGGAGTTGAAGAACCGCGCCAGCCAGCCCATCGAATTGGCATCCTCGATCACGCCGCGGCCGCCGTAGCGGATGCGCGCGTTGGCCACCCGGTCCGAGGTCACGGTGTTGCCGGGCTGGATGTCGACCGGACGCACGATGCCCTCGACCGACACCATCTCCCGTCCCTGGTTGAGTTCGATCTGCTTCTGCCCGCGCACGACCATGTTGCCGTTGGGCAGCACGCGCGTGACGACGACGCTGAGCGCACCGGTCAGCGCGTTGGACTGGGTGCTGTCGCCGCCGCCGGCGAAGGCCTGCTCCGATCCCAGATCGAAGTTGAGGATTTCGGTGCCGCCGGCGGTGACCGGGCGGCCGGCGATGGTCGGCGAGGTCACGCCGACCGAGCTGTCCTTGCTGGTGCTGGTGTTGGCGCTCTTCTTCGCGTCGGTCTTCTCGACCAGCAGCACGGTGAGGATGTCGCCGACCTGACGCGCCTTGGAGTCCTCGAACAGCGCGACGTTGCGCCCGGCATGGAAGATCGAGCCATCGGCGGGCGCGGCCGGGGTCTCGACCACTTCCGGCGGCAGCGGATAGTCGTCGCGCACCACCGGCGCCGACGAGCAGGCCGCCAGCAGCAGCACGGCCCCGAGGGCAAGCGTCGTTCCGGGCAGATTCATGACGGACGGCCTCACAGGTTGTTGGAGACGTAGGCGAGCATCTGGTCGGTGGTCGAGATCGCCTTGGAATTCATCTCGTAGGCGCGCTGTGTCTCGATCATGTTGACCAGCTCCTCGACGACGTTGACGTTCGAGGACTCCAGCGAGCCCTGCAGCAGCAGACCGAGTCCGGTCTGGCCGGGCGCTCCGGTCTGCGGCGCGCCGCTGGACGCGGTTTCGGCGAACAGGTTCTCGCCGCGCGGCTGCAGGCCGGCCGGATTGATGAAATCGGCGACCGTCAGGCTGCCCACCTGCTGGGGCGCGGACTCGCCGGCAAGCTGCACGCTGACCGTGCCGTCGCTGCCGATGGTCACGCTCTGCGCGTTGGCCGGGATGGTGATGCCGGGCTGCACCGGGTAGCCGCTGGCGGTCACCATCTGGCCCTGGCTGTCGACCTGGAACGAACCGTCGCGGGTATAGGCCAGCGTGCCGTCCGGCATCTGCACCTGGAAGAAGCCGCGACCGTTGATCGCCAGATCGAAGGGATTGTTGGTCTGCAGGATGTTGCCCTGCGTGAACAGCTTCTCGGTGGCGACCACGTGCACGCCGGTGCCCATCATCAGGCCCGACGGCGACTGCGTCTGCTGCGAGGTCTGCGCGCCGGGCTGACGCACCGTCTGGTACATCAGGTCCTCGAACGCGGCGCGGCCGCGCTTGAAGCCGGTGGTGTTGACGTTGGCCAGGTTGTTGGAGATCAGCGTCATGCGCATCTGCTGCGCATCGAGGCCGGTCTTCGCGACCCAAAGAGACTGGTTCATCGTTTACCTCCTGACGGAATTCCGCCTGTGGAGGCTGCGCTACAAGATCCGGACCAGGGGCCGGTGACGTCATTCCGTCACGATGAACGGTCGTGTCGGCACCGGGAACGGTCGGTGCCGAAGCCTCGGCCGGACACGACAGCGGCGCCGCGTCTGCGGCGCCGGCAATCCGTCGACGCGGTGGGAGTGCCTAGCCGCCCATCCGCACCAGCGAGGCGGCGGACTGGGCATTCTGCTCGGCGGTCTTCATCAGCTTGACCTGCAACTCGAACTGGCGCGACAGGCTGATCATGTTGACCATCGCCTCGGGCAGGTTGACGTTGCTCGACTCCAGCGCGCCCGAAACGAGCACGTCGCCCGGCGCTTCGGCGATCAGCTCGCCGGGCTTGGCCCGCATCAGACCGTCGACGCCGCGCTCGAGCTGTTCGGGGCGGGCCTCGACGGTGCGCAGGCGACCGATCGACACCAGGGTCTCGGCGCCCTGCCCCTGCGGCACCATCGACACCGTACCGTCGGCACCGATCTGCAACTGGGCGTGCGGGGGAATCGCCATGGGTCCGCCGTCGCCGAGCACCGCATGGCCCGCGCCGGTGGTGACGCGTCCGACCGCGTCGACCTGGAGGTCGCCGGCCTTGGTGTAGGCCTCGGAACCGTCCGGCGCGACGACCGCCAGCCACACGTCCTGGCGCATCGCGATGTCGAGATCGCGCCCGGTCTGCTGGATCGCACCGTTGCGTGCGTCCCAGCCGACGCCGGTGCCGAGCGCGTTGACCCGCGTCGGCAACCCGGCACCGCCGACTTCCTGCGGCGTATTGGCGATCAGTTCGGCGCGAAAGCCCGTGGTCGACGCGTTCGCGAGGTTGTGGTTGTTGGTGGTCTGCGCCTTCAGCGTCTGAATGGCGCCGGTCATCGCAACGTAGAGAGCTCGGTCCATGGTCGTTCAGCCGTTGGAGGCGTCCGTGCGCCTAGCGGATGTTGATCACGGTCTGCGTGATCTGATCGGCGGTCGAGATCATCTGCGAGTTCGCCTGGAAGTTGCGCTGCGCGGTGATCATGTTGACCAGCTGCTCGGTCAGATCGACGTTCGAGGCCTCGAGCGCGCCGGACTGGATCAGCCCGAAGTTGGTCGATCCGGCGGTGCCGCGGATCACCTGGCCGGCCGCATAGCTCTCGCCCCAGCTGGTGTCGCCGAGCTGCTGCAGTCCCTGCGGATTCGGAAAGGTCGCCATCGCCAGCTGGCCGAGCGGCGTCGCCTGACCGTTGGTGTAGCGGGCCTGCACGACGCCCTCCTGGGTGATCTCGACGCCGGTCAGGCGGCCGGTGGTGTAGCCGTCCTGCGTCAGCGAGCTGACGCCGAAGTTGTCGCCGAACTGGGTCGAGTCCCCGAGCGACAGCGTCAGATTGATGTCGGCCGCGCCGGTCGTCGGCGTATAGGCCGGCAAGGTCAGATCGCCGCTGGCGGGGGTCAGGAGCACACCGCTGTCCGAGTAGGTCAGCGTGTTGGCGCCGCCGACGTCGGTGCCGTCGACCTGTACCCGCATGTCCCATTCGTTGGGATTGGCGGTCTTGATGTAGTACAGGCTGGCCGTGTGCGCCGCGCCCAGCGAGTCATAGACCGTCACCGAGGTGGTGTGGTTGTAGCTGGTCGGATCGGTCGCGTCGAAGGTGCCGTTCGCGGGCGGCGATGCGTTCGCCGGCAGGTTGATCGCGGTGTTGACCTGCGTCGTCGCCGCCGGCGGATTGTCGGCCGTCGACAGCTGCAGATCGCTGAGCCGCGCGGTGTCGAACGCGCTGCCTCCACTGACCGGCGGGTAGACCTGCAGGCGCTGGCCGCTGGCGTTGACGACATAGCCGTCGCGATCGGTGCCGAACGCACCGGCGCGCGAGTACACGGTCGCACCACCGTCGGAGAGCGTGAAGAAGCCCTCGCCGGAGATCGCCAGATCGAGCGAATTCTGGGTGAAGTTCACCGCGCCCTGGGTGAACTGCTGCGCGACGCGCGACAGCCGCACCCCGGCACCGGTCGCGGTCGACGACACGCCGAACGCGGAAATCGGGAACAGGTCGGCGAACTCCGCGCGCGAGCCCTTGAACCCGGTCGTGTTGACGTTGGCGATGTTGTTGGCGGTGACGTTGAGATCCGCGGATGCGGCATTCAGACCCGACAAGGCGACACGAAAAGGCATGGCTGGCCTCCTTTAGAGAATTTGCTGCACGTCGGCCAGCGCCGTCGGGGCGAGACCGCGAAGATCGAGCGTCAGCCCGGTGCTGCCGAGCGCGACGCTCTGCACCTGGCCGACGGCAAGGGTGGGAATGGATTCCTGGCTGCTGCCCTGGGTGACGCGGGCACGCAAGCTGTAGCTGCCCTCCGGCAGGCGATTGCCGGCATTGTCGAGCCCGTCCCAGGAGAAGCGCGCGATCCCGGCGGACTGGGTGCCCAGATCGAGATTGCGCACCAGCTGGCCGCTGGCGTCGACGACGTCGACGCTCAGCTCGCCGCTGTAGGGGAGATAGGCGGCCGCCTGCATCGATTCGTCGGCGGGGAGATAACCCTCTTCGCTCGGCACCAGCACGTTGCGACCGACCAGGGTCGCCGCCTGCAGGGTCTGGTCGGAGGTCAGCGACGCGGCCAGATCGGCGATCGAGGCCTGCATGTCCTGGATGCCGGAGACGGTGCTGAACTGCGCGATCTGGCTCAGGAACTCGCCGTTCTCCATCGGTTTCATCGGATCCTGGTTCTGCAGCTGCGCCGTCATCAGCATCAGGAAGTCGTCCTGTCCGAGCGACTGATCCTTGGCGCCGTTGCGCTGCAGCGCGAGACCCAGGTCGTTGTAGGTACTGTCGATCGTGTTCATCGGGATCCGCCGGTTTACTTGCCGAGGTTGAGGGTGCGCAGCGCCAGATCCTTGGCGGTGTTCATCACCTCGACGCTGGACTGATAGGAACGCGACGCCGAGATCATGTTGACCATCTCCTCGACGACGTTGACGTTGGGGGCGTAGACATAGCCGTCGGCGTCGGCCATCGGATGACCGGGCTCGTAGCGCTTCTCGGCGGCGGCCTGCGATTCGACGACACCGAGCACCTGGACGCCGGCGGCGTCGGGCGCACCCGGCTCGGTGAGTGCCTTGAACACCGGCATGCGCGCCTTGTAGACGGCGTCCGGATCTCCGGAAACGGCGTCGGCGTTGGCCAGATTGCTGGCAACGGTATTGAGCCGCACCGACTGCGCCGACAGCGCGGAGCCGGCAATGTCGAAGACCTTGAAAGAAGACATGGCGTGGTTCCTCCTTACTGGCCGGTCAGCGCCGTGATCAGGCTCTTGATGCGCCCGTCCATGAAATTCAGGCTGGCCTGGTAACGCAGGGCGGCGTCGGCGAACTGCGCCTGCTCGATCTGCACGTCGACGGTGTTGCCGTCCACCGACGGCTGCACCGGCACGCGCCAGACGCTGGCGAAGTCGCCGTTGGCCGCGCCGTCGATGCCGAGATGCTGGTCCTGGGTGCGCGCCAGATCGCCGGGCGCGTCCTGCGCCGCGGCGAGCACCGCGCGGAAGTCGACGTCCTTGGCCTGATACCCGGGGGTATCGGCGTTGGCGATATTGGACGCGATCAGCTCCATGCGCTGGCGCTGCACCTGCATCGCCGCGGGATGTATTCCGAATACCGGATCGCTGTTGGCCATCTGAGCCACCTGCAACAAACCATGTGCAGGGGTCAGGGCAAGTCCTGTGCCAGAGGCCGGTGACGGATTTCAGTCAGGCCGGAATCCGCGCGTGTCGCCGCTCAGGCGGCAGCCGCCTGGATCGCCTCGAGACGTTCCACCACGCCTTCTGCCAGCTCGTCGGAGCTGAACTTGGCGATGAAGCGGTCGGCACCGACCTTCTCGACCATCGCATTGTTGAAGATGCCGGACAGCGAGGTATGCAGCATCACGTACAGACCCTTCAAACGCGGATCGCGGCGGATTTCCGTCGTCAGCGTGTAGCCGTCCATGTTCGGCATCTCGACGTCGGAGATCACCATCAGCAGGCGATCGTCTAGCGGCCCCTGCTCGGCCATGTTCTGCAACTGGCGCAGCGCTTCGCGACCGTCCGCCACCAGGATCGACTCGATCCCGATCTGCTGCAGCACGCGTTCGATCTGGTTGCGCGCGACGCGCGAGTCGTCGACCACCAGAACCTTGAGACCGCCGGTCTCCAGCGCGCTGGCGCTCTGGCGCAGCCCTTCCGAAAGATCCGGCGAGGTCCCGACCACCTCGGACAGCACCTTCTCGACGTCGATGATCTCCACCAGCTGGTCCTGATACCGCGTGATCGCGGTCAGATAGCCTTCGCCGCTGCCGGTGGGCGGCGGCTGCAACTGGGCCACGTCGACGTGCACGATGCGGTCGACGCTGCTGACCAGGAAACCCTGGATCGAGCGGTTGAACTCGGCGACGATCACATGGGCGCCGCCACTGGCGTCGCCCCCCTCGATCCCGATCGCGCGCCGCAGATCGATGACCGGGATCACCCGCCCGCGAATCTCGGCGACACCGGCGATGTGCGGGTGGGCGCCGGGCATGCCGGAAAGGACCGGGCGCTTGATCACTTCCTGGACCTTGAACACGTTGATGCCAAAGATTTGACGCCGGCCCAGATGAAACAGCAGCAGCGCCAGTCGATTGTGGCCGGCAAGCTGGGTACTGCGGTCGATGCTTTCGAGGAGTCCGGAGGCCATGGCAGTCGGTTTTCGTGATGTGTTCATCCGCGTCTATAGCGGCCTGTCCGCCGCGGGCTTGAGATCGGCGCCGACGGACGGTTCACGCGCCTTCCTGCAAGCGGCGGGCCAGCCGGCACCGGCGGCACACCCGGCATCGGCGGCACACCCGGCATCGGCGCTGGCACACGCCTTGCCTCGACCCCGCCATGTTGAACCGGACATCGCCCATGAAATCCGTATTCGCGTCACTCGGCGCCTGCCTCTGTCTGCCGCTTGCGGCCGCGGCCGCCGGCACCGAACCGCTGCAGAACATCGCACGGGCCGCCGAAACGGCGGTGCTGGCGCAGTTGCCGCCGAGCGCGACCGCCACCGCCAACACCATCGATCCGCGTCTGCGCCTCGCCGCCTGCAGCCAGCCGTTGCAGACCGACCCGGCCGCCGTGCGCGGCGCCGCCGCGACGGTCACCGTGCGCTGTCCGGCGCCGGCGTGGACCCTGTACGTGCCGGTGCGCATCAGCGACATGCGGATGGTGGCGGTACTGGCCCGTCCCGGACAGCGCGGCGACGTCGTCGGCGCCGACATGTTGACGCTGCAGACGCGCGACGTCGCGCAGCTGCCGTTCGGCTATGTCGACGACCCCGCCAGCATCGAGGGCCAGCAACTGCGGCGGCCGATCGGCGCCGGCGCCGTGCTGACGCCGAACGATGTCGAGGCCCCGCGCTGGGTCCGCCGCGGACAGATCGTCACCCTGATCGGCCGCGCCGGCGGGCTGGAGGTGCGCGCTGGCGGCAAGGCCCTGGGCGATGGCGCGGAGGGGCAGACCGTCCGTGTACAGAATCAGACCTCCCGTCGCGTCGTCAACGGCACCGTGACCGCGCCGGGCGTGGTCGAGGTCCGGCTCTGAGGCCGGCGCAACCGACCGAAGCGCCGCCGATCCACGATGAAGACCTCCGGACTTAAAGATTGGCCACGCTGTGCCGATAATGGGCATGGCGCAAGCCGTCAGGAGTCCGACAGATGAGCAACAAGATCGATACATATGGCCCACAGGCCACCCTGCCGACCCGGCAGGTCACCCCCGCCAAAGCCGACCCGGCAACGGCAGGCGGCGCCGTGACCAGCGCCTCCGGCGGGACCGACTCGCTGAAGCTGACCGACGACGCCCTGCGCATGCAGCAGGTCGAACAGGCGGTCGCCGACGCACCCGAGATCAATGAACAGCGTGTGTCCGAGATCCGCCAGTCGATCGAGGACGGCAGCTACCAGGTCGATGCCCAGACCGTGGCGGCCAAGCTCGCACGCATGGAATGGGAATTCTCGCAGTCATGAACCAGCCTTCGCTCCGCCCCGCCCCGACCGACCTGACCGCCGTATTAGCGGACAACGTCAACCAGCACTTGAGCTGTGCGCAGCGCCTCCACGGCGCTCTGGCGGAGGAGCACCAGGCCCTTTTGTCCAAGAATGTCGACGCGCTGGTCCGCGCGACGGCAACCAAGGCCGCTGCGGCCGAGCGCCTCCAGGAACTCGGCCACGGTCTTGAGCAGATCCGCCGCGGCACCGGTCAAGTCCAGGCAGCCCCGGACGTCGAGTCGCTGTTCGAGCGCATCGGCACCGGTCCCGAGGTGAGCCGCGCCTGGCAGACCGTTCTCGAGCTGGCCGCCGAATGTGCCGAGGCCAACGACGCCAATGCCGCGCTGCTGGATGCGCGCCAGACCGAAGTCCGCGCCGCACTCAACGTCGTCGGCGCCGGCAGCGACCGGCAGACCTACGGTCGCAGCGGTTATTCCGGCCACGGCTTCAGCCCCCGCTCGCTCGGACTGGCGTGAATGACGACCCCGCCGATCACGAGGACCTGCGCGGCCTGCTGATCCGCAAGCCGCAACACATTGCGCGGATGCTGCATCGTCTGCGCCTCCAACGTACACCGCTGGCCGTCCGCTTCAACTCCGGACCGCGCTGGCATGACGGGGTGATCGTCGGCGTATATCCCGACACCCGCCGCTTCGACCTCGACGCCGCCGCTGCCGGGGCGAATATCACGCCGCGTCCGGGAGACAGGATCTCGATCCGCGGCCATATCGACGACGGCGACCTGCGCATGGATTGCAACCTGACCGGCGAATGCCCGCAGCCCGCCGGAGCAGCGCTGTCGGTCCGGCTGCCGCAGGAGATCTTCGTACTGGAACGGCGCACCGCCTATCGCCTGCCGCTGCCGCCCGGCCTCGCGCTGCCGCCATCCGCGGTCGGGCATACCGAGGCGGACACCGGTGCCCGGCTGGTCGACGTCTCCCACCACGGCGCCGGCGCGTTGATCCCGCTGGATCTGCGGACCTCGGTCGGAGCGGCACTGCACTGCCACATCGCGCTGTCGGATACGGCCCTCGACACCCACGCCGAGGTGCGTTCGGCAACCCGGCTTCGCGACGGCGTCCGCCTCGGTCTGCGGTTCGACGCGCTCAAACCCTGCGACGAGGACCGTCTGGCGGCAGCCGTCAACCGTCTCGAACGCCAGCTGATCCGCGAGTCGCGCCTGCCGCATTGAAGCGACCCGGCACCGCTGTCATGCTGCCGGGATGACTCCTGTGGCCCCGATGCAGATCAGCGCGTTGATCGCGGACATCACCCGTCTGCACGTCGATGCGATCGTCAACGCGGCCAACACGAGCCTGCTCGGCGGTGGCGGCGTCGACGGCGCGATCCATCGTGCCGCAGGCCCCGAGCTGCTGGCGGAGTGTCGCACCCTCGGCGGCTGCCCCGAAGGCGAGGCGCGCGTCACCCGCGGCTATGCCCTGCCGGCGCGCTTCGTGATCCATACCGTCGGCCCGGTCTGGCGCGGCGGCGGCCACGGCGAAGCCGAAACGCTGGCGCGCTGTTACCGGAACAGCCTGCAACTGGCCGAGGCGCACGCGGTGACGACGCTCGCCTTTCCGGCGATCTCCTGCGGCATCTTCGGCTATCCGCCGGCCCAGGCCGCACGCATCGGCGTAGCCGAAGTCCGCGCACATGCCGCGTCCGCGCGGAGCCTGCGCAGTGTCCAGTTCGCCTGCTTCAGCGACGAGATCCTGCAGGCCTTCCTCGACGCTCTCGGCGACTGACGCCGGCCTCGGCAACACGCCTCGCGCCTGAGATAATGGCGCATGTCTTCTCTCAACCTCTTCGTCACCTGCTCGCGCGGCATCGAAAAGCTGCTCGCGACCGAACTCGGCACCCTCGGCGGCGCGGCCATCGAAGCCCGCAACGGCGGCGTCGCCTGCACCGCCACGCAGGAACAGGCCTACCGGATCTGCCTGTGGTCGCGCCTCGCCAGCCGCGTCCTGCTGCCGCTGGACCGCTTCGAGATCGGGGACGCCGACGCGCTGCACGCGCGGGCACTCGAAGTCGACTGGACGCAGCTGTTCGACGCCGGCTCGACCTTCGCGGTCGAGGTCGCCGGCCGCTCCACCGCGCTGAGCCATACCCACTACGCCGGGCTGCGCGTCAAGGACGCGATCGTCGACCGCTTCCGCGCGGCCGGACAGGCGCGGCCGAACGTCGACACCGACCACCCCGATATCCGCATCCATCTGCATCTGCAGCGCGAATACGCCACGCTGAGCCTGGATCTGGCCGGCGACAGCCTGCACCGGCGCGGCTACCGCCGCGATGGCGCCGAGGCGCCGCTGAAGGAGAACCTGGCCTGCGCGATCCTGTTCCATGCCGGATGGCCGCAAATGGCGCAGGCCGGCGGCGCCCTGTTCGATCCGATGTGCGGATCCGGCACGCTGCTGATCGAGGGCGCGCTGATCGCGGCCGACATCGCACCCGGGCTGCAACGTTCGCGCTGGGGCTTCGAGCACTGGCGCCAGCACCGCCCGGAACTGTGGCAGGACCTGAGGGCGGAGGCCGAGCAACGCCGGCGCGACGGGCTCGCGCACTGGCAGGGATCGATCAGCGGCAGCGATCAGGACGAGCACGCGATCAGCGCCGCGCGCGCCAATATCCGCCGTGCCGGACTCGAACGGCTGATCCGGGTCGACGTTGCCGACGCCCTGCGCGTCGAACCGCCGCAGCCGGGGCCCGGACTGCTGGTCACCAACCCGCCTTACGGCGAACGCCTCGGCAGCGAATCGGAGCTGATCAAGCTCTACTCACTGCTCGGCGTCCACCTGAAGAAGCGCTTCGGCGGCTGGCAGGCCGCCGTGTTCACGTCGCGCGACGATCTCGGCCCGCGCCTGGGCCTGCGTGCCGACGCGATCCACACGCTCTACAACGGACCGCTGGCGTGCAAGCTGCTGTGCTTCGCGCTGCACGCCCAGCCCCGTGCCGACGAGCCCGCGGGCAAGGCCGATGGCGGGGAGGACTTCGCCAACCGTCTGCGCAAGAACCTGCGCCACCTGCGCAAGTGGGCGCGCCGCAGCGAGGTCGACAACTACCGCGTCTACGACGCCGACCTTCCCGACTATGCGTTCGCGATCGACCTCTACGCGACGCCCGATCTCCATGCCCACGTGCAGGAATACGCGGCACCGAAAAGCATCGAGCCAGCCAAGGCTGAACGGCGCCTGCGCCTCGCGCTGGCGCAGCTGCAGGAGGTCCTGGAGATTCCCGCCGCGCAGATCCACTACAAGCTGCGGCAGTCGCAGAAGGGCAGCAGCCAGTACCGCCGCCAGGCCGAATCCGGGAGCTTCCACCAGGTCCGCGAGCACGGCTGCCTGCTGCAGGTGAATTTCGACGACTACCTCGATACCGGCCTGTTCCTGGATCACCGTCCGATGCGGCTGCGGATCCAGCGCGAAGCGAAGGGCAAGCGCTTCCTCAACCTGTTCTGCTACACCGGCGCCGCGACCGTGCACGCGGCCGTCGGCGGCGCGCGCCAGACCGTATCGGTGGATCTGTCGAACACCTACCTGGACTGGACCAAGCAGAACCTCGCCCTCAACGGCTTTCGCGGCTGGGACTACGAGCACCCGCCGCAGCCGGGCGAATCGCTGTCGATGCATGCGCTGATCCGTGCCGACTGCCTGGAGTGGCTGCGGCAGCAGGCCGCAGCGCCGAACGCGCAGCGCCACGATCTGATCTTCCTGGATCCACCGACGTTCTCGAACTCCAAGAAGATGGACGCGACCCTGGACGTTCAACGCGACCACGCCGAACTGATCCGCCACTGCAGCGCGCTGCTCGCCGACGGCGGCGTGCTCTACTTCTCGACCAACCGCCGCGGCTTCAAGCTCGACCGGGACGCGATGCCCGGCCTGAGCTGCGAGGACATCACCGCGCAGACGCTCGACGCCGACTTCCAGCGGCCGCGCCCGGCGCACCAGTGCTGGCGCATCACCTGCGACTGAACGCGCGCCGAACCGCGGCGGCGCCGGCCGATACGGTCAGGAGTCGCCGATACTGAAGAACACCGAGTAGACGCCGGTCGACTCGACCGGCTTGCCGTCGAGCAGCTTGGCGCGGAAGCGCGACTTGCGCGCGGCACTGACCGCCGCGGAGTCGAACACGCCCCTGGGGCTCGAGTCGACGACGCGGACCTTCTGCACCCGCCCCTCGGCATCGACGTCGACGAGCAGGCGCACGAACCCGGACACCCCGCGCAGCAGCGCGTTGCGCGGATAGCTCGGAGACGCGGCCTCGACGACCTCCAGCTCCTCGGCAACAGCCTCGGCCGGCGGCACCACACGGCCGGTCGGATCGATGAGCCCGCGGGCACGCGCATTCTCGATCGCCACGCGCGCGGCCGGCAGATCGCCGACACGCGCAAGCTGATCATTGGCCATCGCCCGCAATGCCGGCGACATTCCGCCGGCCTCGGTCAGCTCCACGACCCGCTGCACGCAAGCCGCGGCATCCGCGGTTTCGCAGTACAGCTTGAGCTGTGTCGATGCCGAGCGCCGCAAGGCCTCGTCGTCGGGATCGATCGCATCGAGCTGGCGCAGCGCCGGCGCGCTGCGCCCGGTCTTCAGATAGGCCTGGGCCAGCATCTTGCGGGCATCATCCGGAACGCTGCCGCAAGCCGCCGCGACCATGGGTTCGAGCAGATCGATCACGCGATCGAAGTCACCGCCGCGGCCGGACACGTACGCAAGCTGCAGCCGCACCACGTCGATCTGCGCGCGCGCCAGCGCGTCGCTGCGAAGCAGTGGTTCGAGCACGTCCTCGGCCGCGCCGAAGTCGCCTTCGGCGAAATACAGGTAACCCTCGACCAGCGCAAGATTGTCGCGTTCCGGCGCGCTCCGGGCCTGGCCGCGCAAGCGCTTGAGCTGGTGCCTGCGCTCGCGTCCCGGCGGCAGCTCCTGCACCGCACTCAGGTCCCGCCCGAATTCCAGACGCATGCTGCCGTGATGCCCGCGCGCTTCGGCACAACGGTCGCCGCCGGCGGCGGCGTCCTGCAATGCCAATGCGCACAGCAGCGCGATCGCCGCCGTGAAATACCTCACCGATTTTTCCTCTTGAACGGATGCCCGCCGCTGCGTGGTCGGCAGGTCGAAAATGTCGTAATGAACTGAAGCATATAGTGTGCCACGGCTGTCCGGCCAGCGCCGACACGGCGTCGGGAAAACCCCTGCCCGGCGGCGCCCGCGGCGCCGCGACCGGACTGAAACCGGCCTGTCATCGGGCCGTCATAGCATGCCGCGCATGCACGCCGCCGCCTCATCCCCCGACCTGCCCGCCGCCGATCTGGCCACGCTGCTGATCGACGTCCCGCCACTCGAAGCCGGCACCCCGGTCGACACCGTCGCGGATCTGTTTCTGGAGCCGGCCTATGCGCGGATGCTGTGCCTGCCGGTGGTCGACAACGGAATCGTCGTCGGCACCCTCAGTCGCCACGCGCTGAACGGGGTGTTCCTGCGCCGGTTCGGTCGCGAGCTCTACGGCAGCCGCCCGGTCGCCACCCTGATGAACACCGCGCCGCTGATCGTCGACGCCGGCGCGAACCTGCAGGACGCCGCCGGCTACGTGTCGGCCAACCTGGGGTCGCCGATCACCGAGGACTTCGTGATCGTGAGCGACGGCCGCTATGCCGGCATGGGCGTGGTGATGGATCTGCTGTCCGCGCTGCAGCGCCGTGTCGAGAACGACGCCCGCGAGCTGGCGGACGCCTACACCCGCCTCAAGGCTTCCCAGGCGCAGCTCGTCCAGTCGGAAAAGATGGCGTCGCTCGGTCAGATGGTCGCGGGCGTCGCGCACGAGATCAACACGCCGCTGGGCTATGTCCGCAACAATCTGGAGATGCTGGGCGACGTCTTCGAGCTGACCGCCGCGGCGCTGACGGAACACCATCGTCTCGTCGGCATGCTGACCGATCCGGACACCGACGCGCCGGCGCTGGACCGGCAGCTCGACGCCTGCCGCAGCGGCATCAATGAACTGGACGGCCTGGCGGTGCTCGACGACGCACGCGGACTGTTCGGCGACAGCCTTCATGGCGTCGACACGATCCGCGATCTGGTCGTGAACCTGCGCAACTTCTCGCGCCTGGACCAGAGCCGCGTCGCCGAGGTCTCGGTCAACGACTGCCTCGAGCAGACCCTGATGATCGCCGCCAATGCGATCAAGCACCGCGTCGAGGTGATCAAGCGCTACGGCGAGGTGCCCAACGTGGCCTGCTCGCCGTCGCAGATCAACCAGGTGTTGCTGAACATGATCACCAACGCCGCCCAGGCCATCGACCACGACCAGGGCAAGCTGCTGCTGCGCACCGACACCGATCCGGACTGGGTCCGCATCCATATCCAGGACAACGGCAAAGGCATTGAGGCCGCGCAGCTCAAGAAGATCTTCGACCCGTTCTTCACCACCAAGCCGGTCGGAGAAGGCACGGGACTCGGCCTGTCGATCTCGTTCCAGATCGTTCAGGCCCACGGGGGCGACATCCGGGTCGTCTCCGAGCCGGGACGCGGCACCAAGTTCGTGATCCGGCTGCCACGCCGCGGCGTGACGCCACAAGCCGTCGCCGCCTGAACCGAGACCGCCATGACCCCGCAATCGACCCTGCTGCTGATCGACGACGAAGCCCGTATCCTGCGCTCGCTCGCGATGTTGTTCCGCGGCCGCTACCAGTTGCTGACGACCACCGATCCGAACGAGGCGTTGAGCATCATCGAGCGTGAGCGCGTGCACGTGGTCGTCAGCGACCAGCGGATGCCGCAGATGCGCGGCGCCGAGCTGCTGCAGCGCGCCCGCCAGCGCTCGCCCAACACGATGCGCATTCTCCTGACCGGATACTCCGAACTCGACGCGGTGGTCGCATCCGTCAACGAAGGCGAGATCTTCCGTTTCGTCCAGAAGCCCTGGGACGCACAGGAACTGCGCGCAACCGTCGGCCAGGCCGCGGAAATCTCCCAGGCCCTGTACGCCGCCGGCGCGCACGCGCCGCCGGCGCCGCTGCTGACCGAAACCGGCGCCTTCGTGCCGCCGGTCCCCGAGAACGCGGAGGTGGTGCTGGTCATCGACGACGACGAGCAGGTCTTCGCGACGGTCCGCGGCATTGCCGGTGCCTCGCAGCCGGTGCTGTGGGCACGCAGCCTCGACGAGGCGATGGGCTGCATCGCCGAACACAACGTCGCGGTGGTGATCTCCGAGCTCTCCGTCGCCGGCAGCAGCGTCACCCCTCTGCTCAAGGTGCTCAAGGCGCGCCACCCGGAGATCGTCACCATCGTGCTGACGCCCTTCGAGGACATCAGTGTCTTCATCGGTCTGATCAACCAGGGCCAGGTGTTCCGCCTGCTGCCGAAGCCGGTGCGGCAGGGCTCGATCTCGATGAGCATCGCCAGTGCGCTGAAGCACCATCGCGCCCTGAAAACGGCGCCGACCCTGCAGGCGACGCATCGGGTCGAGCCGATCCGGCAGGCCGAGGAACGCTCGGTGGCCGACCGGGTCATGGGGCTGCTGCAGCGCCTGAGACCCCGCGCCACCGGCTGAACGAACCCCGCGGCGGATGGCGATTCGCTATCATCCCCGGCGTGATCCATCCTTCCAGAGGCTGTTCCCATGCGTCTTGTGTTGCTGGCCAGCGCCGCGCTGGCGTCGGTGTTCGCCACCACCGAAGCCCTTGCCCAGCTCGAATCGCCGCAGGACTGCAAGGTCTATGTCGACCAGCAGTGGGTGGACCTCGGCAACGACTCGCTCAATGACTGCCTGATCGGGCTTGAGACCAACGTCGACCAGTACGACGCGCAGGGCTTCAAGTTCGGCGCCTGGGGCGAGACCGTGCTGTCCGCCGACCGTCACTACTTCTACCGCTCCAACGACGGCGGCAAGAACTGGCAGGCGCTCGGTCTGAAGGCGGAAATGCCGGTCCGCGCACAGGCCGCCCCTGCGGCTACGGCCACGACCACGGCCTCGGCGCCGATCGAACCCGCACCGCTGGCGGAACCGCAACCGCAGCCACGGGTGGAACCGCGTGCGGAACCCGCAACGCCGGTGACGACGACGGCCGCGAAGCAGCCGGCCGTTCTGCATGCCGCCGGCAGCGAGGCGATCGCCGGCGATCCGGTTCCGGCCGAACGGACGACCCGGCACGCCGTCCCCGCGCCGGTGGCGGAGAGCACCGCCGACGCGAGCACGGCCCCGACGGGGCCGGCGACCGGCGCGGTGGTCGCCAGCACGCGCAGCGTCGACCGGCGCCCCTGCAGCATCAAGATCGGCGGCGAATGGTCGGTCGTCGGCGCCACCACCCTGGAAGGCTGCGCGTCCAAGCTCGACAAGAGCCCGGACACCTACGACAGCAACGGCTTCAAGTACGCCTACTGGGCCGGCGTCTACCTGGTCGCGGACAGGAAACTGGTGCAGAAATCCGCCGACAAGACCAAGGGCTGGACGGTGGTGCTGGAACGCGGCGCGCCCTGACCGCGCCGCGACCACTCGCCCGCGCAGACGAGGCGCGACGGTCACCGGGCTGACATCCTCCCGCGCTAGCCTGAAGGGCTTGCCAGGAGGACAGGACCATGACGCAATCCAAGAATCCCCGGATCGAGAATCCGGGTCGGCGCCGGCTGCTGGCCGGCCTGGCGGCGGCGCCCGCCGTCGCCGCGGGCCTTTCCGGCTGCGACAGCGGCCGCGACGACGGCCGCGACGCAGCACCGCAACCCCCGGCCGGGAAAACACTGCCGCCACCGGACAGCTCGGGCATCGACCACTTCGTCGTGGTGATGATGGAGAACCGCTCGTTCGATCACTTTCTCGGCTGGGTCCCCGGTGCCGACGGAATCCAGGCCGGCGCGCGCTACGCCGACGCCAAGGGCCGCACGATCGAGACCTTCCGCCTTTCCGGAGACCCGGCCTACGGCTACCAGGGCTGCGGCAAGGAAGATCCGAACCATGGTTACGACGGCGGACGCACGCATTTCAACGGCGGCCGCATGGACGGCTTTCTCAAGACCGTGGGCGAGGCCAGCGTCGACAGCGATCATTTCCCGGTCGGCTACTACAGCCGCGAGGACCTGCCGTTCTTCGCCGGCTGCGCCGATCACTGGACGATCTGCGACCACTATTTCCACGGCATCCTGGCGTCGACCTTCCCGAACCGGGTGTATCTGCACGCGGGACAGACCGACCGCAGCAGCAACAGCGTCACGACATCCAGCCTTGAGACGATCTGGGACCGACTGGACGCCGCCGGGCTCAGCGGCCGCTACTACTTCCACGACCTGCCGGTGACCGCGCTGTGGGGCGCCAAGTATCTGACCAGGAGCACGCGTTTCGAACAGTTCCTGGTCGAGGCGGCGCTCGGCACGTTGCCGAACGTTTCGTTCATCGATCCGCGCTTCGTCGGCGAGGCGCCCAACGGCGTCAGCAACGACGACCATCCGCAGGCCGACGTGCGCAACGGGCAGTCCTTCCTCAACAGCATCTACGACGCCGTGCGCAACAGCCCGCAGTGGGAGCGCACGCTGATGGTCGTGGTCTATGACGAATGGGGCGGCTTCTACGATCACGTCGCGCCGCCGACCGGCCCCGTCAGCGAAGCCGAAGCCGCCCTGCCGAACGACGGCCGCCTGGGTTTCCGCGTGCCCTGCGTGCTGATCGGCCCGCGCGCGCAACAGCAGGTCTGCGATCTGCAGCTCGACGTCAATTCGGTGCTGAACATGATCTGCTGGCGCTGGAACCTGCCGCCGCTGGGACCGCGGGGGGAGTGGTCGCTGAACATGGCGTACGCGCTCGACTTCGATTCCGAGCCCCGCGTCGACGCCCCCGCCTTCGACGTCGGCCTCGGACCTTACGGGGTCGAATGCACGACCGGCCTGCCGTTGCCGATTCCGCAGCTGCCGGGCTCGATCGGCAAACTCACCCCGGCCCAGCTCAAGCAGATGCAGCACAACCTCGAATGGATCGAACTGGGGCAGGTCGCGCGCGCGCACGGCTTTGCGCTGGACTGAGCCGTCACCGTTGACCCCGGCCGCTCAACCGTCGGCCGGGACGAACAGGCGCATGAAGCGCACCAGCTCGAGCTTGCCGCCCTTGCGCATCTCGAAATCGCGGGCCAGGGTCAGCGCCGCGTTGCGCCGCTGCGCGAGCATCTCCTTGAAGGTCTGCGCGGACACCCGCGTGACGAGATCGGCGTCGTCCCGCAGGCCATCGACCAGCTCCGATACGCCCCTGCGCACGATGTAGGTATAGCGTTCGGACGAGTCGCTGAATTCGAAGCCCACCGCGATCGTCAGCTCCGCGCTGGCTTCGGCGTCCAGATTCACCGCCATGGCGTCGAAGAACCGGCGGATCGGCATGCGCGCCAGCATCTGCGGCGTCGGCGTGACGATGCGCGGCGGCAACGCGAAATCACCCGCCCACTCGCCGGCCCGCATCTGGTACCAATAGCGGGCGTTGGGATTGGCCTCGCGTTCGCCGAGGGCGCGCAACGCGGCGATGCGGGCGTCGCGCACCGCGTCGAGCCCGGGATCGACCCGCAGCGCATAGTCCGACAGCTGCAGGACCCACTGATGATCGCCCGCAGCCGCCGCGCCGGCGATCTGCCGCTGCATCGCATCGATCCCGCCGGCCAGCGCGATCATGTGCCCGGCCTCCTCCGCCGGCGGCAGCGGCCGCAACCGGGCGGCGTTGCCGTCGTACCAGCCCAGCAGGCCGGCGTAGATGCTGCGGGCCGACCACGCCGGATCGCCGTAGAAGGTCTGCAGCCACGGCGATGACGCCAGATGCGGCGGCAGCCGCAGCCGCGCCGCGATCTCGTCCGGGGTCAGGCCCTGGTTGATCATGCGCAGGGTCTGGTCGTAGACGTAGCGGATCCCGTCGCGATAGGTCGTCAGGGCCGCGTCGATCGCGTCGGCACCCCGCAACGGGCGGGTATGGCTCGGCACCAGCACCTCGGGCCGCAACGCCCGCATCCGGTCGATCGAATCGGCCCAGGTCCGCGGATCGCGATATCCGGTGCCGCGGATCGTGTAGAGGTTGGGGAACGCCCGGTAGAAGTTGTCGCCGGACAGCAGGATCCGCCGCTCGGGCAACCACATCAGCAGCTGATCGTCGGTTTCGCCCGGCGCATGCTCGAGCCGGAAGTGAATCCCCGCCACCGTGTCCTCCAGTGCCGCGTCGAACACACGGTTGGGGCGCAGCGTGTCGACGGTGCTGCCCTCGTGCACATCGACGAAGGGACCGATGCCGACGTTGATGACCGCGCCCGGCGGTAGCGCGCTGCCGTACATGCGCATCGAGCGCCGGGTGATCGCCGGCTGCAACTCGATCGACGTACGTTCCATGTTGCGGACCAGCCCGCGCTGCGCGTACACCGGAATGTCCCCGGCCCCATCGGCGAAGACGCCGGCACCGCCGATGTGATCGGGGTGCGAATGGGTGTAGACGATCGCCCTGACCGGCTTGTCGCTGATCCGCCTGAATGCGGCGTAGACCTCGCGCGCCGACTCCGCCGTCTCCATCGTATCGACGACGATCAGCCCGTCGTCGCCTTCCAGCAGAATCGAATTGGCGATCCCGTAGCCGATCGCGACATGCACCCCGTCGGCGACTTCGACGACCTCGCGCTCGAACTCGGCGCTGTGCCCGATCAGCGCCTCCGGCGTGGCGGTGCCCGGCTCCACCGGCGCCTCATGACGCTGACACGCCGCCGCGCCCAGCAGCGCCAGCGCGCCGACCGCACTCCACCTGGAATTCATGCGCCGCTCCTCGTCGCAGGGTATTCGGACGCACTGCCCTGACCGTCCGGCAGCGCCTGTCGGGCACCAGCTTAACCGCTCGGCCGCCGCCTCCGGCAACCGAACGGCGCGCCCCCGGGCATCGCGATGTTTTAAGCGCACCCTCCGGAACCAGACAGCCACCACCGGGAGCCGCAACAGACCCGCGCGGGGATCGCCGGGATCAGCGAGTCGCCGCCCGGGACCGCAAGGGAACCGCCCGGTCAGGTCTTCGGCAAGGTGACGCCGGTCTGCCCTCGGGACTGGCCACAAGCGGTGGCGGTGCGCGCCCCGGCGAGGGGCCCCGCCGTGCGGGGATCGCCGGGATCAGCGAGTCGCCGCCCGGGACCGCAAGGGAACCGTCCGGTCAGGTCTTGGGCAAGGTGACGCCGGTCTGCCCTCGGGACTGGCCACAAGCGGTGGCGGTGCGAGCCCCGGCGAGGGGCCCCGCCACGCGGGGATCGCCGGGATCGGCGAGTCGCCGCCCCGGGACCGCAAGGGAACCGTCCGGTCAGGTCTTCGGCAAGGTGACGCCGGTCTGCCCCCGGGACTGGCCACAAGCGGTGGCGGTGCGCGCCCCGGCGAGGGGCCCCGCCACGCGGGGATCGCCGGGATCAGCGAGTCGCCGCCCGGGACCGCAAGGGAACCGTCCGGTCAGGTCTTGGGCAAGGTGACGCCGGTCTGCCCTCGGGACTGGCCACAAGCGGTGGCGGTGCGAGCCCCGGCGAGGGCCCCCGCCGTGCGGGGATCGCCGGGATCGGCGAGTCGCCGCCCGGGACCGCAAGGGAACCGTCCGGTCAGGTCTTGGGCAAGGTGACGCCGGTCTGCCCCTGGTACTTGCCACCGCGGTCCCGGTACGAGGTCTCGCAGATTTCGTCGGACTCGTAGAACAGCATCTGCGCCACGCCCTCGTTGGCGTAGATCTTCGCCGGCAGCGGCGTGGTGTTGGAGAATTCGAGGGTCACGTGACCTTCCCATTCCGGTTCCAGCGGCGTGACGTTGACGATGATGCCGCAGCGCGCATAGGTGCTCTTGCCCAGGCATACCACCAGGGTGCTGCGCGGAATGCGGAAGTATTCGACGGTGCGCGCCAGCGCGAAGGAGTTGGGGGGGATGATGCAGACGTCCGACGTCACATCGACGAAGGACCCCTCGTCGAAGTTCTTCGGATCGACGATCGTCGAGTTGATGTTGGTGAAGATCTTGAACTCGTTGGCGCAGCGGACATCGTAGCCGTAGCTCGACGTGCCGTAGGACACGATCTTCTGGTTGTCGACGTAGCGGACCTGCCCGGCCTCGAACGGCTCGATCATGCCCTGCTCGGCCATGCGCCGGATCCACTTGTCCGATTTGATGCTCATCGATCGTGTCCTTGGGAGATTACGCGTCGGTGGATAGGATTGCTTCGCGGACGAGACGCCACTTCAGTCGTCGCTGATCTCGATGCTGGGAAAGGCCGGGGCCTCGACACCGTAGGCCAGTCGCGCCGCGGCCCGGCGCGCGATCTCGCGGTAGCGCTGCGCGATCCCGGATTCGGGTTCCGCCACGACGGTCGGTCGGCCGCTGTCGGCCTGCTGGCGGATCGACAGATCCAGCGGCAGCTGTCCGAGCAGCTCGACACCGGCTTCCTGCGCCAGCGCCGCCCCGCCGCCCTCACCGAAGATGGCCTCGTGATGGCCGCAGTTCGAACAGACATGCCAGGCCATGTTCTCGACCACGCCCAGCACCGGCACGTCGACCTTGCGGAACATCTGCATCCCCTTGCGGGCGTCGAGCAGGGCGATGTCCTGCGGCGTGGTGACGATGACCGCGCCGCTGACCGGAATCCGCTGCGCCAGCGACAGCTGGATGTCGCCGGTCCCCGGCGGCAGATCGACGACCAGATAGTCGAGATCGTCCCAGCGGGTCTCGCCGAGCAGCTGCGACAGGGCCTGGGTGACCATCGGCCCACGCCAGATCATCGGCTGGGCGTCGTCGACCAGGAACCCGATGCTCATCGCCTGCAGGCCGTGCGCGATGATCGGATTCATCAGCTTGCCGTCCGGCGAGGTCGGACGCTCGCTGCTGCCGAGCATGCGCGGCTGGCTCGGCCCGTAGATGTCGGCGTCGAGAATGCCGACCCGCGCGCCCTCCGCGCGCAGCGCCAGCGCCAGATTCACCGCGACGGTCGACTTGCCCACCCCGCCCTTGCCGCTGGCGACGGCGATGATGTTGCGGATCTGCGGCATCGGCTGGAGGTTGTTCTGTACGGCATGCGCCTCGATCCGCCAGTCCAGCGAAATCCTGGCGGACAGGCCGAGTTCGCCGGCCAGATGCGCGCTCAGGCGCGCAATCAGGTCCTCCCGGTAGCCGGCGGCCGGAAAGCCCAGCCGGAGCTCCACGACCGCCGCCTCGCCGTCGAGCTCCGCGCGCACGATCGCACCGGCGCTGCCGAGGCCCTTGCCGATCAACGGATCGACAAAGTGATCGAGTGCGGCGAGCAGGGATTCTCGGGTAACGGTCATCGGTGGACGGCGTCTGGCAAACGGACGCGAAAGTCTAGCATCGCCGGGGGGCGCGCTCAGCGGCGTCGCCCACAAAAAAAGCGGGCCGAAGCCCGCTTTTTTTTTATTTGCCGGACCCGATCAGGGGCTGACGTGCAGCAATGCGTTCGGCGAGCCCGAACCGATTCCGCTGAGCACGCCCAGCGTCGTATCCGCGAGGATCGCATCGGTGACATCCTGCGGCGTTGCCGACGGCTGCGCCCCCAGGACCAGCGCCGCGGCGCCAGCGACATGCGGGCTGGCCATCGACGTGCCGCTGATCGTGTCGGTGGCGGTGCTGCTGTCGTACCAGGCCGAGGTGATGTTCGAACCCGGCGCGAACAGGTCGACGCAACTGCCGTAGTTCGAGTACGACGCACGGGCGTCGCTGCTGGTGGTCGCGCCGACGGTGATCGCTTCCGGAACCTTGTTCGGCGAGCCGCTGCAGGCGTTGGCATTGTCGTTGCCGGCGGCGACCACGAAGGTCACACCCGAGGCGACCGCATTTTCGACGGCCTGATCCAGCGCCGAGGAATCTCCGCCGCCGAGCGACATGTTCGCCACCGCGGGCAGCTGTGCATTGGCGGCAACCCAGTCGACACCGGCGATGACGCCGGAATTCGAGCCGCTGCCGTTACAGCCGAGCACGCGCACCGGAACGATCGTCGCCTGCTTGGCGACGCCGTAGGTCGTGCCGACCGCCGTCCCGGACACATGCGTGCCATGGCCGTTGCAATCGGTGGTATTCGCCGGATCGGTACTGCATCCGAGACCCAGCAGGGTGCACAGCAGACCTCCGCTGTTCGGCGCGAAGTTGCGCCCGGCGCCGACACGCCCGGTGAACTCCTGATGCGTCGCGTTCAGACCGGTATCGATGACGTATACGGTCACCCCCTGGCCGGCCTGATTCGGATAGCTGTACTGGCTGTCCAGCGGCAGGTTGCGCTGATCGATGCGATCCAGTCCCCAGGTCGCGTTCGACTGGGTGGCGCTGGCTTCGACCACCTGATCCTGCTCGACCAGCTTGACCAGCGGCAGCCGCGCGAGTGCCTCGGCCTGCACCGGCGACAAGCGCACCGCAAAGCCGCGCAGGGCGTACTCGTACTGCGCCAGCAACTGCCCGCCGCCGACCTGGGTCAGCAGATTGGCCGTCAGGTCGCGCAGACCCTGAACCGGCCCCGCGGACGCCAGTGCGGCGTCATCGAGCACGACAATGTATTGATTACGGATCGGGGTGGCGGCGTCAGCTGCCCCCGCAAACACCGAGACCCCAAGCCACAAGGCGGCAAACGCCTTGGCGCCCTTCCTGATCTTGAACATGAAACCCCCCAATGGATTCAAGGATTCGAGACTGATGTGCGGCGGCTGCGGCCGCCGTCCCGGACGCTAGCGAATCACGCGGCGGGTCGCCATCCGGCAAGGCAGGCAAATGCACATTCCGGGCGTTCGTTACATCATCGACCTACACGTTGATAAGTGTTTTTCTTACATTTCGACATCATGCGCATGCAGGGCCTCACGGGGGGTTGTCCGATCCTGCCGCGCCTGGATTCGGATGCCGGAGTCGCCCCACCTGGGGCTGCGGCGCGCTTCAGTTGCCGACGTACAACAGGGCGTTGGGAGATCCCGTGCCGATGTTGCCGAGCCGGTTACGGGTCGCATTGCCGAGCAGCTCGGCGGACACACGGCTCGGCGTCGCCCCCGAACGCTCGGCCAGGATCAGCGCGGCGGCACCGGCAACGTGCGGCGCCGCCATCGAGCTGCCGCTGAGCGTGTTGGACGCCGAGTCACCGGTGTTCCAAGCCGAGCGGATGTCGGTCCCCGGCGCAAACAGGTCGACGCAACTGCCATAGTTCGAATAGCTGGTGTCGCGCGCATCGGTCCGCGTGCTGGCCGCCACGGTGATCGCGGCCGGCACCCGCGCCGGCGAGGAATTGCAGGCATCCGACAGTGCGTTGCCGGCCGCGACGACGAAGGTCACCCCGGTATTGATGGCATTCTGCACCGCCTGATCGAGGGCGCTCGAGATCGCCGTGCTCAACGACATGTTGGCAACCGCCGGCAGCCGGCGATAGGCCGCGACCCAGTTGATCCCGGAAATCACGTCGGACACGGCGCCACCCCCGTTGCACCCCAGCACGCGAACCGGGTGCACGGTCGCCGATTTGGCGACCCCGTAGCGGGCGCCGGCGGCAATCCCCGCCACATGCGTTCCATGCCCGTTGCAGTCGGTCGTGTCGTAGGGGTCGGTGTCGCCGGCGAACAGGCCCAGCCCGCCGTCGAACGAGCCGAGATTCAACGGGACGATGCCGCCCGGCAACAGGCCGCCGATGACGCCATCGTCGTTCGGCGCGTAGTTGCGACCGTCACCGACCCGCCGGCCGAACTCGGAATGCGTCGCGCGCAGGCCGGTGTCGAGCACATACAGGTGCACGCCACCGCCCTGGTTCGGATAGCGATAGACGTAGTCCAGCGGCAGGTCGCGCTGGTCGATGCGGTCGAGCCCCCAGTTCGGATACGACTGGGCCCCGGTCGCCTCGACCCAGCGGTCCTGCTCGACGTAGGCGACCGGCGCGAGGGTCTCCAGCAACGCGGCCTGCTGCGCGGACATGCGTGCCGCGAATCCCGACAGCGCGTGCGCGTACGTCGCCAGCAGGGTGCCACCGCCGACCTTCGTCAACAGGCCGCGCGCCACCGCCTCGACATCGCCACCACCGGCTTCGTCCAGCACCGCCGCATCGTCGAACACGACGATGTACCGGTCCGGAATCGGGTCGCCCGCCGTCAATCCGGCAGTCGCGATCACCGGTGCCACCGCCATCGGAACCGCGGCACACAGCAGCCGCAAACCGCTCCTGAGCGCCCGCAGCGCCCTTTGCCCAACCTGCGTCATTTCCGTCCACCCCAACCCGCGCTCAGCGCGATTTCTTGTACTGCCGGCCCACCAATGGCGCCGGCCGCACAACATGTTGCGACAAAACTGACGCAATGTGTAGGAAATTTCCCCTATTTGTCGTGCGCAATACCCTGCTCAAAGCCCTCAGCCGGGTGACCGCCGGATGACGGAGCCGATGCCGCACAACCACCACATTCGCAGCCGCCCCGGGGGATTCGCAGCCTCATCGCATCCGGTGCCCATGCAATAATTCGCGCCCACGCCATCAGATCCCCCGTTCCCGACATGTCGCGCAAGATTCTGGTCACCAATGCCCTCCCCTACGCCAATGGCCCGATTCATCTCGGCCACATGGTGGGATACGTGCAGGCCGACATCTGGGTCCGGTTCCAGCGGCTCAACGGGCATCAGGTCCACTACGTCTGCGCCGACGATGCGCACGGCACTCCGATCATGCTGGCCGCGGAGAAGGCCGGGCAGGCGCCGGAGGCCTTCATCGCCGGGATCCGCTCCGCGCACGAACAGGACTTCGGCGACTTCGGCGTCGCCTTCGATCACTACCACTCGACCCATTCGCCCGAGAATCGCGAGATGGCCGAGCTGATCTACCAGCGGCTGGACGCGAAGGGGGCCATCGCCCGGCGGACCATCCGCCAGCTCTACGATCCGAGCAAGGAGATGTTCCTGCCGGACCGCTATATCAAGGGCGAGTGCCCGAAATGCGGTGCCGCCGACCAGTACGGCGACAACTGCGAGGTCTGCGGCGCCGCATACGCGCCGACCGACCTGAAGAATCCGCGCTCGGTCGTCTCCGGCGCCGAGCCGGTGCTCAAGGAATCCGAGCACTTCTTCTTCGAGGTCTCGAAGTTCCAGGCCTTCCTGCAGGAATGGCTGGACGGCAATGTCGCCCACCCGTCGGTCAAGGCCAAGCTGCGCGAATGGTTCGACGCCGGCCTCAAGGACTGGGACATCTCGCGGGATGCGCCGTATTTCGGCTTCGAGATCCCGGGCGCGCCGGGCAAGTTCTTCTACGTCTGGCTCGATGCGCCGATCGGCTACATGGCCTCGTTCCGTGCGCTGAGCACGGCCGGCCGCGCCGATTTCGACGCCTTCTGGAACGCCGGCGCGGACACCGAACTGCACCATTTCATCGGCAAGGACATCGTCAATTTCCACGGCCTGTTCTGGCCGGCGATGCTGCATGGCGCCGATTTCCGCGCGCCCACCCGCCTGCACGTCAACGGTTACCTGACCATCAACGGCGCCAAGATGTCGAAGTCGCGCGGCACCTTCATCCGTGCGCGCAGCTATCTCGACCACCTCAACCCCGAGTACCTGCGCTACTACTTCGCAGCGAAGCTCGGCGCCGGCGTCGATGATCTCGACCTGAACCTCGATGACTTCGCGGCCCGCATCAACAGCGATCTGGTCGGCAAGTACGTCAACATCGCCAGCCGCTGCGCCGGCTTCATCGAGAAGCGCTTCGGCGGCCGCCTCGCCGCCGAGCTGCACGACCGCCAGTTGTTCGACGACTTCGCCGCCGAGGCGGCCAATCTGCAGAAGCTCTACGACCAGGGCGAATATGCCGCCGCGGTGCGCGAGATCATGCTGATGGCCGACGATGCCAATGCCGAGATCCAGAAGCTCGCGCCCTGGGTGCTGGCCAAGGATCCGGAGCAGAGCGAACAGCTGCACAAGGTGTGCACCACGTTCATCAACCTGTTCCGCCAGCTCACCGTCTATCTCAAGCCGATCCTGCCGCGCGTCAGCGCACAGGTCGAGGCATTCCTGAATATCGACGCATTGACCTGGGTCGATGCCGGCAAGCCGCTGCTCGACCATCCTATCCAGCACTATCAGGCGCTGGCGACGCGCGTGGAACGTTCAGCGATCGACGCGATGCTGGCGCAGGAGGCGGCTCCGGAAGCCCCTGCGGTGACGCCCGCGCCGAAAGCGGCGAAGGCGGACGACAGGGCGAAGCGTCAGGATTCCGAAGGCGCCGCCGACGTGATCGGCATCGGCGACTTCGGCAAGGTCGATCTGCGCATCGCGCGCATCGCCGATGCCGGTCTGGTCGAGGGTGCCGACAAGCTGCTGCGACTGCAGCTCGACGTCGGCGAACTGGGTACGCGGCAGGTGTTCGCCGGCATCAAGTCGGCATACGCGCCGGAACGGCTGATCGGACGGCTGACGGTGATGGTGGCCAATCTGGCTCCACGCAAGATGAAGTTCGGCATGTCCGAGGGCATGGTCCTGGCGGCCAGCGGCGAGGAAGGCGGTCCCTTCCTGTTGTCGCCGGACGACGGCGCCACGCCCGGCATGCGGGTGAAGTGACCGCCTAAGCCGTTTGTGCGGTTTTTCCGCAGGTCGCGCGCTGCACAATGGCTCTTTTGGGGCCCTTTGAAGGGATACGGACGAATTGTCGGGCGCAACAACGCATATCAACCGGAACGCACGGCACTGCGTGCGCGGGGGCGCCTGCACGCCCCGACCCGGGCTTGCCGTCGCCATCCACCCCGACGCAGCATCTGACGGACACGCATGACGGACTATCTGCTCATCCTGGTCGGCGCCGTCCTGGTCCACAACTTCGTGCTGGTCCAGTTCCTGGGCCTGTGCCCCTTCATGGGAACCTCCAAGAAGGTCGAAACCTCGGGCGGCCTGGCACTGGCCACGACCTTCGTACTGACGCTGACCGCGGTAGCGACCTATCTGGTCAATACCTATGTGCTGCAGCCGCTGGGCCTGGGCTATCTGCAGACGGTCAGCTTCATTCTGGTGATCGCCGCCGCGGTGCAGCTGGTCGAGATGGTGGTGCACAAGACCAGCCCGCTGCTGTATCAGGTCCTCGGAATCTATCTGCCGCTGATCACCTCCAACTGCATCGTGCTTGGCGTTGCGCTGCTCAACGTGCGCCAGGCGCAGGGCTTCATGGAATCACTGCTGACCGGACTCGGCGCCGGGCTCGGCTTCTCGCTGGTCCTGCTGCTGTTCGCCGGCATCCGCGAACGCCTCGCCGTCGCCGACGTGCCGTCCGCGTTCAAGGGCGCGCCGATCGCGCTGGTGACGGCGGGGATCATGTCCCTCGCCTTCATGGGCTTTTCGGGGCTGGACTAGGACATGATCCCGACGACTCGCACCATCTGCATCCCCACTGCGTGGGGGCCCTGCTCCCATGCTCGCGTCGGTATGTCCCTCGCCTTCATGGGCTTTTCGGGGCTGAGCCGGGACATGATCCCGACGACTCGCACCATCCGCATCCCCACTGCGTGGGGCCCCTGCTCCCATGCTCGCGTCGGTATGTCCCTCGCCTTCATGGGCTTTTCCGGACTGGATTGAACGGCCGTGGTTTCCGCAATCGTCGCGCTGGCACTGCTGGCGGCCGTATTCGGCCTGGCCCTCGGCTACGCGTCGATCCGGTTCAGGGTCGAGGGCGATCCGCTGGTCGACCAGATCGACCACATCCTGCCGCAGACGCAGTGCGGCCAATGCGGCTTCGCCGGTTGCCGGCCCTACGCCACCGCCATCGCCGCTGGCGAGGCGGACATCAATCAGTGCCCGCCGGGCGGTGAGGACGGTGTGGTCAAGCTCGCCGAACTGCTCGGGGTCGAACCCAAACCGATCAATCCGGACAACGGCGTCGCCAAGACCGAACCCACGGTTGCGGTGATCGACGAGAACGTCTGCATCGGCTGCACCAAGTGCATCCAGGCCTGCCCCGTCGACGCGATCCTCGGCGCCGCCCAGCAGATGCATACCGTGATCGCCGCTGAATGCACCGGCTGCGAGCTGTGCATCGAGCCCTGCCCGGTCGACTGCATCGACATGCGACCGGTCGGCGCGACCGCCCGCACCTGGGTGTGGCCGCTGCCCGGTGACGAGCGCGAAGCCGAAGAGAGGCAGGTCGCATGAGCGGCGTCCTCACCGCCCCGTTCCGCCTGTTCGATTTCTTCGGCGGACTCAAGCTCGACTACCGCAAGGATCTGTCGACCCGCGCGCCGATCGAGCGGGCGCCGATTCCGCCGCAGCTGATCCTGCCGCTGTCGCAGCACGCCGGCGCGCCGGCCAAGCCCTGCGTCAGACCCGGCGACTACGTCTACCGAGGCCAGACCATTGCCCGCGCGGAGGGATACGTCTCACTGCCGGTGCACGCGACGACGTCGGGGACCATCGCCGCGATCGAGTCCCGCCCTATTCCGCATCCGTCCGGCCTGAGCGCGCCGTGTATCGTCCTGGACAGCGACGGCCGCGATGCCGCCCTGCCCGAGCCGGAGTGGCCCGCGGCAGGAGACGACTGGCGCGCGCTGTCGCCGGAGACGATCCGCGAACGCGTGCGCGCAGCGGGCATCGCCGGGCTCGGCGGCGCCGCCTTTCCCAGCTTCATCAAGCTCAACCCGGGCAAGCCGGTGGACCTGCTGGTCCTCAATGGCGCCGAGTGCGAGCCGTACATCACCTGCGACGACCTGCTGATGCAGGAACGCGCGCTCGACATCGTCCATGGCGCGCAGTTGATCCTGCACGCGCTGAACGCGCAGCGCTGCATGATCGGCATCGAGGACAACAAGCCCGACGCCATCACCGCCCTGCAGCAGGCCGCACGCGCCGAGGCGCGGGTCGAGATCGTGCCGGTACCGACCCGTTACCCGCAAGGCGGTTCGAAGCAGCTGATCCAGACCCTCACCGGCCAGGAGATCCCCAGTGAGGGCTTGTCGCTGGACCTGGGGATGGTGCCGTACAACGTCGCGACCGCCGCGGCGGTCTGGGACGCCATCGTCCACGGACGCCCGCTGATTTCGCGGGTGGTCACGGTGACCGGCTACGGCGTTGCGCAGCCGCGCAACTACGAGGCAAGACTGGGCACCCCGTTCGGCTTCCTGATCGAGCAGGCCGGCGGCTACGTCGACGGCACGCACCAGCTGATCATGGGCGGGCCGATGATGGGACACACCGTCTGTGGCGACGAGGTTCCGGTCACCAAGGCGACCAACTGCATCCTGGTGGCGACCGATCGCGACATCGCGCCGCCACAGGACGCAATGCCCTGCATCCGTTGCGGTGAGTGCGCGGAAGTCTGCCCCGCGCGCCTGCTGCCGCAGCAGCTCTACTGGCACGCCCGCGGCCGCGAATATGCGCAGGCCGAGGCCTATCACCTGTTCGACTGCATCGAGTGCGGCTGCTGCGCGCAGGTCTGCCCGAGCCACATTCCGCTGGTGCAGTACTACCGCCACGCCAAGACCGAGATCTGGACCCAGCAACGCGAGAAGCGCAAGGCCGACGCGGCACGCGAACGGCACGAGGCCCGCATCGCCCGTCTCGAGCGCGAGGAACGCGCCAAGGAAGAAGCCCGCGCCCGCCGCAAGGCCCAGTTGGCCGCCGCCCGCAAGGCCACCGCCGGTGAAGCTGAGCCCGCCGAGACCACCGACCCGGTCGCCCGTGCCATCGCCGCGGCCAAGGCCAGGAAGGCCGCACCCACCGTCCCGCCCGCGACGCAGACCGCGGGGGATGATCCGGTCGCGCGCGCGATTGCCGCCGCCAAGGCCAGAAAGGCAACCGCCAGGACCGCCGACACCGCACCGGCGCCGACCGACACGGCAGCTCCGCCGCAAGCCGGTGCCAACGAGGATCCGGTCGCGCGCGCCGTGGCCGCGGCAAAGGCCAGGAAGGCGGCTCGCGCCACCGCGCCCGCATCTGACGACGCGCCCGCCCAGAATGACTCCGGCAACGCCGCGGGCAACGACCCGGTCGCGCGCGCCATCGCGGCCGCGAAGGCGAAGAAAGCGGCGCGTACCGCTGCCGCCGCAGCCGGAACGCCCTCCGACACCCGGTCCGCACAGGACTCTGCCTCGTCCGACGACGGCGACCCCGTCGCACGCGCCGTCGCCGCGGCCAAGGCCAGCAAGGCCGCCCGATCGGCTGCCGGCGAGGCCCCGCCCCCTCAAACCGAGCCGCAGGCCGCGAGCGTGAGCGATGCGGAGGATCCCGTCGCCCGCGCGATCGCCGCGGCCAAGGCCCGGAAAGCCGCACGTGAGGCCGGCGGCACCGGGACCGACGGAGATGCCGGTCAATGAGCCGTCTGAGTTCGCCGTTTCTACCGGTCACGCGCAAGGTCTCGACGATCATGCGCGAAGTCCTGCTGGCGTTGCTGCCCGGCGTGATCGTCTACACGCTGCTGTTCGGCACCGGGGTGCTCTCGAACATCGCCATTGCCGTCGGCACCTGCCTGCTCGTCGAGGCGGCCATGCTGCGCCTGCGCAGCAAGCCGCTACGCCCGTTTCTGCTCGACAGCAGCGCGCTGGTCACCGGGATCCTGCTGGCACTGTCGATCCCCCCGATCGCGCCGTGGTGGATCGCGGTGGTCGGCGCCGCCTTCGCGATGCTGCTCGGCAAGCACGTCTACGGCGGCATCGGCTACAACCCCTTCAATCCGGCGATGGTCGGCTTCGTCGTCCTGCTGATCTCGTTCCCGGTGCAGATGACGGCATGGCCGCCACTGCAACCGTTGTGGAGCGCGCCGGCCACCGACGCCGTCAGCGCCGCCACCGCGCTGGATCACGTCCGCGCGCAGCTCGGCCTGCAGCGCACGCTGAGCGAGATCCGCGGTGATGACAGCATCGGACTGTTCGGCGCCAGCGGCTGGGAATGGATCGCACTGGCCTATCTGCTCGGCGGCCTCTTCCTGCTGTGGCGGCGCACGATCCGCTGGCAGATTCCGGTCGGACTGCTGCTGGGCATGGCCGCGGTTGCCCTGCCGTTCTGGCTCTACGACAGCGATCGCTATGCCTCGCCGCTGTTTCACTGGTTCTCGGGCGCGACGATGCTCGGCGCCTTCTTCATCGCGACCGATCCGGTTTCCGCCGCGACCACGCCGCGGGGCCGCATCCTGTTCGGCTTCGGCATCGGCGCGTTGACCTACGTGATCCGCAGCTGGGGCGGTTATCCGGACGGCATCGCGTTTGCGGTGCTGCTGTTCAACATCTGTGCGCCGACGCTGGACCGCTATACGCAGCCGCGTGTCTATGGACATGGCCGACGCGAGACGCCGGAGCCATGAGCGCCGCGCCAGCCCGCCCGATGCTCCGCGCCGGAGCCCTGCTCGCCGCCTTCGCGATTGCCGCGGCGGGCATCCTCGCCGGCGTCCACGCCCTGACCGCGGATCGCATCCGGCAGGCCGAGCAGCAGCGCTTGCTGCAGCAGTTGCAGGCGGTGCTCGACGCCGATGCCTACGACAACGACATCGCCGCGGACAGCGCCCGCATCACCGGCCCGAAGCTGCCCGGCAACGCCGGAATCACGGTCTATCGTGCCCGTCGCGCGGGCAAGCCGGTCGCCGCCCTGCTGCGGGTCACCGCTCCGGATGGCTACAGCGGGCCGATCGACCTGCTGATCGGGATCCGCTACGACGGCCGTCTCAGCGGCGTGCGCGTGGTCTCGCATCGCGAAACCCCGGGCCTGGGCGACAAGATCGACGATCAGCGCAGCGACTGGATCCTGGGATTCGCCGGCAGGTCCCTGCAGCAACCGCCACTGTCGCAATGGGCGGTGCGCAAGGATGGCGGCGTCTTCGACCAGTTCACCGGCGCGACGATCACGCCGCGCGCCGTCGTCCGCACGGTCCGCGACACGCTGATCTTTTTCCGGGACAATCGGGATCAGCTGTTCGACACCCCCGCGAGTGCATCATCGACATGAACCCCTACGGCAAGATCGTCCGCGACGGGCTGTGGTCCAACAATCCGGGCTTTGTCCAGCTGCTCGGCCTGTGCCCGCTGCTGGCGACCAGCAACAACCTCGTCAACGGCTTCACGCTGGGCATGGCGACGGTTCTGGTCCTGCTCCTGTCAAACACCATCGTCTCGGCGATCCGCGGCGTGGTTCGCCACGAGATCCGCATTCCGATCTACGTCATGGTGATCGCGTCGCTGGTGACGATCGTCGAACTGCTGATGAACGCGTATTTCAACGCGCTCTACAACATCCTCGGCATTTTCCTGCCGATCATCACCACCAACTGCATCATCATCGGCCGCGCCGAAGCCTACGCGTCCAAGAATCCGGTCCGCCTCGCGGCGTTCGACGGCCTGATGATGGGACTGGGCTTCGCCCTGGCCCTGATCCTGCTCGGCGCGATGCGCGAGGTGCTCGCCCAGGGCACGCTCGGCGACGGCCTGCACCTGCTCCTCGGCGAGAACTTCAAGGGCGTCAGACTCACGGTGATTCCGCAGTATCAGGGCCTGCTGCTGGCCGCCCTGCCACCGGGCGCCTTCATCGGCCTGGGCCTGCTGATCGCCGGCAAGAACTGGATCGACGCACGCATGCACAGCCGCAGCGTGCCGCTGGTCCAGACCGCCCCCGCCGCAGGCTGACGCCCGCCGTCTCCACCGCGTAGCACCTCCACGCATGAATGCCGACAAGCGAGCCCGGATCTTTGCGCGCCTGCAGGCCGCCAATCCGGCCCCGACAACCGAGCTGAACTACGCCACGCCGTTCGAACTGCTGGTCGCTGTCGTGCTCAGCGCGCAGGCCACCGACGTCGGCGTCAACAAGGCCACTGCGAAGCTGTTTCCGGTCGCCAACACGCCCGAGGCGATCCTCGCGCTCGGCGAAGCCGGGCTGCGCGAATTCATCAAGACCATCGGCCTCTACCAGACCAAGGCGCGCAACGTGATCGGACTGTGCCGGATGCTGATCGAACGACACGGCAGTGAGGTTCCAAGGGACCGAGAGGCACTCGAGGCACTGCCCGGCGTCGGCCGCAAGACCGCCAACGTGGTGCTGAACACGGCCTTCGGAGAGCCGACGATCGCGGTCGACACGCACATCTTCCGGGTCTCGAATCGCACCGGACTGGCGCCGGGCAAGACCGTGCGCCAGGTCGAGGACAAGCTGGTGCGCCTGACCCCGGCGCCCTACCGCAGGGACGCTCATCACTGGCTGATCCTGCACGGCCGCTATGTCTGCAAGGCCCGCAAGCCCGAATGCGAACGCTGCGCGATCTGGGATCTGTGCGAATACAAGGCCAAGACCGGCGCACCGAAGGCGCCGCTGTCCTGAGGCCGGCGGAGCGGCTCTAGGGCCTGTTAACGCGATGGACGATCGCTGCGTTGCTGCCGGAAATTGCGCCAGGCAAGGCGCGGCGCGGCTGGCGCCTAGCCCTGCGCCAATACCCCCTCCGTCGCAACGGTTGCCATAGCGTTAACAGGCCCTAGGCGCCGCCCAGCACCTGATCCGGGGGCACGTACGCGTAGCCAAGCGCCTCGGCGACCGCGCGATGCGTCACCTTGCCCTCGTGGACGTTGAGACCGTTGCGCAAATGCACGTTGCCACGCAGCGCCTGCTCGCAGCCCTCGTTGGCCAGCGCCGATACGAACGGCAGGGTCGCGTTGGTCAGCGCGAAGGTCGAGGTGCGCGCGACCGCGCCGGGCATGTTGGCGACGCAGTAGTGGACGATGCCTTCGACGACGTAGGTCGGATCCTGGTGCGTCGTCGGCCGTGACGTCTCGAAGCAACCGCCCTGATCGATCGCGACGTCGACGATCACAATGCCGTTGCGCATGCCCTTGAGCATGTCGCGCGTCACCAGCTTCGGCGCCGCCGCCCCCGGCACCAGCACCGCACCGATGACCAGATCGGCGCGATCGACGCAGCGCTCGACCGCGTCCCGGGTCGAGTACAGGGTCGCCAGCCGTCCGTCGAAGGTGGTGTCCAGCCAGTTCAGGCGCGGCAGCGAACGATCCAGAATCGTCACCCGCGCGCCCATGCCGACGGCGATGCGCGCGGCGTTGTAGCCGACCACGCCGCCGCCGATCACCACGACCTCGGCCACCGGCACACCGGGAACACCGCCCAGCAGCACGCCGGTGCCGCCCTGCGCCCGTTCCATCGCGTGCGCACCCGCCTGGATCGACATGCGTCCGGCAACCTCGCTCATCGGCGCCAGCAGCGGCAGGCCGCCGTCGGCGTCAGTCACGGTCTCGTAGGCGATCGCGATGCAACCGGATTCGACCAGCCCGCGCGCCTGCTCCGGATCGGGCGCCAGATGCAGGTAGGTGAACAGGATCTGCCCTTCCCGCAGACGCTTGATCTCGACCGGCTGCGGCTCCTTGACCTTGACGATCATGTCGGCCTCGGCGAAGACCTGTTCGGCGTCCGCCGCGATCCGCGCGCCGGCCGCCCGATAGTCATCGTCGTAGAGACCGATCCCCTCGCCGGCACCGGTCTCGATCAGCACCTCGTGCCCGTGGGCAACGAGTTCGCGCACTCCGGCCGGGGTCAGGCCGACGCGGTATTCGTGATTCTTGATTTCCTTGGGCGTGCCGATACGCATGGCACTGGCTCCGAAGCAATGGGCGAAAAGTATTTCACAGCCACTCTGCGCCCGCCTCGTGGAATTCCCCCAGTCGCTACAATCGCGGACCTGAGATCAGCCCCGGGGAGAAGCACCTTGCAGCCGTACCGTTCACCACTGGCGTCGATGCCGCGCATCCTGCTGGCCCTGGGCATCGGCCTTTGCGGCTATTACGGAACCGAGTGGTACGAGATGCCTCGGTACAGCCAGGCCGACATCGATGCGTCGGTCGAGCTGAATCTGCAGCTGGACCTGCAGCGCCGCGGGGCGCTGCTGCAGCCCGACGAAGCCGGCATGGATCGCTTGCGCACGATGATCCGCGAGGAGGTCGAGGCCGACATCAACCGCGATCTCAAACGTGTGCAGACACGCTTCGGCGTCGGCCTGATCGCGCTGGTCGTCGGCATCAGCCATCTGGTGTTCCAGCGCATGCTCAAGGCCCAGAAATAAACCCGCCGGCACTCGGCCGGCGGGTTCAGGGCTCTCACATTTCGCCAAGCGTTCGCGCTACGGCGTGGTATCGCAGGCATCTCCTATGCCATCGGCGTCGCCATCCGCCTGATCAGGGTTGGCGACATCCGGGCAGTTGTCTGCCGAGTTGACGACACCATCGTTGTCGTTGTCCGGGAAATACACCACCGTGAACAGGTAGTAGGAGGTCACCACGCCACCACCGCAATCGTTGCCGGGCGTGCTCACCTTCAAGCCAACGACCCCCGAATCGGGCTCATCCCCGTCCGGCGCCCGGATGAAGAACGTGTACGTGTTCCCAGCGACCGAATTGTCGTTGGTGTTCGGAACGTCCTGCACCGACGGATCCGAAACCGAACCCACCTCATTGGACAGTTCGACCGTCGTGTCCACCGGCATCGGGTTGTCGTTGACGTCCCGCACCACGACCGACACGAAGGCGCCGGCCTTGGGCTGGACGAAACGGATGACCCGGTTCGCCTCGTCATAGGAGTTCGGCGCGGTCACGCCGCTGACACCCAGGTCGCTGGTGTCGAGCAGCGGCGACGACCCCGACAGCGCCAGAACGATGTCCTCACGCACGTTGACCGTCTCGGAGCGGCAGTTGATGCCCGGCGCATCGCAGACATAGCCGGTGAACGCGCCGTCGGCGGTGTCGAAGTTGCCGTTGCTGTTGAAGTCGGCGATGACCTCGCCGTTGTTGCGCGTGCCGCTCTCGTCGTCGTCGCGGTAGGCCTCGCCGAGGTCGCCGAACGACTCACCGACGTCGTAGAAGCCGTTGCCGTTGCTGTCGAGGAACGCCTCCTCGCCGATCGCCGTCGCCAGGATCGTCACACGGCCATTCGACGGCCGCGGATCCTGACTGCTCCACAGCACCGAGCAGACGCCCGCCTCGGCGGTCGGATCGGCAATCGGGTCACCGGTGACGCACTGGCCGTTGATCTTGCCGCCTTCGGTGGTGAACGCGATCGCAGTCCCGGCCGGTGCCGGGTTGTTGTAGCGATCCGCCACACGGATGTTGATCAGGACACTCTCACCGTCGCAGCCCAGCGCCTCGGGATTCAGCTTTTCGGCCGAAATCGAGAAGCTGTCCTCGTCCGGCAAACCGGTGGTGATGACCAGCTCCTCCGACTGCGAGGTCAGCGTGAGCCCCGTGGTGTCGTTGACGGATTCCGCCCGCACCCGCACCGCGGTATGCACGCTGCCCGCCTGCACCACCGTGCGCGCCTGGCCGTTGGCATCGGTCACCGCAGAAGCCGGAGAGACCGAAACCCCGCCGACGGATGTGTTGAGGGAGAAGTTGACCGTACGCCCCGGCAATACTCCGCCGGTGCTGTCCTTGAGTTGGAAGACCACCGCGGACTGCGCCGGGAGCGGACTGCCAACCATGCCGATGACCTGCGGCGTCGCCGAGACGAACTCGATGCCGCCAAGCTCGGCCGGCGCAATCGTCACGCTTCCGGTCGCCGTCAGAACGGCGTCCCCGACCAGGACCGTCGCGGTGATCTGATCGGTGCCGTCACAGCCTTTGGCGGTATAGGTCGTCGAGGCCTTGCCGTTGGTGGTCGCCACTTCCTGCGGCTCCACCTCGGCCGATTTGCCCGAGATGCAGTCGGAGTTGAACGAAACCGTCGCATCGGCTCCGAACGCGAGTTGCCCACTCTCGTCGACGATGTCGACGGTCAGTCCGGTCGAGCCGCCGGCCGCCAGATCAGGCGCGCCGATCTGGATCTTGCCCTGAGTGAAACTGCCACCACTGAGGCTGCCCGCACGATAGACGGGGGTGTCACCCGTCCCGTCGGTCGTTCCGTCCCCCAGGGTCGCATCGCCACCACAGGCCGCGAGCGCCAGCGCCGAAAGCATGAGCGCTGTCCGAAAGCTCGGGTGCGCTGAGAACCGCAATTTGCCCATGGTCTCCCACCTGCCGCGCATCCCCCGCGGCGCAGAAAAGGGTTTTCGCGATGCTAAACCCGAATTTCAATAAAAACAAGAAAATCGAACAGCATTTGAAGGCTGATTGAGAAGTTGCCAGCCTGTCAAATGTCGCCGCATCACACCTCGCTGCAGTCTAGCGCGCTCCCCCACCACCCCGGTGGGCGGCAGACGACCGGACGCTCCGGCCCGACGCAGTGCAGTGGATCAGATCGATGGGGTCCGAAAAGTTGTGGTGCCCTTGGCAGGAATCGAACCTGCGACCCTCCGCTTAGGAGGCGGATGCTCTATCCCCTGAGCTACAAGGGCATCGGGTGGCGCAATGGTAGCCGATCACGGCAACCCGTGAGTGGCTTCGCATCTGAGCGCCGCCATTCACACGACCCGTGCCCGACCGTCCGCCCCCGACACCGGCCGCCCCGAGCCGAAAGCCGCCGCATGCCGACACCGTGAACCCGACCCAAACCCGACGCCAACTAGACTTTGGTTTGGGTCAGCGCATGCCGTTCATCCGGATACTCGGCCATAACCATCGACATAAAAGACTGGAAGGAGACGAGATGAACGCACCGGAATCCCCCCGTATCGCAGTACAACTCCCGGACGGACTGAATTACGTCAACGGCCAATGGATCGACGATCCGGATGCCGAGCGCATCGAGGTCCGGGATCCGGCGACCGAGGCGATCATCGGCGCGATTCCCTGCAGCACCGCCGCAACCGTCGATCGCGCGGTCGCCGCCGCGACGCGGGCGTTCCACGATCCGGCGTGGGCCAGTCTCGCGCCCCTGGCGCGAGAGGCCCTGCTGCATCGGCTGGCCACCCTGATCGAGGAACACGCCAGCGAACTGGCGGCGATCGAATCGCTCGACAACGGCAAGCCGCTGGCGTTCTCCAGCACGCTCGATGTCCCGGTGTGCGTACAGTGGCTCCGATATTTCGCCGGCTGGCCGTCGAAGCTGTCGGGACGGCAGCTCGCTCCGGCCATGCTGCCCGCGGGCAGCACGCACGCGTATACGCTGCGCGAGCCGGTTGGCGTGGTCGGCGCCATCGTGCCGTGGAACTTCCCGCTGGTCCTGGCCGTATGGAAGCTGGCCCCCGCCCTCGCGGCGGGTTGCACGGTCGTGATCAAACCCGCCGAGCAGACCCCGTATTCGCTGCTCAAGCTGGCGCAACTGATCGAAGCCGCCGGGTTCCCCAAGGGTGTCGTCAACGTCGTGCTCGGTGACGGCCGCACCGGCCAGCACATCGTTGACCATCCGGGCATCGCCAAGATCAGCTTCACCGGATCCACCGCCGTGGGCAAGCGCATTGCGGCCTGCGTGGCCAACGATCTGAAGCGCGTGACGCTGGAACTGGGCGGCAAGTCGCCGACCGTCATCCTGCCCGACGCCGACCTGGAGACGGCCATTCCCGGCGCGGCGCAGGCCGTCTTCGTCAACAGCGGCCAGATCTGCTTTGCCGGCACGCGCCTGTTCGCCCCGCGCAAGACCTTCGATCGCGTGCTCGACGGCATCGCCAGCGTCGGCGCGACCTTCAAGATCGGCGCCGGACTGGAGCCGGATACGATGCTGGGCCCCGTCGTCAGCCAGCGTCAGCTGGATTCGGTGATGGGCCGGGTCGAGGCCGGGATCAAGGCCGGCGCCGCGGTGCACTCGGGCGGCAAGCGGGTGGCCCGCGAGGGCTATTTCGTCGAACCGACCATCCTGGTCACGGACGACCGGCAGAACCCGGCCTATCGCGAGGAAGTGTTCGGCCCGGTGCTGACCGCGACGCCGTATGACGATCTGGACGAGCTCGCCGCACTCGCCAACGACACCGAATACGGCCTCGGCGCGCACGTCTATACCCGCGATCTGAGCAAGGCGCACCAGCTCGCACGCAAGATCCAGGCAGGGACCGTCTGGGTCAATACCCAGCTCGCACCCGACCCGCACCTCCCCTTCGGCGGCTTCAAGCAGTCCGGCTGGGGACGGGAAAACGGCGAGGATGTATTCGCCCACTACCTGGAAACCAAGTCGGTCGTCGTCAACATCGGATGACCCGGAACGGCGGTGCCCGCAACACCCGCGCGGGCACCGCCAAAGCACACACAGGCCGCGCCGACACCGAGTAACCGGGCTGCATCGCCAGATCCCCCCGCGCACCACCGGCCATCGCGGAATCGACGCGACGGCCTCCCGACACCAGGCTCAAGTTCGGTCGGTTCGCGCCCGCAACCAGCCGGTACCCGTCGCTCCATCTGTCGCCTTCAACGATCTCGGACGCGACTGCGCCGACGATTTCCAAGAGACCCCGAAATGCAATTCACTCAGGGCCTGCACCGGGCCGCTCAGCAGAAGCCCGACGCAATTGCCACCATCTGCAAAGGGCGGGTGCGTACATACGCTGAACTCCACGAGCGTGTCGCGCGTCTTGCCGGCGGTTTTCGCCAGCTCGGCATCCGCCGGGGTGATCGCGTCTGCATCCTGTCCCTGAATTCCGATCGCTACCTGGAGTCGTATCTCGCGCTGGCGTGGATGGGCGCCGTCGTCAATCCGGCCAATTTCCGCTGGAGCGCCGACGAGATCATCTACTCGTTGAACGACTCGGATTGCGTCGCTCTGATCGTCGACGACCAGTTCGCCGGAATGATCGACGCCGTTCGCAAGGGCAGTCCGGCGATTCGCAAGGTTGTCTTTTCCGGGGACGGCGCCACCCCCGAGGGCACGGTTGGCTTTGAACGGCTGATCGCGACCAGCGAGCCGGTTCCGGATCAGCAGATCGGCGGCGACGAACTGTTTGGCATCTTCTACACCGGCGGCACCACCGGCGCACCGAAGGGGGTGATGCTGTCGCACCTCAACATCTGCACATCGGCGCTGGCGATGATGGCCGAAGGTGCATTTCCGGACGGCTCGCTCGGCCTGCACACCGCGCCGATGTTCCATCTCGCGGACATGATGATGGTGACCAGCCTGCTCCTGCGCGGCGGCGGACACGCGATGCTGGATGCGTTCCGGCCCGATTCGGTTCTGGAACTGATCCAGCGGCATCGAATCACCGACATTCTGCTGGTGCCGGCGATGCTACAGGCGCTGGTCGACGCCCCTTCGTTCGCCGAGTACGACACCTCGTCGCTGCAGCGCGTCCTGTATGGCGCCTCTCCGGCATCCGAGGCCCTGCTCGACCGCGCCTGCGCAGCGCTGCCGCATACGCGCTTCATGCAGGGTTACGGCATGACCGAAACCGCTGCGCTGATGGCGGTTCTGCCGATGGACATGCACACCGCCGAGGGGCGCACTCACAACAAGCTGCGCTCGGCCGGACGCTGCACGTATCACGTACAAGTCAGGATCGTCGACGACAACGACCGCGAATTGCCACGCGGCACCGTCGGCGAAATCATCGCGCGCGGTCCGAACATCATGCAGGGCTATCTCAATAAACCGGACGCCACCGAGGCTGCACTGCGAGGCGGCTGGATGCATAGCGGCGACATGGGATACATGGATGACGATGGCTATATCTACATCGTCGATCGCCTCAAGGACATGATCATCTCCGGTGGCGAAAACGTGTATTCGGTCGAGGTCGAGAACGCCATCGCCCGGCATCCTGCTGTGGCCACCTGCGCCGTGATCGGCATTCCTTGCGCGGACATGGGCGAGAAGGTGCACGCGGCCGTCGTGCTCAAGCCGGGCGCCGAACTGAGCGTCGATGCGCTGTATGCGCACTGCAAACGTCTGATCGCCGGGTACAAGTGCCCGCGCAGCGTGGACATTCGCGAGGCATTGCCGATTTCGGGCGCAGGCAAGGTCCTCAAGACCGAACTGCGCAAACCCTATTGGGAAGGCCGGGACCGCGCCGTCAACTGAAGTCCAACACCCCTCAGGCCGCAGGCGGCGACTGCGTGCATCGCGCGTGTCCTGCCGAAGAAGCCCTTCCCGCAACCAAACGCGGCCCACCCCTGCATCCAGCGAAAAGGAATCCCGCATGAACACCGCCCATCTGAAGCTCTGCGCGTGGACAGGCCCTGCCTTCGTCCTGCTGTTCCTCATCGGCTACGTCCTGATCCTGGCGATGCCGCCGGTGAGCCCCGAACTTGGCGCCGACGCCGTCGCGCAGTTCTATTTCGACAATCGCACCCAGATCCGCTTCGGGGTCATCGTGATGATGCTGGCGGCGATGTTCTTCGCACCCTTCATGGCGGCAGTCGTCGTCCTGATGTCCCGCATGGGCAACGCCAGCCCCGCGCTGATGCTGACCTTCGCGATCGTTTGCGGAGGCGTGGTCATGGGGCTCTACATTCTTCTCATCTCGCTTGCCGCGGCAACGTACCGCCCTCTCGACTTTCCCGAGATCACCAGGGCTTTTCATGACTTCGCATTCATGTTGCTGCTGTGGCCGGGATCGATCGTGACGATCCTGGCACTGCCGGTCGCCATTGCGACGTTGGCCGATACGCGCACCACCCCCGTATTTCCCCGGTGGTACGGATTCTTCGGATACTGGGTCGCCTTGCTGGCGCCGGCGGGCGCCTTGATCGTGTTCTTCAAGTCCGGACCGTTTTCGATGACCGGAATACTCGGGTTCTGGATCAGCCTCGGAATCTTCTTCCTCTGGCTCGCCGTCACGGCTGCGCTCATTCCCGGTGCTGCGCAGCGTGAATCCCGGCAGGCCTGAGCTTCGCCGGTGCAAACAGATCCGCGCTTGGCCATGGACGGCGTGAGTCCTCACCCTGACGGCACCCGGACGCCCGACGGGTACCCGGCGGAAACCGGCATCTGGGTATTCGTGCTGGGCGAGATGTGCATCTTTAGCCTGCTGTTCTTCTCGTTCTGCCACGACTTCGCCGCAAGTCGGGAGCCGTTTCTCCAGGGACAGGGCACGCTGGATCGCGCACTGGGCGTCGGCTATACCCTGCTGCTGCTGATCGGGTCCCTGTGCGTGGTCGTCGCCCTGCATGTGGCGCGCAGCGGCGCCAGCCGGACGGTTCCGCGGCTCTATCTCGCAGCCGCCGGAACCGGAATCCTGTTTGCGGCGCTCAAGCTGATGGAATACTCCGCCAAGGTGCCCCAGGGCTTCACGCCCGTCAGCACTCCGTTCTTCACGTACTACTACCTGCTGACCGGCCTGCACATGGCGCATGTACTCGTGGGCGTCGGGGTCCTGCTCTATCTGTATCGCCGGTCACGCCGCGCCCACTACGGCGCATCCGACATCAAGGTCTTCGAGAACGGCGGCGTCGTCTGGCACATGGTCGACTCGCTGTGGCTCATCATCTTCCCACTGCTCTACCTGATTCACTGACCGGCCGGAACAGCAAAAGTGATCCAGAAGAATCTCCACAGGAAGCTATGGACGGATTGCTCGATCTGGGCGTTGCTGGCCGCCGTGACGCTGTTGTCCTATGCACTCGGCGATGTGCCGGAACTGATCACGTGGCAGTGGTCCACGCCGCTCATCGTCGCCTTGTCGCTGATCAAATGCAGACTCGTCGTGATGCATTTCATGGAGGTCAATCACGCCTCGCGCGCCCTGCGCCTCGTCTTCGACGGCTGGCTGGTCGCGGTGGCCGGAGGCATCCTGGTGCTGCTTCGCGCGTAACCCGGCGGTTCCAATAGTTGGCCGACCCGGGCGCGATCACCGGGCAGATCAGCGCCCCGCAACGCCCGGGATGCACCCTCGCCAACCTGAAGCCGCGATGCCGGCGATCGCACGCGCGGATCGCCGGCATCGCAGGCGAGGTCAGATCCGGGCGCCGATCGAAAAGGTCCTGACGAAGAAGGGCTCCTGATCCAGATGATGATCCAGGCGCGCGTGCCAGATCTTCCGCATCAGGTAGAACGGCGCCGTCGGATAGAGGTGGTGAACCAGATGATAGTTCTGGTACGCCATCAACGGCGTCAGCAGCCATTCCCAGCCGGCGCGGATGTTCGAGGCCTGGTATTCATCCTCCTGGGCGGTGACGGTGAACGGCGCATGCGGCAGCAGCACGAACACGATCACGAACAGCAGCGAGGTCAGACGTGTCGGCAGCAGCCACAGCATCGCCATCTCGAGGCCATAGCCGAAGTAAATGCACGCCGTCACCACGGTGATGACGAATCCGACCTGCAGCAGCAGCCGGCCCATGAACTTCTTGCGCATCGGGCCCGCCTGCTGCAGGAAGAACCGCGTGTAGTAGAAATCGAAGTTCAGCCAGCGCAGCGGCGTCAGCCAGTCCATCTTGTGGGCAAAGGCGTCCGGATCGCGCGTATGGTCGTTGGTGAAGCGGTGATGCTGCATGTGGATCCAGCGCGCGAGGCTGAAGGGCGCGAGCGGACCGAAGAACAGCATGCCGATGTGACCGAACACATTGTTGAGCCACGTCGTCCGGGAGATGGCGCCATGCGACGAATCGTGGACGACACTGAACAGAAAATAGGTTGCCAGGCCGTTGATGAGCGTGCCGGCCCACAACGGGATGTCGCCGGCGATCGCCATCAAAGACGATCCGGCAATCGTGCTCATGCAGACGACGAACAGGATCGCTGTGGGCCAGGCGAAGTCGGGGCCTCGAAGCAGCTTACGAAAATTCGGATCGACGTCTGCGGTCTGTGAACGCTGTGGGCGGGACATGTCCATCTCCTCCATGCATGGTTAGAAACGCTCCCCCGGTACTTCGACCGTCCCACCATAGGCCGACCGGATTCCCCGCATCCCCAACCTTGGTTTGGGTGCCCCAAACCCATGCGTTTGACGCGCCCCCTGCCCATCCGCCGGCGGGAAAGGTGCGCCCCACTCGATCGGCTCGCCCACACATCACCCGGCACCGCCCTTGACCCGGACGTCTGGACGCGGCGCCCCGGCGTCAGCGCGAAAGCAGATTGAGCGCGCGGGCCTTGGCGACCGCTGCCGCGCGACTGGAAACCCCCAGCTTCGCGTACAGATTCCAGAGGTGCCATTTGACCGTCGCCACCGATACCGACAGGCGGTCCGCGAGCTGCTGGTTCGACAGCCCCGCCTCGATCAGCGACAGCAGCTCGAGTTCCCGCGGCGTCGGGTTTTCCAACATTTTGGGCTCGACATCGAGCCGCTCGAGCTGCTCGACCAGTTGACTGTTGGCAATCGGCAGCAGGCGGCAGATCTCGCCGAAGAACCCCCGCTCCTCGTCCAGCGCGAAGCCCCAGCTCTGCGGCTTGGTCTGATTGACGAGCCCCGCGATCATCTCGGCGCGGTCCCGGAAAGGCCGCAGATACCGCCGCTTCGCCGCAAAAGTCACCGCTCGGGTCAGGTGCCGTGCCGCCGGCGCGGGGTTTTTGGTGCACAGGCTCACCGCCATCTCATCGAGCGTCAGCTCGACCAGATGCCCCCAACGCCCCTCCGCGCGCGCGTGCTTCGACGCCTCGCCGATGCGGCTCTCGGCCTGCCGCAACCGCCCCCCGGCGATGTCCAGTCCGATCTGCGTCTGCACCAGCAGAAAGCGCACGACCGGCAGTTGCGCGTCCGCCGCCTCGATGTCGCCGCTGCCGGACAGACCCAGCTTTGCGGCCTCCAGCAACGCGTCGTCCAACCGCCCCAGGCGCAGCAGGCGCTGGATGACGAAACAGGCGAACATGATCCCGAGACGTGCCGGGTAACTCGCCGCGATCTCGCGCAGCTGCGCAAGCTCGATGCCGCGCCCCAGCGGCGACGCCCACAGCTTGATCGCGGCCTCGAGTCCATGCGCCGCGGTATCGACGAGGCCGTGGTTCTGGGCGCGACGCATGCCGAGATCCAACCACTGGCGCGCGATTGCGTCCTCTCCGGTCTCGACCGCGCTGCGCGCCGCGAGAAAGGCGATCGTGCCGGTGATACCGGCACTGTCGCCCAGGCTGCCGCGCGCGTGTTCGAGCGTGGACTTGAGCGTGTCGCATGCCAGGCCGAAGTCGCCCTCCTGCATGACCATCAGGCTGGACACGGTACTGACCCACAATTCACCGTAGTCGCTCCGGGCCTGCCCGATGCTCGGCTGCGCGATGCCGGCGTATTCGCGCGCGCCGGCGAAATCGAATCGCGCTGTCCGGCCGAGGCTCACCGCACAGGAGATCGTCGCGACATCGAACGGATCGTCGTTGCCGCGCTGCGACAGCCAGCGCTTGCCCAGCGCCTCGGCCTCGTCGAGGCGATCGACATAGATCGCGACCGCCGTCCGGATGATCTCGATGCGCCGCTGCATGGCCGCGGTGCGCGTGTCCGGCTGCAGCGACTCGGCCGCAGCGACACGCGCGGCCAGCGGTTCGAGTTGCTGGCGGGCGTACTCGTAGCGCCGGTGAAACACCAACGCCCACACGTACCAGAATTCGGTTTCCCACTGCACGCGGGCGCCGACACGCTTGAGTTCTTCCACCCAGCCGATGAACTTGCGCAGGTCGCCCCGGTCGCGCACAAAGCACGGCGCGACCCGCTCGAGGATGCCCGCCGCGGTATCGAACGCCTGCGCCGACAGCGCATAGTCGATCGCGTCGGCCCAGAGCCCGTTCTGCTCGCACCACTCGGCCGCACGCAGCAGAACCTCCTGGCGGCGCCGGACCGCCAGGCTGCGTTCGGCCTCGGCCGCCAGGAACTCGCGGAACAGACCGTGCAACCGGTACCAGGTCCGGTTGCGATCCAGCGGAATGATGAAGACGTTCTGCCGCAGCAGGAGCGAGACGTGCTCGTCGGCGCGGTCATCCCCGGTGACATGGCGACACAGCGCGACGCAGAAGCTGCGCAGATGCGATGTCTCGATCAGGAACTGGCGCAGCGCCGGCGTGAACCCGGCGAGGACCTGGCGATTGAGCATCTCGGCAAGGTCCACATCCGACCCCGAGAATGCCGCCAGCGCCGCCTTCGGCTGTGGCGCGGTACTGAGCACGATCTGCATCAGCCGGACCGCCGCCGGCCAGCCTTCGCTCTGGCGCATGATGCTGGCGACACCGTCGTCGCCGAGACGCTCGCACAGGTCCTCCCCCAGCAGACTGCGAACCTCCGACTCGCGCATCGCCAGCTCGGCGAAGCTGATCGAGGTCAGCCGTCCCTGCAACTTCAGGCGCGCAAGCCCCATCGGCGGCTCGCCACCGCCTGCCAGCACCAGATACAGGTCGTCGGGGGTATTCAGCGCCAGCGCATCAAGCAGCACATGCAGGGTGTCGTCCTCGCAATAGCTGAGGTTGTCGACGAACAGCACCGTCGGTCCCCGCAGCGCGCAGATCGAATCGATCAGCGCATCGATCCGTGCATCCACGGGCTCGTCGCTCTGGTGCACGGCGGAGGTCGGATCGAGCTCCGACTGCTCCTTGACCAGCGCCCCTTCCAGGCTGCTTGTATGTTCAGAGCAGACCATCACGGTAGAGTCTGAGCGTCGATAAGACGGCCAGACCGGCCCGTGCAGCTTGGTACGTGCTGGGGTGATCGAACCCGTTTCTGAGTAGAGAGCGCACGGCCG
>JAQVDP010000007.1 GCA_028698335.1 Nevskiales bacterium | reverse complement strand
GCCCAAGGTCGCCTTGGTGGCCTGCATGCGCAAGCTGCTGACCACGCTCAACGCCATGGTCCGCACCAATAAACCTTGGGACAACTCGCTTCACGGTGCTTGACTCGGAAGACGGTTACTCAGAACAGATTCATCGACAGGCCGGCCGCGAGCGTCTGCCCGAGTTCGCGGGCGCGCTCGCCGGCGCCGGGCGCAATGCCGCCGCGGCTGATCAGGGGCTCGGCGATCGCCTGCCAGCCGTAGCCGGTCGCGATCCGTTCGATCGCGCGGGCGGCGCCGCTGCCGTCGTTGTCGCAGCTGACGATCAGCGCATACGGCTTGCCGATGGTCAGGCCCTCGGCCGGATAGTAGGTCCGGTCCATGAAATCCTTGAGCGCGCCGGACATGTAGCCGAAGTTCTCCGGCGTGCCGAGCAGCAGGCCGTCGGCCCAGAGCAGGTCGTCGAGGCCGGCGTCGGCGGCGCGCAGCATGCGGGTCTCGACTTCGTCGGCGAGTTCGGCGGCACCCTGCGACGCGGCCCGGATCAGTGCTTCGGTGTGGCCGCTCTGGCTGTGGAAGACGATCAGCAGATGCTTCATCAGGCCGTGGCGATCTCCACGTCGAACTCGCGGGCGATGCGGCGGGCGCAGCGCTGGCCGGACATCATCGAGCCGAGCACGCCGTGGCCGGCGCGGGTGCTCGCGCCGGCGAGGAACAGGCCCGGCAGCGGGCCGCTGTAGCCGGGGCGATGCTCGAAGAACTGCTGCGGGGTCGCCGCCAGCCCGTAACCGGTGCCGTCGGTGGCGCGTGTGTAGCGGGTATGCGACAGCGGTGACGCCGACTCGCGGAACACGACGGCCGCGGCCGATCCCGGGAACAGCGCGTCGACGCGCGCGACCATGTCGTCCTCGATGCGCGCCTTGAGTTCGAGGTAGCGCGGGTTGTGCTTGTAGTCCCAGGTTTCGGCGCTGCCGGCGTCGAGCCCCCAGTGCTCGGGCTTGCCGGAGAGCACGGTCATTGCCTCGACGTTGCTGATGCCGGCCGGGGCGTGATGCGGCGTGTCGGGATCCTTCAGGGTCGCGCTGGTGATGTAGGCGCCGCGCGGCTGCATGTCGCCGGCGGTGTCATAGAAGCGTTCGAAGTCGTAGCCATCGAACTGCCAGTAGTTGGCGGTCTTCATGCCGCGCTGACGCATGTCGCCCTCGATGCCGAGGCAGGTCATGAAGATCGCCGCGGCCATCTCGAAGTTGTGGCTGCGCTGCCGCCACGGTTCGGGGACGGATTCGGGCGGCAGCAGGCGTTCGAAGGTTTCGCGCAGGTCCGCGTTCGACAGTACCGCGCGGGCCCTGACGTCGTGCACCACCCCCTTGTGGCTGCGCACGCGCACGCCGCAGGCACGGCCGTCGTCGACCAGAATGCGGTCGACGCCGTGACGCAGGTGCACGCTGCCGCCATGGGCCTCGATGAACTGCGACAGGCGGTCGGCGATGGTCTGGCCGCCGCCGTGGGGGTAGTAGGCGCCGCGGAAATAGTGATTGCTGAGACCGGCATGCAGCGCCGCGCTGACCTTGCTCGGCGGCAGGCCGTAATCGCCGTTCTGGCCGGCCATGACCGCGCGCACCTGCGGATCGTCGCTGCAGCTGTCGAGCAGGTCCTGCAGCGTCGCGCGCTGGTACTTCGCCGCGAGGCGCCCGCGGGTCAGCGCGTGCAGCGCGACGCCCCATGACATCCGTCCATGGTTGCGGTCGATGCGGCCGACCAGGGCATCGACTTCCTTGAGGAAGCGGACGTAGCGATCGATGCCCCGCCGGTGCCGGGGGAACATCTGGACGAAACGGTCGCGGAAGACATCGTGGCCGGCGGGAATCGGGAAGCGGAAGTCCGGAAACACCAGGATGTCGAAGCCGTCCCGGTCCATCGGCACGTAGTCCAGCGCGATGTCCAGTTCTCCGAGAATCTGCGGGATCTTGCCGTCGGGACCGCAGTCGCCGATGTAGTGCAGGCCGATGTCGAAGTTGTAGCGCTGGCGTGGCCCGCCGCGCGAGAACTGCGTGCAGCAGCCGCCGGCGACGTAGTGCTGGTCGAAGACCGCGACCTTGATGCCCGCCTGGGCCAGCTTCGCGCCGGCGGTCAGTCCGCCGAGGCCGGCGCCGACGATGGCCACGTCCGCCGCCGTCGGGACCGGCTGCTTGACCCGCGCCTTGGTCAGCCAGGTCGGATCGTAGTCGTCCGCATCGCGCAGCTGCATGTCATCTCCCCCAATGTGATCTATGGGCAGAGCATACCTTCCGGCGCGCCGATTCGAATGCCGCTGATCTGTATCATCGAAGCCTGCCCGGTCCGGGGTCGGAACTGGGGTTCGCAACAGGAGATGAAGCGGGCGATGACACATACGGTCGGAGACGAGGAGATCACCGGCATCGATCGTGCCTGGTTGGAGATGGACACGCCGCAGAACCCGATGGTGGTCAGCGCGGTGCTGGAGCTGACCGGCGTGCGGGACGTCGAGGTCCTGCTCAAGCACCTGCTGGAACGCATGCTGCGGCATCGCCGCTTCCTGCAGCGCGCGGACGTCGATCACGACCCGCCGATGTGGCGCGACGACGGCGAACCGCTGATGGCCTATCACGTGCGGGTCTACCACCTCACCGAGGATGCGCCGGACCATGACGTGCGCCATGCCGTTGCCCGCGAGCTGGGGCGGTCGCTGGACCGTGCCCTGCCGCTGTGGCGGCTGACGCTGCTGGAACGTGGTGACGGGCGCGTGACGCTGTTGATCCGGGTGCACCATGCGATCGCCGACGGTGTCGCGCTGGTGCGGATCCTGATGAGTTGCACGGACGCCGCGAGTGGGGGACGGCGCGCGTCGGACCAGCGTCCCGCGCGGCCGCGCAAGGGGCCGCTCGGCGTCTGGATCGAGCGGCTGGAGTTCGTCAACCGGACGCTGGAGGATCTGAAGGAGGGACTGCGGGCCGACCTGCAGGATCCGTCGCGCATCTTGCGGCAACTGAGGACCGGGCGCGAGGCGGTTGCGGCGGTCAGCCGGGTGCTGAACCTGCCGGACGACAATCCCGAGTCGCTGCACCGTGAGCTGTCCGGCACGCGCAATGTGGCCTGGACCCGGCATCTGCCACTGGGTCCGATCCGCCGGCGCGCCCGTCAGCTCCAGGTCAAGATCAATGACCTGTTCGTCGCCGCGCTGGCCGGCGCGTTCGGCCGTTATCTGCGCGAGCTGGGCGGCAGTGTCGACCCCGGCCAGAACGTCCGGATCGAGGTGCCGGTCAATCTGCGCAAGGAAGGCGATGGCGACGCCGGCAACCGCTTCGGTCTGGTCCTGCTCGACCTGCCGGTCGGCGTCGTCGACTGGCGCGAGCGCCTGCGCATCGTTTCGGCACGCATGGAGGCGCTGAAGGATTCGCCGGAAGCCCGGGCCATTCTGGTCGGGTTGATGGCGGCGGGGCATCTCCCCGTTCCCGTCGAAAAGCGGCTGGTGAGCCTGCTGGCCAGCAAGGCGGTGGCCGTGGTGTCGAATCTGCCCGGGCCGCGGACATCGCTGCGTTTCGCCGGCGCCCGCCTCGAGAATCTGGTGTTCTGGCCGCCGCAGGCCGGCGCGATCGGAATCGGCGTGAGCCTGTTCAGCTATGCCGGGCGGGTCAGCGTGGGCGTGTCGTCCGACATCGACATCATCGCCGAACCCGAGCGTCTGATCGCGGCGTTCGAGGCCGAGATCGAACACATGCTGCACCCACGGCGATCGCCCGCGGTTTCTTCGGGCGAGGGGCGGAAGCGTCCGGGCAAGGGCACGCGCGCGGGCGCGGCGACGTGAGAGAATCCCGCCCTCCCGGTATTCGGAGCCTAGAAACATGCCGAGTGTGCGCGCCAACGGGCTGACGCTCGAATACGAAAGCTTTGGGCGGCCGACGGATCCCGCGGTCATGCTGATCATGGGGCTCGGCGGGCAGATGGTGATGTGGCCCGACAGCTTCTGCCGGGCGCTGGCCCAGGCCGGTTACCACGTCGTGCGTTTCGACAACCGCGACATCGGTCTGTCGACCAAGCTCGACCACCTCGGCAAGCCGCGCCTGATGCGCGCCGGGCTGGCCTATACATTCCGGTTGCCGGTGCGCGCGCCGTATACGCTCGACGAAATGGCCCAGGACACGGTCGGGTTGATGGACGCCCTCGGCCTGAAGACCGCGCACGTCGTCGGGGTGTCGATGGGGGGCATGATCGCGCAGCTGCTGGCCGGAAAGTACGCGTCGCGCGTCCGCAGCCTGACCTCGATCATGTCCAGCAGCGGCAACCCGCGCCTGCCGGGGCCGAGCCCGCGCCTGCGCCTGCGGCTGGTCCGTCGTCCCGAGCGTGTCGATCGTGAGGGCCTGTTGGCGCACAGCATGCAGACCTGGCGGCTGATCGGCAGTCCGGCGTATCCGGACAGCGACGACGAGCTGAGGGCGAAGGTCGCGGCGCAGCTGGATCGCAACCATCATCCGCAGGGCGTCGCGCGGCAGACGGTCGCGATCATGGCATCGCCGAGCCGGGTGCCGATGCTGCGGCGCCTGCGCACGCCGACGCTGATCATTCACGGCAAGGAAGATCCGCTGGTGCCGGTCGCCGCCGCGCACGATCTGGCCCGGCACATTCCCGGCGCAAGGCTGGAAATCATCGACGGCATGGGACATGACCTGCCGCGTCCGCTGCTGCCGCGGATCGAGCATCTGATCCTGCACCATCTCAAGCACGCCGAGCGCGATCACGGGCGCAGGGCGTCCGTGGAGCGTCCACGGCAGCACGCTTGAACTCCGCAGCAGCGGACAGCGGACGGCGTCGGGTCGTCGTCGCGCTCGGATTCGGGCAGCTGCTGGCCTGGGGCAGCAGCTACTATCTGCTGGCGACCCTGGCCCGCCCGATGGCCAGTGGCCTCGGTCTGGCGCCGGTCTGGGTCTACGCGGGATTTTCAGGGGGGCTGCTGGTGGCGGCGCTGATGGGGCCCTGGGCCGGCGCACGCATCGACCGCAGCGGCGGGCGCAAGGTGCTGCTCGCCTCGAACCTGCTGTTTGCTCTTGCGCTGGGGGTGCTCGGCAGCGCGCAAGGGCCTTACTCGCTCCTGGCGGGATGGCTGATCATGGGCGTCGCGATGCCGATGGGCTTGTACGACGCCGCGTTCTCGACAGTGGTCGCGCTGTACGGTGCCCAGGCACGCAGCGCCATCGTCGGCATCACCCTGATCGCCGGACTGGCGAGTTCGGTGAGCTGGCCGCTGACCGCATGGGTCGAGGCGCTCTGGGGATGGCGGGTGGCGTGCCTGTTCTGGGCGCTGTTGCACCTGGGCGCGGGCACGGCGCTGCACCGTTTCGGCGTGCCGCGTTTGGCGCGGCGTCCGGTGTTGCATGCACGGCATGAGGACGTGCGGCCGGCGGCATCCATGCGGCCGACCCGGGCCCTGCTGATTGTGGCCGCTGCGCTGACCGCGAACGGTTTCGTGTTCGCGGCGATGGCGACGCACCTCCCGCATCTGCTGGAGCTGTCAGGCTGTGCGCCCGCAATCGCGATTTCGGCGGCGGCGCTGGTCGGTGTCGCCCAGATCGTCGCGCGCCTGGCCGATGCGGCATGGCTGGGACGGTTGCATCCTCTGATCGGCGCACGGCTGGCGAGCAGCCTCCACCCGATCGGTGTCATCGCGTTCGGGATCTTCGGGGTCCCGTTCGTCTACGGCTTCACGGCACTGCATGGCGCCGGCGTCGGACTGATGACGATCGTCAAGGGCACCCTGCCGCTGGCGCTGTTCGGGGCCGACGGCTTCGGCCGGCGTGCCGGCTGGCTCGAGGCGCCGGCGCGCGTGGCGCAGGCGCTCGCGCCTCTGGTGTTCGGGGTCCTGGTCGACGGCATCGGCGCGGCGGCGTTGTGGATCTCGGCAGCGATCGCGGCCCTGGGCGCGCTGGGCATGTTCAGCCTGCGCCGCGCCGGATGGCGCGCGTCGTAGCGCCGCTCAGTGCGGTCGCCAGTAGCGTTGCATTTCCAGGTAGGTGAACGAAGCCGACCAGGTGATCAGGACGAATCCGGTCAGCGCCTCGGTGCCGAGGATCAGACGGATCGGTCCGACCGGGGCAAGGTCGCCATAGCCGACGGTGGAAAAGGTCGCGGCGAACAGATAGATCGCGTCGAGCATCCGCAGGTGATCGACGCCGATGACGGCGCCGAACTCGGGGATCAGCGTCGCGCAGTAGATGCCGATGCCGAAGATCCAGATCTCCGCGATATGGACCGCGATGATCACGACGATCATCAGCAGGATGCGCGGGCGGCGGTTGAGGGTCCAGTGCGGCATGCTGAAATTCAGGCGTTCGAGCACCTCGTAGTGCAGGAACACGGCGATGCCGACCAGCAGAGCGGTGATCAGGACCATGCCCCAGTAGTGCGGAGCGAGCAGTGCGTGCTGGAAATCGAGCGTCATGATGGCATCAGCGGGCCTGCCGTCACGAGGCATCCCCGGTATTGAAGATGTGCAGCAGCCGGCCGCAGTGCTTGCAGTGGATCGCATCCGGATCGTGACGGGCGAGGCCGCAGTCGGGGCACTCGTAATCGACCTTGCTCGGGCGGAAGATCGCCTGGATCAGCCTCAGGAACAACGATACGCCGACGATCATGATCACCGCCGCGAGCAGTCGCCCGCCGCTGCCGACCATGACGATGTCGCCGAAGCCGGTGGTCGTCAGCGTCGTGATCGTGAAGTACAGCGCGTCGACGTAGTCGGTGATCTGCTCGTTGACCCGGTACTGCAGTGCATACACCGCAGCCGACACGATGAAGATGAAGACGATCAGATTGGTGCCCGCGAAGATGACCTGCTCGTGCTGGGTGAAGAAGCGGTAGCGCTTCCGGAGTTCGCGCAGCACGTGGTACGAGCGCAGCAGCCGCAGCGCGCGGAGAATGCGCAGGAAGACGAAATTCTCGGTGATCGACGGTGCGAACAGCGACAGGATCACGGCGATGTCGAGCACGCCCATCGGTTGTGTCAGCAGGCCGATGCGATCCCGGCTGATCCAGAGGCGGACCATCCATTCGATCAGCAGGATCGATCCGATCACGTAGTCGGCGGTGATCAGCCACTGTCCGTGTTCGACGAAGGTTGTGACGAGGAAGAACGCGACGAGTAGGGCGTCGATCTCCAGCATCGCCCAGCGCATGCGCATCGCGCGCGGACTGGCGCTCTCGTAGAGATGGCGCAGCGTATCCCGGATCGACTTGTTGCGGGCCGCCGGCGTGTCGGTCTGGGGCATGGGGTCGGTGCGGATCGTGTTCGGGCCGGCGGGGAGGATCGGATCAGTGGATCCGGGGCAGCGACATCCGCGCGACGGCGGACGGGTTCCGGTGCGCGCCCGCGTCCATGACCTCCGGACCGCCGCAGACTGGCGGCGGCCCGGAGGACGGGGCAGGCATCAGGACGAAGGGGTTGCGGCCTTGGCCTTGCTGGCCTTCTTCGCCGGCGCCTTCTTGGTCGCCTTCTTCACGGCCTTCTTCGCCGCCTTCTTTGCCGGCGCTTTCTTCGCTGCGGCTTTCTTGGCGGGGGCCTTCTTCGCCGGCTTGGCTTCCTGTTCGAGCAGCGTCAGGAGTTTGTCCACCGCGGCTTCGACCGGCGTGCCCTTGACGGACGACTTGAACGCCTTGACCCGGCTGTCATGTGACATCACCCAGTGCAGCGCGGCATCCGCAGCCTTGCTGCGCAGCGAGCTGACCTGCTTCTTGCCGGATTTGGCCGCGGTGTTGAGTTTCTTCACGAAGGCCTGGAGTTGAGCATCGAACGGTGCTGCTTTTGCCATGGTTGAGACTCCCTTGCGATGGAACGTTGAGCATAGCCAGTTCGCCGGTAGGCTGCGAGGCATCGCGCGCCCCCGGTCCGGCGGGGTTCAGATCCCCATGGAGCTGAGGGCCGAGACGATGCGTTGGAGCAGGGCGGTCGCCCGCGGGTGCTCGACTTCGAATTCGGTCACGGCGGCATCGAGTCCGTCGACCAGCGGTTCGTGCGGGACCGTGCCCTGATCACTGGCGGCGTGGGCCTCGACCTGTTCGAGCAGAGCGACCAGACGCTCGCGCCCAGGGGCGTCGGATGGCAGCGCCTCGAGTTCGGTGCGCAGCTCGTCGATGGCTTTCTGAAGATGTGGATCGCTCACAGTGGGTCTCCGACGCTTTGAGAGGTGCATTGTTCGTGTGTCTTTGATCGCTGTCCATCACCGCATCACGCCGCTGCCGCCGGATCGTGGCAAAGCACGATCGCCGGCTGGCGCATGATGTCCAAGGATGAAAGCCGATGCATCCCGCGCGCGACTCACGACTCACGAATCGCGGCTCGGGCGGCACGGCAAGGATCGCCATGCCGTTGGCGACCGGCATTGACCTGGCTCAAACGATCCGCAGTGAGGGGTGGCCCTAGAGGCCGACGCAGCGATTGCGCCCCGATTGCTTTGCGCGATACAGCGCCTGATCGGCACGGTCGAGGGCGGACTCGGGATCGTCGTCCTCGCGCAGCTGGGTGAGACCGCAGGAGATGGTCACGGCGACCGGCTCGCCACGCGCGCGCAGGTCCAGCTCGGTGACCAGCTCGCGGATGCGATTGGCGCGCGTCCGCGCGCCGACGGCATTCATGTCGCAGAACAGCATCACAAATTCCTCGCCGCCGTAACGGGCGACGAGGTCGTGTGCGCGGACCTGCCGTGACAGCAGCTGCGCGATGATCCGCAGCAGCTTGTCGCCGACAGGGTGGCCGTAGTTGTCGTTGATGCGCTTGAAATGATCGACGTCCCAGATCGCCAGCGTCATCGGCCGGTTGCGATGTTCGGCGTTCTCGCAGATCTGGCGCATGCGGTTTTCGTAGGCCATGCGATTGGGGATGCCGGTGAGCGCGTCGGTCAGCGCCAGCTGGTGGCCCAGTTCCGCTGACTGGCGCAGCGACGTTGCAGTCTGCTCGAGTTCGGCGATCCGGGCCCGCATCTGCGCGGCGTGCTGCTCGTACTCGCGGACACGCTGTTCCTCGCGCTCGCGATGGGTGTGAAGGTGTGCGCCGATCTGTTCGAGGCGACTGCTGACCTGGGTCTTCAGCACGTCGAGGCTGGACGCCGAGCGGATGCTCGAGTCGATCGCCTGCATCTCGTGGGTGATCCGGGTGTTGAGGCTGGCGTTGTTGCGCGCGGCTGCCTGGCGGTCCTTGGTCTCGACCGCGACATCGCGCGCCAGCGATTCGAGCTGGGCTGTGACCTGCGCCAGCAGGCGCTGCGCCTCGCGCGTCTCCGCGCGCAGGCTGGCGCGGTCGTCGGCGATCAGCTTCGCCAGCTGGTACGCGATTGCATCGCCCCGCATCTCGGGATCCGAGTCGATCGCCTGCGCCAGCGTGGTGGCGCGCGGCATCAACTCGGACTGGAAGCTCAGTTGCTTGAGCAGCGCGCGCAGCAGCGAACGGTTTTCGTCCGTCTGGCTGCTTGTGCCCGGCGCGGCCGGATCCGGGAGCAGTGCGATCGCCTGCGACAGCCGGCCCAGCAGCAGCCGCAGGTGGTGAGCGTCGCATTGGCCACGAACGCTGGCCGAGAGTTCGCCCAGTTCACGATCGAGGCGCGGATCGAGCCCCTTGCAGGCGATTGCCAGGCGCCCGATCAGACGGCGCTGCAGGGCATCGACCTCAAGCGGGTCGTCGCCGTGGTCCACGTCCGCGAGCGGATCCACCGGGGCGGGCCGGACGGCATCGTCAGATGCGGTGAAGGCGGCGGAGGAAGGATCCATGTGCTACTGGGCCGATTGGGCGCAATGGTCTGGCGACGATGATGCGGGCTGTGGTGGAGGCGTGCGTCCGCGGCGGACCGAAGGCCGGTCTCGACGGACACACGGCGGTCCGTCCGTTTTCCCGGGCCTGTCCGTCAGATGCGGGGTGTCAGGTGGCGCCGGGTGACCGTCCGATCCGGCCCGGTGCCCCGCCTGCGGCCGATGACGCACGTCAGTGTCGGGCCGTGCGCGCCTGGCTAGGCTGATCCCTCTGGAGACAGTAGCGGAGTTGGACCATGCAGCATCCGAAGCAGGCGAAGGATGTGATGACCACGGACGTGGTGACGGTCGTCGCGTCGATGCGCGTGGCACAGGCCGCCGATCTGCTGCTCCAGCGGGGGGTGTCCAGCGCCCCGGTGGTGGAGTCCGACTTCACGCGACAGATCGTCGTCGGCTTCCTGTCCGAGCGCGATCTGATGGAATGCGTGGCCAGCGGTCAGTTGCATGCGCAGCCCGAGATCACCGTGGCCGATGTCATGCGGCGGCATCCGTTGGCGGTCAGTCCGACCACCGATCTGTACACCCTGGCGGCGGTGTTCATGCAGCACGGATTCCGGCATCTGCCGGTCGTCGTCGCCCAGACCCTGCAGGGGGTGGTGAGCCGTCGCGATGTGCTCGATGGTCTGATGCAGGACTACCGGCAGTGGCTGAGCCAGGATCCGTCCCTGCGTGAAGTCCCCGATTTCGCCGGGATCTTCGCGCCGCGATTCCTGGTGGAGTGAGCCCCGAGCAGCGTCCCGCGGCATGGATCCGATCTCCGGGGAACAGACAGCCCGCATTCATGTCGAATATGCATGCTGAGGAGAACGACACCGCCTGACGCTCGACCGTTGGCGGTGATGTACCACCGGGGATGAGTGACTTTTGAGCACAAGAGGACGTAGCAGACAGCCTTGGACCCGTCGCAGCAAGCGGGTTCTGGCGGCGGGATTGCTGGCCGTGGCGTTTGCCATGAGTCTGACCCGTATCGCCGGCGACAGCGTGGTTCAGGCCGATCAGACGCCGGTGACGGAACTGGTCGGCAAGACCGTGCGCTATGCAATGCCCGACGGTGAGTACATCGAGCGCGAGTACGTGTCCGAAACCAGCGCCCGTTGGCAGCTGCTCACCGGTCCACACAAGGGCGAGGGCGGTACCGAGCAGGTCAGCATGACCCGGGTCGGTCCCGCGGTGTTCTTCGTCAATCGCGTCGATCCCATCGACGGCGAGACGATCAGCGAGGTCTACAACCTGCGGACCCAGACCGTTTCGATCTATGTCACGCGCGCCGACCCGGACGATCCGCTGCGACGCGTCGAGAAATCACGGACCGGAAGGGTCGAGATCCTGGGGCCCGGCCAGGCGCAGGTGGACGCGATCGCTCCGGCCGGTTCGGCCGCATCATCCTAGGGCAGCGCGCAGCAGGACGCCGCCTGTTGCTGCCAGCAGCAGCAGCGGGCCGACGCCGAGGCGCCCGCTCAGCAGGCCCATCATGGCCAGGGCCCCCAGCGCCAGCGCGGCAGGATCGAGTGTCTGCCACTGGGGCGCCGGCACATCGAGCCCGTACGCCTGCCAGCGACTGACGTCGCCGAACAGGACATGCAGGGCGAACCAGAGCGAGAGGCTGGCCATCACGCCCACGACTGCGGCGGTGATCGATGCCAGGGCCGCTGCGAGGCGGCGGTTGCCGCGCAGGCGTTCGACGAACGGGGCGCCGAGAAAGATCAGCAGGAAGCAGGGCACGAAGCTGACCCAGGTGGCGATCAGTGCGCCGCCGACGCCGCCGAGCAGTGGTGCGCCAAGGCCGGCATGCCGCCAGCCGCCCAGAAAGCCGACGTAGCTCAACACCAGGATCAGCGGCCCTGGCGTCGTCTCGGCCAGCGCCAGGCCCTGGATCATCTCGGTCGGCAGCAGCCAGCCGTAGACCTCGACGGCCTGCTGCGCGATATAGGTGAGTACGGCATATGCGCCGCCGAAGGTCACCATCGCCATCTTGCCGAAGAACACGGCTTCCTGGGTGTAGACGTGCGTCGGGCCCAGCGCTGCGGCGAGCACGGCGACGGGACCGAGCCACAGCAGCACGCCGAGGCCGATCGTGCGCAGATACCAGCCGCGCGAGGGCGGTGGGGGGTCGGCGAGGTGCGCGTCGGCAGGGTCCGCCGTCGTGGCGGCCGATGGCACCAGCAGGCCGATCATGGCGGCCATCGCGATGACCAGCGGAAAGGGCGCGCCGAATCCGAACAGCGCCACGAACGCGGCGATGGCGGTGATCCGGTGGGCGGCTGTCTTCAGGGCGCGCCGGCCCACGCGCGCGAGGGCATCGACGACGATGGCCAGCGTCGCGGCCTGCAGCCCGAACAGCACGCCCCGGATCGTGTCGAAGTCGCCGAAGGTGACGACGAGCATCGACAGTGCCAGCATCACCAGCAGCCCCGGCAGGATGAACAGCGTGCCGGCGACCAGTCCGCCGCGGACGCCGTGGAGCAGCCAGCCGAGATAGGTCGCCAGCTGCTGGGCTTCCGGGCCGGGCAGCAGCATGCAGTAGTTGAGCGCATGCATGAAGCGGGTGTCCGAGACCCAGCCACGCTCGGCGACGACCATCCGGTGCATCAGCGCGATCTGTCCGGCGGGGCCGCCGAAACTCAGCAGGCCGATGCGCATCCAGACTTTGCAGGCGTCGCGGAACGCGACCGGCCTTACGGGTGTGGGCGGAGCGGGCATGGGCGAATCGATCGGGAGGTCAGGTATTGTGCCAGCCTCCCGGGTCGGTTCGATGGCAGCTGCGCGGATTTCCCCCAGGCGGCGGGCGGGTGACCGCGGTACGCTGGGTGCGGGCATCAGAATCGGCAGGACATGAGCACGCAGACCGATGCGGACCACGGGGCGACGGGACTGCCGGACACGCGCGAAGCGGTGCGACGCTGGGACGCGTGCGATCCGCTGGCACCGCTGCGGGACGCCTTCGCGTTGCCCGCAGGGCAGATCTATCTGGATGGCAATTCGCTGGGCGCGTTGCCGCGGGAGACGGCGGCGCGGGTACAGGCCGTCATCGAGGCGCAATGGGGTCACGATCTGGTGTCGAGCTGGAATCGGGCCGGCTGGGTCGATCTGCCGCAGCGGGTGGGTGACAAGATCGGCCGGCTGATCGGGGCCCGGCCGGGCGAGACCCTGGCGGCTGACTCGACCTCGATCAATCTCTACAAGCTGCTGGCCGCCGCGTTGCGCCTGCGGCCGGAACGGCGGTGCGTGGTTGTCGCCGCGGACGAGTTTCCAACCGATCTGTACATGGCTGAGGGATTGCTCGGCCTGCTCGGCGACCGGTACGAACTGCGCCTGGTCGAGGAGGGGGCGTCCGTTGCAGATGCGATCGATCGCGACACGGCCGTGGTCGTGCTCGGGCACGTGAATTACCGCAGCGGAGTGCTGTACCCGATGGCCGAGCTGACCGAGGCCGCGCATCGGCAGGGCGCGCTGATCCTGTGGGATCTGGCGCACTCGGCCGGTGTCATCCCCCTGTCCGTGGCCGCGGACGGCGTCGATTTCGCGGTCGGCTGCGGCTACAAGTACCTCAACGGCGGGCCGGGCGCGCCGGCGTTCCTGTATGCCGCATCGGCCCATCAGGCGCAGCTGAGCACGCCATTGTCGGGATGGTTCGGGCATGCGCAGCCGTTCGCGTTCGAACCGCGCTATCGGGGAGCGGACGACATCCGCAAGCTGCTCTGCGGGACGCCTCCGGTTCTGGCGCTGTCGGCGCTGGAGGTCGGCGTGGAGCTGGCGCTGCAGGCGCCGATGGATCAGGTCCACGCCAAATCGCTGCGGCTGGTCGAGCTGTTCATGGGTCGGGTCCGGGCGCGCCTGCGGGATGCCGCGCTGATCCCGTTCGGTCCGGCTGCCGCGGCCGAGCGCGGCTCGCAGGTCTGCCTGCGCCATCCGCAGGCGTGGCCGATCATGCAGGCCCTGATCGCGCGTGGCGTCACCGGTGACGTCCGCGCGCCGGACATCCTGCGCTTCGGGTTCGCGCCGCTGTATCTGCGGTACGTCGATGTCTGGGACGCGGTCGAACATCTGGCCGAGATCATCCTCACCGCCAGCTGGGACCGGCCCGAGTTCCGCGCGCCGCGGACGGTGACCTGATCGGAGCCGGTCATGGACCCCTCTACCCGCGAATCGCCGCTGTCCGACTGCAATTCCGGATACAGGGCGGCATACTGCGGCGATTCGCTCGCGCAGGATGCGCGTCAAAAGGGATATGGCCGGACATGTCGTGGAGAGGAGCCGCCGTTGCGGTTGCAGCATGCGTGCTGGGGTTGGGGGTGGGGAGCTGTTCGCTGATGAGCGCGCGTGCGCCCGACGCGGAGCACTCCGCGCCGATGGACTGGGCGGCGGTTCAGGCGTTGCCGAAGCCGGCCGCCTTGCCGCGCCTGCGCTACGGTGTGGAGGACCAGCAGTTCGGTGAGTTGAGGCTGCCGCCGGGGGTGCCCGGACCGTTTCCGGTCGTGGTCCTGATCCATGGCGGTTGCTGGCAGTCCGCCTATGACTACGACTACGTTCGTCCCCTCGCCGAAGCGTTGAGCACGCTTGGGGTTGCGACCTGGACCATCGAGTACCGGCGCCTGGGCAACGGCGGCGGGTGGCCCGAAACCTTCCGTGACGTCGCCCACGCGACCGATCACCTGCGGGTGCTGGCGCAGACCTATCCGCTGAATCTGAAGAAAGTCGCCGCGGTCGGCCATTCGGCCGGCGGGCAGCTGGCACTTTGGCTGGCGAGCCGGGGGCGCATCGACCAGGGCGACGCGCTCTATGTTCGCAATCCGCTCAAGCTCCAGGCGGTGATCGGCCTGGCCGCGATCACCGATCTCGAATCGTACCGGATCGGACCGGCGGACAGCTGCCATGCCGCGGTCGAGCCGCTGCTCGGCGGCAACCCGACCGAGCAACCACAGCGCTACGCCCGGGTATCGCCGATCGCGCTGTTGCCCCTGGGCGTTCCGCAGTGGTTCGTGCACGGGCGTCTGGATCCGATCGTTGCGGACGCGACGGTGCTGCGCTACAGCGAACGCGCGCGGGCCAACGGGGATCGGGTGACGCTCGGGGTGACCAGCAATGCCGGGCATTTCGAGCCGGTGGTTCCGGGCAGCACCACCTGGCTGGCGTTGCAGCAGGCCGTCGTCGACGCCCTGTTGCAGTAACCGGCGCCGCGCCGGATCAGCGGCGCGCGTACACCTCGGCCAGCAGGTCCCGCATCATCGAGAAAGCGCGATGCGCCGCCTTCGCGTCGTACATCGCCTTGCCCGGTGTGTTCGCGTCGGGATCGGTGAAGGAGTGGACCGCGCCGCCGAAGCGTACCAGCTGCCAGTCGGCGTTCCGGTCGCGCATCTCGGTGACGAAGGCGTCGACCTGGGCGGGCCGGACATACGGATCGGCATCGCCGTGCAGGGCGAGGACCGGCGCGGTGATCGGGGCGTCCTGCTCCTTTCCCGGGGGGAGGGAGAGGTTGCCGTGGAATGAGACGACGGCTGCCAGTTCGGCCCCGCTGCGGGCAAGTTCGAGAACGCTCGCCCCTCCGAAGCAGAAACCGATCGCGGCCGGCGGGCCCGGGGGCGTCGCCAGTTTTGCGTCCCGGGCCTGTGCGACGGCCTGGGCCAGCCCCGCCCGGACCCGTTTGCGCAGTTCCGGACGGTCGGCATACAGCGCCTGGACCTTGGCGCCGGCGGCCGCGCCGTCCGCGGGCTGCGCGTCCCTGCCGTACATGTCGGCAACGAACAGGACGTAGTCGCGTCCTGCGATGTCGGTGGCCTGACGGCGGTTGGCCGCAGTCGTCCCGAGCCAGTTCGGGACCATCAGCAGCAGCGGGCGCGGTGACGACACGCTGTCGTCGTAGATCAGATAGCCGCGATGCATGCGGCCTTCGATCGGGTAGTCCACGGCGCGTTCGGTCATTGCGGCAAAGCTCATTGAACTGAAGCCCAGGGCGGCCAGCGCCAGGGCGCCGCTGCGTCTGAATCGATGGATCACGAGGGTTCCTCCTGTGTCCGATGCCGCGGACGGCTTCTGGAGCGGGCGGTGCGGGGCCAATGCTAGCAGTTCCGATCGAGGCCCCGGATTCCGGGGTTTCTGGGGGTTCTCCCCGATTGAGTAGGACGATCTTGTAACGTAACGTAAGCAATTGCCTACAAAGGCAGAGGCATGAAGACACCCGCTCGTGGTCGATGAAGCGGGGTTATCAGAAGCTGTACGGGAGAAGGACATGTTGCGAAGTGTTGGGGGCCGGCCGGCGTGGCCGGCGTGGGTCGTTGCGGGCGTGCTGCTGCCGGCGCTGGCCTGGGGTCAGGAATCCGATGTCGAATTCGTCGACGAACCGGTGGTCGAGACGGTTCCGGTCGAACCGTTGACGGATGATGCGCAGGCGGCCGAGACGGCGGTCGATCAGGCACGACTCGAGACGATCGAGGTGACCGGTTCGCGCATCCGCCGCACCGACTACGAGACCGCCCAGCCGGTCCTGCGGCTCAGCCGCCAGGACATCGAGCGCTCGGGGCTGACGTCGATCGGCGACCTGCTGCAGAACCTGCCGCAGGCGGGGGCCGCGCTCAATACCGCGTTCAACAACGGCGGCGACGGATCGACCGAAATCGATCTGCGCAACCTCGGCTCCAACCGCGTGCTGGTTCTGGTGAACGGTCGTCGCTGGGTCGGCGGCCTGAGTCAGCTGCGGACCAATTCGGTCGATCTCAACACGATCCCGATCTCGATCATCGACAGCATCGAGGTGCTCAAGGACGGCGCTTCGGCGATCTACGGCTCCGACGCGATCGCCGGTGTCGTCAACATCAAGACCCGTCGCGACTTCAACGGCGCCGAACTCCGGGCGCAGGCCCAGGTCTTCGACGACGGCGAGGGTCTGACCCAGCTCTACAGCTATTCGTTCGGGTCGACCAACGGCAAGACCGGCGTGTTCCTGGACCTGAGCTATCTGAACCAGGGCGAACTGTTTGCCAACGATCGCGAGCAGGCGTCGGTGCCGACGCTCGGGACCGGCATCAGCCGCGGCAGCGCGTTCACGCCGCAGGGACGCATCCTGTTCGTCCCGAACTCGGTCAACGGCAATGTCATCGCCAACGGCCAGACCGGTCCCGAGTCCGCCTGTTTCGATCTGACCGGAGCGGTCGCCGGTGGTGCGCTGACCGATCCCTTCGGCACCGCCGGCGTGCCCGATCCGCTGGGCATCGGCGGGCTGCAGGATCCGGGCCTGAACCTGCCCGCCGGTTCGCCGCTGACGCTGTGCGATCTGGCGCGGCGGCCCGGTGCCGGGACCGATCCGTCCGGCAACTACGCGCGCTGGGACCAGAACGAGGATCCCTACAACTACGCGCCGGTCAACTATCTGCTGACGCCGAGCGAGCGCTACAGCATCTTCGGCCAGATCACCCACGACTTCGACAACGGCATCCGCTTCACCAGCGAGGCGCTGTACAACCTGCGCAAGTCGGCGCAGCAGCTCGCCGAGACCCCGGTCGCGGTCGGTGACGCGCTGCCCGCGCCGTTCGCGCTCGGCTACGTCGACGCGACCAACCCGTACAACCCGACCAATTCGAACAGCCCGTACTACATCCCCGGCACCGTCGCTCAGGATATCGGCCGCGCCGACGAGGCGGCCGGCCTGATCGGGCTCGGTGCGGTGCTGCGGCGTATGGTCGAACTCGGACCCCGCCTGTTCCAGCAGGATGTCGACACGCTGCGCATCGGCGGGGGCTTCGACGGCCAGTTCGACGTGCTGACCCAGCTGGTCAGCTGGGATCTGGGCGCGGCGTACTCCGAGAGCAAGCTGGCGACCACCGAAGCCGGTCTGATCAACATGGAGCGCCTGGCCCGCGCGGTCGGTCCGATCGCCGAGTGCACCGGGGACGACGTCAATTCGGCCCCGCCGTCGGCGGCCGGATGCGTGCCGTTCGATTTCTTCGGCGGCCCCGGCACGATCACCCAGGACATGCTGGGGTACGTCGCCTACACCGCGCACGATACCGCGCGCCAGCAGCAGCGCCTGTTCTACGGCAATGCGTCGACCAATCTCTTCGTCGGCGACTGGCTGCCCGGCTCGCTCGGCGTCGCCGCCGGGGTCGAACTGCGGACCGAGTCGTTCCGCAGTGACCCGGACCCGCTCAAGGTCGCCGGCACCAGCAGCACCAACGCGGCGTCCCCGACCCGCGGCAGCTATGACGCGTTCGAGGCCTACGTCGAGTTCAATGTGCCGGTGCTGGCCAACCTGCCATTGTTCGAGAGCCTCAATCTGAGTCTGGCGTCGCGCTATTCGGACTACGGCGACATCGGCTCGAACACCAGCTCCAAGCTGGGGCTCGAGTGGCGGATGTTCGAGGATCTGCTGCTCCGCGGAACCTGGTCGGAGGCATTCCGGGCGCCGTCGATCACCGAGCTGTATCTCGGCGCGGTGACCAGCTTCCCCGAGGTGACCGACCCCTGCGCGTCGACCGATCGCGATACCGATCCCAACGTCGCCGCCAACTGCGACGCCGACGGTGCGTCCAGCGACCAGACCAACGCGCAGCTGCCGACGGTGTTCGGCGGCAATCCGGGCCTGAAGCCCGAAACCGCGACCTCGATCACCGCCGGTGTGGTCTACAGCCCGCGCTTCATCGACGACTTCAGCGTGGCGCTGGACTGGTACCGGATCTCGCTCGACGATTTCATCACCTTCATCGGCACCGATCAGATCTTCGAGCTGTGCTACCGCGCGGATCCGGAGAACCGGGCGCTGTGCGAAAAGGTGCAGCGCAACGACGACGGGCAGATCGTCCAGATCGACAACACCGCGGTCAATTTCCAGGCGCTGGAGGTCGAAGGGCTCGACATCAACGTCAACTGGAAGATCAACAACGACTGGCTGAACCGGTTCGGGACCTTCGAGCTGATCTTCGACGGCGCCTACGTCACGCGGTATGACGTCACCACGCCGGCCGCGAGCGGCCCCGATGTGACGACGGGCCTGGTCGGTTTCGAGTTCGGCGGACAGTCGGCGATTCCGCGCTTCAAGGCCAACGCGTCGCTGATCTACGGCAACGGCCCCTGGGAGGCGAGCTGGAGCACGCGCTTCATCTATCACGTCTACGAGCAGTGCGACGACCAGTTCTACGAGGATCCGGGTGCCGCCAATGGCGGCGGCAACCCGACGCCGGTCCTGTCGCTGGAGCAGTACGGCCTGTGTTCGGGGCCGGTGCATCCCGACTACGGCATCCTCAACAAGATCGAGACGACGCTGTATCACGACGTGCAGCTCAGCTACGCGCTGGAGCGCTGGCAGACCAAGTTCGTGCTCGGCGTCAACAACCTGTTCGATCAGGATCCGCCGCCGGTCTACACCGCCTTCGCCAGCTCCTACGATCCGACGCTGTACGACACCTGGGGCAGCCGCACCCCGTATCTGCGCCTGATCGCCAACTTCTGATGCAAGCCCTGTCGTGAATTGACTCCCATGAGGGGAGGGTCGACTTGTTCGGCTCTCCCTTCTTTCTTTTTGGGGCGACCGCGACGCCTGGCGGGCGGTGACATCGACTTTGGGGGAGGGCATGCAGGACAATGCAGCCCAAAGCAGGCCGGAAGGCGGACGGAGCGGGATGTCCATCGGCCCAGGTCGCGGGCAGGAGGCAGGCAGAACGGGCCCGCAGTCGCATCGGTTATCCTAATTACCATGGGCTATTCGAAAATCATCGGAACCGGGAGCTATCTTCCGGAGCGGGTCGTGACGAACTGCGATCTGGAATCGCGGATCGATACCTCGGACGAATGGATCGTCTCGCGGACCGGCATCGAGGCGCGCCATGTCGCGGCCGACGGCGAACTGACCAGTGACCTCGCCGTCGCGGCGGCGCGCCGGGCGATGGAAGCCGCCGGCGTCGGACCTGACGAGATCGACCTGATCATCGTCGCGACGACGACTCCCGACATGGTGTTCCCGTCGACGGCCTGCATCCTGCAGAGCAAGCTCGGCGTCACCGGCGGTGCGGCGTTCGACGTGCAGGCGGTCTGTACCGGATTCATCTATGGCCTGTCGGTGGCCGACAAGTTCGTTGCCACCGGCCAGAGCAAGTGCGCGCTGGTCGTCGGCGCGGAGGTGTTTTCCCGCCTGCTGGACTGGAACGATCGCAAGACCTGCGTGCTGTTCGGCGACGGCGCTGGCGCGGTGGTCCTGAAACACGCCGAGGCGCCCGGGATCTATTCGACGCACCTGCATTCGGACGGCAATCTCGGTCACATTCTGCGCGTCGCCGGCGGCATCGCCCATGGTCAGGTGCGCGGCAATCCCTTCGTCGAGATGGACGGGCCGGCGGTGTTCAAGCTCGCGGTGCGCGTGCTCGACGAATGTTCGCGCGAGGCGCTCGCGCACAACGGCTTCGAGGGACCGGATCTCGACTGGTTCGTGCCGCATCAGGCCAACCTGCGCATCATCAACGCGACCGCCGACAAGATGCGGGTGCCGCGCGAGCGCGTCGTGACCACGGTCGCCCGCCATGGCAACACGTCCGCAGCATCGGTTCCGCTGGCGCTCGATGGCGCCGTGCGCGACGGGCGCATCCAGCCGGGGCATCTGGTCCTGCTCGAAGGCGTCGGCGGCGGCATGACCTGGGGGTCGGTGCTGCTGCGGTGGTAGGCCTGCCGCCGCAGGCCCCTCGCCCCTGAGGCGCCGAAGCCGGCGGTGTGGCAGCTGCCGCCGGCGGCGTATTGACGTTGTCGCGACGTCCGCTCCGCAATGATTGAAGTGGAGTCATCCCATACCCCCATGGGTATAATGATGGTGAGTTGTGGAAGCCCGAGCTGTGGTGTGGCGGGCTTCGGTCGGTGTCGCGATGTCGGGAAGCTCGCGGACCGGTGATCCGTTCGGCTCGAATCGAGTCGATGTGATTCCCTGCCATTCGTTATCAGGAACAGGACAACACTATGACCAAGGCACTAACAGTCAGGACGACGACCGGACCGGCGTCCCCCGGGACTCATGAGCGCATCCGCAAGCATCGCTGGGCAATCGCGGCGCTGCCGCTGGCGGCGGCTGCGGCACTGATGCAGGTTCCGGTCGCGCAGGCCGTCGAATGGCAGGCGCTGCCCGAGACGGCGCCGGCGCCGGCCGACAATCCGACCACGCCCGAGAAGGTCGAGCTGGGCAAGATGCTCTATTTCGATCCGCGCCTGTCCTCGACCGGTACGGTGTCGTGCTTCTCCTGCCACAACGTCATGGAAGGTGGCGACGATCACCGGCCGACGTCGATCGGGGTCCACGATCAGGTCGGCGGCCGCAACGCGCCGACGGTCTGGAATGCCGCGTTCCTGTCGGTGCAGTTCTGGGACGGCCGCGCGGCCTCGCTCGAGGACCAGGCCAAGGGGCCGATCGCCAATCCGATCGAGATGGGGATGCCGAATCTCGAGGCCGCGGTGAAGCGGCTCAAGCAGATTCCGGGCTATGCGCCGAAGTTCAAGGCGGCCTTCGGCAGCAAGGCGCAGATCAGCGAGGACACCGTGGCCAAGGCGATCGCTGCGTACGAGCGCACGCTGATCACGCCGAACAGCCCCTACGACCGCTTCGTCAAGGGCGACAAGAAAGCGCTGACCGCGCAACAGCAGAAGGGCATGCGGGCATTCGCGGATGTCGGCTGCGTGGCCTGCCACTCGGGGCCGAACTTCAGCGGTCCGAGCCTCCCGGTCGGCACCGGCTTCTTCATGAAGTTCCCGGTCTTCGCCGACAACGAGATGGTCGCCAAGTACCGCGTGCTCGACGACGGTGGCAAGGCAGCGGTCACCGGCAAACCGGAGGACCAGAACATGTGGCGCGTGCCGACGCTGCGCAATCTGGCCTACACCGCGCCGTACATGCACAACGGCGCCGTGAAGACCCTGCCCGAGGCCGTCAACATGATGGCGGTCACGCAGCTCAACAAGACGCTGAGCGAGCAGCAGATCGCCGACATCGTCGCTTTCCTCGAAGGCCTGGGTGGCGAGTTCCCGGAGCAGACGATGCCGCATCTGCCGCCGACGCCGGGCGACATGCTCGAGTAAGCGTTCGGTTTATGCAAACGAAAGGGCGCGCTTCGTCAGAAGCGCGCCCTTTTTATTGGGCGGTGAGGCCGGGGAGCCGATCTAGCGGCCCGATGCATCCATCCAGGCCTTGCGGATCTCGCGACCGCACTCGACGCTGTCCCAGTAGGCACTGCCGGAAAGCTTCTGGCGGGCGAGAATGCCGTAGGTTTTCTTGTCCGCGGAGATCCACGGGTAGAAGCCCATCAGGCCCGGGCTGCTGAAGCTGCCGTCACCGGTGCTCGGATCATCCTCGATCCAGTGGTTGAGGCTGTAGTGCCAACGCTCCTTGACCGGGCTCGACAGCGCCGTCTTGCACACACCGGGCAGGGTGCAGACCGGCTTGTAACCCAGGTAGTCGTGCATCTTCAGCTTGCCGGACATGATCTTGCGCAGAAACTGGGCGTACTGGGCCGGGCTGGATTCCATGCCGCCGGCCGGTTGCGGGCGGCCGTAGGCGAAGCCCAGTTCGGGGCCGATGTAGCGCTTGACCTCGGCGGTCAGCTGCTCGGCGTTCATGCGCCCGAGGCCGAGCTTCATCGCCAGCTTCTGGCTGTGGCCGCCGCCATACGAAAATTTGCCGACCTTGGACGTTTCGCGCTCGTCGTTGCCGCGCGAGTCCATGCACGAGCCGACGCTGCGCGACAGCAGGCAGCGCACCGGATTGAACAGGGTGAAGCCCGACTTCATTTCCAGCATTTCGACTTCTTCGTCGCTGGGCGGACTGTTGCGCGCGGTCTTCTCGAGCACGTACGCGCCCCAGACCCACTTCGATGCCGAGGCGATCTTGATCGTGCTGTTGGCCGAATAGTCCGATCCGATCTGTCCGGATGCCTTGGCGCCGTTCTTGTCGCCGATTTCCCAATAGAAATCGCCGAGTTTGGTGCACTCCCGGGCGGTGCGGGCGATTTCGTCAGCCGCCTTGGCGGCGGCGGACGCTGCTCCGGCATCGGTCATCGTGCAGGCGATCAGCACACCGGCGGTGGCCAGGCCGGCCCAACGGCGCGGGCGAAGAGCAGTGAAAACACCAAGCATGGACGTCATCTCCTGAATCGGGGATAGAAGCGGTACGGTATCGTCTGATATCGATGATTAACGCAAAGTGAAGACCGTCCCGCGATGGGGATTTTCCTACATGCGCACGCCGGGGCGCTCCGGGCGGTGGTGCAGAGGTCGGATCGGCCACAGATCGGCGGGGAATCGTTATCCTGTTTGCGCCAGCGCTGATTGCGCTGGGTGTACTTGGGATTCACGAGACTGCAATGACCGACGAAGATCGATTGATTGAACTGGAAACCAAGCTCGCCTATCAGGAGGAGACGGTTCGGGTCCTCAACGAGATCGTCACGCGCCAGCAGATGCAGATCGCGGCGCTCGAGCGCCTCGGCCGCCAGCTGAGCGAGCGCATGTTGAGGCTCGGCGAAGGTGTCGCCAAGGGCAGCCTTGCCGACGAGGTTCCCCCGCACTACTGAGCGATCTCCGCGATCGGAGCCTGCCTTGGCCGCCTTCCTGACTCTGCTCGTCATCGCCAGCGTCCTGTTGCTGGCGGCCGTCGCCGTGCGCCGCCGTCGCCCGCATCTGCGCATGTCGGACTGGCCGCTCGCGCGACAGGTCGAAACCGGCGTCGCGGCACTGTTCGCGATGTTCGCGCTGCTGGCGTTGCTGGCCGGCGAGCATGCCTTCGGTGGCTGGCTCGCCCTGATGGCGGCGATCATCGCTGCGGCGACGCTTCGCGGCTATCGCTAGCGGCTGTCCGCCGGCGTCGCGCGCAGCCCGGTGTGCGCGGTCAGCGCGTCGATGCGCGCGGCCAGTGCGAGGCGTTCCTCGTCGAAGTATCGGGCAATGGCCGCGCGCATGCCGTCATGTGCGAACCAGTGCGCCGAGTGGGCCCGCTCCGGCTCGAATCCGCGCAGCAGCTTGTGCTCGCCCTGGACGCCGGCATCGAAGCGTTCCAGGCCCTGCTCGATGCAGTGATCGATGCCCTGGTAGTAGCACAGCTCGAAGTGCAGGGCGTCATAGTCGGCGCGTGCGCCCCAGTGCCGCCCGAACAGCGAGCGGCCGTCGACGAAGAAGAACGCCATCGCCACCGGTTCTCCGCCCTGCAGTGCCAGGCAGAACCGCATGCGGGGGCCAAAGGCCTGTGCCCAGTCCTGCAGGCAGCCCAGCGTCAGATACGGTGACTGGCCGCGCATCGCGTATGTGCTCGCGTACAGCGCGTAGATCGCCTGCCATTGCGATGGGTCGAAGGACGCGCCGTCGCACCAGCGGATCTCGAATCCGCCTTCGCCGACCCGCGCGCGTTCCCGGCCGATGTTCTTGCGGCGTTTCGACGTCATTGCCGAAAGAAAGTCGTCGAAGTCGCGATAGCCGCGGTTGCGCCAGATGAAGCGCAGCTGATCGCGCGGCAGCCAGGCGTCGTTCGCAAGGAGCCGCTGTTCGTCCTCGGGCAGATACAGCACATGTGCCCCGGACGCGCCGCTGCGCTCGGTCTGCTCGACCAGCGCGGCACCCAGCGCACGTCGTTGTTCGGGTGTATTGCCCAGCAGTCTCGGTCCGGGAACCGGCGTGTAGGGCACGCAGCAGACCAGTTTCGGGTAGTAGCTCAGGCCGTGCTGCTGGTAGGCGCGTGCGATTTCGAAATCGAATACGAATTCGCCCCAGGAGTGGCTTTTTTCGTAGCAGGGCGCATGTGCGGCGTCCGCCGCGGTGCCCAGGCTCAGCCGCACCGGACGCCAGCCCTGCGCGGGCCCGACGCACCCGTGGCGCGTCAGCGGCTCCAGATAGGCGGGCGAGACGAACAGTGCGCCGTCCCGGGTCGGGGCGGGCGCCGGAGGACGTTGATGGGCCATGTCCGCAAGCCTATGCGGCCCGCGGTCGCGGTGCCAGTGACCACGGCGACGGATCGTGGAGGTGGGCCCACAAAAAAGTCGCGAGGCCGGAGCGTCGCGACTTCGGGTCAACGCCGTCGGTGGGTCGGAGACCGGCCCGCCGCGGGGGCGTCCTAGGCGGTCAGCATCGCGTAGAGCTGATCCTTGAGGTGGACGCGCTTGAGCTTGACCTCTTCGACGTAGGCGTCGGACGGGGTTTCGATTTCCTCCTCGATGCGCCGCACTTCGCGATCGACTTCGTGATATTCGGCGAACAGCTTCGCGAAATGCGCGTTGTTGACCTTGAGCTCGTGAATCTTGTCGCGCAGCTCGGGAAATTCGTGCACCAGATCGTGTTTTTCGATCGTCATCTTGTGGATTCCTGTCTGAATAGTGTCAGAGCGGTTCGGCCCTGCTCCGGGCCGGCGCCTGAGCCGAATCTTGCGGCGTGCGGGCGGGTGCTGCGTTGACGCCGGTCAATGGCGGGGTGCCGGCGGCCGCCGTGACCGGTGCGGCGCCGCGCGCTCAGAGGTCCCGGACCGGGCTGCGCAGGGATTTGAGCTGCCCCCGCCGCACCTTGCTGTCGACCCGCTTGCGCCGGGCGTTGCGGCTCGGCTGCGTCGGCTTGCGGGCCTTGGGGACCTCGAAACCCTTCGCGACCAGATCGTTCAGGCGCTGCAGCGCGTCGTCGCGATTCTGCGGCTGGCTGCGGAATCGCTGTGCCTTGATCACGATCACGCCGTCGGCACCGATGCGCCGGTCCGCCAGTGTCAGCAAGCGCTGCTTGCAGGACTCCGGCAGGCGCGATGCCTGCACGTCGAAACGCAGCTGCACCGCGCTCGAGGTCTTGTTGACGTGCTGGCCGCCGGCCCCCTGGGCACGCACCGCGCTGAACTCGACCTCATCCTCGCGGATCCTGACGGGAGTGGACATGATCGGCGGGCAGCGCGGCGCGGCCGTCGCCTCAGGCGGCCTTCTGGTCGGCGACCCAGCGGTCGATCTTGCGCTCGAGGATGTCCAGCGGCACCGCGCCGTCCTTCAGCACCTGGGTGTGGAACTCGCGAATGTCGAAGCGATCGCCCAGCGCCGCGGCGGCCTTGTCGCGCAGTGCCTTGATCCGCAGCTGGCCGATCTTGTACGCCAGCGCCTGGCCGGGGATCGCCATGTAGCGCTCGGCTTCGGCGACCGACTGCGTCTCGCTCTCGGCCGAGTTGGCGAGCATGTATTCGATGACCTGCTCGCGCGTCCAGCCCTTCGAGTGCAGGCCGGTGTCGACGACGAGCCGGATCGCGCGCCACAGCTCGTTCTGCAGATAGCCGAAGTAGCTGTACGGATCCTGGTAGACGCCGAGCTGTTCACCCAGCGACTCGGTGTACAGCGCCCAGCCCTCGATGAACGCGGTGACTCCGCCGAAGCGCCGGAACGCCGGAACGCCATCGAGCTCCTGCTGGATCGCGAGCTGGAAATGGTGGCCCGGGATCGCCTCGTGCAGGTAGAGATCCTCCATGTCCCAGGTCTTGCGCGTCGGCAGGTCATAGGTGTTGACGTAGAAGATCCCCGGGCGCGAACCGTCCTCGGACGGGCTCATGTAGGAGCCGCCGGCGGCGGACTTGGCGCGGAACGGCTCGACCGGGCGGATCTCGAAGCCGGCCTTCGGGGTCACCGCGAACAGCTTCGGCACTCCGGCGTCGACGCGCTCGCGCAGGCCGTTGTACGCGGCCAGCAGCGCGTCCTCGCTGGCGAACTCGAAGCGCTTGTCGGTCTGCAGGAATTTGAAGAACGCGTGCAGGTCGCCCTTGAAGCCGAGCCCGGCGATGACCTTGTGCATCTCGGCGTGAATGCGCTCGACCTCGTCGAGGCCGATCTGGTGGATCTGTGCGGGCGTCAGGTCGGTGGTGGTGATGCGGCGCACGTTGTACGCATACCACTGGTCGCCGCCCGGCAACGCGCCGAGGCCGGCGCTGTCGCGGCAATGCGGCAGGTATTCGTCACGTACGAAGTCGGCGAGCTTGCGATACGCCGGGTTGATCTGCTCGCGGATCATCGCGGTATAGGCCGCCGTCAGGCGTTCGCGATCCGCCGGCGTGAAGCTGTCGGGCATCGCGCCGACCGGTTTGTAGAACAGGCTCTGAGTCGGATCCTCGGGCGTCAGCGCGTCGAGCTGGCCGAGCGCGCGCTCCATCAGGATCTTCGGCTGCACGACGCCGGCCTGCATGCCTTCGCGCATGTTGGCGATGGCCTGGTCGAACAGGGCCGGGATCTGCCCGGCGCGCTTGAGCCAGTTGTCGTAGTCGGCCACGGTTGCGAACGGTTGTGCCGAAGTGCCGGAGCCGAGCTGCGCGAGCAGGCCGGCGAAGTTGTAGAACTGGTCGAGCGGGATCAGGTGATCGGGAAACTGTTCGCCTTCGATCGCGATCTTGCGGTCGTGCTTGAAGATTTCGACGCTGAGGCGGTCCTGGTCGTTCAGCGCGGACGTGTCGATTGCCTCGATCCGGGCCAGCCATTCGCGCTCGAAAGCCTGCTGCCGGTCACGGTATTCGGCGGACAGGAAGTTCGGCAGCTGGTCGTTGTAGCGCGCGTCGCCGACGAAGGTCGCTTCCAGCGGGCTGAGCTTCAGGTAGGCCTGCCAGTAGGCGTCGAAGGTCTGCTGGAGTTCGGCCGGGGTGACGGCCTGCTGCGGCTCCGGCTGCGGGCGCTCGAGGAGCGCGCATCCCGGCAGCGCGGTCGAGCAGGCGAGAACAAGGGCGGGGGCGAATTGCCGCAGGAGGCGAGCGTTCATCGTGCGTACTGGGTCTGATGGTGTGGACGACGGGCGACGCTAGCACGCGGCCGGCGGGGCGTCCTGAGGGAAAAGCCGGGGTTCGGAGTCGGGATCGTCCCACGGCATCTTCGGGGCCGTACCGGCTGGAGCTGTCACGTATCATCGCTAACATCCGCAAGCAGTGGCGCGTGCCTGGCGGACGTCGTGCCAGGGTGCCGCGCCGGATGGTGGCGGCGCCGCGGCGCTGGCGCGATGCTTGCTCGTGCATTCCGGCTCATTTCGTTCTGACCGTCGATGGTCCGCCTGATTTTTCCGATGATCCAAAACCCCCTCTGCGGCGCGTTCCGCCGGACCCCCATGGCCATCGCGGTGCTTCTGCTCGGGAGCGTGTGCGGGGCGGCATGCGCCGAAGACGATGCACTGGATTTCCTGTTCGCCGATGCGCCCGCCGAATCGGCACCGGCCCCGGCACATGGCGCCGCGGTGACGCAGCAGCAGGACACGGCGGACTCCGGACCGGGGCCCGCGGCCGAAGACCTGTCGACGATCGCGGTCGAGCCGCTGTCCGAGCCGGAACCGGCCGACGCGCCGGCCGCGCCGCCGCCGCGCCAGATCGAGGAGATCGTCGTCACCGCGCAGAAGACCGCGCAGAGTCTGCACGACGTCCCGATCTCGGTCAGTGCGCTCGACGGCGATACGCTCAAGCAGGCCGGGACCTTCGACGCCGGCGGGCTGGAGAATCTGGTCGCCAACGTCGAGATCGACATCGATCCGCAGGCGCCGGTGATCGGTATCCGCGGCTTCGCGACCGAGACCGACAACGTCGGTTTCGAGTCGGCGGTCGGTCTGGTGTTCGACGATCTGGCGCTGGGCCGCCCGGAGTTCATCCCGGATGGCCTGTTCGACATCGAACGCATCGAGGTGCTGCGCGGACCGCAGGGCACCCTGTTCGGCAAGAACACGATCGCCGGCGTGATCACGTTCGCGTCGGCGGAGCCGCAGGACATCGTCGAGGGCTCGCTGCTGGCGACCTACGGCCAGCCGCAGCAGCGCCGCATCGAGGCCGCCGCCAGCGTGCCGCTCCACGACGGCCTCTACAGCCGCCTCGCCGGCGTGTACTGGGACCGCGAGGGCGACATCGACAACTCGACGCTGGGCCGCAAGGAAGGCTCGCTCGAACAGAGCGCGGCGCGGGTCAAGCTGCTCGCGCACCCGGGTGACCGCTGGACGCTGCGGCTGTCGAGCCAGTACTCGACCACCTCGGTCGACTATGCGCCCTGGCAGCTCTATGCGGCCGATCCCGACGTGCTGCGTTTTGCGCAGCGCTATGACGCGCGCACCGAGGACGATCCGTTCGACGCGCATACCGCCTTCGACGTCCCCGGCTACGTGGAGCGGGACTCCGACCTGACCCGGGCCGTCGTCGACTACGATGCCGGCGATCTGTGGGGGCTGCGCGACGTCGTCGGCACGGCGGTGGTCGGCCACGCCGCATTCGATCTGGCGACGATCATCGACATCGACGTCAGCCCCGCCGATCTGATCACCACCGATTTCGGTGTCGACTACGCGCAGGACTCGGTCGAGCTGCGCGGCGCGGCGCAGGCCGACAGCCTGTTCGGGTTCGGTGGGGACGTCCAGTTCGTCGCCGGTCTGTACGCGCTGCAGTCCGACATGAGCAGCCATCTCGACACGATCGCCGGTGAGGACCTGCTGCCCTTCGTCGCCAGCAACGCCGGTCTCGAGGCGCTGGGGCTGCCGACGGTCAATCTGATCGGCGAGCTGCTCGACGCGTTCCCGCCGCTGCCGGGCGTGGCGATCAACGACCGCCTGCTGCGCGGCTTCGAACAGGAGACCCGCAGCGTCGCGGTGTTCGGGCAGGCGACCTGGCATGTCGCCGATCCGTGGTCGATCATCGCCGGGCTGCGCTACGGGCAGGATCGCAAGACCGCCGATTTCGATGTCGAGCGGGTCGGCCTCGGCATTGTTTCGGCGGTGGTCGGCGCCAGCCCGTTCGCGAGCTCGGTGCGCCGCACCGAGAGCGACCTGTCGCCGAAGCTCGGCCTGCAGTACGACTGGTCCGACGCGATCGCCTCGTTCCTGACCTGGACCCGCGGTTTCAAGGGCGGTGGTTTCAACGCCACTGCGGAGTCTGAGGACAATCTGGAGTTCGAGGCCGAGCGTGCGCAGAGCTGGGAGGCCGGCATCAAGAGCCGGTTGCTCGACCGCACGCTGACCTTCAATGCCACCGTGTACCGGACCGACATCGACAATCTCCAGGTCGTCGACTTCACCGGTTTCTCGTATCAGGTCCGCAACGCCGCCGAGGCGCGACTCCAGGGCGTCGAGGCGGATCTGCGATGGCTGCCGCCGTGGGAGTGGTTGTCGGTCGATCTGTCCGCGGGCTGGAGCCGCGCGACCTATCTGAGCTACCCGAACGCGCCGCCGACCGAGGCGCAGTCCGCCGGCAATCAGGAAACCCAGGACCTGACCGGCAAGACCCTGGCCAACGCGCCGACGGTGTCGGCCTCGCTGTCGCCGACCCTGAGCCTGCCGCTGCCGTGGACCCGCGATGTCGGCCTGCAGTGGACCGTCGATTTCAGCTACCGTGGCGACCAGTACTCGGCGACCGATCTCGATCCGCGGACGTTCCAGGACGGATACTGGCTGCTCGGGACCCGCGTCGTGATCGGCGCCGAGGACGGACGCTGGGCGCTGGTGCTGGCCGGGCAGAATCTGACCGACGAGCGCGCCCTGGATCTGGTGATGGATCACAGCGTGTTCGCCAACACTTACGTTGCGCAGCAGATTCCGCTGCGCAGCTGGACCGCCTCGCTGCAGGCGAACTGGTACTGAGCATGACGCAGACCGAGCCGAGGCGGGCGTCCGAGATGCCGGCGGAGCGATCCGACCGGACGCAGCTGCTCGACAGCTTCTTTGCGCCGCGATCGCTGGCGCTGGTCGGTGCGAGCGCGCGACCGGAGTCCGTCGGCCATGCGGTGCTGAGCAATCTGCTCGGGCACGGCGATCCGACCGCGGCGTTCGGCGGGCCGATCTACCCGGTCAACGCCGCGGGCGGCGAGATCCTGGGTCTGCGCGCGTTCCGCAGTCTCGGCGAGATCGGGGCGCCGGTGGATCTGATGATCGTCTGCATCCCGGCGCCGGCGATTCCCGCCCTGATCGCGGAAGCCGGCAGGTGCGGGGTGCGCGCCGCGATCGTGATTTCCGCTGGCTTCGCCGAGAGCGGCGCGGCCGGCATCGAATTGCAGCAGGCGATGATGCGGGCGGCGCGCGCGGCCGGCATCCGCATCATCGGCCCGAACTGCCTGGGGCTGATCCGCCCCGCGATCGGACTCAACGCGAGCTTCGCCGCGGCAACCCCGGCCGCCGGCGGCATCGGGCTGCTCAGCCAGTCCGGCGCGCTGGTGTCCGGGATCGTCAGCTACGCCGAGAACGAGGGGTTCGGGCTGTCGGCGGTGGTGTCGCTGGGCGACAAGGCGGACGTCGACGACTCCGAGATGCTGCGCTGGCTCGCCGCCGACCGCGCCACGCAGGCGATCGCCCTGTATGTCGAGGCCTTCAGCCAGCCGCATGCGGTGTTCGACGCGATGGCGGAGGTCGCGCGCTGCAAGCCGGTCGTCGCGCTCAAGGGCGGCGTTTCGGCCGCGGGCGCGCGCGCCGCGTCCAGCCATACCGGCAGCATCGCCGGATCGCAGGCGGCGTACACGGCCGCGTTCGCCCAGGCCGGTGTGCTGCAGGCGCAGTCGATCGGCGACTTCATGGCCTGGGCCCGTGCGCTCGCGGCGCAGCCGCCGGCTCCGGGCAAGCGTCTGGCGGTGTTGACCAACGCCGGCGGACCCGGCGTGCTCTGCGCCGACGAAGCCAGTCGTCAGGGGCTGGAGCTCGCGACGCTCTCGCCGCAAACCCGCGCCGCGCTCGACCGGGTGTTGCCGACGGTGTGGTCGCACGGCAATCCGGTCGACATCATCGGCGACGCCACGCCGGAGCGGTATCGCGATGCCCTGCGCATTCTGCGTGCGGCGCCCGAGGTCGACGGCATCGTGGTGATTCTGACGGTGCAGTCGATGACCGATCCGCTGCGCTCGGCGCAGGCGATCGCCGATGCCTGCGCGGCCTGCTCCGACCATGAGCAGCTGCGGCGGATTCCGGTGGTGTCGAGTTTTCTCGGGCAGGCCGGCACCACGGTGGCCAGCCATCTCGACCGGCGCGGCATTCCCGAGTTCGATACGCCCGAACGCGCGGTCGGCGCGATGGCGGCGCTGATGCGGCGCGGTGAATGGCTGCGCAGCATGCCGGTGATGGGGAGCGCCGACGCTGTGGACGGTTCGGGGGTCGCCGCAGCGCGTGCGCAACTGCGGGCCGGTGGCCGCCCCGCAGCCGGCGGTGCGCTCGATCTGGCGCAGGCCCGTGCGCTGCTCAATGCCGCCGGGGTGCGTTACAACGCGTCGGCGGTGGCGGCCGATGCCGACGCCGCCGTCGCCTGCGCCGAGCGGATCGGCTATCCGGTGGCACTGAAGATCGTCAGCCCGGAGGTCCTGCACAAGTCGGACGTCGGTGCGGTCACGCTCGGCGTGCATGACGCCGTGGGCGTCCGTCAGGCCTGTGCCGCGATGCGGGCGCGGGTGCTGGCGGAGGTGCCGCACGCGACCGTTCGCGGCTATTCGGTCGAGGAGCAGGTCGAAGGCACCGAACTGATCGTCGGGGTGACCCGCGATCCGGATTTCGGCCCGCTGCTGATGGTCGGCATCGGCGGGATCTTCGTCGAGGTCTATCGCGACGTCGCATTCCGCCTGATTCCGTTGAGCCGACGCGATGCGCTCGACATGATCGGGGAAATCCGGGCGCAGAAGCTGCTCGACGGCGCCCGCGGCCGCCCGAGGGTCGATCGCGAGCGGCTGGCGGACCTGCTGTTGCGGATTTCGGACCTGGTGAAGGACATGCCGGAGATCGCCGAACTCGACATCAACCCGCTGGTGGCGACGGCGGACAAGGGCCTCGTCGCGATCGATGCGCGGGTGATCGTCGCGCCGGCCACCGGTTGCTGAGGCCTCCGCCGTGGTGGCGCCGCCGCCGCCGCGACCGGCAATGCGGTCAAGGCCCCGGGGGCGGCAAACGGGTATCGTTCGGGTTCCGCAGCTCCGACCCAAGATATGAACCGAAAATCGAACGCCAGCCCCCCGCCGACCCGAGAACAGGGATTGGCCGATGCGTTGCTCGAGGCGCATGTCCGCCATGTCGTCGAGCGTCTGTCGGAGCCGGCGCTGCGGACCTGGCTGGAGGGCGAGGTCGACGCGGTCCTCGCCGACGCCCGCCAGCTCAAGCTCAAGGACGCGGTCACGCCGACCCAGATCAAGCGCACCGCGCGCGCGTTCGCGGTGGAGATGGAGCCGGCCGGCGGACTTCCGGAACTGATCGCCCTGACCGCCCGGCGCATCCATGCGCATCCGGTCTTCGAGCGGACGACGCCCAACGATCTGGTCACCCACCAGCGCTATGAGGACAGCGTCGACAAGTTCGTGGAGCTGCGGACGCTGCGCGAGAAGATCGTGCGCGAGGCGGTTGCCAGTCCGGTGTACATCGCCTTCGCCACCGATCTGCTGTTCCACGGCATCAAGGACTATCTGGCACGCAGCTCGGAGCTGACGCGCGGGATCCCCGGCGCCAACTCGGTGATGAAGTTCGGCAAGAGCATGGTGTCGCGTGCCAGTCCGGGACTCGAGGCGTCGATCGACGAGAACCTGCGCCGCTACGTCGAGCGCAGTGTGCGGTCGACCGCGCGCAGCAGTGCCGAGTTCGTGCTCCGGCATCTCAATGACGATGCGCTGCGCGACATGGCGCGCGAAATCTGGGATCGTAGCAAGTTCACGCCGCTGTCGAGCCTGCGCGAGGATATCTCCGCGGATGACGTCGAGGATCTGTTCGTGACCGGCTACGAGTTCTGGCGCGAGCTGCGGACCACGCCGTTCTATCAGGAGCTGATCGACTGCGGCATCGATACGCTGTTCGAGCGCTACGGTTCGACCTCACTGACCGAACTGCTCGAGGAGATCGGCGTGACCCGGGACATGATCATCGGCGAGGGGATGCGCTACCTGCCGCGGGTGATCAAGCTGCTGCAGCGCAAGAAGCTGCTCGAGCCGGCGATCCGCCGGCAGCTCGAACCCTTCTATCGTTCCGAGGCGGTGGCCGGAATCCTGCGCGACGGCGGATGACGCGCTTGCGCGGCATGGCGGGCTGGTAAAATTCCCGATGGCTGCCCGCCTGGGCGCGTGGGGGACGGGAATGGGGTGGAAACGGCGCAACCGACGCGCGCCGCCGGTCGAGGTCGGGGTCTGGCTGCTGGCGATGTCGCTGGCGTACTTGTTGATCGTGCCCAGCGGCGAGCGGCGTCTCGTATCGATCGTCGGCCATCTCCTCGGCTGGGGAGTGCTGCTGGTGCTGTGTGCGCTGATCGCCGCGCTGGTGCTGCGGCTGGTGCGGCGGTCGCGGGTCTCCGATGTCCTGCCCAGTGCGTCCGGCGCGCCGGTCCTGCGTCTTGTGCCCCCCGACGGGATGCCGGTCCCGGTCGCAGCGGCTGTGCCCGGCGTCGACGCGCTGCGGCAACTCGAGTGGAAACGCCTGGAAGACCTCTGTGTCGGATTCTGGCAGGCCAAGGGCTATCCGGCCCGGGGTCTCAACGCGGGGCCCAGCGGCGGCGTCGGCCTCAGCATCGCCGACCGGCGGGATCCGGCGCGGCTGTTCGCGGTGGCGCAATGCCGGATCGCAAGCGGGTATCCGGCGGGACTCGACGACGTCCGCGCATTGTGGACACTGGCGGCGCATGAGGGCGCGAAGCTGGCGCTGTTCTACGGGCTTGGCGGCTTCACCGACGCAGCCCGCGCCTACGCCGCGGACCGGCACCTGCGCCTGGTCGATGCCGCCGGCCTGATGGCGCAGCTGCGCACCCTGGACGACACACGGTTCGAAGCGCTGTGGCGCGCCGCAACCGACGGCGACTACCGGACGCCGACCTGTCCCGGCTGTGGTCGCAGCATGCGGCGCCTGCCAGCCCGTGACGGCGTGGCCGGGGCCTGGGTCTGCGGCGGCGCCCGGGGATGCGGTACGCGCTGGCTCGGCCCGGTGGCCTGAACACGGCCGCTCGCCGCCGTCCCGTTGATATGGGTCATTGTTGGCGCCGCCGCCGCAGGATCATCCTGCGGCGTCGCCGTATGGGCGCGTGGCGGAGAAAGACAATGATTCGCAGAACGATCGGGGTGGTGGTGCTGGCGCTGGCAATGGCGGTGTCGGCATGCACGATGAACCAGGAACAGAGCGGCGCCGTGCTCGGCGGCGCGGTCGGCGCGGCTGCGGGATCGGCGGTCGGCAAGGGCACGGGGCGCACGGTCGCGATCATCCTCGGTGCACTGGTCGGTTCGCAGGTCGGTGCCAACATCGGCCGGCACATGGACGAGATGGACCGGATCCGGACCTCGCAGGCGATGGAGTACAACCGCAGCGGCCAGTCGAGCGCGTGGCGCAATCCGGATACGCAGGTGGCCTACAACGTCACCCCGACCAAGACCTACGAGACCGCGCAGGGGCCGTGCCGGGAGTTCACGATGGATGCCGAGGTCGGCGGTGAGCCGAACACCGTCTACGGGACGGCGTGCCGCCAGGCCGACGGCACCTGGAAGATCGTCAAGTAGCAGGCATTCGCCGCACACGCTCCCGCTACGACGGGGGCAGGAGGAGGCAGACCGATGCGGGTGGTAGCGCCGTTGGACGTCGCGTGGCTGTATCTGGAGTCGTCGCGGACACCGATGCACGTCGGATGCGTCCAGATCTTCTCGCGTCCCCGCGGTGCCGGCCCGGATTTCATCCGGGAGGTGCTCGCGCAGCTGCGTGACCTGCAGCGCCTGGCGTCGCCGTTCAATCTCAAGCCCGGATCGCTGCCGCTGGTCGGGGTCGCGCCGGTCTGGGTCGAGGAGCGGCAGCCCGACATGCTGCACCATGTGCGGCATCGCGCCCTGCCGCGGCCGGCGGGGGACGCCGAGCTCAACGACGTGGTCGCGGAACTGCTGTCGGAGGCGATGGATCCGACCCGGCCGCTGTGGGAATGCCACCTGCTCGAGGGGCTGCGGCGCGGCCGCTTTGCGTTGGTGATCAAGATGCACCACGCGCTGGTCGACGGGGTCGGCGGCATGCGCCTGCTTCAGGCCGCGCTGTCCACCGACGCGCATGAGCGCGGCATGCTCGCGCCGTGGGCGCCGCATCCCCATCCGCATGCACCGGCGCGGCCGGCGCACGCCCATGAGGATACCGGCGAGGTCCACGGCGGCTTGCGGCATGTGCTGGATCTGGCGCTCGAACAGCTGCGCAGCCAGCGCGGTCTGCTCCGGGGGGTGTCGGCGATGGGGGGCGCGGTCGCGGGGCGGTCACGCGGTCTTGCCGCCCCATACCGGGCGCCGAAGACGCAGTTCAACGGGCGGATTTCGCCGCACCGCCAGTTCTCGACCCTGCAGTTGCCGCTCAAGGTGTTGCGCACGCTGGCGCACCGCGCCGAGGTGACGCTCAACGACGTCATGCTCGAGATCTGCGCCTCGGCGCTGCGGGCCGAACTCGAACGGGAAGGCGCGCTGCCGGACGGTCCGCTGGTTGCGGGCGTGCCGGTGTCGCTGAGGCCGGAAGGTGACGGCAGCGTCGGGACTGCGGTGAGCTTCCTGATGGCGAGCCTGGCGACGCATCTGCCGGACCCTTTGCAGCGGCTCGCGCACATTCACGCGTCGACCGATGCGGCCAAGCGGCATCTGCAGCAGATGCACCGCCTGGCGCTGACCGAGTACACACTGGTGCTGATGGCACCGTTCATCCTGGAGCTGCTGACCGGTCTCGGCGGCCGGGGCCATCCGGTCTTCAATCTGGTGGTGTCGAACGTGCCAGGGCCGAGCAAACGCCTCTATTTCAACGGCGCTCGGATGGATGCGATGTATCCGACGTCGATTCTGACCCACGGGCAGGCGCTGAACATCACGGCGCTGTCCTACGCCGGTCAGCTCAACATCGGGGTGACGGCCTGCCGCGAGGCGCTGCCGAGCGTGCAGCGGCTGACGGCGGCGATGCAGGCCGGGTTCGAGGCGCTGGTCGAGGCCCTGCCAGCCCCCTGACCGGGCCAGGCGAGGGCCGCAGGGGCGGCTGGCACCGCTCGTCTACGAGCACCAACCGCCGGTCTGTGCCGGGTTTTTGCGGCCCCCTTTGCAGTCACCATGCATACAGGGTCTTTCCGCAGGGCACAGCATGGTGGTGTCGTTACGCACGCGGCGCAGGAAGGGGTGGAGCAACCGCGCCCGGCGCGCGGCCTATGCCCTGCTGCTGTGGCTGAGCCATCATCCGCTGGCGGCCGCCGCGGCGCCCGACGCGCGTCCGTATCGGCAGGAGCCGCTCAAGGCGCGGATCTCCATCGAGTCGATCCTGTCCCACGTGATCGGTGCGGATGCGACCTTTCGGGTCAGTGTGGTGACGCAGGATCCGCGCATCGCGCCGCTGTTCTCCAAGGTTGCCGAACTGTTGCGCGCGCAGACCTGGTATCTGCACAGCGAGCGCAGCAGCCTGCGCAGCGGGATCGGTCTGAATATCGAGTTGCCGGACGATTCCGGCATGTTCCTGAAGCTGGTGCCCAATGACGATCCGACCGGGCAGGGCGTGCGCTGGGAGCTTTTCGCCGATGCCGACGATGGGCAGCAGGCGCTGAAACTGGGCGGTTGCCTCGACATGATCGGGCGGCCGGAGGATCCGCGCCGGGAGTTCGACAAGCACGACTTCGAACTGACGCCGCAGCTGGTGCTGGACGTCGACGACCTGACCGGGATGCCGGGGACGGCGCAGTTGCGCCTGGAACGGTCCGGCTGGCGGACCCGCGATCACTATCGTGTCGGCGACGATCCGGTCTGGCAGGTCACGGTGTCATGGCGGTTCTGAGCCCCCGTCCTCGCGGACGGCGGAGCGTCGCCCGGCTGCGCCTCGCCCCGCGGGGTTTTCCGGAGATATCCCCAGGCACCCGGTGCGTCCTGACGCTGGGCAGGGCGGTGTGTCCGTCGCTAGCGTAATGGAGAGGCAATCGAGGGACGGAACCGACATGCTCAACAAGACGCTCTATGAATCGATGCCGGCTATCTACATCGGCTCCGGGGTTGCCAGCCTGCTGCTGATGGACACGGCGCTGCGCTATCTGCCCGGCGTGCTGCTGATCGCGGCTGGCGCACTGGTGGCGTTGTGGCGTTACCAGGCGCGGTCGACGCAGCCGGCGCGTCGATCCCTGGGGGGCGGTGCAGCAGGGCGGACCCGGCCCCGTCCGGGCTGACCGGCGCGACGTTCGCGCTTGCCGCCGCCGGCCACGGCGGGGTTTCAAGCCGTCACGCCGTTGTCACTGGCCCGGCATTGCCGCGGGCGTATACTGGCCCGCATGGGCAAGTGGCTGGCCGCTGTCGTGATGGCCGCCGCCGCGTTCGGGACACCGCCGGCGGTGGCGTCTGAGTCGAAGGTCGCGTTGGTCGAGATCGACGGCGCCATCGGCCCGGCGACGAGTGCGTATTACGAAAAGGCCCAGTCCGCAGCAGTTGCTTCGGGTGCCTCGGCGCTGATCCTGCGCATCGATACGCCGGGCGGACTCGATTCGGCCATGCGCGAGATCATTCGTCGGATTCTCGCTGCGCCGTTGCCGGTCATCGCCTGGGTCGGCCCGGGTGGGGCGCGTGCCGCCAGCGCCGGCACTTACATCCTCATGGCCTGTCACGTCGCGGCAATGGCGCCGGCGACCAATCTGGGCGCGGCGACGCCGATCCCGGTGGGCGGTTCATGGCCGCTGTCCGAGCCCCCGGGCGACGCCGGCAAGGGTGCTGACGGCACTGACGAAGGCAATTCCGAAAGCGCTGCTGACCCCGCCGTCGCGCCGGTGCCGGCCGATCCGCCGCATCGCGGCCCTGTCGACGCCGCGCAGGCCAAGGCGCTCAACGATGCCGTCGCCTATATCCGCAGCCTTGCCGAGAAGCGGGGGCGCAATGCGGACTGGGCCGAGACCGCGGTTCGCGAGGGAGCGTCGCTGTCCGCCAGCGCGGCTCTGGCGCAAGGCGTCGTCGACGTCGTTGCCGAGGACATCGATGCACTGCTCGAAGCGGTCGATGGCCGCAGCGTCGAACTCGCCGGGCACACGGCGACGTTGCAGACAGCGGGTGCCCGTGTCGAGCGCATCGAGCCCGACTGGCGGATCGACCTGCTGGCGGTACTGACCAATCCCACGGTGGCCTACGTGCTGATGCTGATCGGGATCTACGGGCTGCTGCTCGAAGGCTACAACCCGGGGGCGACCCTGCCCGGGGTCGTTGGCGCGATCTGCCTGCTGCTGGCGCTGTACGCCTTCCAGTTGCTGCCGGTGAACTACGTCGGACTCGGCCTGATCCTGCTCGGTGTCGTACTGATGGTCGCGGAGGCCATCGTCCCCAACTTCGGCGTGCTCGGTTTCGGTGGCGCGGCGGCATTCGTCCTCGGATCGGTGATGCTCATGGACATCGACGTGCCCGGCTACGGCATCAATCTGGGCATCGTCGCCGGCATCGCGCTGTCCGCCGTGGCGCTGCTCGCAGCAACGCTGTATCTGCTGTGGCGCTCGCGGCACGCCCGCGTGATCACGGGCGATGACAGCCTGGTCGGGCATCAGGCCGAGGTCATCGAGGTGGGCGAGGAAGGCGGCTGGGTCGAGGTGCTCGGCGAGCGCTGGCGGTTCCGCGCGCAGCGGCCGCTGCGGCCGGGACAGAAGGCGCGGGTCGTCGCCCGCGACGGTCTGCTCCTCGAGATCGAGCCGATCGAACAGACAGGATAGCGACAAAGGAGAGCGTCCATGTTGGGACTCGGTGGTGTGATCGTCGTCGTGGTGCTGGGGCTGCTGGTCGCCGGCATCAAGGTGCTGAACGAGTATCAGCGCGGTGTGGTGCTGACCTTCGGGCATTACACGGGCACCAAGGGGCCCGGGCTGATCTACGTGATCCCGGTCGTGCAGCAGATGATGCGGGTGGATCTGCGTACGGTGGTCATGGACGTGCCGCCGCAGGATGTGATCTCGCGCGACAACGTCTCGGTCAAGGTCAACGCGGTGCTGTATTTCCGCGTCGTCGACCCGGCCAAGGCGGTGCTGCAGGTCGCGGAGTACTACGAGGCCACCAGTCAGCTCGCGCAGACGACGCTGCGCTCGGTGCTCGGCCAGCACGAACTCGACGACATGCTGACCGAACGCGATGCCCTGAACCGGGATCTGCAGGCGATCCTCGACAAGGCGACCGACGCCTGGGGGATCAAGATCAGCAACGTCGAGATCAAACACGTCGATCTCGACGAGAGCATGATCCGCGCGATCGCGCGTCAGGCCGAGGCCGAACGCGTGCGGCGCGCCAAGATCATCCATGCCGAAGGCGAACAGCAGGCTGCCGAGAAGCTCAAGGAGGCCGCGCACGAGCTGGCGCAGGAGCCGCAGGCCCTGCAGCTGCGATATCTGCAGACCTTGATCGACGTGGCCGGGGAGAAGAACTCGACCATCATCTTCCCGTTGCCGATGGACCTGATCGCGCCGCTGCTCAAACGCCTCAACCGGGATTCCTGAGGGGTGCGCGAGGCCAGCCTATAAGGCGCCAGTTGACCGTTCATCCGGAAAAGTCGACAGGCGTCGGCAAGTCGGGTACTGTGCAGGCCGCAGTCGTTTCAAGCCGTAGACTTCAGAGTGCTTAGTTGGTCCCGATGGGGCCAGATATCTCCAGATGCCTTCCTTGATCGCATGCACCCCCGCAGGCGGGACAGCCTGTATTTATCAACATCAAGGAATGTATCCATGAGCAACGTTTCAACCGGCACCGTGAAGTGGTTCAACGAATCCAAGGGCTTCGGCTTCATCACCCCGTCCGAAGGCGGCGAAGATCTGTTCGCCCACTTCAAGGAAATCCAGGGCACCGGCTTCAAGACCCTGGCCGAAGGCCAGCAGGTCGAGTACAAGGCCACCCGTGGCCCGAAGGGCATGCAGGCGACTCAGATTCGCCCGCTCTAAGGCGCTTCGAGCTTCACAAAAAACCGCGGCTCCGGCCGCGGTTTTTTGTTGCCCGCACTCAGCGGTGCCCACGGGTTGCCTCCGCTTGACGAATCTCCGCAATGCGGCGTCAATAGACTGCGAGCACGCATCCTCGCCGCAACCGCGACCCGCATGAATCCTCCAGCAGACGCCGATGTCTCCCCTGCCGTGCTGACGGTCGACGGATTCCAGTGTCTGATCGATGAATTGCAGCGGCGCGGCTACCGGGTGATCGGACCGACGGTCGCCGACGGAGCGATCGTCTATGACGACCTTGCGTCGGTGGATGCCCTGCCGCGCGGTGTCGGTGACGCGCAGGACGCCGGCCGCTACCGCCTGACCCGCCGCGACGACGAGGCCTTGTTCGGGTACGCCGTCGGCCCGCATTCCTGGAAGCGCTTCCTGAACCCGCCGCGCCTGAAGCTGTGGTCGAGCCGCCGCGAGGGCGACGGCGTTCGCGTCGAGCCGGCGCCGGAGCCCCGGCAACCGCTGGCGTTCATCGGCGTGCGTGGCTGCGAATTGCGGGCCATTGCGATCCAGGACCGCGTCTTTCTCGGCGGGCGCTACGTCGACCGCCCCTATGACGTCCGTCGCCGCGGCGCGTTCATCGTCGCGGTCAGTTGCGGGACCGCCGGCGGAACCTGCTTCTGCACGTCGATGGGCAGCGGACCGAGGGCGCAGGGCGACTTCGACCTGGCGCTGACCGAGATCGTCGATGCCGGTGAGCACCACTTCGTTGTCGAGGTTGGCAGCGACGCCGGGCGCGAGATCATGGCGCAGTTGCCGTCGCGCGACGCGACGTCGGCGGATTGCCGGCAGGCGGAGCGGATCGTCGCCGCGACTGCCGCGTCGATGGGGCGTTCGCTGCCGGCGGAAGGCGTGCGCGAACTGCTGCTCGACAATCTGGATCATCCACGCTGGGATCAGGTCGCGGAGCGCTGTCTGAGCTGCGCGAACTGCACGATGGTCTGCCCGACCTGCTTCTGTTCTTCGGTGGAGGACTCCAGCGACCTGGCTTCGGAGGAGACGGCCCGGGAACGCCGCTGGGATTCGTGCTTCACCACCGACTTCGCCTATCTCCACGGTGGCAGCGTGCGCGCGACCACCCGCGCGCGCTACCGGCAGTGGATGACGCACAAGCTGGCGACCTGGATCGACCAGTTCGGCAGTTCCGGATGCGTCGGCTGCGGACGCTGCATCACCTGGTGCCCGGTGGGCATCGACATCACCGAGGAGGTCCGGGCGATCGCGGCGGCACCTGCTCGCACCGGAGGGTCCGACCATGCCGACGGCCATGCGCAGGATTGACCAGATCGTTCGCGAGCATCGCTTCTTCGCCGGGCTCACGGACGCCGATGTGGACCTGATCAGCGGCTGTGCCCGCAACGTCGCGTTCGCGGCCGGGGATTACCTGTGCCGCGAGGGCCAGCCCGCCGACCGCTTCTTCCTGCTCCGCCATGGTCGCGTCGCGCTGGAGATCGCGGCGCCCGGGCACGGCGCGCTGACTTTCCAGACGCTGGCCGAGGGCGAGATCGTCGGCGTCTCGTGGCTGGTCGCGCCGTACCGGTGGCAGCACGACGCACGCGCGCTGGAGCCGACGCGGGCGATCGCGATGGACGCCAAGTGCCTGCGCGGCAAGTGCGACGCCGATCATGATCTCGGCTACGAGATGATGCAGCGCTTCGTGCCGCTGCTGGTTCAGCGTCTGCACGCGACGGTGTTGCAGGCGCTCGACATCTACGGGGATGCCCACAAGTCGTGATGCCGATGTCCGATCCGATGCTGCCCCAGGTGGTGCGCGTGCTGCGGCGCCGGCGCGAGCTGCCCGAGGTGTGGACGCTGGAGATCGAGCCGGCATCGGACGCGGCCGCGGACGCGCCGAATTTCGAGCCGGGTCAGTTCAACATGCTGACGGCCTTCGGGGTCGGCGAGGTGCCGATCAGCTACAGCGGCGATCCGCAGCGGTCGCAGCGATGGGTGCACACGATCCGTGCCGTCGGAGCGGTTTCCACGGCACTGACGCGCCTGCGCGCCGGCGATGTGCTCGGTGTGCGCGGTCCCTTCGGCAGTGCCTGGCCGTTGGCGGCAGCGGAGGGGCGGGACGTGCTGGTCGTCGCCGGGGGGCTCGGCCTGGCGCCGCTGCGCCCGGCGATCTATCGCCTGCTGGCGCAACGCAGGCGCTATGGGCGGGTGACGCTGCTGTACGGCACACGCAGTCCCGACGACATCCTGTTCCGCCGCGAGCTGGAACGCTGGCGGCGGCGCCTCGATGTGGACGTGCAGGTGACGGTGGATCATGCGGTCGGCGACTGGCACGGCCATGTCGGTGTGGTGCCGGCACTGATCGCGCGCGCCGATTTCGATCCGGCACGGACCAGCGCACTGGTCTGCGGGCCGGAAGTGATGATGCGCTTCACGCTGGCCGCGCTGCGGACGGCGGGAGTTGCCGAGACGGCGATCCATCTGTCGATGGAACGCAACATGAAATGCGCGGTGGGCCTGTGCGGGCATTGCCAGTTCGGTCCGACGCTGGTGTGTCGGGACGGCGCGGTGTACCGCAGCGACTTGCTGGCGCCCTATCTGCCGATCCGGGAGCTGTGACGATGGCCACGAAGCTTCCCCGGAAACCCGCGAGCAAGCCGCGACTGGCCGTGTTCAAGTTCACGTCCTGCGACGGCTGCCAGCTCAGCCTACTCGATTGCGAGGACGAGCTGCTGGCGATCGCGGGCGCCGTCGATATCGCCTATTTCCCGGAGGCGACGCGCAGCACGCTGCGCGGGCGCTACGACCTGGTGCTGGTAGAGGGTTCGATCACGACGCCGGAGGAGCAGGCGCGGGTGCTCGATGTGCGCCGGCGCGCGCGGTTCCTGGTGACGCTCGGCGCCTGCGCGACCGCCGGGGGGATCCAGGCGCTGCGCAACTTCGCCGACGTCGCCGAGTTCAGCGCTGCGGTCTACGCCAGCCCCGAGCACCTGCGGACGCTGGCGACGTCGACAGCCATCGCCGCGCACGTTCCGGTCGACTTCGAACTGCGCGGGTGTCCGATCAGCAAGGCCCAGTTGCTGGAAGTGGTCTCGGCGTTCCTGATCGGTCGCCGCCCGGTGGTGCCGCCGCACAGCGTCTGCATGGAGTGCAAGGCCGCCGGCAACGTCTGCGTGACCGTGGCGCAGGCGAGGCCGTGCCTGGGCCCGGTGACGCATGCCGGTTGCGGCGCGTTGTGTCCGTCCTACGACCGCGGCTGTTACGGCTGCTTCGGACCGAAGGAGACGCCGAACGCGGCGGCGCTGAGTGAGCGCCTGTTGCAGCAGGGCCTGCAGGCGCAGGAGCTGCTGCGGCTGTACCGCAGCTTCAATGCGGACGCCCCGGCGTTCCGGGACGAGAGCCTGCGCATCGAGGCGGGGCTCCGGAACCACACGGGAGACCCGTCGTGACGGCGTCCGATCCCGGGACGCGCACGATCAGCGTCAACTACATGGCCCGCGTCGAGGGCGAGGGCGCGCTCAAGGTGGTCGTGCGCAACGGTGCGGTCGAGCGCGCCGAGCTGCGCATCTTCGAGTCTCCGCGTTTCTTCGAGGCGTTGCTGCGAGGTCGCCCCAGCGCGGAGGCGCCGGATGTCACCGCACGGATCTGCGGGATCTGTCCGGTGGCCTACCAGATGAGCGCGGTTCATGCGATCGAGCGCGCGCTGGGCGTGCACGTCGACGGTCCGCTGCGGGCGTTGCGACGGCTGCTGTATTGCGGCGAGTGGATCGAGAGCCACGCGCTGCATGTCTACATGCTGCATGCCCCGGATTTTCTCGGCTATGCCGGGGCCATCGACATGGCGCGTGACCACGCGGACGTCGTGCGCCGAGGACTCGAGCTGAAGAAGGCCGGCAACGCCATCGTCGCCCTGCTCGGTGGCCGCGAGATCCATCCGATCAACGTTCGCGTCGGCGGCTTCTACCGGGTGCCGCGCGTCGGCGAGCTGCGCAAGCTCGTCGAGCCCCTGCAGCGTGCGCGCGAGACGGCGCTGGAGGCGGTGCGCTGGGTCGCCGGCTTCGAGTATCCGGACGCCGAGCGCGACTACGTGTTCGTGGCGCTGCGCCATCCCGACGAATACCCGTTTAACGAGGGGCGTATCGTCGCCAGTCACGGACTCGACATCGACGTCGCCGACTACGAGCGGCATTTCGAGGAGCTGCACGTCGCGCGCTCCAACGCCCTGCACAGCCGCCTGATCGGCGGCGGCGACTATCTGGTGGGGCCGCTGGCGCGTTACAGCCTCAACGCCGATCGTCTCGGCGGGCTGGCCCGCGAGGCGGCCGCCGCCGCAGGACTGGGCCGCGAGTGCCGCAACCCCTTCCGCAGCATCATCGTGCGCGCGGTCGAGATCGTGCAGGCCTGTGACGAGGCCTTGCGGATCATCGCCGACTATCGGATGCCCGAGCAGGCCGCGGTGCCGGTCGAGATGGCAGCCGGATCCGGTTGTGCCGCGACCGAGGCGCCACGGGGGCTGCTCTACCACCGCTACGCACTCAAGCCGGACGGCACCATCGCCGAGGCGCGCATCGTGCCGCCCACGGCGCAGAACCAGGCAAGCATCGAGGCGGATCTGTTCGCCCACGTCGGGCGCTGGCTGGACCTGGACGAGGACGCGCTGCGCGAGCGTTGCGAGCAGGCCGTGCGCAACTACGACCCCTGCATCTCCTGCGCGACCCATTTCCTCAAGCTCGAGATCGACCGCGGCTGATGGCGCCGCTCCGGATCCTGGTGGCGGGGGTCGGCAATCCGTTGCGGGGCGACGATGCGGCCGGACCGATGGCGATCGAGCGCTTGCAGGCGCGCATGCCGCAGGCGTCCTGCCCGGGCGTCGAATACATGGTCAGCGGTGGCGAGACCGGCGAGCTGCTGGGCCGGCTCGAGGCCTGCGATGCGGCGATCCTGATCGACGCCTGCGTCAGTGGCGCCGAGGCCGGCACGATCCACGAGTTCGACGTGGCCGCCGGTCCGCTGCCGCAGCGGTTGGGGGGCTTTTCGAGTCACGGCTTCGGGGTGCACGAAGCGCTGGAGCTGGCGCGCGCGCTCGGGCAGCTGCCGGCGCGCTGCCGGGTTCTTGCGATCGACGCGCAGCGCGATACACACGGGGCGCCGGTGAGTGCCGCGGTCGAGGCGGCCGTCGATGCGGTCGTCGACCGTGTGCGCCGGCAGCTGCAGTGCTGGTGCACACGGCCCGTGACACAGCCCGGGGTCAGTGGCGGTAGCCGCGGACCTTGACCTTGAAGTCCATCGCCGGGCCGGGTGTCGGCGCGGTCTTGGTCTTCAGTTCGTAATCCGGCGGGTCGAGTTCGAGATCGAGCTTGTAGAACAGCCGCGCCATCGACAGGGCGATCTGGACCTCGGCGAGGCTCTTGCCCAGGCAGGTGTGCGGTCCGCGGCCGAACGGCGAGTAGGCGCCCGCCTGCATGTGTTCCGCGCGCGGCTTGGTATAGCGGTCGATATCGAACTTGCGCGGTTCCGGGAAGTACTCTTCCATGAAGTGCGGCACGCTGGTGGCGATGTAGACCATGTCGCCACGGTGGATCTGGTGCCCCTCGAACATGAAGTCCTTGGTCGCCGTACGCATCTGCGCCACGGCGATCGGATACAGCCGCATCGTTTCCATGATCGCGCCCTGCAGCGACGGAATGCGCTTGAGCAGGTCGCCTTCCTCGATCTCGCCCTCGGCGAACAGTGCGTCGACCTCGGCCAGTACGCGCGCCTTGACTTCCGGATGCTTGAGGACGGTGTAGACGATCGCGGCCGTGGTGTTGGCGACGGTGTCGAGCCCGGCGACGTAGGGTCCGGTCAGCGCGACGATCAGGTCGGAGGCCGGCATCACGTCCGGCGTCTTCACGTGCGCCTCGTAGATGTCGTCGATCAGGTTCTTCTGATCGTCCGGCACCTTGCCGGCACGGGCGCGCGCCTGTTCGATCATCTTGTTGCCGAGCTCGAAAACACGGGCCTTGGCCTTCTTGTAGTGCGGTTTCTTGAGCAGGATCTTGGGCCGCTGCCGCGTGACCAGCACGTTGAGGATGTGCAGGATCATGTAGCGGATGTCCTTGACGTACTCCAAGGGCGCCGCGCCGGTGAGGATGGTGCCGAGCTGGTCGGTGACCATGTACTGCATCGCCTCCACCACCGGGACCTTCTTGCCGATCTTCCAGTCGCGTTCGATGACCCGGTCGGTGATCGCCACCAGCTCGTTGTAGCGGCCCTTGATCGACTCCTTGGAGTAGCCCCTGCGCATGATGTCGCGCAGCTCCTTGTGGCTTTCGCCGTCCTCGCCGGTGAGGATGCGCGTGGCCTTGTATTCGCCGACCAGGCCCTCCCAGAACTCCTTCGAACGCAGGCATTCCTTGCCTTCGCGCGTGCCGAGGAAGGTGGCGGCCTCGATGCCGGCGATGACGACGTAATCGTTGCCGAGGATATTCAGGCGGAACACCGGGCCGTACTTGCGGTAGCACTCGACGAAATACTGCGCCGGGTCCTTGGCCATGCCCAGCAGGTTGCCGATCAGGGGCAGGCCCGGGACGCGCGGCGTCTCGCGAGGCGTCAGGGTTTGGGTCGCAGCGGTCACAGGCATTCTCCGGCAGAATCGGCGGTGTTGAATTTTGAGAGGCTGGTTCGTTAATTCCAGCACCGTGCTTTTAGCAACGAATCGGGCCGGTGAATTCCTCCAAGCGGATGAGGTCGAAGCCGGGTGACGTGAAGATGTCCCGCCTTTCTGGGAGACTGCACGTCGGGACGTGAAAACGAGAGACGACGGAACGTCAATATGAACAGAGGTGTGTGGGTTGGGTTTCTGCTTGCCGTGGTGCTGGTGCTGACCGGAATCGGCTATTACCTGTATCGGGGGCAGGCTGACGGCGGGATCGAAACGATCGAGCCCGTCGAAGAGACGATTGCCGAAGTGCCGGTCGAAGAGACGCCGCCGGCCGCGGAGATCCAGTATCCGGTGGAGCCCGCCGAAACCGCCGACAACGGCGACGAGACGCAGCCGTCCGCTCCGCCGTTGCCCGCGCTGGGCGACAGCGATCCGGAGGTGCGCGAGGGGCTTGAGCAGGTCTTCGGCAAGCCGCCGATCGACGCCTACCTGATTCCGCGGCGGATCATCGAGCGTCTGGTCGTGGCGATCGACAGCCTCGACGGTGATCCGCTGCCGCTGCGTCTGCGCCCGGTTCGCCACGTCCCGGGGCGCCCCGAGGTCCGGGTCGTCGAAGACGATCAGATCGTGCTCGATCCGCGCAACGGCGAGCGCTATGCCCCCTACATATCGGCCTTCAAGGCGGTCGACGCCGAGCAGCTGGCGGCGCTGTACCTGCGCTACTACCCGCTGTTCCAGCAGGCCTACGCGGATCTGGGTTTCCCCGATCGCTATTTCAATGACCGCCTGATCGGGATCATCGACCATCTCCTGCGGGCACCCGAGGTCGAGGGGCCGATCCGGCTGGTGCGCCCGAAGGTGCTTTACCGCTACGCTGATCCGGAACTCGAGGATCTGTCCTCCGGTCAGAAGATTCTGGTCCGCATGGGGACTGAGAATGCCCGCATCGTCAAACAGCAGCTTCGCGACATCCGTCGCGCGATCATTGCCGGGTCGGCGGCCGTCAAATCCGATCTGGCCGAAGGCGCGCCTGCCGACGACGCGCCGGTGGATGACGACTCCGTTGAGGATTAGCCGAGCCACCTTGCGCCGTGGCGGCTGCGCCGCGATCGCGGCGCTGTGGCTGATGATGGCCGGCGGTTGCGCGTCGACGACGGCGCCCTCCAGCGACGGGGCGGCGGCGCAGCGTGCCGAGCCAGCGGATGCCCTGGCCGAGCGCCTGGAGCTGATGGGCTATCGGCTCGGGGACGAGATCCTGTCGATCCCGCACTATCGCCTGGACGGTTGGACCTATCTCGACGACATGCATCTGATCATCTCGACGGGGCCGACGCGGCGGTATCTGGTGACCCTGATGCAGCATTGCGATGGCCTGTCGACCGCCTATGCCATCGGCTTCACCGCGCGCACGACAACACTGGGCGTCGCCGACCGTCTGCTGGTCCGTGATCCCGGCAATATCGAACTCAACCGCTGCGGGATCGGCGGGTTGCAGGTGCTCGAGCGCGTCGAGCCGGTGGCGGACGCGTCGTGAGCCGCCGCGGGTGGAGCATTGCCCGGAGCGCGGGGTTCGCCGGCTGGGCCGGCGTCGTGCTCGCGGCCTGCGCTGTCGCCACCCCTTACCAGCCCTTGCAGAAGGGGTATGGCTATTATGAGCAGCAGCTCGAACCGGACCGTTATCAGATCCATTTCATCGGCAGCTCGGCAACTTCGCGGCAGACCGCCGAGAACTATCTGCTGTATCGGGCGGCCGAGCTGACGCTGGCCACGGGGCGCGATTACTTCGTCGTCATCGGCCAGGGCACGCAGGGCAGCGCGAAGCCGGGGTCCGGCGTCAGTATCGGCATCGGCGGCTTCGGCGGCGGATCGCATGCCGGACTCGGGATCGGCATCGGGACCCGCGCCGGCGGTGACGGTACCGAATATCACGCGCAGGCCGACATCCGGGTCTATTCCGGGACACGTCCCGCGGACCGCGTCGACGCCTACGACGCGCGGGCGGTCAAGGCCAATCTCGAGGCGCAGATCCGGCGGCCGTGAGCGGTCCTGCGGGGGCGCTCACAGATCGAGTTCCGACTCCAGGGTTTCGAGCGCCTCGCGGCTGTAGACCGCGAGCCGCTGCAGATGCGGAACCTGATCGCGACAGCCGATGAACCCGAAGTTCAACGTGTTCTCGTAGCTGACCACGGTGATGTTCAGGGCGTAGCCGTGAAACGGAATCGACAGCGGGTAGTAGGCCTGCATGCGATTGCCGCGGAAGTACAGTGCCTGCGTCGGTCCCGGCACGTTTGAAATGACCACGTTGAACGCCGGGCGTATCCGTCCGGCCACGCCCGGAATCGGCGACAGGGCCAGCGGCGCCATCAGCAGCGCGCTGTACTGCATGATCGCGCTGCGGGTCATGCCCTGAAGCTGGGCCTTGGCGCTGCGCGTGGAGGCCACGATGGTTTCGAAGCGCTGCTCCGGATCGGCCACGTCGGTTGCCAGCGTGGCGAGGATGGCGCCGACGGCGTTGCCGCCGCCGGGATCGTCCTTGGGGCGGATATTGACCGGCAGCATCGCCGTAAGCGGTTCCAGCGGTAACTCGTCCTGTTCGATCAGATACCGCCGCAAGGCCGATCCGCACAACATCAGGACGGCGTCGTTGAGGGTGCCGCCGCGGGCGGCGGCGACGGCCTTGAGGCGGGACACATCGAACTGCTGGGTCGCGAACCGCCGGTTGCGGCTGATGCGCTGGTTCAGGACCGATTTGGGCGCCTGCATCGGTGCGATCAGAGCGCGATCCTTGCGTCCGAGCACCGTGGTCAGCGCGCGGGTGATGTTGCGGGTCGCCCCGTACTGCTCCCGGACCGCCTGCATCAGTGCGTCCAGCGTCGGCGGCGTCCGGCTCCTGGCTCCGCGCGCCCGCGGCTTCGGTCGGCGTGCGAAGAAGATCGGGGTGTCGAGCTCGTCGGGGTTGCCCGACAGGCTGCGCGACAGCAGCTGGATGCCGGTGTAGCCGTCGACAAGGGCGTGATGCACCTTCAGATAGATCGCGAAGCGGCCGTCGCTGAGTCCTTCGATGAAATGGGCTTCCCACGGCGGACGGTGAAAATCGATGTTGTGGCTGTGCAGGCGTGACACGAGGATGCCGAGCTCGCGTTCGTCGCCCGGCACGGGAAGGGCCGAGCGGCGGATGTGGTATTCGACGTCGAAGTCGGGGTCCTCGATCCAGGCCTGGCGAGGCGCCGCCGGGCGCTCCGGATAGCGCAGCTTCAGATTCCACGGCGGATACGCCTCGGCCTGTTCGCGCAGCTCGTCCATCATCGTGCGCAGCTGCTCGGGATGCTGCGCCGCCGCCGGTTCGAACAGCATCAAGGCGCCGACGTGCATCATCGATTCACGCGATTCGGCGGCAAGGAAGGTCCAGTCCAGCGGATTGAGCTTCTTGGTGATGCCCATCGGAATCTCCTGGCGGGGGATGACCGGCGGCCGGCCTTTGCATCATGCCTGAGCGTGCCGCGGGATGCTGGCCTTTGCGGGCCGAGTCCGACATAGTCCCAAGCTGGGCAAGAAGAACCATGCTCCCGGGGATGGGGCGGTCCGGACGATTCGGATGGAAATGACATCAGTTCCAGCGCGGCATGACAGCGGCGCCGGGCGCGGCGGTGCTGCGTCCGGTTCGGCGCCAGCGTGGCGGTCGATGCGCCGCTGGTGGCGGCTCGCCATCGCGGTGGTCTGGTTGGGGGGCGGGTTGCTGGAGGCGACCGCGTCGGCTCGCGGCGTGCTCGACGGCGATCCGCTGATCACGCGTCTGCAGCCGGATCTCGATCTCTACCTGCAGAACTTCGATATCGACGTCGACGATCATTCGGTCGTCCACGTCGCCGGGCACGGCGGCGTCATGACCTATGACGGCGCTGCATGGCGGCTGATCAAGACCTCGAACGGCGACATCGTCCGTTCGTTGCGACACGACGGGCACGGCCGGGTCTACGTGGGCGGATTCAACGCCTTCGGTTATCTGCAGCGCGACGCTTCCGGCATCGAGCGCTACTACGACCTGACCGCCGCAGCCGGACTCGGCGCGGACGAGTCGATCGCGGACATCTGGCAGATCGTCGTTTCCGGCGAGGGCGTGTTCTTTCGCGCGCTCGAACACCTGTTCCGCTTCGATCCGGCAAGCGGCGTGGTGCGCACGTGGCGGTATCCGCAGCGCTACGGCGCGATGGTCGAGCACGACGGTGAGCTGCTGCTGCAGTTTCGCGGACATGGTCTGATGCGCTGGACCGGCGACGACTGGGCATTGCTGCCGGGCGGTGAGCGCTTGCAGGATCATGTCTGGAAGTTCGTTCCGATCAGGGACGCGAACGGTCCGGCGCTGCTGGCATTGTGCGCCGACGGCGTCTGGCGCCAGCTGCGCAACGGCCGCGTCGGGGTGCGTCGCATGCCGCCCGAATTTCCGGAGTCGAACGCGTTCAGCGACGGCATGCCGCTCGAGGACGGCACCGTTGCCCTGGCCGGCACCGAGGGCGAGGTCTATGTCTACGCGCCGGCGGTGGAGACCTACTGGCGGTTCCGGGTGGATCACGATTTCCTCGCCGGCCTGGCGCGCGCGCGTGACGGCGGCTTGCTCGTGGCCAGCCAGGAGGCGGCGTTTCACGTGCAGTGGCCCGCGCCGTGGACCGTGCTGGGGCCGGAGCAGGGCTGGAGCCGCGCCCTCAACAAGCTGGTGCAGTGGCGCGGGCAGTGGTTCGGGATGACCGCGTCCGGGGTCTATCGGATCTGGGAGCGCCATGGGCGTCCCGAGTTCGACCGCCAGGCCTGGTCCGATATCGAGGCCTGGGACCTGCTGCCGATCGACGACGAGACCGCCTTGCTTGCCGATACCTACGGCGTCCGCCTGATCCGTAACGACCGGGCTCAGCCGCTGACCGACGATTCGGTCTATCCCCGGCTGTTGATGCGCTCCGGTTTCGAACCGGAGACCGTCTTCGTCGGCACCGAATCGGGCATCGTCGTGCTACGCCGGTCCGGTGGTGTCTGGACCGAGAGCGTTCGCGTCGACGACATGGATGAGGCGCAGGTGCTGACCGCCGTCGAGCTCGCGCGCGGCGAGCTGTGGCTGGGGACGTCGCGCGACGGGATCCATCGTCTGCGTTTCGACCCCGGGTACGGTGAACTGCTCGAAAGCACCCGCTACGCCGAATCGGACCTGGCATACGGCGGCGGCGCGGAGGCGCGGATCGTCCGTCTCGACGGCAAGCTGGTCGCGGCGACCGCGGCCGGTTTCTTCGAATGGAATGGCCAGGCCTTCCAGGCCAGCGATCTGGGCGGGCTCGCGGACTTGCGACGGCCCGGCGAGCTGCTGGAGCTGGCGCAGGCGCCCGATGGGCGGCGCTGGGCGTTCAGCTTCAACCGGATCTATCGCGAGGTCGAGCGCGGGCACTGGCGTCAGGAGACGCTGGGCAGCTTCCGTCACGGCCAGTTGCAGGCGCTGGGTTTCGACGATGCCGGCGCGGCCCTGTTCAGCGCCACGCACGGTGTTCTGCGCTTCGATCCGGCGCGTGCGCCTGACCCGGCGGCCAACGGCCTCGAGCTGGTCCTGCGCGGCATCGAGGTGGTTGGAGCCGATGGTGTGCCCACGGCGCAGCCGTTGCCGGACGCGGGCGGATCGATCCGGGTGCCGTTCGGCGGCGGCACGCTGGCCGTCCACTTCGCGCTGCCGGATCTGGCCGGCGCGGCGCGCGTGGTCTACCGGAGCCGTCTGGTCGGGCTGGAAGCCCAGGCAACCGAGTGGAGCGAGATGCCCAGTGTGGCCTACAGCCGCCTGCCCCCCGGCGACTACGGCCTGCGCATCAGCGCCCGCGACAGCCGCGGACATATCGTCGACATGGCGCCGTTGCGCATCCTCGTCGAAGCACCGTGGTATGCGTCGCCGGCGGCGCGCGTCCTGTGGATCGCGGTGCTGATGTTCAGCACCGGGATCCTGATCACGGCGATCGTGCGCTGGCGGACGCTGCGGCTGCGCTTGCAGGCGCACCAGCTCGAGGCCATGGTCGCCGAGCGCACGACCGAACTCGAAATCGCCAACCAGCGACTGCACGATCTGGCGCATCTCGACGGTCTGACCGAGATCCCCAACCGCCGGCGCCTCGATACCTATCTCGACATGGCGTGGAACCACTCGATCGATGGCGAGCGGCCGATTTCACTGTTGGCGATCGACCTCGACCACTTCAAGGTCTACAACGACAACCACGGGCATCTCGAGGGGGACGAGCTGCTCAAGCGCGTCGCGTCCGAGCTCAAGGCCTGCCTGCGGCGTGATTCCGATCTGTTGGCCCGCTTCGGTGGCGACGAGTTCATGGCGATCTTCCCCGGTGTCGAACTCCGCGACGCGGCCGCAATCGCCCGCCGCATGCAGCAGCGCATCGAATCCATGCACACCGGCGTGACCGTCTCGATCGGTGTTGCCGAGTGCCGCCCGATCGGCGGCGATGCCTTGCGCGGCTTGCAGGAGGCCGCCGACCGGGCGGTCTACCAGGCCAAGGCGAGCGGGCGCAATCGGGTCTGCGTCGACGGCGACGAAGCTGCCGCCTGAATGCCGCGTCGGGGCCAAGCACAATCGGCCGTGACGCGCCAGATTGGCGCTGGCGCCGCCTCGGGTTAAGGTCGCGCCCCGTTTTTTGATTTTCGCAGCGAGTCCCCCATGACCCAGCCTGCTGAGCGCATCGCCCAGACGATCGCCGCCGAGATTTCCGCACGCGCCCCCCAAGTCATTGCCGCCATCGGCCTGCTCGATGAAGGGGCCACGGTTCCGTTCATCGCGCGTTACCGCAAGGAGGTCACCGGCGGGCTCGATGACAGCCAGCTGCGTACGCTGGAGGAGCGCCTGTCCTATCTGCGCGAGTTGAACGCGCGTCGCGAGACCGTACTCGAGTCGATCCGGTCGCAGGGCAAGCTCACCGACGCGCTCGAGGCGCGGATCGCCGGCGTCGATACCAAGGCGGAGCTCGAGGATCTGTACCTGCCGTACAAGCCCAAGCGCCGGACCCGCGCGGAGATCGCGCGTGAGAAAGGACTCGGCCCGCTGGCCGAGGCGCTGCTGCAGGATCGCGGCCTGAATCCGGAGACGGCGGCGCAGGCCTACGTCACCGACGAGGTGCCGGACGTCAAGGCCGCGCTCGACGGCGCCCGCGACATTCTCACCGAGCAGTTCGCCGAGAACGCCGAGCTGCTCGGGCGCTTGCGAGCCTATCTGCGCGAAAAGGCAGTGCTGCGGTCGCGGCTGGTCGAAGGCAAGGCCGAATCCGGCAGCAAGTTCTCCGACTACTTCGATCATCATGAGCGCTGGGCGACGGTGCCGAGCCATCGCGCGCTGGCGATGATGCGCGGACGCAACGAGGATGTCCTCGCGCTCGAAATCGAGATCGACGCCGAGGATCCGTCGCCGGTCAAGCCGGTGGAGCGGATCATCGCGGACACCTATGCGGTTCCGTACGACAGCGCGGCCGGCACCGGGAACGCGTGGCTGTTCGGAGTCGTGCGCTGGTCGTGGCGGGTCAAGTTCTCGATGAGCCTGTCGGTCGACCTGATGGTCGAGTTGCGCGAGCGTGCCGAAGAGGAAGCCATTCACGTCTTCGCGCGCAACCTCAAGGATCTGCTGCTGGCCGCGCCGGCCGGGTCCCGTGCGACGATGGGGCTGGATCCGGGCATCCGCACCGGCGTCAAGGTCGCCGTGGTCGACGGCACCGGCAAGCTGCTCGAAACCGCGACGGTCTATCCGTTCCAGCCCCGCAACGATGTTCGCGGCGCGCAGGCGGAGCTGGCGCGGCTGATCCGCGCGCATGCCGTGGAGCTGGTGGCGATCGGCAACGGGACCGCCAGCCGCGAGACCGACAAGCTGGTCGCGGAACTGCTGGGCGATCTTCCCGCGCCCAAGCCGATCAAGGTCACCGTCAGTGAGGCGGGGGCATCGGTCTACTCCGCATCCGAAACCGCCTCGCGCGAGTTTCCGAACCTCGACGTCTCGCTGCGCGGCGCGGTGTCGATCGCGCGGCGGCTGCAGGATCCGCTCGCGGAACTGGTGAAGATCGAGCCGAAGTCGATCGGCGTCGGCCAGTACCAGCACGACGTCGACCAGTTCCGGCTCGCGCGCAGCCTCGACGCCGTCGTCGAGGACGCGGTCAATGCCGTCGGTGTCGACCTCAACACCGCGTCGGCCTCGCTGCTGGCCCGCGTGGCCGGTCTGGGCACGTCGCTGGCCGAGGCCATCGTCATGCATCGCGATGCCAACGGCCCGTTCAGGACCCGTCGCGATCTGCTGGAGGTTGCGCGGCTCGGTCCCAAGACCTTCGAACAGTGCGCGGGCTTCCTGCGGATTCCGAACGGTGCCGAGCCGCTCGATGCCTCGGCGGTGCATCCGGAGGCCTACGGCGTGGCCGAGCGGATCGTCGCGGCCTGCGGGCGCGATCTCCGGACCCTGATGGGCGACGCCACGGCGTTGCGGGCGGTCGATCCGCAGCGCTTCGTCGACGACCACTTCGGCCTGCCGACGGTGCGCGACATCATCGCGGAGCTGGAGAAGCCGGGCCGGGATCCGCGTCCCGGGTTCCGCACCGCGGCATTCAACGACGCGGTCAACGAGATCGGCGATCTGCGCCCCGGCATGATGCTCGAGGGCACGGTAACCAATGTCGCCGCGTTCGGCGCGTTCGTCGACGTCGGGGTGCACCAGGACGGTCTGGTCCACGTCTCGCAGTTGGCGGATCGCTTCGTCAAGGATCCGCACCAGGTGGTCAAGGCCGGCGATGTCGTGCGGGTTCGGGTCGTCGATGTCGACCCGAAGCGCAAGCGCATCGCGCTGTCGATGCGCAAGGACGGCGGCGAAGCGCGGAGTCCTCGCGCGGGCGCCGGCGCTGATGGTGATCGCCGATCGCGCAAGCCGTCGCGGCCTGCAGGACAGGCGCGCCCGGGCGCGCCCGGGCGCGGCGCTTCCAAGAGCGATGAGCGGATGGGGTCGTTGGGCGCGGCGCTCGCCGACGCCCTGCAGTCGAAGCGGCGCTAGCCCGCCTTCGGGTCCAGCGACCAGACCCGATTGCGGCCGTTGGCCTTGGCCTGATACAGCGCGCGATCCGCCCGGACCTTGAGTTCGCGCGGATGGATGGATGCGTCCGGGACGACGGTGGATACGCCAATGCTGACGCTCAGCTGCAACGGTGCATCGCTGCCGTGGGGGCTGAACGTCTGGCTGTCGATCAGCCTGCGCAGATGCTCGGCCAGGGCGCATGCCTCGGCGTGTCCGGTCAGCGGGCACAGTGCGACGAATTCCTCCCCGCCGTAGCGGGCGAGCAGTTCCCCGGCGCGGCGGATGCCGCTCGACAGTCGCCGCGCGATCTCGGTGAGGCAGTCGTCGCCGACGGCGTGGCCGAGACTGTCGTTGATGTGCTTGAAATGATCGACGTCGATCAGCATCAGGCTCAGCGGCTGCCGCTGGCGCTGGCATTGCGCCCACGCGATTTCCAGGGCTTCCTCGAAATGGCGGCGGTTGGCGATGCCGGTCAGCGCGTCGTTGCGGGTCAGGCGTTCCAGGTCAGTGATCGCGCTGGCGAGCTGGGCATTGGTCTCGGACAGGCGGCGGGCGTGGGCGACCGACAGCGCACGCCCATGCAGGAGTGACCAGACGAACCAGGCGAGCAGGGCGGACAGGGCCATGCCGCCCGAACGCAATGCCTGCAGGTATGGGTGCGGTCGGGCCCAGCTGTCTACGGGCGCGGCGATCAGCCGCCAGGTCCCGCCGGGGATGTCGATGGACATCGTCAGCGGTGAACGGGCCATCGTGTTCGGGTTGCCGACGATGGTGTCCGCCGCGGGGGCCGTGGGCGATGCGCTGTGCGTGTCCCCCTGCAACCAGTAGTCGACGCCGTCGACGGTGGCATCCAGTCCGGCGTCGTGGATGAGCTCATCGATGTCGATGACGATGCTGATCAGTCCCCAGTACCGCCCGTCGGACAGGAACACGGGCGTCCGACTGATCAGGGCGCGGCCCCCTTGCACCAGCGCCACCGGGCCGGTCACGACGGTTTTCCGCGTCTGCATGGCGCGCTGGACGCTGGGCCACTGGGTCGGGACGTTTGCGTAGCTCAGGCCGAGCGCCGCTTCGTTTCCCTGGATCGGGTAGATGTACCGCAGGATGTTGTCCGGCGCGAGGCCGACATTGCGGATATGCGGATCGGACTCGAAGACGGCCCGCAGTGCGAGCTCGGCGTTCTCTTCCTCGATCGGATCGACGCTGCGGATGAACGCGACCAGGCCGTTTGCGAGGTAGACCGTCTCATTCAGGGCGCCTTCGAGGCTGGCCCGGATGGCGGCGGCACGCAGCAGCACTTCCTGTCGATACTGCTGGTCGAAGCGGTGTTCCTGGCTGCGCGTGAAACTCTCGGTCAGGCCGGCGCCGACGATCAGGACCGCCAGTGCCAGAAACAACCGCCGTCGGGCGCCGGCTCTTTCCGACGATTTGCGAGCGTCAGGCGGTGTGGCGGGGCTCTGACGGTCTTCTGCGGGCATAACGGGCAAGCGGTTCGGCAACGACGTCGGACCATCTTAGCAATCGCGTCGTTTCGCGCGAGGTCCGGAGATGAGGCGCGCGGCCGGTCAGCCGCGCGCCTCCATGCCGGAGCGACTACTCCTCGACCGTCAGTTCAACCCGGCGGTTCTGCTCGCGGCCTTCCTCGGTCTCGTTGTCCGCGACCGGCCGGGATTCACCGTATCCGGTGGCGCGCATCCGTGCCGGGTCGATGCCCTTGCCAGCCAGGTAGTCGACGACGGCCTGGGCGCGACGTTCGGACAGTTTCTGGTTGTAGGCATCGGCTCCCTTGGCGTCGGTATGTCCACCGACCTCGACCTTGATGGCGGGTGCTTCGGCGAGCGCTTCGGCGGTCAGGTCGAGCAGCGTCTTGGCATTGGCGGTGAGCGCCGCCTTGTCGAACTCGAAGTTGACGCCGTGCAGGACCACCACATCCCCTGCCTTGCATCCGCGCAGGTCGCCCTTCTGGCCATCGGCCGGCGATTCGCAGGGCGGCGGCAACGGGCAGCCGACTTCGTCGACCTCGGTGCCTGCGGGGGTTTCGGGGCACTGATCGAGATCGTCAGTCACGCCGTCGCCGTCGGTGTCCGCCGGCGGGGGTGGCTCGACCACCGGTACCACGACTGGCGGCGGCGGCGGAGGCGGAGGCGGTGCCTCTTCCTTGCCCTTGAACAGCGGCACCATGAGGCCGAGGTTGATGATTCCGTCGGAGAACTGATCCTCGCCGCCGGTGCCGAGATCGGTCTGATCGTGCGGATCGAGGCGATAGCGGATCTCGAAACGGACCGCTGCGGGGTTTCCGAACAGGTTGATCGCGGACAGGACGCCGACGCCGGCCTCGTAGACGGTCGAGTCATAGTCGACGAGGATCGGGTTCGAAGCGCCGTCGATGGCGGGATGCTCGGTGACGTCGAGTTTCTGCGCGCCGACGATGCCGAAGACGTTCGACAGCCCCCCGCTGAACGGGAACAGCAGCAGATTGCCGCCGTAGCCGACCATTTCCGTCGGGCTGTTGGGGACGAGGTCGGCCTCGTCATTGAGCTTGTTGTAGTACCCCGTGGCCTCGATCGCGAGGAAGTCCGTCAGCCGCGTGCCGATCGACAGCGTGCCTCCGATCCCTTTCTCGTTCTCGCGACTGTCGTCGGGGATGGTCAGGGTCAGCATCGGCGCGACGTAGATTGCCCGGCTGACTTCCTGGAACGTGCTGGCATCGTCCGCCGCATGCGCCGTTCCGATGGCCGCCGCGGCGCAGGTTGCGCCGGCGATCACCGACGTCCTCACCCAACCCCTGGTTCTTGCTGCTCCCATATCTTCCTCCGGCGCTTAGGGATTTGTTCGTTGTCGTCCCGCCTCGACCGCCTGCGGGACCAACCGTCCCGGGCGTCTCGGCGAGCGGGAAGAATCGGATGCTCGGCAATCGTTCTTACGCAGGCGGGATGGCCTGTGCCGGTCTGACGCGGACCAGTGGTCGCCGAAGTCTCGCAAATCTCCCCACGCCGATGCTGTCACAGTTGGCGGAGGATGCCCCTGCCCGAAGGGGTAGGTTCGTGATGCCAAAAGTTAGGGGGCGGGGTTGGGGAGGCTTGCGGAGGTCACCAGCTGTGCTTCTCCCCCTGTTTCGGGCGAGGCTCGCGCACAAAGCCCGTAACGCGGGGGAGTTCGGCGGCATCGAGGCGGACCACAGGCAGTTCGATCGGACCCAGGGCGACGGTCAGGGCGGTCGTCAGGCCGGAGCTGGCGTCCAGTGCCGTCATCAATGCCGCTTCATCGGCCGGCCCCGTGGGGCCGCGCAGCCGCTCGAGCATCTGGGGCAGATCGTCGTCGCGGACAACGCCGGGCCCGTGCTCGCTGACTAGCGTGATGGCCCCATCCTCGTCCATGTAGGCCGCCTCCGGAGAGGTGACCGGCAGCCCGGTATGGGTCCAGAGCCTGCCGTCGGTGTCGAATTGCAGTACCAGCGGCGTGTAGGCGAGGGCGACGTAGCCCCGCTGGGGCCCATTCTGGAAGAACCAGCGTCCATCGGCGTCCGCCGCGTAGTTGGCGTTGATCGTGTCGATGACCTGCGGGCGCTGGATCAGCTCGCCCTTGATGCGCCACCGACCGCGCCGGTCCAGCGCCAGCCAGCCAAACAGCGCCGGTACGTCGGGCCAGCGCGCCATCGCTCGAAACACCCAGTCTTCCATGCGCACGATTCTACTGTGCGCCGCACGCCGCGACGGATGGGGAGCACGCGTTGCGGCATGCGCGGGGCCGGTGCCCGGCGGCAGCGCTGCCGTTGGTCAGAAAACACGCGCGCGGCGGTTGATGCCTGACGACAATGGACGGCGTCGGCGCAAGGCGCGCGGGTACGTGCTCAGGAGTCCCTCACATGACGGATCAGGAACGGATGAGGCTGGTGGTTCAGCGTGCGATCCAGACGATCGGCGAAATCGGGCGGCACGGCATCACGCCCGATCGGATGCCGGATGATCTGATCAGCGCACAGGCCAAGCTCGAGGCCGCGCTGGAGCACCTCGAGGCGCGCATCGCATTGGAGCGCCTGCTCCGGGCCGCCTGAACCGGTCGCTGCGTTCGCGCCGGCGCGGCGGGCGGGTGCGGACGCAGGCCGCAGCCGCTACAGTTTGCGGCCTATGACGATCTTCGACCGCATCATTGCTGGCCAGATCCCCGCCAGCTTCGTCCATCGGGACGCGCATTGCGCCGTTTTCATGGACATCAATCCGATCACCCGGGGGCACGCTCTGGTGGTTCCGCTCCAGTCGGTCCGGACCCTCCAGGAACTGCCGCCGGATACGCGCAGCCATCTCTGGAACGTCGCCCAGCGGGTCGGGCAGGCGCAGCAGCGGGCGCTCGGCAGCCGGGCGCAGCATCTGCTGATCAATGACGGTCCCGGCGCCAGCCAGTCCGTTCCGCACGTGCACATCCACGTGATTCCACGATTCGGCGGCGATACCGTTCATACCCTGTCACGTCTGGTCTGGCACATCACCACCATTACCGTTCCGCGACGGGAAACCGTGCAGCGGCGCCAGCGCCTGGATCAACTGGCCGCGGCGATCGGAGCGGCCATGGTCGCGGGCGGGCCGGGCTGACGCCGTCCGCAGCGCAGCGTCACCTCCGCATTCAATCCATCTCATCATCGGGACGCACCATGAGCGCCGACAACAACACCCACAGCAAGGTCATCGGCTACATCCTGTGGATCTTTGGATTCATGGGGGCGCATGGGGGCGCATCGTTTCTATTACGGCCGTCAGATCACCGGCGTGATCTGGTTCTTCACGCTCGGACTGCTGTTCATCGGCTGGTTCGTGGATCTGTTCCTGATTCCGGGGATGGACCGGGACGCGGACTTCAAGTACCAGTCCGGGGAGACCGACTATTCGGTCGCGTGGCTGTTGCTGACGTTTCTGGGCGTCTTCGGGATCCACCGCTTCTACATGGGCAAGTGGTTGAGTGGTCTGTTGTACCTGCTGACCGGCGGTCTGTTCCTGTTGGGCGTGCTGTACGATTTTCTGACGCTCAACGAGCAGGTCGACACCCTGAACCGGCAGCAAGCCTAGCCGGAATGAGGGGGATTTCCCGATTCAACGTCGGAATTATCCTACTCAATAAACAGAAGTTTTCCGACGTGCGGTGTACACGGCGGTACTGACCTTGGTTCGGGGGATGTGCTCGACAATCGGATGTCGTTTCTACAGATCCGGTTTGACGATGAGCCAGTCGACGTCAGCAAACATTCCTTCGCGCCCGGCAACCCAATGGCCGGTGGGCATGCGTCTGCGGTTCGGCCCGGATGCCGAACTCAAATCCCACAACGAAGCGCTGCGTGGACGGCCGGTGCTCGTTCTGTCCGAGATGAAACTGATCGGGCGTCCGGGCGGGCCGTACTCCTGGCGACAGCAGGTGCTGGCGCTGAGCACCTGCAAGGTCGGGTGGGCGCGCCCCGATCAGCTTGCCCTGCCGGTCGATACCGAGGACGCCGCCGCGTTCTAGGCGTTCCGATTCAGGACATCAGCGTTCAGCAAACCAAGAAGGCCGGCTTACGCCGGCCTTCTTGGTTTGCGCATGGCGGGCACGCATCCCGGGACCCGCGCGGCGCCCCGGCGCGCGGAGGGTTTCCGGTGGCCGTGACGGCGGGATCAGAACAGCGTGCGCACCGCATCAATCAGCGCTTCGTGGTGCAGTGCGCTGATCGACAGCATCGTGCTGGCCAGGGCGGCCCGCATCAGCCAGTCCGGCCAGCCGAAGCTCGCAGGCTCAGGATCGCGCAACGCGTCCGCGGGCTGCTGGGCAAGTCGGGTGCGCCGCCGCGGCGGCGTGTCGAGCGCCATGCGCGAACGCGGTGCCGAACGGCCGCCGCTGCGGCGGCGGGGATGGATGGGTTGGCGCAGCGGTGTGGAGCGAGGCATAATGCTGTTCACCTGATAAGTACTGTTCAATTGAACAGTATTCCCAATGCCCGCGGAATGCAAGCCCCATGGCCAAACTGACGCCCCGACAAACCGAAATCCTGGAATTCATCCGGCGCAGCGTCCGTGACGAGGGCTACCCGCCGTCGCAGCGGGACATCGCCCGCCATTTCGGATTCGCCCAGAACGCGGCCCGGGATCATCTGCGCGCGTTGGCGCGCAAGGGGGAGATCGAGATCGCGTCCAACGACGCGCGCGCCATCCGCCTGTGCGGTGAGAGCGGCGTCGAAGCGCCGCCGCAAGGCTTGCCGTTGCTGGGGCGGATCGCGGCGGGCGCGCCGGTCACCGCACCGGAGAACGCGGAGAGCTGGTTGAACATTGACCCGGATCTGTTCACGCCGCGCGCCGATTTTGTGCACCGGGTCGACGGTGACTCGATGGTCGACGCCGGCATCCTGTCCGGTGATCTGGTCGGTATTCACCAGCAGACCGACGCGCCGTCCGGAAGCATCATCGCCGCCTGTCTCTACGACGACATGACCGGCGAGGAGCGCATCACGCTGAAGCGCTATCTGCGTGACGGCAGCCGGGTGGTGCTGAAGGCCGAAAATCCGCGCTATGCGCCGATCGAGGTGGATCTCGCGCGCGATGCCTACGATCAGGAGCAACCGCGGTTTCGTATCGCGGGGGTGATGGGCGGCTTGCTGCGCAGCGGGTCCCCGCGCTGATCCATCAGGCCGGCGCGAGCCGCCGGCGGATTCACTGGTCCCGTTTTTGCGAGTCAATGCGCGCCACTGGGTGGTGGTGAACTCGTTGTCACGGGAGCGGAATCCAGATGCGTACCAGGCCGTTGTTGTTCGGGGTCGTTGTCGCGGCCGTTGCATTCGTTCAGCCCTTGCATGCCGAATCCCTGAGCGATCTGTTTGCGCAGGTTCCGGCGCCACCTGCCGATGCGATGACCGCAGTCCACTGGATGGACGGCGGCAACATGGTGGCGCCGCCCTACCTGGCGTTTCAGCAGAAGATCGCCGAAGAGCGCGCCGACATCCTGACGCTCAACGGCGGTGAGGCGCCGAACGCGCACGAGGCCTACGCGCCCTCGCCGCAGGCCAGTGCCGAGGTGCAGCGCCTGGCCCGCGCCTACAACGGATATCTGAGTTCGGCGTCCGGCAAGGATGCGCCGGTGGCGACGCTGACCAAGCGTACGCGCTGGGTCAAGAAGGCGATGACGGGGCGGCAGGTCGCGGTGACCCAGAAGCTCCGGTCCTGTCCGGATCCCTGTCAGGACGGCGCCGCGATCGAGCACAACCGTCCGTTGCTGCAGCAGCGACAGAAGGATCTGGTGACCGAGATGGAGATGTGGTCGGCGATGTTCGCGGACTGGAAGCGCAAGCGTGCGCCGGTCGTCGCGTCGGCGCAGCAGTCCCTCGACGCCAATGCCGCCGCGGCCGATTCGCCCGAGGGCCGTGCGATCGTCGCGCGCTATCGCGCGGCGATGCTCAACGAGATTTCACTGCTGTTCTCGATCACCGACACCGCGGTGCGTCGGGCAGTGGCGGTCGATCACGGCCTCGATGGCACCGAGCCGGACAGCATCAGCGGCGCGACCCGCAAGGCGGGCAAGTCCTGATTGCCTGTGGCGCCGCTCATGCTGCCTAGCCCTGGGCGGCGCGAGCGGACTTGATCAGGTCGTAGGCGCTCGTGATCTCGCGCGTCTTCTGTTCGGCCATTTCCCGCATCGATTCGGGCATGCCGCGTGCGGCGAGCTTGTCGGGATGGTGCTCGCTCATCAGCCGGCGGTAGGCCTTCTTGAGATCGGCGTCCGAGCTCGAGGGTTCGACCCCCAGGACCTGGTAGGCGTCCTGGAGCCGCTGGTCGGCGGAAGCCGGGCCGCGCGCGGCGCCGCCACGGAGCATGGCTTCGAGACGCAGCACCTCGGATTCGGGCACGCCCAGACCCCGGGCGATGCGCAGCAGCATCGCGTGCTCCGCCGGATGGACGTTGCCGTCGGCGGCCAGTGCCGACAGCTGAATCTGCAGGAACATCTGCAACAGGGCAGGCTGGCGTCCCGATGCGCGGACGAAGCGTGCGACCTCGGCGTCGAGATCGAACCCCGCGGCCTTGCCGCGATTGAACGCGGCCTTGGCCGACGCGCGCGCCTGCGGTGACAGACGCATGCGGTCGAACAGCTGTTCGGCAACGCGGATCTCGTCGGCGGTGACGCGGCCGTCGGCCTTGCACATGGCGCCCATGACCGCGAACGTCGACTCGAGAAACTGCGCCTGGATCTGCTGGATCCGGGACATCGCCGAGCCCAGCGCGGAGCTGCGGAACCACTGGGAGATGAAATAGCCGACCAGGGCGCCAGCGATGAGGCCGCCCCAGCGGCCGACGGCGAAGCCGATCACGGCGCCGATCAGGATTGCGGGATTCATATAGCAATTTTAGCGCGTGGCCGGGCACATTCGGGTGTCGGATGTCGACGCTCTCACGCGAAAGGACGACGCGGCACCGGGGTGTCGCGGCCGACGATGGCGCCGAACCCGGTTACAAGGAATCTGAGATGGCGCTGACACCGGAAGCGGTCGCGGCCCGTGCGGAAGCCCTGCGCGAGGCCTTCGTCGAGGCGGCGCGAAGGGGCGAGTGGGAATGGATCGCGGATGCCTTCTACGCCGAGCGTTGCGACTATGTCTGCGAATACGCCGGAACCATGCGGGTGCACGCCCGCACCCGCGACGAGATCCGCGCGACCCACTACGGCCGCGACATGCGCGTGGGCTGGGAAGGCTGGAGCTTCCCGATCGAGCGCTACACCACGCACGGCAATCGCATCATCACACACTGGTGGAACCGCGGCCCGGGACGGCGCGCCGACGGAACCTACTTCCAGACGCCCGGGGTGTCGTTCATCACGGTGGGCGACGACGGACTGTTCACCGAGCAGCTGGACCTGTTCGATCTGGCGCATCAGATGCACCTGTGCGACGAACTCGAGGACGCCGGCCTGCTGTCGCCGGTGCTCAAGGCCAACTGGGTGGTGCCGACCAAGCAGCGGCTGATCGCGATGCTCGGCCGGCACCTGCCGCCGCAGGCCTGAAGCGGGCCGGACGCGGGCGGCGTCAGCCCTTGAACGTCGACAGGCCGAAGTCGCCGAAGGGTTCGTCGCGTTCGCGCACCGCCTGCTTGAAGCCCGCCTGCATCGCCCGTTGCTGAAATGCGTAGCCTTCGGCGGTGTGACGGGTGATGCCGTCGAAGACGGTGCCGAGGATCTGTGTCGTCTGCAGGCCCTGTTGCATCACCGACTGGTTCAGCAGCAGTTTCATCATGATGAGCTGATTGACCGGCATCCGCGCGATGCGCTCGAGCAGGATCTCGAAGCGGGCGTCGAGCCGGTCGGCCGGGGCGGACTCGATCGCCAGTCCCCACTCGCGGGCTTCGGCGCCGGACAGGCAGTCGCCGGTGAACAGCAGGCGCTTGGCCTTCTCCAGCCCGATGCGGTGGAACCAGATCGACGTGGTCGGAGAGCCCCAGACCCGCGCCGGCGGGTAGCCGATCTTGGCGTCGTCGGCGATGACCAGCAGATCGGAGCACAGCGCCATGTCGGTGCCGCCGGCGACGCAGAAGCCGTGAACCTTGCAGACCACCGGTTTTTCACTGTGGAACAGGCTCATGAAGCCTTTGACGTTGCGACTCATCATCGCGTAGTCGACCATCGGGTCCCAGGTTTCCCCGGGCGCGTGATTGCGCATCTGCACCTGCGGATCGAGCACCGAACCCGGCGGCCGGCCCGGATCGGCGGCGCCGATGTGCAGGGTTTCGGCACTTTCGACGAGGTCATAGCCGCCGCAGAAGCCGCTGCCGTTGCCGGACAGAGCGATGACGTGCACGGCGGGGTCGAGATTGGCGCGTTCGACACAGGCCGCAAGTTCCCGCGGCATGTCCATGGTGATGCCGTTGCCGCGCTCGGGGCGGTTGAGGGTGATGCGGGCGATGCGACCGGTCACCGCGTAGGTCATCGTCTTGAGCGTGTCCATGCCATGCACCTGAGGTTTGGGTGGGATCAGCTGTCGAATCGTCCGTGGCGGCCGACGCCGTCGCGGAAGCGCTCCGCGCCCGCCACCGTCTCCCCCGACTGCAGTGTCCGCAGGCCGAAGCCGAATTCCTGCGCGATGGCGTCGTCTTCCGCCAGCCCCCACTGCGCATAGGCACTGGCGCGGTCGCCGCGCATGCAGGTCTGCGGATGCGACGCGATCTGCAGCGCCAGCTGGCGCGCCGCCGGCAAAGCGTTCCCGGCCGGGACGCGGCGGTTGGCGAGGCCGATCTGTTCGGCCTCGCGCGCGTCCACCGGCCGACCGGTGAGAATCAGGTCCATCGCGCGGCTCATGCCGATCAGGCGCGGCAGACGCACGGTGCCGCCGTCGATCAGCGGGACGCCGAAGCGGCGGCAGAACACGCCGAACACGGCGCTATCATCGGCGACCCGCAGGTCGCACCACAGGGCCAACTCGAGGCCACCGGCGACGCAATAGCCTTCCACCGCCGCGATGACCGGCTTGGACAGCTGCATGCGGCTTGGCCCCATCGGCCCGTCGTCGGCCGCGTCGATCCGGTGTGCACGCTCGGGTTCGGCACCGGTCACCGCCTTGAGATCGGCGCCGGCGCAGAAATGTCCGCCGGCGCCGGTGAGGATCGCGACTCTGAACGTGTCGTCGGCATCGAAGGCGCGGAACGCGTCCGCGAGTGCCGCAGCGGTCGGGCCATCGACGGCGTTGCGGCATTCGGGCCGATTGATTGTCACCACATACAGCGGGGCCTGGTGTTCGATCGTGACGAGGTCGGCAGTCATCGGGCATTTCCGGTGGGCTTGCATCGATCCCCGATCGTATGCAATGTTTCACGAATTCGCAATTTGTTTGAATATTAGTAATGAAACCGAGGGCGCGGAATCTGATCCTGGACCTGATGTCGGCCGCCGAAGGGCGGCCGATTTCGGTGCGCGAGGCGATCTTCGCCTGCGCGCTGTTCGGGATTCGCGAGAACAATGTCAGGGTCGCGCTGGTCCGGCTGGCGGCCGACCGGCTGCTCGAGTCTGCGGGCCGCGGTCTGTATCGACTGGGACCCCTGGCCGACGAGCTGGCCGGCGATGTCGCGACCTGGCGCCGCGTCGAACAGCGGGTGCGCCCATGGCAGGGCGATTATCTGGTGGTGCACAGCGGCCCGCTCGGCCGTAGCGACCGCGCGGCGCTGCGGCGTCGGCAGCGGGCATTGAGCATGCTCGGCTTCCGTGAGCTCGAGCCGGGGCTGTTCGTGCGCCCGAACAATATCGAGGACGGCGTCGAGGGCGTGCGGCAGCGCCTGTATCTGCTGGGGCTGGAGCGTGACGCCAGCGTGTTCGTGGCCACCGATTTCGACGCGCCGAGAGTCGAACGGATCGCCAGGTTGTGGGACGCCAGAGCGCTCAATGCCGGCTACAGGCGCTGGCGACGTGAGCTGGATGCCTGGCTGCGCCGCGCCGACCGGCTCGAGCCGGAAGTCGCCGCGCGGGAGTCGTTCCTGCTCGGCGGGCGCGCGATCCGCGATGTGGTGTTCGATCCCCTGCTGCCGGCGCCGATGGTCGATGCCGAGCTGCGCAACGCATTCGTCGCTTCGGTCCGGCAGTTCGACGCGGCGGGCAAGGCGATCTGGGCGCAGCTGATGGCATCGGTTCCGGCGAAGCCCCCGCCACGCCGGGCGGTGGCTGCCCGTCGGCGGAGCTGAGCACGGCGGATGGAAAGGACCATGGAGAACGAGCTGATGAACGACACGACCCCGCCGCCGGATCTGCGCGAGCGGCTGCCGCGTGCCGCTGGCGGCACGACGGGCCTGCGCAGTCTGTTGACCCGGGAACAGATCGCGGAACTGACCCGACGTTCCGACTGGCGTGGCGCCTGCGCGATTGCCTCGACCTGGGCGGTGATCGGCGCAACGCTGTGGCTGCTTGCGCTGTGGCCACACCCGCTGATGTGGGGTGTCGCGCTGGTGGTGATCGCCGGGCGGCAACTGGCCCTGGCCATCCTGCAACACGAGGCTGCGCACGGCACGCTGTTCAGGACCCGCTGGATGAACGACGTGTTCGGTGACTGGCTGTGCGCGCGCCCGATCTGGCAGGACGTGCGCAAGTACCGGGCGCACCATCGGCGCCACCACAGCGCGACGGGATCGGACGCCGATCCCGATCGTTCCCTGATTGCACCGTTTCCGGTTTCACGGGCGGCGCTGTCGCGCAAGCTGCTGCGCGACCTGACCGGCATGACCGGCCTGAAGGTGCTCTATGGTCGTCTGCTGATGGACGCTGGCGTGATCCGGTGGACCGTCGCCAACGATGTGCAGCGCCTGCCCGCCAATGGACGCAGGATTCATGACTACGTGGTCACCGCGCTGCGCAACATGCTGCCGATGCTGATCGTCAATGCCGGTCTGTTCGCGATCCTGGCGGTGAGTGGCCATGCCTGGCTTTACGGGGTCTGGGTACTGGCCTATGTGACGCCATTCCCGGTATTCGTGCGGATCCGGTCGATGGCCGAGCATGCCTGCACCGAGCGTTCGGCGGATCCGTTGCGCAACACGCGCAGCACCCGCGCCGGCTGGCTGGCGCGGGCGACCGTGGCGCCGTTCAACGTCAATTACCACATCGAGCATCACCTGATGGCGTCGGTGCCGTACTACCGGCTGCCGGCCCTGCGCCGTCTGCTGCGCGCCCGCGGAGCGGTGGCGCCGGCGCCGTCGTATGTCGATGTCCTGCGCATCGTCTCGACACCGCCGGCGCCGGGCTGAGGGGCAGGCGCGTTCAGCCTGTTGTCGCGATCTTGCGCAGGAACGGCAGCAGTGCGGCGTTGACCGGCTGTGGATGCGTCAGGTTGGCGGCATGTGCCGCCCCCGGCACTTCGAGGACCGTCGCGTCGACCAGGCCATTGGCCATCGCCTGCATGCGTTCCATCGGGATCGCGGTGTCGGCGGTGCCGTGGATCACCAGTGCCGGGCAGCGGATTTCACCCAGGCGTGAACTGATGTCGTCCCGCTGCAGCAGGCAGCGGCCGGGCTCGACGATGGTCTGATGCGGGCGCGCACGCCACCTTGCGATCCAGCGCGCGTTTTCTTCGGGTTCGTTGATGATGATCCCGGCGATGGTCTGCGCGATCGGATCGATGGGGCCCTGCGTGGCCCAGGTGTCGAGCAACTGTTTGTAGCCGCCGCTCAGCGCGGGGTCCTCGGCAGCGGCCTGGGTGTCGATCAGCACCAGCGCGCGGATCCGTTCGGGGGCGGTCAGCGCCGCGCGCAGGGACAGGTATCCGCCCTGCGACATGCCGCCGACGACGGCACGCTCGATGCCGAGGTGATCGAGCAGGCCGAGGGCGTCGCGGGCCAGATCCCAGTACGAGAACGGTTGTCCGTCGAATTCGGTGTCGCCGAAGCCGCGCGCATCCCAGGTGATGACCCGGAACTCCGGAGTAAGCGCGTCGACCTGCGCGGCGAACATGCTGCGGTCCATCAGGAAACCATGGGCCAGCAGGACCGGCATGCCGGAGCCGCCGCTGTCTTCGAAACAGATGTTCTGGCCGTTGATGGATGCGTACGCCATGCCAGTCTCCTCGTTGTCGTCGATGCTCTGGCGCCGATGCCGCGCCGGGGCCGCTACGATACGGCGCCGCAGCGGCGGTGGACAACGCGGAGGCCCTTGCGGGCACGGCGCTTCAGCCGGTGTAGGACTGGAACTGCGGCGCGCGGCGCAGCTTGCGCGCCAGGTCCGGATAGTCGAGGCCGTGTTCTTCCTGCAGCTTGCGGGCAAGGCGTTGGATCGCCTTCCAGTCGGGGAAGTACATCGGGTTCTTCAGCGCGAAGACGATGCGGTTGCCGCTGGAGCGCACGCGTCGCACGATCTGGCGCCCGCCGAAGACCGATGCGATCAGGTGCAGGTGCTCATGGATCGAGTCGCTCTTGCCGACCAGATTCATCACCATCATGCCGTTGCGTTGCAGCCGGTCGTGCACGTTGCGGTAGAACTGCTCGTTGCGCAGCGAGGGGGCGATGCCGTTGCGATCACAGCCGTCGATCAGCACGACGTCGGTCCGGTCCGGTCCGCCGAATGCGTCCGGACGGTCGAAGTAGTCGACCGCGTCGGCGTGCACCAGCTGCAGTCGCGCGTCGTCCTGCGGGACGCCGAACAGCTCCGAGAACGCGATGACATCCTCGTCGATCTCGATGGTCGTGACCTGCGTCTGCGGCAGTTGGCGATAACAGAACTTGGTCAGCGAACCGCCGCCGAGTCCGACGATGCTGATGTGCCTGGGTCGCGGCACGAACAGCAGGAACGCGGTCATCTGCTGCACGTATTCGAACTGCAGCGCGTCCGGATCCTGGGCGCTCATCTCGCTCTGCACGTAGTCGAGCGAGAAGTGGAGGCGCAACGTGCGGCCGTCGTCGACGACGAAGGGCTTGCCGTACTGGCCTTCCCGCAGCAGATCGAGCAGCGCGGAGACGTCGGCCTCCGGCGGCTCGCGCAGGCGGATGAAGCCGGTTTCGGACAGCAGCGCACCGGGAAGGTCCAGCCACTGGCCACGCGCGAGCTGACACCGCTGGATGCGTTTTTTCACCGGCGGATCAGTCCCGGTCAGGCCGCATCGGCCAGTGCTGCATGGGGCTCCGGCGCAAGCGTCGGCGCGAGGGCCCGATCGAAGGCGGCGCAATCGCGCTCGCGCCGCAGCGTCGCGAACAGCGCAGCGGCTTCGGGATAGCTGTCGGCCAGTGCATTGAGCCACTGCTTGACCCGGCCGGGCGCATGCTGCGGCTGGATCTTGGCGCGCACCTGGCGCCAGTAGCGTTGCAGCATGCGCTGCAGATCGGGCCAGCCGAGTGGTTCGTGCGCGAGTCCGGCGGCGGCGGCGCGGATCTGCAGGGCAAGATCGGGGCGGGCAACGATGCCGCGGCCAAGCATGAACGTGTCGACCCCGCTGACCGCGCGGCAGCGCTGCCAGTCGTCGACGCTCCAGATCTCGCCGTTGGCGACGATCGGCACGTCGACCGCCGCCTGGATGCGGGCAATCCACTCCCAGTGCGCAGGCGGACGGTAGCCCTGCTGCTTGGTGCGTGCGTGCACGACGATGCGCGCGGCGCCGCCGTCGGCGAGCGCGCGCGCCGAGTCGATGGCGCCATCCGGCGAATCGACGCCGAGGCGCATCTTGGCGGTGACCGGGATGTCCTGTGGGACCGCCGCGCGGACCGCGCTGACGATCCGGCGCAACAGTTCGGGTTCGCCGAGCAGGACCGCGCCGCCGCGCGACTTGTTGACGGTACGGGCCGGGCAGCCGAAGTTCAGGTCGATCACCGGCGCGCCGAGGGTACAGGCGAAGGCGGCGTTGTCGGCCAGGCAGGCGGGATCGGAGCCCAGCAGCTGGACATGCATCGGGGTGCCGGCGCGGGTCCGTGCGCCGCTGTGCAGTTCCGGCGCCAGCGCGTAGAAACAGCGTGCCGGCAACAGGCGGTCGCTGATGCGGATGAACTCGCTGACGCACCAGTCGACGCCGCCGACATCGGTCAGGACGTCACGAAGGATGTTGTCGACGAGCCCCTCCATCGGGGCCAGGGCAATCTGCATCAGGCTCATCTGGTTTGCGTCGGGCGGCATGGTAGGCATTCCGTCCGCCGATTTCACCTCTCGCGAAGGGGGCTAGGCCGAGCCCAGGGTCAGTCGCAGCGCTGCCAGGGCGATCAGCAGGGCGACGGGGACCCCGATCGCAATGCCGTGACGCCACGCGATCCTGGCAGCGACGATGCCGCGCAGGCGCTGCTGCCAGGCGCCGCTGAGCTTGCGGTAGCTGCGCCAGTAGTCGACCGCGACGCCGATGTTCCACGCCAGGACCAGGCCGGTGGTGATGCCGACGTAGACCATCCATGTCGTCGACCAGCCACCGAACAGGATCGCCAGCGCCAGCGAGACCGCCGCCGCGGTGGTCATGCCCCACAGACTGACGACGAGCGTCGTGACGGAGTTGTCGACCGCATCGGCGGAGGCGCGGTCGAAACGCGTGAACAGCTCGTCGGCACGCTCGTCGACGACCTGGTGCAGGGCGACCTGACCCTTGCTGACGAGACGATCGGTGACGTCCTCGATCATTTCCTCGCGTTTCTGGCTGAGGCGTTCGCGGGCCTGTTGTACCGCCTTGGCGACCATCGCGATCACGGTCGACAGCACCGCGATGTCGTCGACGTAGCCCAGCCCCGGAATCAGGTCCGGCAGGGCGTCGAGGGGACTGATGAAGTAGAGCAACGCCGCAGAAAGATAGATGAGCTGCTGCCGGTTTAGCAGCTTGCGCTGGCTCCAGAGCTCGGCGGCCTGGTTGGCCAGTTTGCGCAGGCGGGCGTAGCGTTCGCCGTCGTGATGACTGATCGCCTCGAGTTTGTCGCCCAGTTCCTCAGCGATGCGCTCGTCGGCGTGTTCGGACTGGGCTTCCGCGAGGAAACGGGATTTGAGCAGCGCTTCGGCGCGCCGTTCGATATCGGCGTGCGGGGTCGCGTTGTCGGGCGAAAGGGAGGACTCGGTCGGTTTCATGCGGCGCAGGCTGGACGGCTTCGATCGGCGCCCGTCGCAGGCGCGCCGATCACGAGCTGCGGAGCGTAGCGCTTCGCCAAGGGGGGTGCACGCGTTTCGACCGAAGGGTCACCGGCACCCGACCGGCGCGCCGTGCCGGGGATGGCAGCTGGCGACGATGGGGCGCACTCCGGCGGGGCGCTGCGAGGGTCGTCCCTGCTGCAGGCCGACTACGCGCTTGCCTGCAGAAAGCGGCGGATTTCCGCGTACACGCGCGGATGGTTGAGCAGGTGCATGTGATGCAGGCGGAACAGGCAGGCGCTGTCGGCATCGGCCAGTTCCGTGGCCAGCGCGCTGGGCAGGCGGACCAGGCCGTCCCCGAGCACGCTGTCGACGGGGTCGCCCGCAGCCGCGCCGATGCTGCTGCCGATGAAATGGTAACCGGCACCGGGCAGGCGCCGGATCGTGCGCGGCTGTTCGGCTCCGGGCTCGTCGAGGCTGCGCCAGTCGTCGGCATGGACCGCGCCATGACGCAGATCGCGGATGCCGACCGAGCGTGCGTCCAGGATCCGGGCCAGCGGACGGGTCAGCGGCAACTGATCCAACATCGGCACCCCCGCGTGAACCAGCTTTTCCAGCGGAGCGCCGCGGTGCGGCGAGCCGACGCAGATCACGTGGCTGACGTGACGGATCCAGGCCTGATCGTGTTCGAGGCCGGTCGCGGCCGCCGCGCGGATCACCAGGCCGCCCATGCTGTGGCCGACCAGGATCAGTTCCTCGACCGGGACCGGCCAGGCGGCCACCAGCTTGACCAGCTGGCGGGCCAGCGCACGCCCATTCTGCGAGATGTGCTGGCCGGTGTTGTAGCGCAGATACAGCGGTGTGATATCGAAGTCGGCGGCGAGTCGATCACCGTAGGGCAAGGTCTGCGGGTCGTCGGGACGGCGGTAGAGTTGCCAGCTGTTCTCGTTGCAGCACAGGCCATGCACGAACACGGCGATTCGCGGCGACGCCTCCGGGTGGCTGGCCGCCAGCGCCTCCGGTGTCAGTGCGAGCAGGCGGCCGTTCTGACGGAAGCCCAGCCGCGGGGTCAGCGGATTGCGGCGGCTGGCCATGTGATCGCCGACCAGTCCGCTGGCGGCGCTGACCAGATCGTCCTGGATCCGGTTCGGCGTAGCGGCCGGTTGCGGTGGCAGGGCGCGTTCGCCCAGCTTGAACACGGTATCGGCGGCGCCGAACAGGACCTTTCCGAACAGGCGTACGGTGCTGTAGACGCTGTCGGTGATCCCGTCGTGCAGCAATCGGGTCGGGGCCGTCGCCGCACTGATGGCGGGAACCGGTGTCAGCGCCGTGAACGGGATGTCCGATATCGCCCGGTGGAATTCGTGGATCCGGGACGTGACCTGATCGAATCCGTCGCCGGCCAGTTGCAGGCCTCCGCGCCACTGCTGCAGCGGGCTTGGAGGATGTGATCGTTTCATGTCGGACTCCGGACGATCCGCGATGCCCGACTATGCTCGGGCGGCATTGATATCGGCGGCTGCGGTGGGCGTCCTCGACCAGCGATTGGCGCTTGCAAAGCTGCCGTAGTCGTTGAAGCGTACGCCCATTTCACGCATCACGCGATGCGCCACGGGGGCGGTCCACTGGCGGATGTAGAACGGCTCCTTGACGACGAAATGGTGGATCGCATGGGTCGAGCCGAAGTTGAAGCAGAACAGCTGCGCGGGCCACAGCCACCACGGGTTCAGGACCTGGGTCTGCTGGATGACGTTGCCGTCCTCGACGTCGCCGTAGTAGTGCATGTTCGAACTGACGAAATGCAGGCAGAAGCTGCGCAGGACGTTGGGCCCGATCCAGACCACGATCAGCAGGTCGATCGTCGGCATGGCCTGCGACAGGGCGATGGGCCAGGCGATGGCATGGCCGGTGGCGGCGGCGACCGCGTCCGCGCCGTGGACGCCCAGGAAGCAGTACCACAGGCCCCAGTGCAGCCACCCGAGCGGGAAGTACGCCGCCAGCCCCCCGAGCAGCAGGAATGCGCGCCGCTTCCAGGTCGGTGCCTGCGGCAGGCGCAGGACGATGGCGGCAGTGGCGTCGGCCAGCATCAGCAGGCGGCGCAGGCCCCAGGGCTGGCCGTTGGTGATGCCCTGCTCCTCGATGTCGCGGGCCGTCCCGGAATACTTGTGATGGCGGAAGTGCAGATCGCGCCGGATCCAGGGATTGATCGTGCTCGGGCGGGCGAGCCAGACCAGCGCCATCATCAGATGGTGGGCGAACGGGCGCTTGCGGAAATACATCCAGTGGATCAGATCGTGTTCCAGCTCGTGCGTGAACGATGCAAAGATCGCCGCCACCGGGATGCACAGCCACCATGCGATCACGCCATGGGCGTACAGCCACGCGCTGCCGAGCATTCCGGCCAGTGCGATGCACAGGATCGTCACGCCGATCGCGTTCTGGTGACGCAGCCACGGGTGGCGGAGGCGCAAGTCCGCGCCCGCCCGGGTGACGACGTTGCGGATGTGCGCGGACTTGCGGGTATGGTCCCAGGTCGCCATGCCGGCGCTTGTCATATCGGGTGCGTTCACAGCATCCTCGTCGTTCAAGAATGAGATGAACGGACCGTAAGGGATCGGAGCATGGAGTGCTCGGCCTTTGGCGCCAAGCCGTTGACCGGAGACGACAAGCCGATGGCGGGGACAGCAACCGCATTGACCAGTTGGGCGCGCGCGATTGCACGCGCGCTGGAGCGGGAGGGGGTCGACAGCGCGGCCCTGTTCGCGCGCGCCGGGCTCAGCCATACGGCGCTGGATGATCCGAATGCCCGCTATCCGGTCGATGCAACGACCCGCCTCTGGCGCCTTGCGGTCACCGCCACCGGCGACGACGCCTTTGGCCTGATGGTCGCGCGCAACGTCGGTCCGACCACGTTTCACGCGCTGGGCTACGCGCTAGGTGCCAGCACGACGCTGCACGAGGCGTTCGATCGCGTGTTGCGGTATTTCCGGGTCGTGACCGACGCGGCGGACCTGGAGTTCGGAGAGGTTGGCGACTGTTACCGCTTCGGCATCGTCGCCGCGGAGGCGGTTCCCGCGGCGGAGGCGCTGGATGCGTTTGCGGCGCTGATGGTCCGGATGTGCCGCGGCTTGTACGTGCGGGAGTTCTCGCCGGTGCGCGTTTGTCTGCGGCGGTCCGTTCCGCGCAATCGGGTGGCGTTCGACCGGTTGTTCCGGGCGCCGCTGGAGTTCGATGCGCCTGAAAACGCGATCTACTTCCCGCGCGCGGAATTCGACCGCCGCCTCGACGGGGCCAATCCCGAGCTGGCGCGTCACAACGATGAAGTCCTGCGTCGCTATCTGGCCCGTTTGCAGCAGGACGATCTGCCGACCCGCGTGTGCAGCACGCTGGCGGAACTGTTGCCCCACGGTGATCCCGGGCCAGGCGAGATCGCGCAGCGGCTGCATCTGTCGGAACGCAGCCTGCAGCGCCGGCTAGCCGAGGCGCAGACGAGCTACAGCGCGCTGTTGCAGCAGACCCGCGAGCAACTGGCGCAGAGCTATCTCTGCGACCGCGGCATCAGCATCAGCGAAGTCGCCTTCCTTCTGGGCTTCGGTGACGTGTCCAGCTTCACGCGCGCGTTCAGGCGCTGGTGCGGGCAGTCCCCGAGCCAGTTTCGGGCCGGTTGCGCTTGAAGTGCCCTATTGCGCGGGCGGTACGGCGGCGTGCCGGCTGCGCCATGCCGAAGGCGTCAATCCGGTCCAGCGCTTGAAGGCCCGCTGGAATGCGCTCTGTTCGGAATAGCCGAGCAGGAACGCGATGTCGGTCAGGTCCAGGCCGGACTCCCGCAGATGGCGCTCGGCCAGTTCGCGCCGGACCTGTTCGATGAGCTGGGTGAAGCTGAGGCCGGCATCGGCCAGCCGTCGTTGCAGGCTGCGGTTGCTCATCGCCAGTTGCGTCGCCACCCAGTCCAGTTCGACCGGTGGATGGTTCAGACGCTTGGCGATCAAGGCGCGGGCGCGGGCGAGTACATCCTCGCCGCGCGGCAGTTCGAGCAGCTGCTTGTCGGCCAGCCGCAGCATCAGTTCCCGCATCGCCGGATCCGGCTGGATGACCGGCGCATGCAGGCCTGCCGACGGCAGCGCCAGCCGGTAGCAGGGCTGATCGAAGCGCAGCGGGCAGCGCAGGATACGGTGATGTTCTCCAAGATCGTCCGGCGCCGGATACGCGAAGTCGACGCGTGACGGCGAAGCCTGAGGTCCGGCAAGCCAGCGGGTGAAGCTGACCAGGCCCGAGATGTTGAACTCGGCGAGCTGCCGATAGGGACGGTCGGTGTTCGGATCCCAGGACAGGATCTGGTCGTCGCCCGCCCGGCGGATGTCGACCCCGCCGACGTCGATCACCAGGGCCTGATAGCGGCGCAGGCTGTCGAGCGCCTCCCCGAGGGTGGCGCTGTTCATCGCCACATAGCCGAGCGCGCCGTAGTGGCCGGGGCGGATCTGCTCGCCGGCGTGCAGGCCCAGAGCATCGTCGCCGAGCGCGGCGGCGGCCCGATCGAACAGTTCGGCAGCCAGGGCTTCGGGGACGCGTCCGTCGCGGTCGTTCAGATCGGCGTCGAGGCCGGAGGCAATGTCGGCAACGGTCAGATTGCGCGCGCGCAGATAGTCGAACAGTGCATGCAGGTAGGCAACCGAGACGCTGTTGCCGGCGCCGCTGCGGGCCTGGATGGCGCGCCGGGTCATGCGCGGTGGCGCCCGCCGTCAAGATCGCGGCGCTTCGGTTCTGCAGGATACATGGCCTTGCTCATCACCCCATGGACGCTAAACGATGCTCAATGAACTCGTCGAGTTGCTGACGCGGATGCTCGGGCCGGATGTCGACTGGAAGCTGGTGCTGCTGACCGGGCTGACACCGGTGTTCGTCCTGGCGTTCGCCATCGAGTACCGCGTGCTGCGGCGGCGCGGCGAGAGCGCAAAGGTCGACTGGCGCGACGTGCGGACCAATCTCGGCCTGGCCGGGGCATACCAGCTGGCCGAGCTGATCGTTCACGCGCTGGTCAGCGGCGCCGTCATCGCCTGGGTCTACCAGCACCGTCTGTTGGACATGCCGGTCAACGGCTGGACCATCGTCCCGATCTTCGTCGCCGTCGAGTTCTGCTACTACTGGTTCCACCGTGCCAGCCATCGCATCCGCTGGTTCTGGAGCGCACATGTGGTCCATCACTCCGGCGAACACATGAACTTCTCCACGGCCATGCGCCAGAGCGCGCTGTACGCGGTCACCGGCTGGTGGCTGTTCTTCATGCCGCTGGTCTTTCTGGGGATCCCGCCGGCGGTGGTGTTCTTTCTTTACGGTTGCGATCTGGCTTACCAGTACTTCGTCCATACCGAGGTCGTCGGCAAGTTGCCGCGCTGGATCGAGGCGGTGTTCGACACGCCTTCCAATCACCGGGTGCACCATGGCCGCAATCCCCGCTATATCGATCGCAACTACGGGGGCGTGCTGATCATCTTCGATCGCTGGTTCGGCACCTACGTCGAGGAGGACGAGGCGGTCGACTACGGAATTCCGCAGCGGCTCGGGTCCCGGCACCTGTGGACCGTGAACATGCACGAATTCATCGACATGTGGCGGGACGTCCTGACCCCGGGAACGCTCGGGCAGCGCCTTAAGCATTTGTGGGCGCCGCCCGAATACGTCCGTCCCGGTCCGCGTCGGGCTCAGGGGGCTGCCGTTGCGGTGGACCCGAGCTGATTGCGAAACGCTAGGTAATCCGCGGCGGCCTGCTTCGGCGCCTCGAGCATCGGCAGGTGGCCGATTCCGGGCATGACCAGCAGCCTGGATCCCGGGATCAGCTGCTCCAGGATGCGACCGCCGCTGATGTCGAGTACCCGATCCTTGTCGCCCCAGACGATCAGGGTCGGCGCGGTGATCCTGGGGGCGATGTCCTGCAGGGGAACCGAGTCGTCGATCAGCTGCTTGAAGATCGCGGCATGCAGATCGTGATCGGCGGCCGCGCGTTCGCCCAGCGTCCGGCGCATGCCATAGGGCAGCAACGGCGGTGCTTCCATCACCAGCGCAAGCACCTTGTCGAAGTCCTCCGGTGTCTTGGCCAGCAGCGGTGACTCGCCCGTCTGCTCGTAGGCTTCGATCATCGGGCTGGGTTTTGCATTGGTGACGCCGCCCGGGTCGAGCAGCCAGAGGCTGTCGGTCTTGGCCGGATACTGAGCCGCGTATGCGGCGACGATCCATCCTCCCATTGAGCTGCCGCCGAAGTGGGCATCCGACAGGCCCAATGCCTGCATGATCTGGTCCAGGCGTTCGACCTGATCCTGGATCCGGTAGCGCACATTGGTCGGTTTGCTGCTTTCGCCGAAGCCGGGCAGGTCCGGGATGATCACCCGGTAGTGAGATGTCAGGCTGCGTGCCGCCCGGGTGAAGTTGTCCTTGTCCGCGCCGAAGCCGTGGACCAGCACCAGCGGGTCACCGCTGCCCCCTTCGAGATAGACGATGTGGAAGCCGTCGATGTCGAGTTCGTAGCGCTGCAGTTGCGACAGGCCGCGCTCCAGGTCGGCGCCCAGCGCAGCACTCTCGTGCGGCGCGAGCCGGTCGAAGGCGGTCAGTCCGCCGCCGACGAGCAGCAGCAGAACGAAGACAACGCTGAGTAGACGCCGCATGTGCGGACTCCTCTGGTTATAAATAATGTTGTTGCGGCGACCCGATGGCGCCGTGTCTTCAGGGTTTGGGATTGATTTCCCGCATCAGGCTTTCCTGCGCGACGCTGGCGACAAGGCGGCCGTTGCGGTCGTAGATCAAGCCGCGTGAAAGCCCGCGCGCGCCCTGAGAGGTCGGGGAGTCCATGCTGTAGAGCAGCCAGTCGTCGACCCGCACGTCGCGGTGGAACCACAGCGCGTGGTCGATGCTGGCGATGACCATGCCGCGCGTGTACCAGGACTTGCCGTGTGGTCGCAGCGCGGTGGACAGCAGATTGAAATCCGAGGCGTAGGCGAGCACACAGCGATGCAGAACCGGGTCATCGGGCAGTTCGCCGGCGGCGCGGAACCAGATGTTCTGGGTCGGCGGCTCGCGGGTCGGGTCGAGCAGATTCCAGGGTGTGACCGGTTTGAATTCGATCGCGAGTTCACGCGTCAGCGCGTAGTAGACGCGATCGGGAATGTCCGGGGTCGCATCGATCCATTTGTCCGTCAGGTCCTTCATGCTCGCCAGCTTTTCCGGCGGGGGCACATCCGGCATCGCGATCTGATGCTCGGGGCCGTCTTCGGTGTGCTGGAACGAGGCGATCATCGACAGGATGGGGTGCCCGTTCTGGATCGCCTGCACCCGGCGCGTGACAAAGGTCCGGCCATCCCGGACGCGGTCGACCTCATAGACGATGGGCAGGCTCATGTCGCCAGGACGCAGGAAATAGGCGTGCAGCGAGTGCGGGACCGCGCTGTCGGCGGTGCGCCCGGCGGCGACCAGCGCCTGTCCGATCACCTGACCCCCGAATACACTGGTGCCCCCGAGGTCGCGTGACTGTCCGCGGAACAGGTTGACCTCCAGCGTTTCCAGATCGAGGAGGCTGACGAGGTCCTTCAGGATGCGATTCATCATGACACTGCAAATGAATAAAGGACCTAAGCCTAAAGGATTGCCCCCCTCCGGTCATGGTCTTGACGCGGGGGCGCCCCGGGGCGTAAGCCGCATGCCCGGCGGCGCACGATGAACTGCCGCAGGGGCTGCGGCGCATGCTGTATCGCGCCGTCGATCTCGTCGCCGTTGCCGGGGATGCCGGATGGCAAGCCCGCGGGCGTTCGGTGTGTACACCTGACTGCGGATCTGGACTGCGAGCTGTTCGGCGATGCGCGGCGGCCCGAGGTCTGTTCCAGTCTGCGGCCGAGTCCGGAGATGTGCGGGGCTGATCGTGAGCAGGCACTCCTCTATCTGGCCGGACTGGAGCGAGCGACCGCTCCCGCACCCACGCTTTCGGACGCCGCCGACGGTCGTGGCAGCGTGAACAGCGAGGGATCCGGTGCCTGAGGGGGTGGGCGTCGGCTACAATTGGCGGACGCCGGTATAGCTCAGCTGGTAGAGCACCTGATTTGTAATCAGGGGGTCGCGGGTTCGATCCCTGCTGCCGGCACCACGTTCAGATTCGTTGCGCCGATATGGAGTCGGTGCTGTGGCCAGCGTCTTGCCAATCGAACCCGCGACGAAAACTGCCAGGGGTTCGACAAGCCAGCGTATGCTGGCTTGAACCGTCTCGCGCCAGCGAGGTGGGCCCGAAGGGCGAGCGCAGCGAGTCTCCCTGCTGCCGGCACCACGTTCAGATTCGTTGCGCCGATATGGAGTCGGTGCTATGGCCAGCGTCTTGCCAATCGAACCCGCGACGAAAACTGCCAGGGGTTCGACAAGCCAGCGTATGCTGGCTTGAACCGTCTCCCGCCAGCGAGACGGGCCCGAAGGGCGAGCGCAGCAGTCTCCCTGCTGTCGGCACTACTTCAGATTCGTCGCGCCCATATCGTCGCGGCGGCATCACCCAGAGTTTCGACGATCGAACCCACGATGCAAGCGAGCGGGGGTTCGATAGATCGGCGTCCGCCAGCGTGAACCGTCTCGCGCCAGCGAGGTGGGCAGGATGAGCGAGCCCACCCGCTATCGCCATCGCCGTGGCACGCCAGGGGATCGAGCCCTGCAGCTGGAGGGGGCATATTGGTCGCCGAATTCGCGTAAGGAGTGGTATTCGGCGAATGCCGGGTTGAGCGGTACAGCGTTGGTGAGATGGGTGCCGCTGGCGCCGCGATCTTCCTCCCGGATATGGCCTTCGGCCGGGGTGCCGCATCCAAGGTGTTTCTGCGGCCGTAAATATCATGCGGAGTGAGTGCACGGATGCGTGCCACCCCTCCCTTGTCACTCCGCTTGGCCCGCCGCCCCTCGCCGGCGGGCTTTTTTTGGGGTAGATCACTCGTCAATGAGCCGCGCTCGGCGTGCCCGTCCGGCCTTGCGGTGAGGCCGCCGCACGAGGGTTTGAGGTGTGCCGGAAGATGCCGTGTGCACGTGGAAATCCTGGCTTTTCAGATGCCGCACTGCACAACTGATGGGGACTTTCACCCAATTTGGTTTCAGATTGTTGACGCACTTTGCAAGCGGAGACTAGGCTCCATCGGGTCGTTGTTATATCGAGCCGCCGAGTTGGGGCGGGCTCGTGAGCTATTGCCCGGAAGGGCCCTCGTTCTCATGGGAGTGAACTGATGGAAATTTCTTCGAAGCGTTCTCGCAAGGGGGAGCGATTCCTTCTGAGCGCGATCGCTGTGGTTGTTGCGAGCACATTCTCCACTGGCGTCGCGATGGCGCAGGAAGATGCGGAGAAGGACGCAACTAAGCTCGATGCTATTGAGGTCACAGGGTCTCGCATTAAGCGCAGCGATTACGAGACCGCGTCTCCCGTTCAGATTATCGACCGGAAAGCCATCGAGGCGAGCGGGAAACTCAACATCGCGGATGTTATTCGCGGTGTTTCTGCCGATGGCCAGGGATCGATTCCCATGGCATTCAGCGCAGGCTTCGCCGCAGGTTCGCAGGCGGTGTCGCTTCGTGGGCTGGGTGTGAATTCGACGCTGGTCCTGCTCAATGGACGCCGCACTGCACCTTACGGCTTGGCGGATGACGGATCGCACGTATTCACGGATCTGAATACGATCCCGTTGGAAGCAGTGGAGCGCATCGAAATTTTGAAGGATGGTGCCTCAGCCATCTATGGTTCGGATGCTGTTGGTGGTGTAATCAATATCATTCTCCGCAACAACTATGAGGGAGCTAGCTTAGGTGGATCTTATGGCATTTCGAGCCGAGGCGACGGTGAAAACAACCGACTGAACGGTATCGTCGGTTTTGGAAACTTGGATCGTGACGGGTACAACGGTTTCTTTAGTGTGGAATATTCCACCACCGATGCGATTGGAAATGCCGACCGAGGTGACTATCTCGGAACCAATGACCTACGGCCGTACGGGTGGTTCGACAATCGCTCTGGTGCCAACGCAGCAGGTTTTGGTGATTTGAACGGAATCAACGGCGGGGCATTGCTGATGAGCCGGAACTCGCCATTCGGTCTGGTTCCCTACCAAGGGGATCCGGCGGATCAGGTCAGTGCTTATCAGTGGACTCATGTGACCCAATGCGGGGAGGTTGATCCGCAGACTGGAACCTGCCTGTGGGATCCTATCGACTTTGAATATATTCAGCCCGAAGAAAAGAAGCTGAATTTGATGGCGCGAGGCACATTTAAGCTTGGTGATTCGGCGGAACTATATGGTGAAGCAAGTTGGTTCAGAAGCCGAATGTTCGCTATTGGAACGCCAACCTCTTTTACGTTCGGCAATACCTATAACCCGAATGATCCCGTAAATCCCCTGTTCCCACTCGTTCGGCCGGTGCTTCCGGCTGATCATCCTCAGAACCAATGGGGGACTGACCTGCCGCTGCGCTATCTGGCTGTCGATGCAGGTGGGCGCAATCAGCGGACGAATAACGAAGTAAGTCGATTGTTGGTGGGTGTTAAGGGCGATGTTGGCCTGTGGAACTATGATGTTGGTGCTCTTTATACCGAGAGCAAGCTTGAAAATACCAACTACAACTTTGTGCAGTTTACGCCGCTGCAGGCGGCGCTCGATGCTGGAACGTATTTCATTAACGATCGTGCCAGTACGCTTGCCGCGAATCCGAACGCGTACAACGAAATCTTTCCTGCACTGATCAATAAGCCGAAGACATCTGTGACTCAAATCGACGCTTCGCTCTCGGGCTCTTTGTTCGATTTGCCGGGTGGCCCCATGAGTGTTGCTATCGGTGCCGAGTGGAGAAAGGAGAAAGCGGACGCCCCGCCTGTGCCTGGGACTGACACCGGCGAAGTGGCGGGCCTCGGCTACTCGGCGTTCAATAGCGATCGTAAGATATATGCGGGATACGTTGAGGTGGAGGCGCCGCTGTTTAATATGTTGACGGCTAACGCGGCGTTGCGTTACGACCACTATTCAGACTATGGCAATTCCACGACGCCAAAATTCGGATTGAAGTTCCAGCCAATGGATTGGCTCGCGTTGCGGGGCACTTACTCTGAGGCTTTCCGCGCGCCTGGTCCGACTGAGAGCGGTAACAGCGCGACGCTGGGCTTTACCAATATTGCCATTGTCACAACCGGTGATCCTAGCGTGCAGCCCGAGGAGGCCAAGAGCTACACGCTTGGTCTGGTGGCGGAACCGGTTCCGGGTACGACCATCACGATTGACTATTATGAGATCAAGCGTGAAAACGAGATCGTGCAGGCGGACCAGGCTGCGATCGTTGGCGACAATCCTACTACCGGCCAGGCGGCCAACGCGATTCTCCCCGGGCAGCAGCCGAACTCGTTCTTGTATTACGACGAAGAAGGGAATCTTGCTGCGATTTCCGGTCCCTACGCAAATGCGAACAAGACCAATACGACTGGTATAGATATTGACTTTTCGCAGAAATTTGATCTCGATGAGTGGGGGCGATTGATCGGTGGAATCACATTGACGCATGTTTACAGCTTCGAGCGTCAGCTCGCTGACGGTTCTAAGTACGAGTACGCCGGTACGCATGGTCCGTATGCGTTGAGCTCTGCAAGCGGAACGCCGCAGGATAGGGCGGTTGCGAACTTGACCTGGGAGCGCGGCGACTGGTCGGCCACACTTACGATGAACTATGTCGGCCCGATGGACATGATTGATCACCAAGGGGAGACGTTGCAGGAAATTACTCCAGGATATTACGCAACGACGACCTATGAGGCACCGGGTTTCGGATACGTAGTTCAGCCAGGTGAACCTGCGTGCGGCGTATATAGCCCCGACGGAACTGCTCCGGGGAACTGCAAGTTGTCGTCGTTCACAACTTTTGATCTGTTTGGAAAAGTTGCGATTGGCCAGAATTGGGAGCTAAGCGGCACCGTTCTAAACCTGTTCGATCGGATGGCTCCGTTTGATCCCTACACCTACGGAGGGACAAACTACAACGTTGCGTTCCATCAGGCGGGTGCGGTTGGGCGTTTCTATTCGATGGGGGTGAAGTATAGCTTCCAGTAGTCTGCGTTATATAAAGATCTGCGTCATATAAAGAATGGCCCCCGGTGCGCATGCTCCGGGGGTTTTTTTGGGAGGCGACGTGCATGGCCGTGGAAGGCAGCCGCCTGGATTATATGAGGCAGTAGGCCTGATCACCGTCTTCGTATGCGTGTCGCTAGCTGACTTGGCGGTGTTTGTTGATGCCCTCGACGACCCTTTTTAAGGGAGCGACAGTGCAGGAGGATGCGATGCGGGCGGGGTTTGAGCTTGTCGATCACATACTCCGAGATTTTCCAGCGGCTAGTTGATGCCGGTGTCGTGTGATGGTTGATGCGACTGCATCCAGGTTTTTTCGGATCAGCTTTGGCGGTGGTCGCGTCAGAGGTGTTTGAGTCTGTTGCGCGGCAGGAAAACGGCGAGCAAAAACGGGTTGGCTGTACAACTAGCTCGCCGAGTTGACCGGACGGTTTCTACGGTTTAGTGGACACCCTGAACTAATTCTTCAGGAGTCCCCAGATGCCGAAACCAGGTCCAAGAACGACGTATCGATATAGCGATGAATTCAAAGCCACGGCGGTTCGCCTGAGCCAGCTTCCGGGCGTGGCGATCAAGGATGTCGCTGAGTCACTTTGCATCCATCCCTACATGCTGTCACTTTGGCGTAAACGAGCACGAGAGGGCCTGATCGTGACCAAGGGTGTGTCGGTGGACAAGGACGTGGCAGCGGAGCTCAAGGAGCTGCGCCGGGTGAAGAAGGCGTACGAGCAGCTCAAGATCGAGCACGACATTTTAAAAAAAGCGATCGCCTTCACTTCCGAACGAAGAGCGAAATCTTCGCGTACATCCAAAGCCGACAAGGGGAACACTCCGTGAGGCAGATGTGCCGGATCTTTGGCGTCAGCCCCAGTGGCTACTACGCCTGGGTTGGCCGACCCATGAGCGAGCGTTCCCAAAGCGATCAGGTTCTGCTTGAACAGGTTCGGCGAGCCCATCAGGCCAGTGACGAGACCTACGGCAGCCCGCGGGTACACGAACAACTCAAGCGTGAAGGGAGTTGCGTCGGACGCCGAAGAATCGAACGCCTCATGCGGGAGAACGGCATTCAGGCATGCTCGACGAAGTTGTACAAGCGCATCCCGGGCATCGGCCGGTTCTTCATCAGCGGCGACAACAAGATCCACGACTTGCAGATCAGCCGTCCAGACCAGGTTTGGGTCGGTGACGTGACGTATCTCAAGGTCGCGGGGAAATGGCGTTACCTCGCGACGGTCATGGATCGCTTCTCCCGCCGTTTGATCGGCTGGGCCATCGGCTTGGAGAAGACCGCGGCACTGACAGGTCGCGCCCTGGCTTCAGCACTGCGTCGCAGGAATCCGGCGAGCCGGGTCATCTTCCACACCGACCGCGGCGTGGAGTATCTGGCGGCTGAATTCCGAAAGAAGCTCTCCGCGGCAGGGATGGAGCAGAGCGTGAATCGGCCCCGCCGAATGACTGACAACGCCCATATCGAATCCTGGAATAAATCGATGAAGTCCGACATGTATCACCGAAGGACTTTCAGTACGGATAGAGAATTGCGTCAGGCGATTCGTGACTATCTCGATTTCTACAATACCCGGCGACTACTACACTCGTCACTCGGGTACCGAACACCAGTGGAGTTCGAAGCGCTGTGCAGCTAACCAACAGGTGTCCACTTTTTCGTAGGAAGTCCCCCGGTCAAGCCCGCCTCAGCGTCGCACGAAACAATCCCTGGTCACGCGGAGCAGTTCGCGTTTCAGATTGGCGTCCTCGTCGTGTTCCACGCCAGCGACGACGAGAGCGTTGTTGCCTTGGCTCTTGCCTCGCACCTTCCAGCATGTCGGAAGGTCATTCCTGATGCCCCCAGGAGGCAACTTGCGTGAAACACGCGCTGGGATGGCGGGTTTGTGTCTATCGTGCTGTGCTTGAATGCTCGACTGAGTTTCCGTTGCTTCGACATGAAAAGTCTTTGCGGGCCATTTCTGATCTTCTCGAAGATATCCGTGTTGTCGGAATGGGCCCTGGCTGCCGATAGACAGAAGCTAAAATTTTCGCACCCTGAAGCTGTGCCGGGTACCTGTCCAATTGGACAGCTTTCAAAATGGCGAAAAGGAGCTAGATTGAGAGTCGCGCGGCAAAGACCGTGCGCTCGTTAAGGCAGCCAAGGGAGAGGGTGTCATGAAAGGAACCATGAGACTGGTTGTTGCGATGTATCTGGCCGGCATTTCTTCGGCTTTTGCCGGGCCGGTCAATATCAACACCGCCGATGCCGAAACCTTGCAGCGCGAACTCAAGGGGGTTGGCGAGGCTCGAGCGGCGGCGATCATTCAGGATCGCCAGGCCAACGGCCCGTTCGAATCGCCGGAGGATATCGTGCGGGTCGATGGCATCGGCGAAGTGCTGTTCGAGCAGAACAAAGACAACATCAAAATCAAAGACTAACGGCCTAAGGGAGTTTTCGGGCGAGCCAAGGCTCGCCCTTTTTGTTGCCCGCGATCCTGAGCTGGCGCGATTCCTGCTCGACCGTTTCGGTCGGCGAATGCGTGGACGCCAGCGCGCCTGTTCCGGGGTATCCGTATGTTCCTTCCATTCGTCAAATTGATGGCGTGGATGGGGGAAAACCCGTTATTCGACGCCCATTTGTTGGTGCTACCATCGGCGCCCTGCCGTTGTAGCGATCTGTGTGGCGCCGCTGCTGACGGCCCGAATTTGGTATCCCTGACTAATGCAAGGAATTCACGTCATGTCCCAAAGCCTGTTTGAAGCTGTTGCCCGCGGGCGCAGCGGATGGGCCCTAGCAGGGCTGCTGCTGACATCGCTCGCGCATGCTCAATCGACCGACACCGCGTCGGCTGCGATCAAGCAACAGGTTGCGACCGAGCAGTCGGCCCAGCAGGCGCAGTCCAGTATCGACAAGCTCGATGACCAGACCCGGCAGGCGGTTGCCGAATACCGCGCGGTGGTTTCGGAAACGGCCAGCCTCCGCCGGTACAACGAGCAGCTCGAGAAGACCATCGCGTCGCAGACCGAAGAGATGGCCGGGATGCAGGAACAGCTGGGCCAGATCGAAACCACGGCGCGCGAAATTCTGCCGTATCTGCAGCGCATGCTGGGAACGCTCGACGAGTTCGTGAAGCTCGACATGCCGTTCCTGCCCGAAGAGCGGGCCGAGCGGATTGCGAACCTGAAGGACATGATGGCGCGTGCGGATGTGTCGATCGCCGAGAAGTTCCGCCGTATCGTCGAGGCCTATCAGGTCGAGATGGAATACGGACGTACGCTTGAGGCGTACCAGGGCAAGGTCGGTGAGAAGACCGTCGATTTCCTGCGGGCCGGCCGCGTCTCTCTGATGTACCAGACGCTTGATGGCGCCGAAACCGGTTACTGGGACGTCGATTCGAAGTCCTGGGCCCAGGACAACAGCTATGAAGACGCCGTTCGGGCGGGATTGAAGATCGCCAAGAAGCAGGCGGCGCCCGATCTCCTGACGGTTCCTGTGCACGCGCCGAAGGAGGCGAAGTAACCATGTCGCGCAACATGATTTCTGCCATCGCGCGTCCTGCGTGCGTTGCCCTGGCTCTGCTGGCGCCGCTGAGTGCGGTGGCAGCGGGCACTCTCGACGATCTGCTTGAGCAGACCCGGACGGTGCGGGCGCGTGAAGCCCAGCAGAACAAGGAGCGGATCGACCGCTTCCAGCGCGAGCGTGACCGTCGCGCCGCGATGTTGTCCGAGGCCAAGGGCGAGCTCGCGGCGGAGAACGCGCGTGCCAACCGGTTGTCGCAACAGTTCGACGAGAACGAAAAGAAGCTCGTGGAGCTGCAGGCCGCGCTCGATGCGAAGCTCGGCAACCTTGGTGAGATGTTCGGTGTCGTGCGTCAGGTCGCCGGAGACTTCGCCTCGGTTGCGCACAACTCGATGATCTCGGCGCAGTTTCCAGAGCGTGAGGAGTTTGCGCAGAAGCTCGCGCAGTCCAAGTCGCTGGCCTCGATTGAGGATCTCGAGCGGTTCTGGTTCGAGATGCAGCGAGAGATGACCGAGACCGGGAGCGTCACCAAGTTCCAGGCGAAGGTCATCAGCGCCTCGGGCGAAGAGCAGACCAAGCCGGTCGTGCGCATCGGTGGCCTGACGGCGTCAACCGACGACGGGTTCGTGACCTATCTGCCGGGCGAGAAGGAGTTCGCGGTTCTGGGTCGGCAGCCGGCGTCGCGTTTCGTCAGCCCCAACGTGGCGTTGCTCGACGAGACTTCCGGCTATCACGCGGCGACCGTCGATCCGACCCGCGGAACCTTGCTGTCGATCCTCGTGCAGACGCCCAAGCTTTCGGAGCAGGTCAAGTTCGGTGGTCTGGTGGGCTACTTGATCCTGGGCATCGGGGCCATTGGCCTGGTGATGGCCGCGATCAGGCTGTTCGTGCTGCTGGCGGTCAGTGCCAAGGTCAACAGTCAGCGCAAGGACTCGGCCAATGCGCGCGAGAACAATCCTCTGGGGCGCGTCCTGGCGGTCTACTACAAGGATCCCTCGGTCGCCAAGGATACGTTGCAGCTGCGACTCGACGAAGCGGTGCTGAAGGAAATCCCGGCACTTGAAACCTGGCTGCCTGCGATCAAGATGATCGCCGCAGTCGGACCGCTGATGGGCCTGCTCGGAACCGTGACCGGCATGATCCTGACCTTTCAGCAGATCACCCTGTTCGGAACGGGTGATCCGAAGATCATGGCCGACGGCATCTCGCAGGCACTGGTGACCACGGTGCTGGGTCTGGTGGTTGCGATTCCGATGGTGCTGATCCACGCGTACCTGTCCGGTCGCAGCAAGGACATCATCCAGATCCTTGACGAGGAAGCTGCCGGCATCATCGCGGAGCATGCCGAGAAGCAGCATGGCCGGTCCGCTTGATTTCCTAGCGAACATCCGGGACTTCCTCGAAGCGGGCGGCCCGGTCGTCCGGATCCTGCTGGTTGCGGCGTTCATTCTCTGGGTGCTGATTCTCGAGCGTTGGCTGTACTGCATACGGGAGCTGCCCAGGATGGTTGCCGGGATCCAGTCGACATGGGATGCGCGTGCCGACCACTCGTCGTGGTTCGCACTGCAGGTCAAGCGCAAGCTCCTGTCGGAGGCGACCCGCCAGATTCGCAGCAACCTCGGCATGATCAAGGCGCTGGTGGCACTGGCATCGCTGTTCGGACTGCTCGGGACCGTGACCGGCATGATCCAGGTGTTCGACGTGATGGCAACGCTGGGAACCGGCAACGCGCGGGCAATGGCTTCCGGGGTTTCGGCTGCGACGATCCCGACCATGGCCGGCATGGTGGTGTCGATCTCCGGTCTCTATCCGATTCTGTGGCTCGAGAAGAAGTTGGCTCAGGAAACCAGCCGACTGAACGACCACATGATCACGCATTAAGGTGTAACCATGGCCCGTAGGCACAGAGGGAACGACGAAGACGCGCAGATCGACTTGACCCCGATGCTGGACATGTCGTTCATCCTGCTCATCTTCTTCATCGTCACGACCTCCTTCGTCAAGGAGGCGGGAATCGATGTCAGCCGCCCGAGCGCAAAGACCGCCGAACGCAAGGAGCGCGGCAACATCCTGATCGCCATTCGTCCCAACGGCGAGATCTGGATCGACAAGCGGCCGGTCGATATCCGCGCCGTCCGCGCCAATGTCGAGCGCTTGCATGCCGAGAACCCGGAAGGCTCGGTCGTCATCATTGCCGACAAGTCATCCGAAACCGGTGTGCTGGTGCAGGTGATGGACCAGGTGCGCCTGGGGGGTGTCGACAACGTATCGATCGCGGCTGACCAGGGTGGGGGCGGCTAATGAAGCGCACCGCGGTAGCGGTCCTGATGGCTGCGGTGGTCGTGGCCGGTCTGTTCTGGCTGATGCACACGCTGATCATGGGGCGCGACATTACGGCCAAGAAGGGTGGCGAATCGGCGGCCATCGACTTCGTGCGCCTGAAGCGGGATTCCCAGCTCGAGACGCGGACGCGCTCCAAGCCGCAGAAGCCGCCGCCACCGAAGAAGCCGCCGCCGCCCCAGATGAAGGTGCAGGCGCAGGCCAAGCCCGATATGTCGCCGACCCCCTTCAACGTGCCGAAGATGAACCTGCCGACGACGATCAGCGGCGGGCCGTTCCTGGGCAACTTCTCGGCGGACGACATCCAGGGCGATGGAGAGCTGATTCCGCTGGTGCGGATCGCGCCTCAGTATCCGCGGCAGGCGCTGCGTGACGGCATTTCCGGTGAAGTCACGCTGGAAATCACGGTCGGTCCCGACGGTTCGGTCAAATCGGCTCGCGTCAAGAGTGCCAAGCCGCGCGGCTACTTCGAGTCCGCCGCCGTCTCCGCCGCCTACAAGGGGCGCTTCCGGCCGAAGGTCGTCGACGGCAAGCCGCAGGAGACAACCGGTGTTTACACCGTCAAGTTCACGATGGGCGAATAAGCGATGAGAGCAGCCATCAAATCGGGAGCGGTTGCGCTGTTCTTCGGCGCCGCGCTGGCATGCGCGCCGATGGGCTCCACATCCGCCGCTGCCGACGCGCCGAAGAAGGAGCGCAAGGCCAGCGGCGCGCTGACCGAGTCGACCTATCGTCAGCTGGAACGTGTGCATACGCTGATCGGTAAGAACGAGAACGCGGAGGCGCTGGAAAAGTGCGAATCCTTGCTCAAGCGGGTTCGCAACGATTACGAGACTGCGGTCGTCAAGCAGACGATGGCCTTCATCTACATATCGCAGAATAACTACAAGGCCGCGATCAAGGCATTCGAGGAGGCCTTGGCACTCGATGCGCTGCCGCAGCAACCATACGAGCAGATGCTCTATAACGTCGGACAGCTCTATTTCCAGGATGGTCAGACCGACATGACCATCAAGCGGATGGAGCGGTACTTCTCGGAAACCATGTCCGAACCGCCGGCTGATGCGCATATTCTCCTGGCCAGCGCCTATGCGGAAAAGAATCGATTCAAGGATTCGCTGACCCAGGTTGACAAGGCCATTGCCAAGTCCAAGGAGCCCAAGGAGTCGTGGCTGCAGCTCAAGCTCGCGCTGCACTACGAGCTCAAGCAGTTTCCGCAGTGCGCGGACGTTCTGTTGAAGCTGATCTCGTTGGTGCCCGCCAAGGAGGATTATTGGAAGCAGCTGTCGAGCATCCTGTTCGAGATCAAGCGCGACAAGGAGTCGCTTGCGGTTCTGGCGTTGGCCGATCGCCTGGGCTACCTCGACCAGGAAAACGAGGTTCGCAACCTCGCCAACATCTACTTGCTGCTCGAGATTCCCTACAAGGCGGCGACGGTGCTCGATGGCGGGATCGAACGCAATATCCTCCCGGCGAACGAAAAGACGCTGACCCTGCTGGGCGACAGCTGGATGATGGCCCGGGAGTACGGCAAGGCCGAGACGGTTCTTCAACGTGCCGCGAAGATCTCCGAAAGCGGCGAAATCTACTACCGTCTGGGCCAGATCTACGTCGAGGACGAGCGCTGGACGGACGCGCTTCCGGCCCTGGACAAGGCCCGCGCGAAGGGCATCAAAAAAGTTGCCGATGCGACCTACCTGCAGGGAATCGCGGCTTTCCATACGGGCAACCGCAAGCTTGCGGTGGAGCTGCTGCGCAAGGCCAAGGACTCCGACGAAACCCGCAATTCCGCGACGCAGTGGCTCAATCACATTGCGCAGGTCGAGGATGAGGAGGCGCGGGAGTCGCTGGCTGCGGCTGACGATGAGGAAGCGACGCCCTGAGTCGCCGACCTGAGTTGATGCCCGCGGGCGGGTATTGATGGAAGCCGGCGCTGCGTCAGCGTCCGCGTATCGCCTGCGGGTCGCGCTGGCGTTTCTCACGGTCTATCTGGTCTGGGGCTCCACCTATCTGGCGATCCGGGTCGGCGTGCACGACCTTCCGGCGGTGCTGTTCGCCGGAGTCCGCTTTCTGCTCGCCGCGCCGTTGATGCTGGCCTATGCATGGTGGCGGGGCGGCCGCCTGCCGACGCGCCCCCGTGACTGGCTGACGATCGCGGCGACCGCGCTGATGATGCTGGTCGGCGCCAACGGCCTGGTGACCTGGAGCGAGCAGTGGATCGAATCCAACCAGGCGGCCCTGATCGTCGCGACATCCGCGCTCTGGATGGCCTGGTTCGGAACCTGGGGGCGACGCGGCGAGGCGCTTTCGCGGCTGACGGTCGCGGGTCTGCTGTTCGGGTTCCTCGGTGTCGCGCTGCTGGTGGGGGCGGGGCTGTCAATGCAACTCGCCCCAGCTCCGGCATACGCCGCGCTGCTGTTGTCCCCGATACTCTGGGCCGGTGGCTCCGTGGTCTCGAGGCGTTATCCCGTAGGATGCTCGCCGCTGATGACGGCCGCTCTGCAGATGCTGATGACGGGATTGGTCATGGGCGGGCTCGGTCTGGCGCGCGGCGAGTGGCAGCAGTGGCAGCCGACCGCGAGCGCGATGGGGGCGCTGCTCTATCTGGTGATCTTCGGGTCTTGCCTCGCCTACGGGGCCTATTTCTGGCTCGTCCACGAGGTGACGCCCGCGCAGCTCGGAACGTATGCCTACGTGAATCCGGCGGTCGCGGTGTTGCTTGGGTGGTGGTTGCTCGGTGAATCGATGCACATGCCGCAGATTCTCGGTACCTTGGTGGTTCTTGTCGGCGTGTTGCTGGTTACGGTGGCGGGTCGGAGATCATCCAGGTAGGACCCGATCCGAGCGGGGGGTGGTGTGCGGCAGCTATTGGGCGGACTGTTGTTGGCGGCGGTGCTGTGTGCGCACGCGGAGGTGTCGGTTCTGCGCCTAGGAAACGGACCGGAGCCGGAGACGCTGGATCCGCAGCGGGCCGAAGGTGTCAGCGCCGCCAACATTCTGCGGGACCTGTACGAAGGGCTGACGCGCATCGCGCCGGATGGCAGGGTCATTGCCGGTGCGGCCGAGTCGTGGTCGATCAGCGAGGACGGGCGGACGTATCGTTTCGAGCTGCGCCCCGACGCGCGCTGGTCGAACGGGGATCCGGTCACCGCGGAGGATTTCGTAGCCGGGTTGCGGCGTACGGTGACGCCCGCTACCGGCTCGAGCTACGCGCAGATGCTGGGCCTCATCGAGGGGGCTGGCGCCATCATCGAAGGGAAGGCTGCTCCGGAGACGCTGGCGGTACGTGCCGTGTCCGCGCACACGCTCGAAATGCGGCTGTCGGCGCCTGCGCCGTACTGGCTCGGATTGTTGAGTCACGCATCGACCTACCCGGTTCACCGTCCGTCGCTGGCGCAATATGGAGCGGATTTCGCCCGAGCCGGACGCCTGGTCGGCAACGGTGCGTACATGCTCGACGACTGGGGCGTGCAGTCGCATGTCCGCTTGCGGCGGAATCCTAACTACTGGCGAGCCCGGGACGTCAGCATCGACGTCGTCGAGTATTTTCCGACCGAGGATCTGAATTCGGAATACAAGCGATATCTCGCCGGCGAACTCGATGTCACCTACGAGGTGCCGCCGGTACTGATCCCGAAGATCCGGCGTCAGCTGGGTGATGAGCTGCGCGTGGCGCCGTATCTGGGCGTGTACTACTACGGCCTGAACCTGACCCGGCCGCCGCTGGCCGGCAACAAGCCGTTGCGGCAGGCCTTGTCGCTGGCGATCGATCGCGAGGTGATTGCGAGCAAGTTGCTGCATGGCCTCGGACTGCCGGCGGAGTCCTGGATCCCGCCGGAGACCTCGGGGCATCTGTCGCTCGGGCGTCCGCCGGCGAGCCCTTGGACCGAGCGGCAGGCCGAGGCCAGGCGTCTGTATCGTGCGTCCGGATACGGTCCCGACCGCCCCCTGCGGCTGGAGATCCGCTACAACACCAACGAAAACCATCGGCGGATCGCCACGGTCATTGCGGCGATGTGGCGGCAGGTGCTGGGTGTGCAGACGTCGCTCGTCAACGAAGAATTCAAGGTCTTCCTGAGCAACCGCAAGCTCAAGGCGGACACGCAGGTGTTCCGGGCCGCGTGGATCGCCGACTTCGACGATCCGTTGAGCTTCGCTGAGATTCTGACCAGCGGCAACGGGCAGAACGACACCGGTTGGTCCGATCCGGAATACGACCGCCTGATCGAGCGCGCGCGTCGGACGGCCGATCCCGAACGGCGTGCGCGTCTGCTGCAGGCCGCCGAGCGGCGCGTGCTGGACGAGGTGCCGGTCATTCCGATCTACTTCTACACCTCCAAGCATCTGATCAAGCCGCACGTCGCAGGCTGGACGGACAACATGCTCGACTACCACTACAGCCAGGATCTGCGGATCCTGCCCGCCGCACCGTGAGGCTGGCGTTCGAGCGCCTGCTGACGGCGCTGCCGACTTTGCTGGTGCTGATCACCCTGTCGTTTTTCCTGATGCGGGCGGCGCCGGGAGGTCCCTTCGACCGCGAGCGCCAGCTGGCGCCGCAGATCGAGGCGGCGATGAAGGCCGAGTACAAGCTCGACGAACCGTTGTGGCAGCAGTATCTGCACTACCTGTCGGGCGTCGTGCGGGGCGATCTGGGACCGTCGTTCCAGTACGAGGGTTACAGCGTTGCGGAACTGATCGGAGCCGGGCTCAGGGTGTCGCTGCTGCTCGGGGGTGTTGCCCTGCTGTTCGCGGTGGCGATCGGCGTCGTCAGCGGCGTGTGCGCGGCCTACTGGCGCGGAAGCTGGATCGATCGCCTGCTGGGCCTGTTCAGCGCGCTGGGCATTGCGGCTCCGAACTTCGTGGTGGCCCCGCTGCTGATCCTGTTGTTCTCGGTCGGACTGGGGTGGCTGCCCGCAGGCGGCTGGCAGGCTGGGCGCTGGACGGACCTGCTGTTGCCCGCGGCGGCCTTGGCACTCCCGCAGCTGGCCTATGTCGCGCGCCTGACCCGGGGCGCGATGGCCGAGGTGCTGTCGTCTCCATACATCCTCGCCGCCAGGGCGCGCGGACTGCCGGTGCGCCAGGTCCTTTTCCGTCACGCGCTGCGGCCGTCACTGATGCCGGTGCTGTCCTATCTGGGCCCGGCCGCGGCGGCACTGTTGACCGGATCGGTGGTCGTCGAGCAGGTCTTCGCGATTCCGGGGCTGGGGCGGTATTTCGTGCAGGCGGCACTGAACCGGGACTACACCCTCGTGCTTGGCGTGGTGTTGGTTTACGGCAGCATGATCATCGGCTTCAACTTCGTGGTCGACCTGCTCTACGGCGTACTCGATCCGAGGCTGCGGCGCCGATGACGACGATGCCCGTCTCGCGGCCCCCGGGTCCGGGATCCATCTGGCGCCGGTATGCGACACAGCCTGGGGCGATGCTGGCGGCGGCGGTGCTGGCTTTGATCGTCATCGCCGTCGTCGTCGGTCCGCTGCTGAGCCCGTACACGGTCGAGCACATCGACTTCGACGCCGACTGGGGTACGCCGCCGTCGCAGGCGGACGGACACTGGTTCGGAACCGACAGCCTCGGGCGCGATCTTTTCGTACGCACGCTCAGCGGTGGACGGTTGTCGCTTGCGGTCGGGCTGAGTTCGACGCTGGTCGCGATCCTGATCGGCGTGCTGTATGGCGCCGTTGCCGGCTATTTCGGGGGGCGTGCGGATCGCTGGATGATGCGGGCCGTGGATGTCCTGTATGCACTGCCCTTCATGTTCCTGGTGATTCTGCTCACCGTGCTGTTCGGCCGGCACCTGGTGCTGATGTTCGCCGCCATCGGCGCGGTCAACTGGCTGGATACCGCGAGGGTCGTCAGGGGCCAGACCCTGGCCTTGCGGCACCGGGAGTTCGTCACGGCTGCGCGCATGGCCGGAGTGGCGGACGGCGTGATGTTGCGGCGGCATATCGTGCCGAACCTGCTGGGAGTGGTGGTCGTGTACGCGACGCTGACCGTGCCCCAGGTCATCCTGATCGAATCGTTCCTCAGTTTTCTCGGCCTCGGCGTCCAGGAACCGTCGACGAGTTGGGGGGCGCTGGTCAACGACGGCGCCCGCGAGATGGAGGTGACGCCGTGGTCGCTGATCTTCCCCGGAGCCTTTCTCGCGCTGACCCTGCTGAGTCTGAACCGCGTCGGCGATGCCTTGCGCGACGCGCTGGATATCGGGAGCGGGACGTGAGCGATCCGCTGCTCAGCGTCCAGCGGCTGTATGTCGGCTTTCCCGGCGAGTCGGAGCGTCGATATGCCGTCGAGGACGTCAGTTTCGAGTTGCCGGCGGGCGGGACACTGGGTGTGATCGGAGAATCCGGCTCCGGCAAGTCGCAGACGATGCTGGCCATCCTCGGGCTGACGCCGCGGCAGGCGACGGTCGAGGGCAGCATCCGTTTCGAAGGGCGCGAGCTGACCGGATTGTCCGAGCGCGCCCTGAATCGGGTGCGGGGCGCCGGAATCGGTTGTGTGTTTCAGAATCCGATGAGCAGCCTGAATCCCTATCTGCGGATCGGCGCGCAGATGGTCGAGGGCATGCGGACGCATCTCGGCCTGAGTCAGGCGGATGCCTGGGCAGAGGGCCTTCGCCTGCTTGACGCGGTCCGGATCAGCGATGCGGCGAACCGGATGCGGCAGTACCCACACGAACTCTCCGGCGGGATGTGCCAGCGGGTGATGCTGGCCATCGCATTGTCGTGTCGCCCGCGACTGCTGATCGCGGACGAACCGACGACGGCGCTGGACGTCACCGTCCAGGCACAGCTGCTGGACTTGATCCGCGAACAGTCCCGGGCGCGCGGTTTGTCGATGCTGCTGATCTCGCACGACCTGGCGGTGGTCGCGACCATGTGCGAGCGTGTCGCCGTGATGCGCCAGGGGCAGCTGATCGAGCAGGGGGACACGCAGGCGCTGATGTCCGCGCCGCAGCATCCCTACACGCGCGCGCTGCTCGCGGCCGCCGAGGTTCGCTGACGTTCGCGGCGTCGCCGCGGTCGTTTTCACGCGGACCAACGTCCGCTGCCGCACCCGGTCAGCGCGTCGTGTGCGAGCCTCCGGTGAAGTTTTTCCCAGTTGCGCGGCGCGCCAAACCTGCCTAATCTCGCCCGAGGAGAGAGGAGAGCTGAACACATTTGATGTGTTCGCCGTGCGATCGAGGCGATGCCGCCAGGCATCCCTGTATCGGGGGAAAAAATGAACCAGTTGGCAACACGCCGCATCTGCAGGATCGCGGCATCTATTGCATTCGTGATGGGCCTGCATGCGGGCGCGGCACATGCGATCAGCTTCAGTCTGCCGTGGGGCGACCAGGACGAAATCGAAGGGGTCCTCAACACCACGGTGATGATCGGTGCCGCCGTGCGGACACAGGACCGGCACAAGGATTATCTGGGCAAGGCCAACATCAACCCGGATGTCTGCGGCGGCCTGAACCAGTCGTGCCAGGGGCTGTTCCGCGATCAGGGGCACCCGGCCACGGCCCTGGCGCAGGCGCCCGGACAGTTCAGCCCGAACTTCGATGACGGTAACTGGAACTACGACAAGGGCGACCTGACCTCCGGTATCGCCAAGGTCACGCAGGATCTCACCCTGACCTATGGCGACTTCGGCGTGTTCGTCAAAGGTCTGTATTACTACGACTGGATCAACGCCGACTTCACCGAGTATCACCCGAACGAAATCAACCCGGACAACAAGGCCGATCTGGTCACGCCGGATCCGTCCCTCGGCATCGCCCAGTACGGACGCGGCGCGCCGGTGTATCGCTCCCGCAACGGTGGCGAGCTGCTCAACCAGATCGGCACCGAGATGCAGTTGCTCGATGCGTACATCTTCGGTTCGGTGCCGCTGTGGGGCGAGCGCGAGCTGAGCATCAAGGTCGGTCGGCAGCTGATCAACTGGGGGGAGTCGCTGCTGCAGGCGTTGAACTCGCTGAACTCCGCCAACCCGGTCAATGCCAACAACTACTATCGTGTCGGCTATCAGGTCGAGGAGATCTTCACGCCGATCAACATGGTGTCGCTGTCGTTCGAGCCGTTCTACAACGCCTTGCTCGACGTGTTCTACCAGCTCGAGTGGCAGCCGCTCGAGGCGCCCGCGCCGGGATCGTTGTATGCGGTGTCCGATACCGTCGGCGTCAACAATGCGGTCAACTACGCGCATGTGAATTTCGGCGGTGCCCCGGAGGACCCGGAGGCGGTTGCGTTCCCGCTGTACAACCCGCTCTCGGGCGTGACCAACACGACGACGACGATCGAACGCCTCAAGGATCTGGAGCCGGACTCCTCGGGACAGTACGGTGTGTCGCTGAAGTACTACGCCGAGGAGCTGAACAACGGCACCGAGTTCGGCCTCTACTACATGAACTACCACTCGCGGCTGCCGTACGCGAGTTTCTTCTCGACGGTCGCGAGTTGCGCGCGCCGCGAGGGCAACGCGCTGGGGATCGATGCCTATGACCCGGTCAGCTTCCTGGCGGCGTGCCCGGATCTGCCGATCGTCCACGAGCTGACCACTGGCGATCCGGAGAACGCCACGAGCAACGCCGTCCCGCTGGATACCGTCAAGCTGCTCGTCGAATATCCCGAGGACATCCACATGTTCGGCGCGAGCTTTGCGACGACCGCCTTCGGCTGGTCGTTCCAGGGCGAGGTGGCGTACCGCCCGAACGCGCCGCTGCAGGTGGATCTCGAGGATCTTGTGTTCTCGGCATTCGGTCCGACGCTGTCGCGCTGCCATGATCCCAATCTGCCGCGCCTGCTGCCGGCAGAGGCACTGGACCCGGCGCTGGGACTCGTCAACACGATCTTCGGCACGGTCAGCGACCTGACCGGGGGGCTGGTCGGGGTGCCCAACGTGATTCCCGCCGGTTTCGGCTGCGCCGGAACCACGGTTGGTGTCGGTTCGTACGTCGACGGCATGAACGATGTCGCCACTCCGCTCGGTGGCGGGCAGGCGCTGTATTCGCCGAGCGACTACGTCGTCGACGCCAACGGCACGCCGGGCGCGTTCAACGACACCTTCGACCTCGCGATCGGCCACGCGCCCGGATCGGCGCGCTCGTTCCCGTCGTTCGTGATGCCGTATCGCGGTGTCGAGGCCGGTGAAAACGCCCCCTGCGAGCCCCGCTACCTCGGCAGCCAGAACCGCTACACGACCAACACCCGGACGCCGAATCCGAACTTCATTCCCTATACGCCGTCGAATCCCTGCTATATCCGCGGGTACGAACGGCTGGATACGTTCCAGTTCAATCTCGGGGGCACGCAGGTGCTCGGCGCCAGCGACAACCCGCTGGGTGCCGACCAGATCCTGTTCGTGTTCGAGGTCGGCGCGACCTGGGTGCCGGACCTGCCGCCGCTGGACGAACTGCAGTTCGAGGCCGCAGGGACCTACTCCCACGCCAGCGCCGGTGCCGACGGCACCGGCGCGAGTTGGACCAACGTCCGCCAGCAGCGCATGGCCTGCTCCTACGATCCGGTGACCAAGGCACCGAGGCAGTCGTGCTCCTACGGTGTCGACGGGCTGCGTTTCAATCCGTCGCAGGCCAATCTGGATCTGTATCCCGACAAGTTCTCGTGGGGCTACGTGATGATCAGCATCCTGCGCTACGAATCGGTCTTCCCCGGCATATCGTTCGCGCCGCAGATCATCTGGCAGCACAACGTCAACGGTACCGCGCCGGGGCCGGGCGAGAACTTCATCAGCGGACGCAAGACTGCGGATCTGCAGATCGAGACCCGATACAAGTCGAACCTCGCGTTCTACCTCGGCTACACCTGGAACACCGGGGGTGGGCCGGCGAACCTGTATCGCGACAAGGACACGGCCAGAGCCTTCGTCAAGATCCAGTTCTAGGCGTGATCGGCGTCATTTGTGGAAACGGCGGCCATACAGGCCGCCGTTTCTCGTTGCGGTCGAATCACTTCAGCAGCGGTTTGAGGAAGCGTCCGGTGTGGGAGCCGCGCTTGCGCGCAATCTGCTCCGGCGTGCCGCAGGCGACGATCTGGCCGCCACCGTCGCCACCTTCCGGGCCGAGGTCGACGATCCAGTCGGCACGTTTGATGACGTCGAGGTTGTGCTCGATGATCACCACGGTGTTGCCGTGATCGCGCAGCCGCTCGAGGACCTTCAGCAACTGGGCGACGTCGTGGAAGTGCAGTCCCGTCGTCGGCTCGTCGAGGATGTACAGGGTCTGTCCGGTGTCGCGGCGTGACAGCTCCTTGGCCAGTTTCACGCGCTGGGCCTCGCCGCCCGACAGGGTCGTCGCGTTCTGGCCGAGGGTGATGTACGACAGACCGACGTCGAGCAGCGTCTCGAGCTTGCGGTGGATCGCCGGGACCGCCTTGAAGAAGTCACGGGCCTCCTCGACCGTCATGTCGAGCACTTCGTCGATGCTCTTGCCCTTGTAGCGGATCTCCAGGGTCTCTCGGTTGTAGCGGCGCCCCTTGCAGGTGTCGCAGGTGACGTAGATGTCGGGCAGAAAGTGCATTTCCACCTTGATCACGCCGTCGCCCTGGCAGGTTTCGCAGCGTCCGCCCTTGACGTTGAAGCTGAAACGGCCGGGCTGATAGCCGCGGGCGCGCGACTCGGGAACCCCCGCGAACAAATCGCGGATCGGCGTGAACAGACCGGTGTAGGTGGCCGGGTTCGAGCGCGGGGTCCGGCCGATCGGGGACTGGTCGATATCGATGACCTTGTCGAGATGCTCGAGGCCGTCGACGCCGTCGCAGTCGGCGTGATGCGAGGCGGCATTGTTCAGATGGCGGGCCGCGTAGCCGTAGAGCGTGTCGTTGATCAGCGTCGACTTGCCGGAACCGGAGACCCCGGTGACGCAGGTGATCAGGCCGATCGGGATCTCGGCGGTGACGTTTTTCAGGTTGTTGCCGCGCGCGCCGCGGATGACGACCGACTTGTCCGGCTGCGGCGGCGTCCGCAGATCGGGAATCTCGACGCGCGAGCGTCCGGACAGGTAGCGCCCGGTGACCGATTCGGGATCCCCGGCAACTTCATCCGGCGTGCCCTTGGCGACGATCTGCCCGCCGTGGACGCCGGCACCGGGGCCGATGTCGACGACATAGTCGGCATGACGGATCGCATCCTCGTCGTGTTCGACAACGATCACGGTATTGCCGAGGTCACGCAGCCGGAACAGCGTCTTGAGCAGGCGTTCGTTGTCGCGCTGATGCAGGCCGATGCTGGGCTCGTCGAGGACGTACATGACGCCGACCAGACCGGCGCCGATCTGCGATGCCAGACGGATGCGCTGGGCCTCGCCACCGGACAGGGTTTCGGCGCTGCGGGCCAGCGTCAGGTAGTCGAGGCCGACATTGTTCAGGAAGCCGAGGCGGGCGCGGATCTCCTTGAGGATCTTCTCGGCGATCTCGCCTTTGTGTCCCGGAAGCCTGAGGTCACCGAAGAAGGCTTCGGCATCGCGAACCGAGAGCGTGGTCAGCGCGGGGAGATTGCGCTCGGCGACGAAGACATGACGCGCGGCGCGGTTGAGGCGGGCGCCGCCGCAATCGGGACAGGCCTGCTGGCTGAGGTACTTGGCCAGCTCCTCGCGGACCGCATCCGACTCGGTCTCCCGATAGCGCCGCTCGAGATTGGGGATGATGCCCTCGAAGCGATGGGTGCGGCGCTGCACGCGGCCGCGTTCGTCGGGATACTCGAACTCGATGCGCTCGTCGCCGCTGCCGTACAGCAGGATCTTGCGGACCTTGGCGCTGAGGGCCTCGAAGGGCTGTTCGGGGTCGAAGTCGTAGTGTCGCGCCAGCGAGCTGACGAAATGCCAGTAGTAGGGGTTGCGCCGGTCCCAGGACCGGATCGCGCCGGCCGCGAGCGACAGTTCCGGATGCGCGACCACGCGTTTCTCGTCGAAGGTCTGCAGCGTGCCGAGGCCGTCGCACTTCGGGCACGCGCCATGTGGCGCGTTGAACGAGAACAGGCGCGGAGCCAGCTCCTCCAGCGCATAGCCGCAGTGCGGGCAGGCCATGCGTGCGGAGAACGTCAGTTCCTCGGCGTCGTGTCGATGCGGAACGACATAGGCGAGTCCGTCCGACAGCCGCAGCGCGGTTTCGAACGATTCGGCGAGGCGCTGTTTGAGATCCTCGCGGACCTTGAAACGGTCGACCACGATCTCGATGTCGTGCTTGAGCTTGCGATTGAGGACCGGGACCTCGTCAAGCTCGTAGACGGTCCCGTCGACCCGGACGCGGACGAAACCCTGGGCACGGGCCTGCTCGAACCATTCGTTGTGCTCGCCCTTGCGTCCGCGGACGACGGGGGCCAGCAGCAGCCACGCCGAGCCTTCGGGCTGGGCGAGCACCTGGTCGACCATCTGCGAGACGCTCTGCGCCTCGAGCGTGACGCCGTGGTCCGGACAGCGGGCCTGCCCGACCCGCGCGAACAGCAGGCGCAGGTAGTCGTAGATCTCGGTGACGGTGCCGACGGTCGAGCGCGGATTGTGCGACGTCGACTTCTGTTCGATCGAGATCGCCGGCGACAGGCCCTCGATGGTGTCGACGTCGGGTTTCTGCATCATCGACAGGAACTGCCGGGCATACGCCGACAGCGACTCCACATAGCGGCGCTGGCCCTCGGCGTACAGCGTATCGAAGGCCAGGGACGACTTGCCCGATCCGGACAGGCCGGTGATGACGATCAGCTTGTCGCGCGGCAGGTCCAGCGAGACGTTCTTGAGGTTGTGCGTGCGTGCGCCGCGGATGCGGATGCTGTCCATGGGATCGGGGAGCGTTTCAAACCGGCTAATATATGCGCCTTGGGTGTGACACCACAAAGAGGCGCTCATTCGGAACCGATACCGGCACGGCCGGTCTGTTTCCGTAGCCTGTTACGTACGAAATAACTTTTACGATGAATGCACTGGAATGGCGCGCCGTCTTCTCCCTCGGGGCGGTCTACGCACTGCGAATGATCGGCATGTTCATGGTGCTGCCGGTTTTTGCGCTCTATGCGCGCGCGCTGCCAGTCCCGGCCGAGCCGTGGCAGATTGGTCTGGCGATCGGCATCTACGGCCTGACCCAGGCTCTGCTGCAGATTCCGATGGGCATGGCATCCGATCGATTCGGACGCAAGCCGGTGATTATGCTGGGAATGCTTCTGTTCGCGGCGGGGAGCTGGCTGGCCGGTGCGACGCAGCAGATCGAGTGGATCGTCCTGGGGCGCGCCCTGCAGGGCGCCGGAGCGGTCTCGTCCGCGGTGGCGGCGCTGCTGGCGGACGTCACCCGTGATCAGGTCCGCACCACGGCAATGGCCATTCTCGGCGCCGGTATGGGCCTGGCCTTCGTGCTGGCGCTGGTGCTTGGCCCGCTGGTTTCGGGCTGGATCGGCGTCGACGGCATTTTCCAGATGACCGCGGTCCTCGCGGTACTGAGCCTGCCGGTCGTGCTGTTCGCGGTGCCGACGCCGACCGAGGCCAAGACCAGTGCCGGGCGTCTGCGCGAAGTGCTGGCCGACGGTCAGCTGCTGCGCCTGGATGCCGGGATCTTCATCCTGCATGCCTGCATGACGGCGGTCTTCACCGCCGCGCCGCTGGCGATCGCGGAAACCCTGGAGCTGACCAGCTCCGAGCACTGGAAGCTGTACCTGCCGGTACTGCTGCTGAGCCTGATCCCGGTGTTCCCGATGATCCGCATCGTCGAGCGCAGCGGCCGCCTGAAGCCGGCCTTCATCGGCGCGATCTGCGTGCTGGCGCTGGCGCTGGCGACCGCGTCGGTGGGGCATCTGGTGCCCGCACTGCTGGTCGGCGCGCTGCTGCTGTACTTCATCGGCTTCAATTTTCTCGAGGGCGCGCTGCCGTCGCTGATCTCGCGCAAGGCGCCGCCGCAGCAGAAGGGCGCCGCGCTCGGCGTCTATTCGAGCGCACAGTTTTTGGGAGCGTTTGCTGGCGGAACGCTGGGCGGGTTTGCGCTGCAGCGGGGCGGCATCGGCGCCGCGTTTGCGGTCGCGGCAATCCTGCCGCTACTCTGGCTGGGCGTCGCCTCCAAACTGGTGCCGCCGGTGGCAGCGGCCGAGCAGCAGACACAGATCGATTAATCTAGGGAGCAAGCACGATGGCGCGTGGAGTCAACAAGGTCATTCTGATCGGAAATCTGGGCAAGGATCCGGAAATCCGCTATTTCCCGAACGGCGACGCCGTTTGCAACGTCACCGTCGCGACGACCGACAGCTGGAACGACAAGCAGTCGGGCGAGAAGCGCGAGCGGACCGAGTGGCACAACGTCGTGTTCACCCGCAAGCTGGCCGAAATCGCCGGGCAGTATCTGCGCAAGGGATCCAAGGTCTATGTCGAAGGGTCGTTGCGGACCCGCAAGTGGCAGGACAAGGAAGGCGGGGACCGCTACACGACCGAGATCATGGTCAACGACATGCAGATGCTGGACAGCCGCAGCGGCGGCGGTTCGGCTCCGATGGGCGGCGGTGGCGGGTACGAGCAGCGCCAGGCGCCGCAGCGCCGGCCCGCCGCGGCACCGGCTGCGCCGGCGCCGAGCGATATGGATGCCCCGTTCGAGGACGACGACATTCCGTTCTGAGGGATTGTTGCCGACAGCCTGAGCGGCCGGACGCCCCGCCACTGCGAAGTGGCGGGGCGTTTGTTTTTGGGCGGTCCCACGGGACTGCGGCGATGGCGGCGCGATGTCGGTCTTGCGCCTGCGGAGCCCCTTGCCGCAGATGCGCGCGACCGGTGGCTGCGGCGCTGCCGGGGCGCGGTCGCGACCCGGGTGGATTCCGGCGTGTGGTCAAGAATGACCAGCCTCAACCCTTGCGGTGAGGCGCCGGCTGACGCTGGGCGGGTTGCCGTCGCCGTTGATCCACGCCCCGCCACGGGATGCCGGGACTTCCGCCATGCTGCGAGCAGGCCGGCGCGTGCCAGCGAGGTGCGTCGAAGAGCAGCGGGATTTTGGAGGCGGAGACATCGGGTGTTGAGGGCGCTGTCGACAGCATCGCCGGGATGGAGGGCTGTGCGGTGCGGCGTGTGGAGCGCCGTCGCCCTGTGGCTGCACGCCTGCAGCCAGGCCGAGCCGCCGCTGCGCGTCGGCACCAACGTCTGGCCGGGTTACGAGCCCCTGTACCTGGCGCGCGAGATCGGAAAGCTCCCCGACGATCAGGTCCAGCTGGTCGAGTTGTCGTCCGCCGCCGACGTGATCCGGCTGTTCCGCAGCGGCAGCCTCGACGTGGCTGCGATGACCCTGGATCAGGTGCTGACGCAGCTGCGGATGCCGGAGCCCGTCTCGATCATTCTGGTCACCGATATCTCGATGGGCGCCGATGCGATCGTTGCCGCCGCGGACGTGCCTTCGATGGCCGCCTTGCACGGACGCCGGATCGGCGTTGAGCCCGGATCGGTTGGCGAGTTTCTGCTGGTTCGTGCGCTCAGCCTCAATGCGATGCGTGCAGCCGACGTCCAGCGGGTCGGGCTGTCCGCCAGCGAACTGGAGCCGGCGCTGCGGGACGGGCGGGTCGATGCCGTCGCGGTGTTCGAGCCGGAGCGCGGGCGTCTGCTGGCGAGTGGGGCGCGGGTCGTCTTCGACAGTGCCCGGATCCCGGGCGAGATCCTCGACGTGCTGGTGGTGCGCAGCGCCCGGGTCGGCGCGCGCGCCGCGGCGCTGCAGACCCTGACGCGGGGCTGGTTCTCTGCCCTGCGGGCACTGTCGGAGTCGCCGCAACAGGCGGCGGCGGTGATGGCCCGGCGCGAGAACGTCGACGCCGTCAGTCTGTACGCCGTTCTCGATCTGCTGCATTTCCCGGGCCGGGACGAGAATGCGGCGGCGCTGTCCGGGCACAGCCCGGGGCTGGCGATGGCGATCGATCGGGTGTCCCGCTACGCCGAGCCGGACGCGGTCGCGCTGGCCCAGGCGGTGCGGCTCGACGCGCGGTTCGTGGCCGACTAGATGGCGAGCCCGCGCCTCTTTGCTGCGCGTCGCCCCGGACTGCTGTCCTGGTCGGGGTGGGGCCTGGTGGCCGGCAGTGCGATTCTGGTCGCGGGGCTGGACTATGGGATCGCGTGGCCGCTGGTGCGGCAGCAGTTGGTCGCGGAGCATCGCCTGCTGCTGCAGGACGATCTGGCGTACCTGCACGGACAGCTTGAGCCGGCGATCGCCCAGGGGCGCGTCGCCGATGCTCAGCGCGTGGTCGCGGAGGCCTCGGTTCGCCCCGACACCCTGAGCGTCGTTGTCGTCGACGCCGCGGGCCGGATCGTGGCCGCGTCGCGACGCAGCTGGCTGGGGGCATCGTGGCAGGAGACGCCGCCGGGCCGACGCCTGCCCCCGTCGGACATGGCGCCCGGCGTTCCGGCGACTCAGGTCGGGGATGCGGCGGACGCAGGCGGTGATCTGGTCGGGCGCATCGGCGTCGGCGGTGGCGTGCTCATCGTCGAGCGCAGCCTGCGGCGGGTGGAGGCGGCTGAGCGCGCCCGGTTGCGGCTACAGGCGGCGTTGCTGGGGTCGCTTTGCGCGGTGTTCGGGATCGGCCTGCTGATGGCGGTTAAACGGCATGTGGAGCGACGCGCCGAGCCGCTGATACACGCCGCGGCGGCGCTGGTGCCGGCGGGCGACGATCCGGATCGCCACGAAGCGAGATCCCGACGCGATCCGCTCGAGACGCTGGGCGCCGTATACGATCGTCTGCTGGACCGGATCGGCCAGGAACGGCTGGCGATGCAGCGGTCCGCCGACGAGATGCGTGATCTCTACGAGCACGCACCTTGCGGATACCATTCGCTGGACGCCGAAGGCCGGATCGTCAAGATCAACCAGACCGAGCTGGACTGGCTCGGTTACCGGCGCGAAGAGGTGGTCGGCCGGCTGCACGTGTCGGCAATCCTGAGCGACTCAAGCCGGGCGATCTTCGACCGGCGGTTCGACGCGTTCAAGCGGGACGGGATTCTGCGCGATCTGGTCCTGGACCTGGCGCGCAAGGACGGATCGACTTTTCCGGTCATGATCAGCGCAACCGCGGTGGTCGGCGCCGACGGGCAGTTCGTGAAGAGTCGCACGACCGTCTACGACCTCCGCGATCTGCGTCGTGCCGATCGGGCGCTGCGCGCCAGCGAGGAGCGGTTCCGGACCATCTTCGATTCGGTCAGCGACGCGATCTTCATACACGACGGGCGTACCGGCGCGATCGAGACGGTCAACCGGCGTGCCTGCGAGCTGTACGGCTATTCGCGCGAGGAATTCCGGGATCTGGACGTCGGACGCCTGTCGCTCGGCGAGCCGCCGTATGCGGACGCCGATGCCTTGCGGCTGATCGAAAAAACCATGCGCGAAGGACCGCAGTGTGCGCCGTGGCTGGCCCGCGACCGGAACGACCGCCTGTTCTGGGTCGAGGTGTCGCTGCGCGAGGCCGAGATACTCGGCGAGCCCAAGCTGCTGGTGACCGTGCGCGAGATCGGTGAGCGGCGCCGCGCGGAGGCGATGCAGAGTCAGCTGGCGTCGGTCGTCGAATGGTCGCGCGACGCGATCATCGGCTGGGATCTGAGCGGGCACGTGATCACCTGGAACACCGGCGCCGAGCGGCTGTACGGCTATGACACGCAGACGGTGCTCGGCATGTCGTCGCGCGTGCTGCTGCCGCAGCAGGATGCCGAGCGCATGTTCCGTCTGATTCAGCAGGTGCAGCTGGAGGAGGAGGTCGCCGACTTCGAGGCGCAGCGCATCACCCGGGATCGCCGTGTCGTCGATGTGTCGGTGTCGATCGCGCCGGTCCGCGACGCGCAGGGGCGGGTGACCGGGGTCTACAGCGTCGAGCGGGACATCAGTGCCCGCCGTCGGGCCCAGCGGCAACTCGCGCGGGTGAATCGTGCGCTGCTGACGCAGGGTGCCTGTGGCTCGGTGCTGTTGCGGGCCGGCAGCGTCGACGAACTGCTCGGCGAGATGTGCAGGGTCATCGTCGAGACGGGCGGGTACCGGATGGCGTGGGTCGGGCGCGCGGAGTCCGACGCCGGTCGCAGTGTCCGCCCGGTGGCCTGCTCGGGGAACTGCAGCGGGTATCTGGACCGGATCCGGGTCAGCTGGGCGGATGATCCCTGGGGGCAGGGACCCACCGGCACCGCGATACGCACCGGGCAGGCGCAGGTCAATCTGGATTTTGCCGGCAATCCCGCGCTGGCGCCCTGGCGCGAGCAGGCCATGCGGTATGGCTTCGCCTCGAGCATCGCATTGCCGGTCATGGCGGGGGGGCGTCCCCGCTATGCGCTGATGATCTACGCGGCCGAGCACGACGCCTTCGACCTTGCCGAGCAGCAACTGCTGCAGAAACTGGCCGGCGACCTGGGCTATCGCCTGTCGGTCCTGTCGGAGGGAGCGGACAGCGGCGAGTAGAGCCGGTAGGATTGCGGCGTTTGTGCCTGCCATTCGAATCCCAGTCTCTGTGCCGCAATGTTCAATCGCATCATCGTCGTCTGTACCGGAAACATCTGTCGCAGCCCGATCGGGGAGGCCCTGTTGCGGGAGCGGCTACGGGGGCGGGTCGAGGACGTCAGCTCGGCCGGAACGGGCGCGCTGGTGGGGTATCCGGCCGACCCGATGGCCGTGGAAGTCGCCGCCGAGCACGGTCTCGATCTGAGTGCGCACCGGGCCCGTCAGGCGACGTTGCCGTTGCTGTCGCAGATGGATCTGATCCTGACCATGGATCAGAGCCACAACGACTGGCTCAATCACCAGTATCCGCAGCTGCGCGGGCGTGTGTACAAGTTGCTGAAGTGGCGTCAGGACGATGACGTGGCCGATCCGTACCGGCGTCCGCGGGAAGCCTTCGAGGCGGCCTACGCCGACATCGAACAGGGCGTCGAGGACTGGCTCAAGCGCCTCTAGGCCGGCCGGCGTCGCCGCGCGGCTTGCGCGGTGGCGGTCGTTTATACTATGCGGCCCTGAACCCGCCGGCCCCTGCGGCCGCTTTCGATGTCCAAGAAGCTGTACCTCATTACCTACGGCTGCCAGATGAACGAGTACGACTCGTCGAAGATGGCCGACGTGCTCGCCAGTTCCCATGGCTACGAGCGCACGCAGAATCCGGACGAAGCCGATCTGCTGCTGCTCAATACCTGCTCGGTGCGCGAGAAAGCGCAGGAGAAGGTGTTTTCCGAACTGGGCCGCTGGAAGGACTGGAAAAAGGCCGATGCGAGCCGTGTCATCGGGGTCGGTGGCTGCGTGGCATCGCAGGAAGGCCAGCTGATCATCGAGCGCGCGCCGTACGTCGATCTGGTATTCGGGCCGCAGACCCTGCATCGCCTGCCGCAGATGCTCGACCAGACCCGGACGCTGCACAAGCCCGCGGTGGACGTCACCTTCCCGGAGATCGAGAAATTCGACCGCCTTCCGGAGCCCCGGGCCGAGGGTTCGACGGCTTTCGTCAGCGTGATGGAAGGCTGCTCCAAGTACTGCACCTTCTGCGTGGTGCCGTATACCCGAGGTGAGGAGGTTTCGCGCCCGCTGGACGACGTCCTGACCGAGATCGCGCAGCTCGCCGACAAGGGCGTGCGCGAGATCACCCTGCTGGGGCAGAACGTCAACGCCTATCGGGGGCGCATGGGCGGGACCGGCGAGACCTGCGATCTGGCGCTGCTGATCCATTTCGTTGCACAGATCCCCGGCGTGGAGCGGATCCGCTACACCACCTCGCATCCTGCCGAGTTCACCGACGCGCTGATCCAGGCTTTCGCCGACGAACCGAAGCTGGCGAGCTACTTGCATCTTCCGGTGCAGGCGGGGTCGGATCGCATCCTGGCGATGATGAAGCGGGGCTACACGCGGGCACAGTTCGTCGAGAAGGTGGGGCGCATCCGCCAGGCCCGCCCGGACATTTCGCTGTCCTCGGACTTCATCGTCGGTTTCCCGACCGAGTCGGAGGACGATTTCATGCAGACGATGGACCTGATCGCCGAAGCCGGCTTCGACAGTGCGTTCAGCTTCGTCTACAGCCCGCGTCCCGGCACGCCGGCCGCGAACCTGCGCGACGGCGTTCCAGCCGAGGACAAGCAGCGCCGGCTGAGCATCCTGCAGACCCGCATCCGCGCGCTCGACGATCAGTTCAAGCGCGGACTGGTGGGGACGCGCCAGCGCGTCCTGGTCGAGCGTCCGGCGCGCAAGGGCGAGGGACAGGTGGCCGGCCGCACGTCGACCAACCGCTGGGTCAACTTCGAGGGTGATGCGGCGCTGATCGGCAGTTTCGTCGATGTCGAAGTGACCGAGGCCACGCCCAACGCGCTGCGCGGGCGCCTGTTGCGCGCCGTCGCCGCATGAAGCCGCGACCCGAACTGGCGCGTGCCGATCTGGTCCTGGACGCGGACGACAGCGAGCGGCTGGCGAATCTCAATGGGCCGTTCGACGCCAATCTGCGCCAGATCGAGCTGCGTCTGGGCATCGAGATCCGCAACCGTGGCGGTCAGTATCAGCTGATCGGCGCCCGGCGCGACATCGGCATCGGCGAGGCCGCGCTGACGCAGCTGTTCAACCTGACCCGGGATGAGGTCATCACCAGCGAACAGGTGCATCTGGCGCTGTCCGAACACGCCTCGGAGCTGGCGGACGCCAGCCACGACGCCGCTCCGAGCAGCGCGCACGACGAGGTCGTGATCCGGACCCGCCGCGGGGTGGTCCGTGGGCGTGGGGTGCAGCAGAAGGCGTACCTGAAGGCGATCGCGACGCATGACCTGAATTTCGGCGTCGGCCCGGCCGGCACCGGCAAGACTTACCTGGCGGTCGCCAGCGCGGTGCAGGCGCTGGAACGCGACCGGGTCCGGCGCATCGTTCTGGTGCGGCCGGCGGTGGAGGCAGGGGAAAAACTGGGCTTTCTGCCCGGCGATATGGCCGAGAAGGTCAATCCCTACCTGCGCCCGCTGTACGACGCGCTGTATGAAATGCTCGGGTTCGAGCGTGTTGCGCGCATGTCGGAAAAGAGCGTGATCGAGGTGGCGCCGCTGGCGTTCATGCGCGGCCGTACCCTCAACGAGTCGTTCATCATTCTTGACGAGGCGCAGAACACCTCGGTCGAGCAGATGAAGATGTTCCTGACCCGCATCGGCTTCGGCAGCGTCGCGGTCGTCACCGGCGACGTCACCCAGGTCGATCTGCCGAAGCACCAGACCTCGGGGCTGACCCATGCGCTGAACGTGCTCGGCGGGGTGTCCGGGATCAGCGTCACCCGTTTCAAGAAAGAAGACGTCGTGCGTCATCCGCTGGTGCAGGCGATCGTCCACGCCTACGAGCAGCACGAGCGCGAGGCGCCGTCCGCGTGAGCGCGATCATCGTCCAGCGCCGGGTCGGGCCGGCCGGGATTCCCAGTGCCGCGAGCCTGCGCCATTTCGCGCAGAGCGCGCTGCCCAAGCGCCACGGCGAGCTGACCATCCGCATCGTCGATGAAGACGAGAGCCGCGAGTTGAACCATGGTTACCGCGGCAAGGACAAGCCGACCAACGTGCTGTCGTTCGACGGTGAAGGCCCCATCCTCGGCGATCTGGTGATCTGCGCGCCGGTTGTCGCCCGCGAGGCCGCCGAACAGCGCAAGACGGCGCGCGCGCACTGGGCGCACATGGTGGTTCACGGTTGTTTGCACCTGCAGGGCTATGATCACGAGCAGGACAGCGACGCGACGCGCATGGAAGCGCGCGAAATCAAGATTCTCAGCAGCCTCGGGTTTGCAAACCCCTATCAATGAGCGACGAAGAAACGCATAAACCTGACGAGACGTCCCTGAGCCTGTGGTGGCGCCGCGTCACCCACCGGCTCGCCGGCGGTCCGCGCACGCGCGAGGATCTGCTCGAGCTGCTCGGCGAAGCGCGCGACGCCGATCTGATGGACGCCGACGCGATGACGATGTTCGAGGGCATCCTCGAGACCGCCGAGATGCAGGTGCGTGACGTGATGGTGCCGCGGGCGCAGATGGTCGTCGTCGAGCACGACTGGACCCTCGACCGGATTCTGTCGGTGGTCGTCGACTCCGGGCACTCGCGCTTTCCGGTGATCGGCGAGTCGAAGGACGAGGTGATCGGCATCCTGCTCGCCAAGGATCTGCTGAAGTTCAGCTCCGGAGCGCCCGGCTTCGATCCCGCGACGTTCGAGTTGAAGCAGCTGATGCGCACGCCGGTGTTCGTGCCGGAGTCCAAGCGGCTCAATGTCCTGCTCAAGGACTTCCGTCGTGGCCGCAATCACATGGCGGTGGTCGTCGACGAGTACAGCGGTGTGGCGGGGCTGGTCACGATCGAGGACGTGCTCGAGCAGATCGTCGGTGAGATCGACGACGAGTACGACGAGGCCGAGAGCGCGCTGATCCTGAAGCAGGACGAGCGGCGTTATCTGGTCAACGCGCTCACGCCGATCGAGGACTTCAACGAATATTTCGGCGTCGCCTTCTCGGACGAGGAATTCGACACGGTCGGCGGGCTGGTGACACATCGCTTCGGGCACATGCCCAAGCGCGGGGAGAGCGTGCGCATCGATCGGTTCGGCTTCAACGTGCAGCGTGCCGACAGCCGGCGTGTCTACCTGTTCCAGGTCACGGTGTCGTCGGACTGACCTCGTCCGTTTCATGACCCTGCAAGCGCCGCGGGCTAGACTGCCGGCCCGTCGATCCGCTCACCGAGTCTGATCTTGCCGAACCGCAAGGCCTTATCCGCCCTGATTGCGGCCCCGTTGCTCGGGGTCGCGGCCACGCTGGCCTTCGAGCCGGCCGGCTGGGTCCCGCTGTTGCCGCTGGCGCTGGCCGCGCTGTTCGCGCTGGCCGGCACGGCGCCGCCCCGCCGAGCCCTGCTGCTGGGCTGGCTGTTCGGGGTCGGCCATTTCCTCAGCGGGGTCTACTGGGTGTACGTCAGCACCCATGTCTACGGGGGGGCGCCGTGGTGGCTCAGCGCGGTGATGGCGGCGTTGCTGGTCGCCTATCTGGCGCTGTTTCCGGCGATGGCGCTGTGGCTGGCAAGCGTGCTGGGCGGCACGACCGGATGGGCCGGGGTCGTCGTCCTGCCGGCGGCGTGGCTTCTGACGGAGCTGCTGCGGGGCTGGCTGCTGACCGGTTTCCCGTGGCTGAGCCTGGGCTATGTCGCCACCGGCACGCCGTTGGCGACGTGGGCGCCCCTGATCGGGGTGCACGGGATCTCCGCGCTGCTGGTGGCGATGGCCTACGCGCTGTCGCGGCTGGGGCTGCGGCGTCGGGTCGACCTGCAGGCGCTGGGCTGGGTCGTTCTGGCGCTGGCGCCGCTGGCGATCGGCCGGGCGCTGCCCGCCGCCTCGGCGTGGACCGACGAAGCCGGCGTTCCGCGCAGCGTGGCGATCGTGCAGGGCAACGTCCCGCAGGATCAGAAGTGGCTACCGGACCAGCGCTGGCCGACGCTCGACCGCTATCTGCGCATGACCGAGGCGGCGCTCGGCGCCGATCTGGTGGTGTGGCCGGAGGTCGCGGTCACACTGACCTACCAGACCATCCACGAACCGTATCTGACGGCGCTGGCGCAACAGGCGCGGCAGGCCGGGTCGACGGTCCTGGCGGGGCTGATTTTCCGCTCCGACGGCGGGGGCTACCAGAACGGCATCGACGTGCTCGGCGTCCACGACGGACGCTATCTCAAGCGGCATCTGGTGCCGTTCGGCGAGTACTTTCCGATTCCGGACTTCATGCGCCCGGTCATGGACCTGCTGGGGACGCCCTATGACGACATCCAGTCGGGCGCCGACGAGCAGGCGGCGGTGATCGTCGACGGCAACCGCCTCGGCCTGTCGATCTGCTTCGAGGATGTTTTCGGGCGCGAGGTGCGTCGCGAGGCCGCCGATCAGGCCTATCTGGTCAATCTGACCAACGACGCCTGGTTCGCGGGGACTTCGGCGCCGCGGCAGCATCTGCAGATTGCCCGGCTGCGCGCGCTCGAAACCGGGCGTGAGCTGGTGCGCGCGGCCAATACCGGCGTCAGCGCCCTGATCGACGCCGATGGCCGCTTGCGGGCGCACAGTGCCTGGGGCCGGACCGAAATTCTGAAGACGTCGGTCCGGCCGCGTACGGGAACGACCCCGTACGTGCGCTGGGGCGACTGGCCGCTGGGCCTGCTGGCGCTGCTGGTCGTGGCCGTCGCGCTGGGGCGCCGGCGGCTGGCCGGTTAGAGGCTGCGGACGATCGCAGCGACCGTCGCAGCGTGAACAGGCCCTAGTTGCGGTAACTGTCGTCCTTGCGATCCAGTCGGCGCAGCAGGCCGGGCCAGGCCAGCTTGCCGCCGAGGCCGCGGGTCACCTGCTCGGCCTGTTTCTGGATGCCGTCGAGGATCGGCTGCGCGATGGGGATGACTTCGCCGCCGCCGCTGAGCGCCCGGACCTGGATGGTGCAGGCCGCCTCGAACAGGTACATGGCGAGGAAGGCGTCGGCGACGCTGCCGCCGACGGTCAGCAGCCCGTGGTTGCGCAGCATCAGGAAGCTGTGGTTGCCGAGATCGGCCACCAGTCGCGGCTTTTCGGCCTCGTTGAGGGCGACGCCCTCGTAGTCGTGGTAGCCCAGCGACGCCAACACGAACAGCGACTGCTGCGACAGCGGCTGTAGGCCCCGGCGCTGCGCCGAAACCGCGACGCCGTTGAGCGAGTGGGTATGCATCACGCAGGCGGCGTCGGGGCGTGCGGCGTGGACCGCGCTGTGGATGGTGAAGCCGGCCGGGTTGATGTCGTGCGGCGAGTCCATCACCTTGCGTGCCTGCAGATCGACCTTGACCAGTGAACTGGCGGTGATTTCGTCGAAGGTCCAGCCGTAGGGGTTGATCAGGAAATGATCGTGATCGCCGGGAACGCGTGCCGACAGATGGGTGAAGACCAGGTCGTCCCACCCGAATGCCGCAACCAGCCGGTACGCGGCCGCGAGATCGACCCGCAGCTGCCATTCCTCGGGCGAGACCTGGGTGCGGACGTCGTTCGACTGTGCTTCAGGCATCGGAGTTCTCCTCGTTGTTCTCGTCGCTGCGCCGAGCGTACCCGCTTGCGGGCGCCGATTCACCGGCAACCCTAGCGCAGTTGCGCCCGCATGCCCGAACATTGGGCAAATTCTCCCTGGAGCGAACGTGCGCGAGGATCTGATCCTGGCATCCAAATCGCCACGCCGGCGCGAGCTGTTGTCCCAGATGGGGCTGCGTTTCGCCGTCTGTGCGGTCGATGTCGAGGAATGTCTGGGCCCTGGCGAAGCGCCGGCCGACTACGCCTGTCGTGTGGCGCTGGACAAGGCGCGCGCCGGCGTCGCGGCGATTGCGGCGACGGTTCATGCCGATCTGCCGGTGCTCGGCGCCGATACCGATGTGGTGGTCGACGGCGACATCCTCGGCAAGCCGGCCGATCGCGCACATGCGCTGGCGATGCTGCGGCGGTTGTCGAACCGGACGCATCAGGTCTACTCGGCGGTGGCGGTCGTGCAGCGGCGCGACGGCGTGGAGCAGGTGCGGACGCAGCTGGCGGTGACCGATGTGCGCTTCGGCGTTGTCACCCCTGAGCAGGCCGAGGCGTACTGGGCCACTGGCGAGCCGGCCGACAAGGCCGGCGCCTACGGCATTCAGGGGCTGGGCGCCGCTTTCGTCGAGGACATTCGCGGCAGCTATAGTGGCGTCGTCGGACTGCCCCTGTTCCAGACCTGCGAAGTGCTGCGGGCGTTCGGTCTCGATGTGCTGGATCGGGCGCGCACGCGTGACGCGTCTCCGGTACGATCCAGGATCCAGCCATAAGTGATTCATGAGTACCGAAATTCTGGTCAACATCGGCCCGCGTGAGACGCGCGTGGCCCTCGTCGAAAGCGGCGCCGCGCAGGAAATCTACGTCCAGCGTGCGTCGCGTCACGGACTTACCGGCAATGTCTACAAGGGTGCGGTGCAGCGTGTGCTGCCCGGCATGCAGGCCGCGTTCGTCGAGATCGGCCTGGAGCGCACCGCCTTTCTGCATGCGGCCGACATGGTGCCGCCGCCGGCCGAGGGTGAGTCCGCGCCGACCATCACGCAGCTGTTGCACGAGGGGCAGCATGTGCTGGTCCAGGTGCTGAAGGATCCGATCGGCAGCAAGGGCGCGCGCCTGTCGACCCTGCTGTCGATCCCGTCGCGCTATCTGGTGCTGTTGCCGCACGAGTGCCATGTCGGCGTCTCGGCTCGGATCGAGGACGAGGGCGAACGCGAGCGGCTCAAGACGATCCTCGACGAGATCCAGTCGCGCCTGTCGCCCCGCTTCGGAGTGATCGCCCGCACCGCCGCCGAGGGCGCGGACGCGGCGGCGCTGGAGGCGGACCTGAGCTTCCTGCTGCGCCTGTGGAAGGCGATCAGCGACAAGGCGGCGTCGGCGAAGCCGGGAACGCTGGTGCATGGCGACCTGCCGCTGTCGATGCGGATCCTGCGCGATCTGCTCGGAACCGATGTCGAGCGGATCCGCATCGACAATCCGGAAGAGAGCCGCCGCGTCAAGCAGTTCGCGCAGCTGTTCGTGCCGGAGGCCGCGCCGCTGATCGAGGTCTACGAGGGGGCGGCGCCGATCTTCGATCTGTACGGCGTCGAGGACGACATCAATCGGGCGCTGGAACGGCGTGTCGATCTGAAGTCGGGCGGTCATCTGGTGATCGACCAGACCGAGGCGATGACCACCGTCGACGTCAACACCGGGGGTTATACCGGGCACCGCAATCTGGACGAGACCGTCCTCAAGACCAATCTCGAAGCGGCCCAGGCGATCGCCCGCCAGCTGCGTCTGCGCAATCTCGGCGGCATCATCCTGCTCGATTTCATCGACATGAAGTCCGAGGATCACCGCGCGCAGGTCCTGCGCGCCTTCGAGAAGGCGCTCGCCGCCGATCACGCCCGCACGCAGCTGTATCCGTTTTCGCCGCTCGGCCTGATCGAGATGACCCGCAAGCGCACGCGGGAGTCGCTCGGGCACATCCTCTGCGAGCCCTGCCCGAGCTGCCAGGGGCGGGGCACCATCAAGACCGTCGAGACCGTCTGCCACGAGGTGACCCGCGAGGTCCAGCGCGCCGCGCGCCAGTTCGAGGCGAAGGGGTTTCTGGTGCTGGCCTCGCCGGGCGTCATCCAGCAGCTGGTGGAAGAGGACTCGATGGGCCTTGCCGAGCTGGAATCGTCCCTGAACCGGCCGATCCGGCTTCAGGCGGAATCCGCCTACACGCAGGAAAGCTTCGACGTGGTCCCCCTCTGAGTCGCCGCCGAACGACCATCAACGGTGTCGGCCGGCAATGGCCGCCGGTCCGGGGATTGGTCTGGACCCGGGCGGCGGTGACAATATGATCCGCTCCACGCCGAATTTCGATCCTGTCGTGCCCCAATCGTCATGCAACGTCTGAAACGCCGCTGGTGGACCTGGGCGGTCTCGCTGATTGCCACACTGGTGATCGCGGGCGCGGTGCTCAGCGGCCTGTTCCAGATGGCGGTGCTGGCCTTGCCGAGCTACCGCGAGGATCTGTCGACCTGGGTCAGCGACGTGGCGGGGCGACCCGTGCAGATCGGCGGCATCAGCCTGGCGTGGAACGGGCTGAGCCCCCGTTTCGATCTGTCCGGCATCACGCTTTACAGCGACGACGGCGCGGCGCAGCTGCGCGTGGACCGGTTGAGCCTCGGCGTCAGTCTGCTGCGGCTGGTCCAGGGGCACTGGCTGCCGACCCGGCTCGAACTCGACGGCCTGCGGATCTCGGCCGAGGTCGACGAACAGGGGCGCATCCGCATCGCCGGATTCCAGCCCGGTGATCGCCAGGACGCATTGCCGCAGCGGCGTGAACAGTGGATGCGCGACCTCGACCGCTTCGAGCGGGTCAGCCTGCAGAACTGTGAGCTGCGGGTGCTGCACCCGGCGCTGGACGGGGTTCCGCTGGCGCTGCGCGTCGATGCTGCGCAGCTCGACAAGACCGAGGGCGGCTTCGAGCTGGATGCGGACATGCGCCTGCCGCTGGAGCGGGGCGGCAAGCTGAGCCTGCACGCGGAGATCGACGGTGAGGTGGCGCAGCTGCAGAGCTGGCGCGGTCGTTTCGAGTTCAGTGCCGCTTCGCTCAAACCCCAGGGCTGGCTGCGTCCATGGCTGTTGCCGGGGTCCCAGATCGTCGCCGACCGGCTCGACGCGCAGGTCTTCGGCGAGCTCAGCGGTGGCTCGATCCAGCGCGCCCGGCTGGAGCTGTCGTCCGGGCAGGTGGTGCTGGCGCGGGCGGGCGTGCTGTCGAGCGCCCGCAGCAGCAGCGCCGTGGTGGACTATCTGCGCGACCCGCATGGCTGGCGTCTCGACGTCGCCGACCTGAGCTTCGACGACCAGCTGCTGTTGCGGGGCAGCCTGCGGGCGGCCGATTTCGACATCGAGACCGCCTACGACTTCGATGCCGACCGTATGCGTCTGACGCCTCTGGCGCCATGGCTCGGCGTCTGGCGCGATGCGCCGGACTGGTTGCTGACCGCAGGCCGCGGACGCGGCGACCTCGAGGGGGTCGTGGTCCGGGTGCGGCGGTCCGCCGACGGCTCGGCGCCGCGATACTCGTTGCGGGCGCGGCTCCGGAACGTCGGCCTGCGGGAGGACCGGACGGTCGGCTTCTCGCGCGTGTCCGGAGAGCTGACGGCCGACCAGGACGGTGGCAGTCTGCAGCTGGACGGCGTGCCCTTGCAGCTCAGCCTTCCGAGCATCCTCGACTCGGCGCTGACGCTGGATGCGCTGGACGCGGATCTGAGCTGGGCGCGGACACCGGACGGCTGGCGCCTGCGGGGCGACGATCTGGACTGGCGGATGGACAGTGCGGCGGGCAGCGGACAGTTCGAGCTGTGGCTGCCGGACGATCCCGAGGTCTCGCCGACGCTCGATCTGGATTCGCAGTTCGCGGTCGACGACGTGACCCAGGGCAAGCCCTATATGCCGAAGCATTGGCCCGACAGCCTCAAACGCTGGCTGCAGCGTGCGATCGTGTCCGGGCGTGTGCCCGATGCCCGCCTGCAGATCCATGGACCGCTGCGCGATTTTCCGTTTCACAATCGCCCCACCGGCAACTGGCAGCTGGACATCGATGTTGCCGACGGCGATTTGGCCTTTCTGCCGGAGTGGCCGCAGCTGGGGGACCTGAGCGCGGCGCTGCATTTCAGCGGCAACAGCCTGCGCGTCGACGTCGACGGCGGGGACCTGATGGGGAACGTCATCCAGTCCGGAACCGCCCGCTTCGACGATCTGAACGATCACCGCCTCATGGTCGAGGCGCGATCGGTCGGCCAGCTGGCGGGATACTACCGTCTGCTGCGCAATTCGCCCCTGCACGACCGTCTGCGCGGCTTGCTGGACCATACCGAGGCGACCGGAGCCGCCCAGCTGGCGCTGAAGCTCGACATCCCGCTCGAACACGACCAGCAGCCGTCGGTCTGGGGTCGGGTCAGCCTGCGCAGCGCGAATCTCAAGTACGGACGGATCGACCCGCCGCTGACGCAGCTCACCGGCGCGATCGAATTCACCGATCACGGCGTCAGCGCGAAGACCCTTCAGGGGCGTTTCGCCGAGGTGCCGCTCGATCTGAGGATCGATTCCCAGGACGGGACACGGGGCGTGGTGCGCGGCAGCTTCGCGTTCGCGCCGTTGCCCGATCCGGTCGGACCCTCACAGTTCATCCCCGAGTTCGTGCGCGGGTCGCTGTCGGGCAAGAGCATGTGGTCGCTCGAGCTGCCGATCAGCGACACGCAGTCCGAGCTGATCCTCCGGTCCGACCTGATCGGCACCGCGGTGACGCTGCCGACCCCCCTGGGCAAGCCGGCGCAGCAGGCGGCCCCGACCGAGATCCGGATCGGCGGCGCCGATGGTGGGGACGTCGCGGTGGATTTCCACTACGAGGATCGTCTGGCCGGCAGCCTGCGGATCGCCGAGGGCGGGCCCGCGTCGACGCAGGCGACTGCCGACCAGATTGCGGGGCTGCACCTGCGTTTCGGCGCGCAGCAGGCGCCGGGCGTCGAGGTCGGGCGCAAGCTGGTCGACGGGCGCGTCGACCGCCTCGATCTGCGCGCCTGGCTGGCGATGCTGATCGCCGGGCATGGTGGCAGCGGTACGCTGATCGACACGGCCGAGATCGAGGCGGGGCAGCTGGTCTGGGACGAGCAGTCGACGCTGCCGGCGCGGTTGCGCTATCAGCCGCTCGCCAGTGGCTGGCGGGTGGATCTCAGTGGCGAGGGTGTCGGCGGATCGGTGGTCTGGCAGGATCAGGCGGGGGCACGCCTCACGGCGCGTCTCGATCACGTCGCCCTGGCGCTGCGGATGCCGGCCGGCGCCGAGGACGAGGCGGCGATACAGGACGAACCGATCGATCCCGGCAGCTGGCCGGTGGTCGACGTCGAATGCCAGTCGCTGCGGGTCGGGGAGGCCGACCTGGGGCGACTGGACATCAAGACCACACGGGCCCCCGGAGGCTTGCAGCTGGACCGCTTCGCGCTGTCGGAAGGCATCGCCAAATTCGACGCCACCGGCCGCTGGCAGCGCCAGCAGGGAATCTCCACAGCGGAGTTGAAGTTCGACCTGGACACGCGCGACATCGAGGCGCTGCTCAAGGGTTTCGACTACGCGCCCAACATCAGCGCGCGCCAGGCGCGTTTCAGCGGAGACCTCAAGTGGCAGCCGAATCCGGCGGGGCTGCGCTGGGCGATGGCGTCCGGCGGGATCGACGTGCGGGTCGACGAGGGCCAGATCAGCGCGGTGCAGCCGGGGGCGAGCCGTGTTCTCGGCCTGGTCAACTTCTACGCGCTGCCGCGGCGGCTGACGCTGAACTTCGACGATGTCGTCGGCAAGGGGCTCAGCTTCGACAGCATCAAGGGACATTTCAGCCTGGCCGACGGGATCGCTCACACCGACGACATGAACATGCAGGCGCCGTCCCTGCGCATGGACATCCGCGGTGACGTCGGGCTGGCGGCGCGCGACTACGATCAGCGGGTCACGGTCTATCCGGACGTGTCGGGTGGCGTCACACTGGGGGCGGTTCTGCTCGGTGGACCGGCGGTCGGCGCGCTGGTCCTGCTGGCGCAGGAGTTGCTCGACAAACCGCTGGACCAGGCGACGCAGCTGAGCTATCGCATCACCGGTCCGTGGGAAAACCCGGTCGTCGAGCGCCTCGACGGCGGCGCGGGCGGGGCACAGCGTTCTTCCAAGGAGTAAGGCATGGTCATACAGGACCCTGCGGTCGCGGCGGTGATCCAGATGAACTCGGGCGCCGATCGCGACGCCAATCTGGCGGCTGCTGCCGCGCTGCTGGAGCGTGCGGCGACCGGTGGCGCGCGGCTGGCGGTGCTGCCGGAGAATTTTGCCCTGATGGGGCAGCGCGAGACCGACAAGCTGCAGCTGGCCGAGGACGACGGTGCCGGGGTGATCCAGGACTTTCTGGCGGAAACCGCACGCCGGCTCGACCTGTGGATCGTCGGCGGCACCATCCCGATCCGGGCCGAGGGGGATGCGACGCGCGTGCGCGCGGCCTGCGGCGTCTGGGACGCTTCCGGGCGGCGCGTGGCGCGTTACGACAAGATTCACCTGTTCGACGTCGACGTGCCGGACGCCCGCGGCGAACGCTACCGCGAGTCCGCGACGATCGAGCCCGGCGAGCCGCGGGCGGTGGTGGTCGACACGCCTTGCGGGCGGGTGGGCCTGTCAGTGTGCTATGACCTGCGATTCCCGGAGTTGTATCGGGCGTTGGCGGCCGCTGGCGCGCAGATCCTGTGCGTGCCCTCGGCGTTCACCGAGCGCACGGGGCGGGCCCACTGGGATACCCTGTTGCGGGCGCGGGCGGTCGAGAACCTCTGCCACGTACTGGCCGCGAACCAGTGTGGCGCTCACCCGGGCAATCGGCGGACCTGGGGGCATAGCTGTATCGTGGAGCCCTGGGGGCGGATCGTCGCGGCGTGCGAGGATGTGCCCGAGGTGGCCGTCGCCGTGCTCGAAACCGACGCGCGCGAAGCGCTGCGGCGCGGATTTCCGGTGCTGGCGCACCGCCGGCTCGGTGCCGACGCAACCCACTAGTTCAAGCCTGACAGACCTGACATGACCGACACCCTCGCGATCGCCCAAGACACTTTGCTGCAGCCGGCCGGACTGGACGAGCGCAACGTCGAAGCGGTGCTGGACCGGCTGATGAAGCCCGGCATCGATGCCGCCGACCTGTATTTCCAGCAGGCCTATACCGAGACCTGGGCGCTCGAGGACGGCCTGGTCAAATCGGGCTCGCACCATGTCGAGCGCGGCGTCGGCGTGCGCGCGTGCTCCGGAGACCGCCAGGGTCTGGCGTACTCCGACGCGATCGAGCTGGACGCCCTCGGCGATGCGGCGTCCGCCGCCGGCGCGATCGTGCGCCAGGGGCAGCAGGGCCGCGTGCAGTCGCGCACGCTGGTGCAGGCGCCGTCGCTGTACCCGGCGATCAATCCGTTGCAGACGCTGGAGACCCCCGAGAAGCTTGGCTTGCTGCAGCGTGCCGACGCGGCTGCGCGCGCCGCCGATCCGCACGTGATCCAGGTGATGGTGTCGCTGGCGGCGCACGCCGAGACGGTGCTGATCGCGGCCAGCGATGGGACCTATGGTGCCGACGTGCGGCCGCTGGTGCGCATGGATGTGACCGTGATCGTCGAACGCGACGGTCGCCGCGAGCAGGGCCATGCCGGCGCCGGCGGGCGCGGCGCCTACGCGGCGTTCTTCTCCGGCGATGCGCCGGAGCGGCTGGCGCGCGAAGCGGTGCGGATGGCCGTGGTCCAGCTCGATGCCGTGCCGGCGCCGGCCGGCCAGCAGACCGTGGTCCTCGGCCCCGGCTGGCCCGGGGTGTTGCTGCACGAGGCGGTCGGTCACGGGCTCGAGGGCGATTTCAACCGCAAGGGCTCATCGGCGTTTTCCGGACGGGTCGGCGAGAAGGTGGCGTCACCGTTGTGCACGGTCGTCGACGACGGCACGCTGGAAGGTCGTCGCGGCTCGCTGAGCGTCGACGACGAGGGCACGCCGAGCCAGTGCACCACGCTGATCGAGAACGGCGTGCTGCGGGGCTATCTGCAGGACAAGCTCAACGCGCGCCTGACCGGCGTGCGTTCGACCGGCAACGGCCGTCGCGAGTCGTATGCGCACCTGCCGATGCCGCGCATGACCAATACCTACATGCTGGCCGGGCCGCATGATCCGCAGGAGATCATCGCTTCGGTCCCGCGTGGCATCTACGCCGCCAACTTCGGGGGCGGCCAGGTCGACATCACCAGCGGCAACTTCGTGTTCTCGGCGTCCGAGGCCTACCTGATCGAGAACGGCAGGCTGACCCGGCCGGTCAAGGGCGCGACCCTGATCGGCAACGGCCCGGAGGTGCTGACGCGGGTGTCGATGGTCGGCAACGATCTGCAACTCGACGCCGGGATGGGCGTCTGTGGCAAGGATGGCCAGAGCGTTCCCGTCGGGGTCGGCCAGCCGACCCTGAAGATCGACGCCCTGACCGTCGGCGGCACCCACAGCGGCTGAACGCCGCCGGGGCGGTTGACGTCGGTTCGCGGTGGGCTTGAGGATGGCCCGGGCGGTCTGTGCAGGGGCGCAACAGCGGACGCGATCGCGTGGTCGTCGAGCCGTGTGGAGCAAGCAGCGATGAGTTCTCGAATCCAGGGCAAATTGCGGGTCATCGGCGGGCAGTGGCGTTCGCGGGTCATCGACTTCGATGCCGCGGACGGCGTCCGCGCGACGCCGGACCGGGTCCGGCAGACGGTGTTCGACTGGCTGGCGCCGGTGATCCAGGGCGCACGCTGTCTGGACCTGTTCGCCGGCAGCGGGGCCATGGGGATCGAGGCCTTGTCGCGCGGGGCCGCGCATTGCACCTTCGTCGATCAGGGGCATCGCCAGTGCACGCGGATCAAGGCCGCGTTGGCGGCGCTGAAGGCCGGCGACACCGACGTCGTGAACATGGACGCGGTGTACTTTCTGCAGCAGACCTGGCACCGCTACAACATCGTGTTCGTCGATCCGCCGTTCGATTCCGGCCTGCTGGAGCCGGTACTGGCCGAGCTGTCGAAGGTGCTCAATCCGACATCCAACCGCGTGTTCCTGGAATGGCCCGGAAAGGTCGCGCCGGCGCTGCCCGCGGGCTTCGAGTGGGTCAAGGAAAAACAGGCCGGTCAGGTATCCTTCGCCCTGGCCCGGTATCAGTCGCCGGCAGCGGCGGCCTAGATCCGCCATCCATCGTCAGTATTGGGGACGTCCATGACTACGGCTGCGTACAGCGGCACCTTCGATCCGATCACCTTCGGCCACTTCGACATCATCCAGCGTGCTTCGCGGATGTTTCCGAAGCTGATCGTCGCGGTCGGCCTGAATCCCTCGAAGAACCCGCGTTTCAGTCTCGAGGAGCGCGTCGACCTGATCCGCGAGGTGGTGCGGGAGTTGCCGAACGTCGAGGTCAAGGGATTCTCCGGACTGGTCGTCGACTTCGCCCGCGAAAACGGGGTTGCCGTGCTGGTGAGGGGGGTTCGTACCGTCGGCGACTTCGACTACGAAAAGCAGATGGCGGTGATGAACCGGGACCTTTATCCGCAGCTCGACACCGTGATGCTGGCGCCGTCGCCGGAATATGCCCACCTGTCGTCGTCTCTGGTGCGGGAACTGGCCGGACTCGGCGCGCCGGTCGAGAAGCTCGTGCCGCAGGCGGTGGCCGGAGCGCTGAAGGCGCGCATCGGGCAGCAGTAGTCGGGGCGCGGGATGTCGCTGAAGATCACCCATGACTGCATCAACTGCGATGTCTGCGAGCCGGTCTGCCCGAATCACGCGATTGAACAGGGGGTCGAGATCTACGAGATCGATCCCGAGCTGTGCACCGAATGCGTCGGACACTTCGACGAACCGCAGTGCCGCAAGGTGTGTCCGGTGGACTGCATTCCGCTGGATCCCGATCACGTCGAGTCGCAGGAACAACTCCTCGACAAGTACCACAAACTGACCCGGTTGCTGTCATGAGTCATCGCCCCGGAATTCGCCTGCAAGCCCTGATCGGGCGATGGTCCCTCGCGATCTTTGCGCTGTTCGCTGCCTTCACGGCGTCCGGCGCGGTTGCCGGGACGCCGCCGGGTGCCGCCTGCGCAACCGCGCATTCACTCGCGACCGCGGCATGCATGGAGGTGCTCGCCGACGGCGGCAACGCATTCGACGCCGCGGTTGCCGCCAGCGCGGCGCTGGCCGTGGTCGAGCCGACCGGATCCGGGCTCGGCGGTGGCGGCTTCTGGCTGCTGCATCGCGCCGCCGATGGGCAGGACATCTTCGTCGACGGCCGCGAGGTCGCGCCGATGGCCGCGTCGCGCGACATGTATCGCGATGCCGACGGCGCAGTCGATCCGCAGCGTTCGCGGTTCGGGCCGAAGGCCGCGGGGATCCCCGGGGAGCCGGCGGCGCTGGCCCACATTGCGGGGAAGTACGGGCGCAAGCCGTTCGGCGAGTTGCTGGCGCCGGCGATTCGCTACGCCGACGCGGGTTTCGAGGTCGACCCGAAACTGGCGGCGATGATCGGCTACTTCGCCGAGCGCATGTCCTGGGCCGCCAAGCGGGTGTTCGTCCCGGACGGCAAGCCGCTGGTGACCGGGGATGTGCTGCGCCAGCAGGATCTGGCGTGGACGCTGCGGCGCATGGCCGAACACGGGGCCGCGGACTTCTACGGCGGCCAGATCGCGGAACGCCTGCTCAAGGCGTCGCGCGCCGCGGGCGGGCTGTGGACCGAGGAAGACCTGCGCCGCTATCGCGTGGTCGAGCGCGAGCCGGTCGTCACCTATTTCCGCGACTATCGCATCGTCAGTGCGCCGCCGCCGTCGGCCGGTGGCCTGGCGCTGGCGCAGGTGCTGCAACAGCTCGAGAGCCTCGACTGGCACGATGATGATTCGCCCCGGGCGCAGCATCTGCTGGTCGAGGCCTTGCGCCGGGCGTACCGGGACCGTGCCGCGTGGCTGGGCGATCCCGATTTCGTCGAAATCCCGATGCGGCACCTGAGCGCCCGCAGTTACGCGCTCGAACTCGCGCGGACCATCGATCCGGTTCATGCGACGCCGAGTTCGACGCTGCCGCCGGCACAACCGTCGCCCGAAGGCACCAACACCACCCACCTTTCGGTGCTCGATGCGGACGGCAACCGTGTCGCCGCGACGCTGTCGATCAATCTGCCGTTCGGCTCGGGATTCATGGCGCCGGCGACCGGGGTGCTGTTCAACGACGAGATGGACGATTTCGCCAGCGCGCCGGGCGAGCCCAATGCCTACGGCCTGGTCGGCTCGGAGCCCAACGCGATCATGCCGCGCAAGCGGCCGCTGTCGTCGATGACGCCGACCTTTGTCGAAGGGCCGAGGGGCTTGTTGATCGTCGGGACGCCCGGCGGCAGCCGGATCGTCAGCATGGTGATCCAGGCCGTGCTGTCCTGGACCGGCGGGCGCCCGCTCGAAGCGGTGGTGGCGCGTCCGCGGCTGCATCATCAGTACCTGCCCGACGTGGTGCAGGTCGAGCCGGGGGACGCCGCGACGCCGATGCACGACGCGCTGGCCCCATTCGGGCATACGGTCGACGTCTACAGCCGGCACTGGGGCAACATGCAGGCAGTCGCCTGGGACGTGCCCGCGGGAGTCGTCGAGGCGGCCAGCGACCCGCGCGGCGTCGGCGCCGCGAGCGTTCGTCCCGGCGACGTGTCCGGCAGCGCCCGCTGAGGCGCCGGCCCCGTGCTGCTGGAATGGCTCGGGCTCGGCGGTTGGCCGATGCTGCTGCTGCTCGGGCTGTCGCTGGTCGCGGCCACCCTGAGCATCGTCAAGATCTGGGAGTTCTGGGAATGGCGGATCAGCCGGCAGGCGTTCGTCGCGCCGGTGCTCCAGGCCTGCGGGCGCCACCAGCCGGATCAGGCGCTGGGACTGTTGGCGGGTGAGCGCGGGCCGCTCGCCGCGGTGCTGACGGTGGCCGTCGCCGCCCGAGCCGATCCCGCGATCGCCGACATGCATGCGCGCGAGCGCGCAGAGGCCGCGGCACAACACTGGCTGGAGCGCATGCGCAGTTTCATGCGGGCGCTCGACGTGATCGCGCAGCTGGCGCCGCTGCTCGGCCTGTTCGGCACCGTGCTGGGCATGATCGACGCGTTCCAGGCGATGCAGGCCGCCGGCGGCACCGTGGAGGCATCCGGACTCGCCGGCGGAATCTGGAAGGCCCTGCTGACGACGGCGGCGGGCCTGGCGGTGGCGATGCCGGTCATCACCGTGCTGCAGGCCTTCGAGCGCGTCATCGACGCCCAGCGCGTGGCGATGGAGAGCGCGCTGACCGCGCTGTTCACGCAGCCGGCCGGGGCCGCACGGCGTGCGGCTTGAACGCGCCCCCGTCCGTCGCTCCCGGATCGCGCTGACGTCCCTGGTCGACGTCGTATTCATCCTGCTGTTCTTTTTCATGCTCGCGGCGCGGCCGCCGGCGCCGCGGGTGCTGGAACTCGCGGTGACGTCGCCTGCCGCAGCAAGTCCGGCCGCGACCGATCCCGCGGTCGATGCCGAACTCCTCGGCGCCGACCGGATCCATTACCGTGATCGCATCGTGTCCACGTCGCAGCTGGTGACGGCGCTGAATGCGGGCACGCCGGGTGCGCGCCTGCGGCTCAAGACGGGCGCGGGCGCCAGTCTGCAGGATCTGGTCGCTGCGATGGACGTTCTGCGCGATGCCGGCGTGTCCTTCGACCTGGTGGGTGGGGGATGAGGATCGGTGCTTCAGCGCCGGTCCGCCGCGATGGCGACATGCTGCCGGTTCTCAACGTGGTGCTGTTGCTGCTGGTGTTCTTCCTGATGCTGGCCCAGTTCGGCGAGGCGTCTGCGCCCGCTCCGGAGGGTGGGCCTGAAAGCCGCCATGCCCGGGTCGCCCATGAGGATGGCGCAGCGCTGGCGCTGGGGCGCGACGGCCGTCTGCGCGACGCCGGCCTGCCCCTCGACGATGCCGCGCTGGGCGCATGGCTCGACGCGCAGCCGCTGCGCCGGCAGCGGATTCGTCTGCGCGCGGATGCGCAGGTTTCCGCGAGCCGGGTCGTGGACGTGCTGCAGCGGCTTGAGGCGCAAGGCGTCCGGCAGGTTCAGCTGGCGGCGGTGCGCGGTCCATGAGTGAAGACGGCAAGGCGATGCGACGCTGGCTGGGGGCGGCGGTGATCGCGCTGTTGCTGCACGGGCTGCTGCTGCTCGGGGGCGGCGTCAGGGATACGACTGCGCATCAGGCCAGTTCGGGGACGGCCCGGGGTGCCGGCGACGACCGGGATACGGTGATCGAAATCGCGTTCAGATCAGTCGCCGCGGGGCCTGATGGCGCGGCGCCGGCCACGACTCCGGCGCCGCGTGGGCAGGCAGTCCGTCAGCAGGGCGGCGGCGGACATGACGGCTACTACGCGCGCCTGCGCGCCCACCTGCAGCGCTTTCGGCGCCCGCCCGCCCACCCGGCGGGCGCGGACGCGGCGCTGCATGGAACGGCGGTCGTCGCGTTCGATGTCGGCGCGAACGGGCAGCTGAGCGGAATCCGCCTGCAGCACAGCGCCGGCGATGCCGCTCTCGATGCCGAGGCGCTGGCATTGGCCCACCGGGCCAGTCCGGTGCCGCGGCCACCGCAGGGGGTGCCCCTGAGTCTGAGCGTGCCGGTGGTGTTCGAATAGCGGCGCGACGGCGTCGGGGCGCCGCGCGATTCAACCGATGTGACGGGCGGTTGCGGATCCCGGGCCATGCCGACGCGGGCGCGGCTTGAGCGACCGTCGCAGGCGGTCGGCGTTGATCGCCACCGGGCGCGCCGTGAGACCGTCGTAACGGCCGCTGCGACTCATCCGTCCGACGCGTTCGAGATGGGCGCGGATCGTCGCGGTGTAGGGATTGGGGCGGTCGAAGTGCACATCGAGATAGCGATGAATGCCTTCGAAATAGCCGTCCAGGCGCTCGTCCCACAGGCGCTCGTTGTAGGCGACGGTCTTGTCGAGCAGGTCTTCCGGGGAGCTGTAGATGGCGTCGGGGCCGTCGCCGGCCAACCCGCACAGCGCGAATTCGCGATAGAGGAAATCGCGGCACTTCTCCAGATAGCAGCGATCCGCCGTCTGCGCGAGGATGTCGGCCGTGCCCATCATGAATCCGAGCAGGCGGTCCTTGCGGCGCGATACGCGGATCTGGTCCAGAGCGACCTCGTAGCCGGTGAAGTGCACGATGCGGCGTGCGAGGGCGGCATCGGCCGCCAGGCCCACCGTGGGCAGGAACTCGGCCAGGAATGCGCCGCTGCGCTTGACGTGGGTGAGCGTGTAGATGGCGCCGTTGTCGGCGTCGTCGGTGGTGCGGCGGATATACCCGGCGTCGTGGAACAGCGAGACGATGATGCCGAGCATGGCCCTGCGTTCGCCGAGCTGTTCGGTAGCCCCGACACCGCGTTCGTAGCCGTCGAACAGGCGCGTGAAGGTCAGCGCGCAGTCCAGGCTGTGCTGGGCGTCGTGATACCAGGTGTCGCAACCCGCGTAGCCCGGCAGCGTGCCGGCATAGAGGCGGGTGAAGGTGTCGAACGCCTTGCGGATCGGGTGCAGCGACAGGTCCGGATACAGCCGGCCGAGGATGTCGCCGATCGCCTCCAGGACGGCGTCCGGGCTGGCAAGGTTCACCGAATTGGTTACGTCGTAGTGGTTGCGCCTTCGGGCGATCAGGCCGGCCACCTCGGTCTCCGCGAGAACAGGCGAGTCTCGATGATAGCGCCGTCACGCGAGGCCTGAACAGTGAACTGCGCCACAGTTCGGGGGACGTCAGTCGCGCGTGCCGAGGTCCAGGTCGACGATCACCGGCGCGTGGTCGGAAGGGCGCTCCAGGCGTCGTGGCGCCACATCGACGGCACAGCTCCGGCATTTCTCCGCAAGTGGGCCCGACAGCAGAATGTGGTCGATGCGCAGCCCCATGTTGCGGCGAAATGCAGCCTGCCGGTAATCCCACCAGGTGAACGCGTTTTCGGGTTGTTCGAACATGCGGAAGCTGTCCCTGAGCCCGAGCGCGAGCAGCGCGCGCAGGCCCTGCCGCTCGGGCTCCGAGCAGAGGATGTTGCCTTCCCAGGACGCCGGATCGTGGGTGTCGCGGGCCTCCGGGGCGATGTTGAAATCGCCGGTTACCGCCAGCAGCGGGTATCGCGCCAGTTCCGCCTCGACGTAGGCCCGCAGCGCGTCCAGCCAGCGCAGCTTGTACGTGTATTTCGGGCTGTCGAGCGCCTGGCCGTTGACGACGTAGACGTTGATGACGCGGACGCCGCCCACCGTTGCGGCAATCACGCGCTTCTGTTCGTCCTCGAATCCGGGGATGTCGGTCTGCACGTCGTCGAGGGCGTGACGGGCCAGTAGAGCCACCCCGTTGTAGGTCTTCTGACCGTTGTGAATCGCCTGATATCCGGCCTCCCGCAGGGCATCGAACGGGAACGCGTCGTTGGTGAGCTTGGTCTCCTGGATCCCGAGAACGTCGACCGGCTGGGCCTGCAGCCAGTCCAGGACATGAGGCAGGCGGACACGCAGCGAGTTGACGTTCCAGGTGGCGATTTTCATCGGGCAGTGGGGTGGTTGCGAAGGGCGCCAAGCATAGCCGTGGAATGGCTTGACGTCAGGTCGCCGGCGCCGGTCGTGGGCTGGTGGCGACCGCTTGGAAGCCGGATTGATCTGAACCTGCCCGTTTCTTGCATGGTCGTAATCACAGGTGCTCGGAGGTTGTCGGGCGCGGGCATTTGCAGAAGGCCGCAGTGCGGGTTTTCACGGATGCGCCGACCGGACGAACCGGGCAATGATGAAGTTGTCGCGCTATGCTGTTAACGCGTTGTGCGCCACGTTGAGCAGCAGTCGAACGGAGGTCGCTGATGAGCATTCTCGAAAGCTTTCGCAGTCAGTATTTGCAGGCTCAGGAAGAGGAGATGTCGTTACTCGACTACCTCGACCTCTGCAAGCGCGACCCACTGGCCTACGCGACCCCGGCGGAGCGGATGCTCGCTGCGATCGGGGAGCCGGAGGTCGTCGATACCCGGAACGATTCGCGTTTGTCGCGCATCTTCTCCAACCGTGTGATCCGGCGCTATCCGGCGTTTCGCGAGTTCTACGGGATGGAGGACGTCATCCAGCAGATCGTCGCGTATTTCAAGCACGCGGCGCAGGGGCTCGAGGAACGCAAGCAGATCCTGTACCTCCTGGGGCCGGTCGGTGGCGGCAAGTCGTCGATCGCCGAACGGCTCAAGACGCTGATGGAGGCCTATCCGATCTACGCGCTCAAGGATTCCCCGATCAACGAATCCCCGCTCGGACTGTTCAACCCCGAGCGTGATGGCGCCGCGCTGGAGAAGGAGTACGGCATTCCGCAGCGCTACCTCAGCGGCATCGCCTCGCCGTGGGCGCTCAAGCGCCTGGCCGAGTACGACGGCGACCTGAACCAGTTCAAGGTGGTGCGGATCCAGCCGTCGGTGCTCAAGCAGCTCGCGATCACCAAGACCGAGCCCGGTGACGAGAACAACCAGGACATTTCGTCCCTGGTCGGCAAGGTCGATATCCGCAAGCTCGAACGCTTCGGGCAGGACGATCCGGATGCGTACTCGTATTCGGGTGGACTGTGCCTGGCCAATCAGGGGCTGCTCGAATTCGTCGAGATGTTCAAGGCGCCGATCAAGATGTTGCATCCCTTGCTGACCGCGACGCAGGAGGGCAACTACAAGGGTACCGAAGGTTTTTCGGCAATCCCGTTCAACGGGGTGGTGCTGGCGCACTCCAACGAGTCGGAATGGCAGAGCTTCCGCAACAACAAGAACAACGAGGCTTTCCTCGATCGCGTCTACATCGTCAAGGTCCCGTATTGCCTGCAGGTGTCCGAGGAAGTCGAGATCTACCGCAAGCTGCTGCGTCACAGCGCGCTGTCGCAGGCGCCGTGCGCGCCGGGCACGCTGGAGATGATGGCGCAGTGGTCGGTGCTCACGCGCATCAAGGAGCCGGAGAACTCGAGCATCTATTCGAAGATGCGCGTCTACGACGGCGAGAACCTCAAGGACACCGATCCGGCAGCCAAGTCGCTGCAGGAGTACCGCGACTATGCCGGCGTCGACGAAGGCATGGACGGCATGTCCACACGCTTCGCGTACAAGGTGCTGTCGGCGGTGTTCAACTACGATCAGACCGAGGTCGCCGCCAATCCGGTGCACCTGATGTACGTGCTCGAGCAGCGCGTTCTGCGTGAGCATCTGCCGGACGATCAGCAACGCCGGTTCCTGGAGTTCATCAAGGGCTGGCTGGCGCCGCGCTACGCCGAGTTCATCGGCAAGGAGATCCAGACCGCTTACCTGGAGTCCTACGGCGAATACGGCCAGAACATCTTCGACCGCTACGTGACCTTTGCCGACTACTGGATCCAGGATGAAGACTACCGGGATCCGGAAACCGGCGAGTCCTTCGATCGCGCCGCGCTCAACTCCGAGCTCGAGAAGATCGAGAAGCCGGCCGGCATTGCCAACCCCAAGGACTTCCGCAACGAGATCGTCAACTTCGTGCTGCGCGCGCGCGCGCAGAACAACGGCAAGAACCCGGCCTGGACCAGCTACGAGAAGCTGCGCGAGGTCATCGAGAAGAAGATGTTCTCGTCGACCGAGGAACTGCTGCCGGTGATCTCGTTCAATGCCAAGGCCTCCGTGGAGGATCAGAAGAAGCACGAGAACTTCGTGTCCCGCATGGTGGCCAAGGGGTACACCGAGAAGCAGGTGCGGCTGCTGTCCGAGTGGTATCTGCGCGTGCGCAAGTCGCAGTGACCTGTGCGCGTTCCCGGTTCGTGACCCCGGAGGCGACATGTCGATCATCATCGATCGCCGGCTGAACGATCGAAACAAGAACGCAGTCAACCGTCAGCGCTTCCTGCGCCGCTACAAGGAGCAGATCAAGCGCTCGGTTGACGACATGGTGGCGCGCCGCTCGATTACCGACATGGAGCAGGGCGGCGAGGTCAACATCCCGGCCCGCGACATTTCCGAGCCGACCTTCCACCACGGCCAGGGCGGGAGCCATGAGACCGTCTATACCGGCAACGACCGCTTCGCCGAGGGCGACCGCATCGCGCGGCCGCCCAGTGGCGGCGGTGACGGGGGCGGTGAAGGACAGGGTGACGCCGAGGACGATTTCGTCTTCAGCCTGTCGCGCGAAGAGTTCATGAACCTGTTCTTCGACGATCTCGAGCTGCCGGATCTGGAGCGCAACGTGCTCGGCGACGTGCGGCAGTTCAAGATGCGTCGCGCCGGGTACACGCCGAGCGGCGTGCCGGCGAACCTGTCGATTCCGCGCTCGCTGCGCAACGCCACCGCACGCCGGATCGCGGTCGGCGCGTCGGCGCGGCGCGAGCTCGACGAAGTCGAGGCGGCGTTGGCCGAGGCGCCGACGCCGGAGCTTGAGGCCCGCGCCGAGGAGCTGCGTGCCAGACTTGCGCGGATTCCGTTTCTCGACGAGTTCGATCTGCGTTTCAGGCACCGTGTGCGCGAACCGATGCCGGTGGCGCGCGCGGCGATGTTCTGCCTGATGGACGTCTCCGCGTCGATGACCGAGGACAAGAAGGATCTGGCCAAGCGCTTCTTCACGCTGCTGTACCTGTTCCTGACACGCAAGTACGAGCATGTCGACCTGATCTTCATCCGCCATACCGACAACGCGCAGGAGGTCGACGAGGAAACCTTCTTCTACGGCACGCAGAGTGGCGGTACCGTCGTACTGTCGGCGCTGAAGCTGATGCAGGAGATCGTCGCCGAGCGCTACGATCCAACAAGCTGGAACCTGTATGGCGCCCAGGCCTCGGACGGTGACGCCTTTGGTGCCGACCCCGAGAAGAGCCGGTCCTATCTGGAAGAGCAGCTGCTGCCGTCGCTGCGCTATTTCGCCTACGTCGAGGTGCCCGACGAGCCCGAACATCTCGGCTCCCTGGCGCACGCGTACGCGCGGATCGACAGTCCGAAGTTCGCAATGAAGAGCGTGACCGCGCGCGGCGAGATCTACCCGGTCCTGCGCGATCTGTTCAGCACGGAGGCCGCATGAGTACCGCGCTCAAGCCGCGTCTGCTGTCCAATGGGGCCGAGTGGACCTTCGATCTGATCGATACCTACGATCGCGCGATCCGCGAGATCGCCGTCGGAGAGTTCGGCCTGGACTGCTATCCGAACCAGATCGAGGTCATCGCCTCGGAGCAGATGCTCGACGCATACGCGTCTCTGGGCCTGCCGATCGGCTACCCGCACTGGAGCTTCGGCAAGGAGTTCATCCGCAACGAGCACATGTACCGCAAGGGCATGCGCGGGCTCGCGTACGAGATCGTCATCAATTCGAATCCCTGCATCGCCTATCTGATGGAGGAGAACACGATGGCGATGCAGGCGCTGGTGGTCGCGCATGCCTGCTACGGGCACAACTCCTTCTTCAAGGGCAACTACCTGTTCCGGCAATGGACCGACGCCGACGCGATCATCGACTACATGGTGTTCGCCCGCAAATACATCATGCAGTGCGAGCAGCGGTACGGCGAAGAGGCGGTCGAGGCCGTGCTCGACTCCTGCCATGCGCTGATGAGCCACGGCGTCGACCGGTACCATCATCCGGCGCCGCTGTCGGTCGAGGCCGAACTGCAGCGCCAGCGCGAGCGCGAGTCGCATGCTTGGAAGCAGTTCGACGAAATCTGGCGCACCGTGCCGCGCAAGAGCAGTGAGGGCGACCGCCGGCGTCGCGAGCCCGACTTCCCCGCCGAGCCGCAGGAGAACCTGCTCTATTTCATCGAGAAGCACTCACCTCGCCTGGAGCCGTGGCAGAGCGAGATCGTGCGCATCGTGCGCAAGATGGCGCAGTACTTCTATCCGCAGGGCCTGACCAAGGTCATGAACGAAGGCTGGGCCACGTTCTGGCACTACACGCTGCTGCACCGCCTGTTCGACAAGGGGCTCGTCGATTCGGGATTCATGCTGGAGATCCTCAGCAGCCATACCAATGTGATCGCGCAGCGCGGCTATGCGCAGCGCGGCTACAGCGGCATCAACCCGTACGCGCTCGGCTTCGCGATGTTCACCGACCTGCGTCGGGTCTGCGAGTCGCCGACCGAAGAGGATCGCCAGTGGTTTCCGGACATCGCTGGCGGCGACTGGCGGAAGGTGCTCGATTTCGCGATGCGAAACTACAAGGACGAGTCCTTCATCGGACAATTCCTGAGCCCGCGCCTGATGCGCGAGTTCCGGATGTTCGGCATCGCCGACGACGAGAACGAAGAGGCGCTGGTCGTCGAGGCGATCCACAACGAGGACGGCTACCGTCGCCTGCGACGCTTGCTGGCAAGCCAGTACAACCGCGACAACCTGGTGCCGGATATCCAGGTTGTTCGTTACGAACGCCGCGGCGACCGCTCATTGACCCTGCGTCACCGTCAGCACCGTGGCCGCCCGCTCGACGAGTCGGCGTCCGAGGTGCTCAAGCACCTGCAGCGGCTGTGGGGCTTCACCGTGCGCCTGGTGACGGTCGACGACGCCGGCAAGGAACTCAGCACGCGCGAGCTCAAGGGCGCATAGCGGCGCTTGAAAAAAGAGGGGCGGCGCGCCAAGCGCCGCCCCTCTGGTAGACGGATTCCTCAGCGCAACGCAATCACGCGGCTGCGTCGACCAGTCCGCTGTGGCGCAGCAGGGCGTCGACGTTGGGTTTGCGCCCGCGGAACTCGATGAACAGCTCCATGGCTTCCTTCGAGCCGCCCTGCGCCAACACGGTGTCGCGGAAGCGGGTGCCCGTTTCGGGCGAGAAGCCACTCTCCTCGAATGCGGCGAAGGCGTCCGCCGACAGCACTTCCGCCCACTTGTAGCTGTAGTAGCCCGCGGCGTAACCGCCGGCGAAGATGTGGGAGAAGCTCCAGGGCATGCGGTTGAATGCGGGCGGCTTCAGCGCCGCGACTTCGTCGCGGACCCGGTCGATGGTCTCGAGGACCCGCGCACCCTTGGCCGGATCGAAATCGCGGTGCAGGCGCAGATCGAACAGGCCGAATTCGAGCTGACGGACCGTGGCCATCGCCGCCTGGAAGGTGCGGGAAGCGCGCAGCTTCTCGATCTGCTCGTCGGGGAGCGGTTCGCCGCTTTCCCAGTGGCGCGCGAAGCTGCGCAGGGTCGGCGGGTCGAAGCACCAGTTCTCCATGAACTGGCTCGGCAGCTCGACGGCATCCCAGGCGACGCCACGGATGCCGGAAACCGAGCCTTCGTCGACCTGGGTCATCAGGTGATGCAGGCCGTGCCCGAATTCGTGGAACAGCGTCAGCACCTCGTCGTGGGTCAGCAGGGCCGGGCGGCCGCCCACCGGCGGCGCGAAATTGCAGACCAGATAGGCGGCGGGCTGCTGCAGGATCTGCGACTTGCGGCGGCGGTTGACGCACTCGTCCATCCACGCGCCGCTGCGTTTCTCCGGCCGCGCATACGGGTCCAGATAGAACAACCCGAACTCGGCGCCCTGGTCGTCCTTCAGAGCCCAGGTGGTGACGTCCTCGTGCCAGGTGGCGATGCCGGGCGCGGCCTCGATGCGGATGCCGTAGAGGCGCTCGACCAGCGCGAACATGCCGCGCAGGACGCCCGGCATCGGGAAGTACGGGCGCAGGGCCTCTTCGCTCAGGCCCAGCTTGTCGGTGCTCAGCTTCTCCGAGTAGTAGGCCAGGTCCCAGGGCATCAGCTCGTCGAGACCATCGCGTTCGCTGGCATAGCGCCGCAGCTCGTCGATCTCGGCAATCGCGCGCGGGCGCGCACGCCGCGCCAGATCGGCGAGGAAGTCCTCGACCTCCTGCGGGCTCTCGGCCATCTTGGTGGCCAGCGACAGCTCGGCGTAGTTGGCGAAGTCGAGCATGCGCGCCAGTTCGTGGCGCAGCGCCAGGATCTGTTCGATCAGTTCGGAATTGTCGAACTGGCCTGCCTGCGGACCCTGGTCCGACGCCCGGGTGACGTAGGCGGTATAGATCTCGCGGCGCAGTTCGCGATTGTCGACGTAGGTGATGACCGCGTCGAAGCTGGGGAAGTCCAGGGTCAGCAGCCAGCCGTCCTGATCCTTGGCCTGCGCTTTTTCACGCGCGGCCTGTCTGGCGGCATCGTGCATGCCGGCAAGTTCGGCTTCGTCGGTGACCAGACGGCTCCAGGCCTGGATCGCGTCCATCAGGTTCTCTTCGAACTTGGTCTGCAGTTCGGAGAGCTTCAGCGACAGCTCCTTGTAGCGCGCCTTCTGCTCGTCCGGCAGACCGATACCGGAGAGACGGAAGTCCCGCAGGGCATCGGTGATGACCTTCTTGCGCGGTGTCGAGAACCGTTCGAACTCCGGGCTGGCCGCCAGCGCCTCGTAGGCGCGGAACAGCGGCTCGGACTGCGACAGCTCGATGCTGTACGCGGTGAGCTTCGGCAGGCAGGCGTTGTAGGCCTTGCGCCACTCCGGCGAGTTGGCGACGCTGAACAGGTGCGACACCGGGCCCCAGATTCGCTGGATGCGGTCGCCGAGCTCCTCGAGGGGTTCGACCAGCGATTCCCAGGTCGGCGTCTCGGCGCGGCTCAGCAGCGCCTCGAGTTCGCTGCGGTTGCGCGACAGAACGTCGTCGATGGCCGCTTCGGCGTGTTCCGGACGGATCTGGTCGAAGGCGGGCAGCGGGTTGCCGATGGGATCGGCCAGCAGCGGATTTTGCATGATCGGGGCGTTGGAACTGGAACCCGTATCGTGGGGTCGGTCAGTCGATTTTTCCAGTGAATTTTTCGTAAAGCCCTGATAGAAAAAAGCTTTGTTTCTGAAGGGGCTAGAGCATGCCGCGCGCCGTCAGGCTGAAGACCGCGGCGACGCCGATCGCAATCGACAGCAGCAGCAGCGACCCGCCGCTGATCCGGTACCGTCGCGCCAGCTGCTCCTGCGACAGCGTCGAGAGGATGTAGGGCCGGCGATCGCCCGGCCGGCACAGCACGTGGATGTCCGGAGACAGCGCGTGTTCCAGATGCTCCTTCTGGACCTGCTCCAGAGCGGCCCGCCGCGCCGTTTCCCACTCCTGCAGGTCGATGTGGCCGTCGCCGTCTGCATCGAAGCGCGCCAGCAGGCTGGTCCGGTCGGCCTTCCATTCGCGCAACAGCGCGGTGACGTCGGCGGAGACGTTCAGGTCGCGCTGCGCGGCCTGGGTCCGGAACCAGCCGATGGCATACAGCGGGTCGCCGATGCCGAGCAACTGTTCCGAGTAGCGGTAGTCGCCGAGCTGCAGCCATGGCGTCTTGTCGGGGATGAATCCCGGCCGTGGCGACGTGCCGCGCCACTGGCGTTTCAGGCTCGGGTGGATGTCGGCCCCTTCCGGATCGACCACGCAGTCGCCGGTCTCGTCCGCCAGCATGAACAGCTCGTCGCTGGTGCCCGACGCGACCGTGCGCCACCGGGTGGTGCGGCGGCCGTTGCGCCACTGCGTTTCCTGCTTCTGCACGCTGTATTTCCACCAGCAGCAGCGTGCGCCCGACAGCGGCGACAGGATCGGCGGGCCCGGCAGCAGGCGCGCGAACCCGCGCAGCTCCACGTATCCCTGCGCGGCCGAACGGATCCGGGAGGTGGGGGTGTTCTCGATCAGTCGCGCGCGGTGCAGGACCAGGAACGCGAACGCGAAGCAGCCGATCGCGGCGACGATCGCCGCGCCGGTCCATGCCCAGAATTCGGTGGCGTCGGCGCCGGCGATGTCGGCTGCGAGCTGCTGCAGCCAGACCGGATCATTCACGTCGGGCGGGCGGGGCGCCGCTGCGGGCGGAAGCGCCGCCGATCAGCTTCCGAACAGATTGCGCAGATCGACATCGGTCTTTTCCTCGGCGCTGAACTCGAGCAGTTCCGCCGCCTTGAAACCGAACAGCCGTGCCACGACGACGTCCGGGAACTGTTCGATGCGGACGTTATTGACGTTGACCGATTCGTTGTAGAACTCGCGGCGGTCGGCAATCGCGTTCTCGAGGCCGGTGATGCGGCCCAGCAGTTGCTGGATCGATTGATTGGCCTTGAGTTCGGGATAGGCCTCGACGGTCGCCATGATGTTTCCGAGGCCCAGTCGCATCTGCCCCTCGGCCTGGCCGACGCCCTTGACGTCCCCGGCCTGACGCGCGCTGTTGGCGGCGGAGCGCGCCTGCATGACCTTTTCGAGCGTATCGCGTTCGAACTGCATGTACTGCTTGCAGGTCTCGACCAGCTTCGGCAGCTCGTCGTGACGCTGCTTGAGCAGCACGTCGATATTGCTCCACGCCTTGGCGACGCCATGCTTGAGCGTGACCAGGCCGTTGTAAAGGATAATCAGATACACCACCAGCGCTGCGGCGATGGCGAGCCAGATGAATGTCGTGATCATTGACCAGCCCCCGACCGGTCGTGTGTTTCCCCGATCCGCACAGCATGCGTCAATTCGTTGCAGCGCGCTACCATACGACGGCTCCACACCGGCCTACATCATGCTTTATCGACCGTTTGCCCCATTTCTTTTGCTGATCTCGATCGTGCTGAGCGGCTGTGGCTCTCCGGCCGTGCTCAATACGCTGTCCAGCGACAGCGGTTTCGTGCTGACCGAGAACGTGCCCTACGACGCCACTGCGGATCTGGCCCTGGATATCTATCGTCCCCCGCGCATCGTCAACGCGCCGGTCGTCGTGTTCTTCTACGGCGGGCGCTGGAGCAGTGGCGACAAGTCGGAATACAAGTTCGTCGGTCAGGCGCTGGCGTCGCGCGGGTTCGTGGCGGTGCTGCCCAACGTCCGCAAGTATCCGGCGGTGCGCTTTCCGGCCTTCGTGCAGGACGGCGCGCGGGCGCTGCGATGGACGCGTGACAACATTGCGACCTATGGCGGCGATCCGCAGCGTCTGTTCGTGATGGGACATTCGTCGGGGGCGCACATTGCGGCGATGCTGGCGCTCGACGGCCAGTACCTGCAGCAGGTCGGCGGCAGCCGCGACTGGCTGCGCGGCATGATCGGGTTGTCGGGCCCGTACGACTTCATGCCGATCACGGCGCCGGACCTGCGCGACCTGTTCGGGCCGATCGACCGCTTCCGGCAGTCGCAGCCGATCTTCTTCGTCGACGGGCTCAATCCGCCGCTGCTGCTGATGACGGGGCGTGACGACGAGATCGTACCGGCGAAAAACACCCTGAGCCTGGCCGCAGCGGTGTCGCGCGCCGGCGGGCCGGTGGAGACGGTGATCTACGACAAGCTGTCGCACGAGATGATCGTCGGGTCGCTGGCGTCGTATCTGCGTGGTCGCGCCGATGTGCTCGACCACATCGAAGGCTTCGTCGTCGAGCACGCCAATGCGTCGCCGCAGCGACCCGAAACCGAGATCCAGGCGATCCCGCTGGCGCCGGACAATGTCGAGGGCATCCAGACCCAGCCGCTGCAGCCCGCCGGGGACGATCCGGCGTCGGCGGCCGAGTCCGGCGACCCGGGGTGGGCGTCCGACGCCGAGCCCACACCGCCGCCGCTGCAGGTCGAGACCTTGCCCCCGATCGACGGGGCGCAATGATCCGGCCCTATCGAAATGTCAGGGCGCAAGTCGGCGCCCGCGTCTATATTGACGATTCCGCGCAGATCATCGGGGACGTGTCGCTCGGCGACGACGTCTCGGTCTGGCCGCTGGTGACGATCCGGGGCGACGTCAATTCGATCCGGATCGGCGCGCGCAGCAACGTACAGGACAACAGTGTCCTGCATGTCACACATGATGGCCCGTATTCACCCGGAGGGGTCGCGCTGACCGTCGGCGAGGATGTTACCGTCGGACACGGTGTGATCCTGCATGCCTGCAGCATCGGTGCGCGCTGCCTGATCGGCATGGGCGCGATCGTGATGGATCGCGTCGTGGTCGAGGACGAGTGTCTGGTCGCGGCGGGGAGTCTGGTGCCGGCCGGCAAGAGACTCGAGTCGGGCTGGCTCTACCGAGGCTCGCCGGCACAGCCGGTGCGGCCGCTCAGTGATGCCGAGCGCGAGCACCTGCTGTATTCGGCCGGGCACTACGTGCGCCTCAAGGACAGTTACCTCGAGGACTGATACATCGAACAATGACGGAAATGGCGCGATGAGCGAATCGGTGAGGATCGTCGAAGTGGGGCCGCGCGACGGCCTGCAGAACGAGCCGCAGCAGGTCGCGACGGCGGTCAAGATCGAGCTGATCGAGCGCCTGTCCGATGCGGGCCTCAGGACCGTCGAGGCGACGAGTTTCGTATCGCCCAAATGGGTGCCACAGATGGCGGACGCAGCCGAGGTGCTGGCCGGATTGCGGCGGCGGCCCGGGGTCGACTATCCGGTGCTGGTGCCCAACCTGCAGGGGCTGGAACGCGCGCGGGCCGCGGATGTGGCCGAGATCGCGGTGTTCACCGCCGCCAGCGACGCGTTCAACCGCAAGAACATCAACGCCGGCGTCGACGAATCCCTCCAGCGCCTGCAGCCGGTCGTCGCACAGGCTCTGGAGCAGGGCCTGCGGGTGCGCGCCTATGTCTCCACGGTGCTGGGCTGCCCCTACCAGGGCGAGGTGCCGCTGAGCGAAGTGGTCCGGGTGGTCGCGGCCATGGCGGAGATGGGCTGCTACGAGATCTCGCTGGGCGACACCATCGGCGTCGGCACCCCGCGCAAGGCCCGCGCGATGCTGCAGGCCTGCATCGATGCGGTGGAGATCGGGCGGCTGGCGGTGCATTTCCATGACACCTACGGGCAGGCGCTGGCCAATACCCTGGCCTGCCTCGAAGCCGGCGTGCGCGTCGTCGACGCCAGCGTCGCCGGCCTGGGCGGTTGCCCGTACGCCCGCGGCGCGTCGGGCAACCTGGCGACAGAGGATCTGCTGTACATGCTCGAGGGCATGGGCTTCGACACCGGAGTCGACCTCGACGCACTGGTATCAACCGGCCGCTGGATCAGCGGCGTACTGGGGCGCGCGCCGGCGAGCCGGCTGGGCCGCGTGGCCGCCTCCAGGGAGGAGCGAACAACATGACGAATGATTCCGAACCGGTGTGGGCACCGTCACCGGCACGCATGGCGGCCTCGAATCTGACGCGATTTGCCGCGCCGCTCGGGTTCGAGGCGCCGGACTATGCCGGACTGTGGCGCTGGTCGGTCGAGCAGCCCGAGGCGTTCTGGCAGGCGCTGACCGACTTCTGTGGTGTGCGTTTCAGCCAGGCGCCGCGGGCCGTGCTCGAAGACGCGGACCGGATGCCGGGGGCACGCTGGTTTCCCGGGGCAACCCTGAATTTCGCCGAGCATCTGCTGCGGCATGACGGCGACGACGAGGCGATCGTCGCGCTCGACGAACGCGGGCGCCGCCGTGTGCTGACGTGGGCGCAGCTGCGCGCGCGGGTGGCCGAGGTGGCCGCGGCACTGGCCGCCGACGGCGTCGGCGCGGGGGATCGGGTCGCAGCGTTCATGCCCAACACCCTGGAAACGGTCGTCGCGATGCTGGCCACGACCAGCCTCGGCGCGATCTGGTCGTCCTGCTCGCCGGATTTCGGCGATTCGGGCGTCCTCGAGCGCTTTGGCCAGATCGAGCCAAAGGTGCTGTTCGCCTGCGACGGCTATCTCTACGGCGGCAAGCAGATCGACACCCGCGGCCGTATCGGCACCATCGCGCAGGCACTTCCCAGTCTGCAGCGCCTGGTGGTCGTGCCGTTTCTCACCGACGCGCCGGATCTGTCGGAGCTGCCCGGCGCCAGAGCCTGGCCGGACTACGGGGTCACTGGCGCGCCTTTGCGCTTCGAGCCGATGCCGTTCGACGCGCCGTTGTACATCCTCTATTCGTCCGGAACCACCGGCAAGCCCAAGTGCATCGTCCACGGCGCCGGCGGGACGCTGCTGCAGCACCTCAAGGAACACGTGCTGCAGTCGGACGTGCGGCCCGGTGACCGCCTGTTCTTCTACACGACCTGTGGCTGGATGATGTGGAACTGGCTGGCGTCCGGCCTGGCCGCCGGTGCGACGCTGGTGCTGTACGACGGATCGCCGTTCCATCCCGGGCCCGAGGGCCTGTGGACGCTGGCGCAGCGGGAGCGCCTGACCCAGTTCGGCACCAGTCCGAAGTACCTGTCGGCGCTGGAGAAGGACGGCTACCGGCCGGCCGAGCATCACGACCTCGCGGCGCTGCGGACGATGTTCTCGACCGGCTCGCCGCTGGCGCCGGAGCAGTTCGACTACGTGCGCGACGCGATCAAGGCGGATCTGCAGCTGGCGTCGATTTCGGGCGGGACCGACATCATCTCCTGCTTCGCGCTCGGCAATCCGTGGTCGCCGGTCTATCGCGGCGAGCTGCAGGGGCCGGGGCTGGGCATGGCCGTCGACATCTACAGTCCGGAGGGGCAGCCGCTGCGGGGTGAGCCGGGCGAGCTGGTCTGCACCCAGCCGTTCCCGTCGATGCCGGTGTGCTTCTGGAACGACGCCGATGGCAGCCGTTACCGCGCCGCCTACTTCGAGACCTTCCCCGGGGTCTGGCATCACGGCGATTTCGCCGAATTCACCACGCATGGCGGCGTGCGCATCACCGGCCGCTCCGACGCCACCCTCAATCCCGGCGGCGTGCGCATCGGAACCGCGGAAATCTACCGCATCGTCGACGCGCAGCCGGAGGTTCTCGAGTCGGTGGTCGTCGGCCATCAGCGCGACAACGACGAGTCCGTGGTGCTGTTCGTCCGCCTGCGCGAGGGGGTGGCGCTCGACGATGCCCTGGTTGCGCGGATCAAGGGCGCGATCCGCGGTGAGCTGACGCCGCGACACGTTCCGGCGAAGATTCTGGCCTGCCCCGAGGTGCCGCGCACGATCAGCGGTAAAATCACCGAGCTGGCGGTCCGCAATCTGCTGCACGGGCGGCCGGTGAAGAACACCGAGGCCCTGGCCAATCCGCACGCGCTGGACTATTACCGCAGCCTGCCGGCTGACGCGCTGCGCTGAGTGGAACGGCTCCGGCCCGGGACGCCATTTTTCGTACAAGAGTGAAGAAACCGACATGACGCACAAGCTCGTACTGCTCCGCCACGGCCAGAGCCAATGGAACCTCGACAACCGTTTCACCGGCTGGGTGGATGTCGACATCACCGAACAGGGGCGTCAGGAAGCGGTCCGGGCCGGCGAGCTGATGCGGGATGAGGGATTGCAGTTCGACGTGGCGCACACCTCGGTGCTCAAGCGCGCGATCCGGACGCTCAACACCGCGCTGGAGTCGATGGATCAGGTCTGGCTGCCGGTCACCAAGACCTGGCGCCTCAATGAGCGTCACTACGGCGGACTGCAGGGGCTGGACAAGGCGGAGACGACCGCCAAGCACGGCGAGGAGCAGGTCAAGGTCTGGCGGCGTTCCTACGACATTCCGCCGCCGCCGATGGCGGAGGACGATCCGGGGCATCCGCGTTTCGATCGCCGCTATGCCGGCCTCGATGCCAGCGTGCTGCCGGCCACCGAGTCGCTGGCGACGACGCTGGAGCGCGTGCTGCCGTACTGGCACGACGCGATCGCGCCGCAGCTCAAGGCCGGGCAGACGGTGCTGGTGACCGCCCACGGCAACTCGCTGCGCGCACTCTACAAGTATCTGAACAACGTCCCGGACGACAAGATCGTCGAGCTCAATATCCCCACCGGAATCCCGCTGCTGTTCGAGCTCGACGCCGAGCTCAAGGTGCAGTCCTATCGGTATCTCGGCGATCCCGAAGCGGCCCGCAAGGCCGCCGAGGCGGTGGCCAATCAGGCCAAGGCCGGATGAGTCCGGTCGTTACCGATTGTTGACGCGGCCGCCTTCGGGCGGCCGTTTTCGTTGTGCGGTGCCGCACAGCGGCGGTGCCGCTTGTCCCTGTAATCAATGCCGCTCGTCCCGCGGTGGTCGCGTCCTACGCCGCACGTCGGGGACGGACATCGGCAGCGCCGGCCGATCCATTCAGACTCCGCGCCGGTCCGTGTGGCCCTGGGGGGAGCGGACCTTCGTCACATTCACGACATACAGGGACAGACTCAATGAACAAAGACCATCGCGCCGGTGACCGCCGGCGAGTGCACGTGGCCATGGGGACGCTGGTGGCCGCCGCGCTTGCGATCTCGACTTCAGTCGCTGCCTACGAGCCGGGTTGGTACTACGGGATCGAAACGCGGTACGCCCAGCTCGACGATTCGGATGGCAATACGTTCGTGCCCGGGACGCCCGGGACGCCGGCGACCGACGCGGTGGACTGCGCGCTCGGCAATCTGCTCGGGCTCGGGTCGCTGCTCGATCTGCTCGGCGCGGTCGGTTCGAGCGGCTGTCTGCTGGGACTGCTGGGGCCGGGGGTTCCCGGGACCGATGCGATCGATCCGACGCAGCCGCAGACCCTGCGCACGGTCATCGCGTACCAGGACGGCTTTTCCGGCGCGTTCGCGGTGGGCTATCTGTTCGACGGCGGCCTGCGCCCCGAGTTGAGCCTGACCTACGCGCAGAACGACTGGGACGAGGTGAGCCTGACCGCGGCCAACGGCGCGATGACGACCAGCCGCTCCGACAATCGGGTGACGGCGCTGCGTCTGATGGGCAACCTCTGGTACGACCTCGATTTCGGCGGTTGGGCCATTCCGTACTTCGGAGCTGGCCTGGGCTACCAGAACGCGCGCATCAGCGGTGATCTCAGCGAGAACGACGGGGGGCTTGCCTACCAGTTCGGCGCCGGCGTCGGTTTTGTCCTCAACGAGCGCATGAGCCTGTCGCTCGATTACCGCTACGTCACCGCCGACGATCCCGAGTACCAGACCGATGACGGCGGGACGCTGCAGACCCAGTACACCGCTCAGAGCGCCGGCATCGGGCTGCGCTACTACTTCGGTGGCGGCAGCGTGCGTGACGCGGACGGCGACGGGGTCGGGGATCGCAAGGACCGCTGTCCGAACACGCCGGCCGGTGTCGAGGTCGATCTCAACGGCTGCGCCCCCGATTCCGACGGCGACAGCGTGCCGGATCACCGCGATCAATGCCCGAATACCCCCGCCGGCGTGACGGTCGGTGCGGACGGCTGCCCGCTGGACGCCGACGGTGACGGCGTCGCCGACAGTCTGGACAATTGCCCCGGAACGCCCGCGGGCGAGGCGGTCGGCGCCGATGGCTGCCCGGTCACCGATCTCGATGGCGATGGCGTGCCGGACTTTCGCGACAACTGCCCGCAGACCCCCAAGGGTCTGGAGGTCGGCCCGGATGGCTGTGCCCCGGATCTCGACGGCGACGGGGTGCCCGACGTGCTCGACGAATGTCCGCGGACGCCGCCCGGCGCCAAGGTCCTGCCGTCCGGTTGCGCGCTCGAGAACGACTGCCGCCGGCCGCGCGCCGGCGAGCAGGTCGACGAGAACGGTTGCGCGGTCGAGCGTAGCTTCATCCTGCGCGGTGTGAAGTTCGAATTCGATTCGGACCGCCTGACTGCCAAGGCCCGCGAGATTCTCGACGAGGTCGCCGCGACGCTGCAGGCTTATCCGGAGATACGGGTCGATCTCGAGGGCCATACCGACGACATCGGCTCTGATGCGTACAACCTCGGCCTGTCGGAGCGCCGCGCGATCGCGGTCAAGGACTATCTGGTCGGGCACGGTGTCGCCGCCGGGCGCATGCATCCGGTCGGCTACGGCGAGTCGCAGCCGATCGAGAGCAACCAGACCGAGATCGGTCGCGACGCCAACCGCCGCGTTGAACTTTCGGTCCTAGAGTAGGGCTTCGCTGCCATCGCCTGCCTGCGCCCGGTTTCGCGAAACCGGGCGCAGGCAGCGGATCGGGTCAGTCCGCCTGCGTCGATGTGCCGCGATGGCGAACGACGCTGGCGATCAGCGTCAGGGCGGCGAGGGTGCAGACCACGAAAGGTCCGGCCGGAAGATCCAGGGGCACCGACAGCCACAGTCCGAGCGCGTAGCCGCCGCCGCCGAGCGCGTAGCCGATCGCCAGCCCGCGGCGCTCATCGAGCCCGGAGCTGGCGATCGCCGGCAGGATCAGGGTGGCGAAAACCAGATAGACGCCGACCAGCTGCACCGAGGCGGTGACGACGAACGCGAACAGAAAATAGAACGCGCGCGGACGCGTCCGCGCCCACAGCGCCCAGACCGCCAGGACCGCGGCGTACAGCAGCGCGACCGGCCACAGCTGGTCGAGTCCGACCCAGAGGATCTGTCCGGCGAGCAGTTCCTGCATGTGTTCGGCGCCATGGGGATTGTGCGCGAGCAGCAGCAGCGCGACCGAAGCCGACAGAATGTAGAGGCTGCCGATCAGCGCTTCCTGCAGCCGCCGGAAGTGATGTTCGGTCCAGGTCAGCAGCGCCGCGGCGCACAGGGCCGCGGCACCGGCGGCGAGCTGGGTCGGCCAGCCGCTGGCGTGGTCCTCGCCGGCGACCAGGGTCGCCGCGATCGCGCCGAGCGCCGCGACCTGCGCGATGGTCAGATCGATGAAGATGATCCCGCGTTCGAGCACGCGCCTGCCGAGCAGCACGTGGGTCGAGGCCACCAGCAGGCCCGCCAGTAACGGCGGGCCCAGCAGTGACCAGTCGAAGGACAGGTCAGGCAGTGTCACGGCGCAGCCCCCTGGTCCGGTTCCTGCGCGAGCCCGGCAAGCAGATTGCGGATCGTGACGTCGAAGGTCGCGAACAGATCATCTTCGGTCCCCTCGATCCCGCCCGGCGAAAACGGCAGTTTCACCGCCGGGATGTCGGTGCGCTGCGTCATCCATTCGATCGGGCGCGGATCCTGATAGGCCGCATACACGATCATCCGCACCGGTTGCTGCCGCACCTGCTCGAGCAGCGCCTGCAGATGCGCGCCGCTGGGGGGGATGCCGGGCTTGGGTTCGAGAGACGCGACCTCGTCGAGACCGAGCCAGTCGTAGAGATAGGTCCAGGCCTTGTGGGCGCTGATGACCTGGATCCCCTTGAGTGGCGCCGCCGCTTCGGTCCAGCGGCTCACCGCCGCGGTCCAGCGCGTGGCGAAGTCGGCGTAGCGCTGCGCGTAGGCGGACGCATGCGCAGGGTCGAGTTCTGCAAGCTTGTCGGCCAGCGGTCCGGCGATCCTGGCGATGTTGCGGGGGTCGGTCTGGATGTGCGGATTGCCGTAGGGATGGACGTCGCCCTGCGAGCGGTCGACCGACGCCGGAACGTCGAGCATCGTCACGTACCGGCTGGCCTCGAAGTAGCCGCGCGCGCCCGGGTTCAGATCCGGGTTGTTGCCCTTGCGCGCCAGCGCCGGCAACCAGCCGATCTCCAGCTCGGCGCCGGTGCAGACCAGCAGGTCGGCCTTGCGGTAGCGGGCGATCAGGCTGGGACGGGCCTGGATCTTGTGCACATCCTGCAGCGCCGTGGTGGCGCTGTAGACGTCGACGTCATCGCCGCCGAGGGCATGGGCCAGGGCGGCCCACTCGGCCTCGCAGGCGAAGACCTTGAGTGCGGCCGAGGCCGGTTGCGCGACGCCCAGCGCCAGCACCGACAGGAACAGTGTGATCAAGCGATTCATGTCGGTCTCCGTCAGAACTGGTGGGCCGGGTGCGAGCCCAGACTGAAGATGTACTGCAGATAGATCTGGTCGTCGCTCTGCCCGTCGGGCCGCGACTCGTCGCGGTTGTACTGCAGCCTCAGGCGCGAGAATTCGCTGTTCGAGAAGTCGACCATCGCCGAGTACCGCTGCGGGGCGTCGCCGTCGTCCGCGAGCAGCGCCAGCGTCGTGTCAGCCGCCGGGTTGGCCACGTCGTTGCTCGCGCCGAGGCGGTCGTAGCGCAGGCCGGCCCGCCAGCGACGCATGAACTGGTAGACGCCCTGTACGTACCAGCCGACCTGGTCGCCGTCATAGCGGCTGGCGACCGCACCGCCGTCGGGATCGTGGACCACCGTACCGTTCTCGCTGCGGCGCATCGCCTCGGCCTGGATCACCAGGTTGTGGACCAGCGGGTTGCCGTTCGGGGCCCACTTGTAGACGAAGTCGATGCCGGTGATGCGGCTGTCGCCGGTGAATCCGGTTTCGATGTCCTCGCCGCTGCGCCGATCCTCGGCGGTTCCGGCGTAGTGCCAGAGTCCGGCGCGCCAGGAGCCGCCGCTGCCGATGTCGCCGCCGACGTGGGTGAACGCCGTCCACGCCTCGATGCCGCTGCGATTGTCGCCGCCCGCGGGGTAGGCGGCACCGCGCAGGGCCTCGCCGCCGATCTCGACGAAGAGGTCGGTCGGCGCCAGCCAGCGAAGCTGGACGCCGTCGTCGCCGAGCTGTCCGGCGAGCAGGCTGCGGTACACCAGCGGTGCGTCGACGAAATCCCAGGCGTGCGGATGATGGCGGTTGAGGTAGCCGATGTCGGAATAGAAGCGGCCGAACTTCGCGGCCAGGCCGTAGGGCAGCGCCAGCGTATCGACGTAGGCTTCCTCGACCGCGACGACGGTCTCGCCGTCCTCGTTTTCGAGGGCGATCGTCATCCAGCCGTGGAACTGGTCGTCGATGTTCGACTCGATCACCAGCTCGCTTTCGCCGATCGAGAAGCCGGACGCCGGCGGCTCGGTTTCGGGGCCGAGCAGGAAACCCGGAATCTCGGCTTCGGTGTCGTTGCTGTAGTGGGCGTACTTGCCGTCGAGAATCAGGCTGATCTTGGGATTGAAGTTGCCGCTGCCGGTTTGGGTCTGGGCCAGCGCAGGCTGCGCCGTGATGCCGAGCAGACTGCCGGCGAGCGATGCCAGGAGCATGCGTTGCATGAAAATTACCTCGCTTGAATCAATGCACGTATCGCCCGCCCCAATCGGCATCGGGCAGGACGGAATCAGTGGGTCAGGCGAGGTGGGATGGCGGTCCGCGGATCGGGCTGTGGCGGACCGGCCGGAGTGCCGGTGCGACCAGGACCGGTGGCGGCGGCGCTTCGGTGGTGCCGGTCAGCGCGACCGTGTGGTCGGGCGTACTGGTGATGCCGCTGTCGAGTCCGTGCGCGTGCAGGCAGATCTGGCAGTGCAGTTCGCTGGCCAGCGAGGGATGCTGGAGCGTGTGCGCGAACACCAGCCACTGGCCCAGGACCAGGGCCAGGATCAGCAGGCTGCGGCGGATCGGATTGGCGCGCATGACGGCCCGATTCTAGCCGCAGTCACGCACCGCGCGCATGGGCGGTTTTCCGCATGCCCGTCAGATACGGCAGCGGCCGAGCGGTTGCGCCTCCGCATCGATCAGGCCGTGGCGCTCAAGCCAGCGGCGGGCGTCGTCGGCATCGCGCTCGAACCAGGCCTGCGCCGATCCGAGCACGAAGTTGTAGCCCCAGGCATCCATGTCGGCGAACAGCTGTCCGGGCGAATAGCCGGGCAGGCGCCGCGCGAGCAGGACCTGGAGGTAACAGACCGCGTTCTCCTCGGCGTCGTCGCCGTTGGCGTCGGTATGCAGAACCGCGCGGCGCGGGCCGTCGACACAGATGTAGTGACAGGCCTCGTGGAGCGCCGAATGCACCGGCGTGTCCGGGCGTACGTACAGCATGTCGCCGACCAGTCCCGCTTCGGTGTCGCCCCAGAAACTGCCCGGAATCGGCTCACCGTCGTCGAGGCAGGTCACCGCCAGACCGTATGGCGCCAGCAGCGCGCGGATGTCGTCCACCGCCATCGCCCGCAGGCGCTTGACCACCGGCTCGTCGGTTTCGGGCAGGCCGTTTTTGCTGGTCGGTTCCATCGGGGGCGCACTATAGTGCCCTGTGGTTCTGGCGTCATCGATAACGACTAATACATTCGGAGAGGAGAGCGATCATGGCCAGTCAAGGCAGGTCTGCCGGGTTCTGGGGCGATGCGGAGCGTTGGATCGGGATGGCCGCGGCAGCGGTCATCGTGGCGGGGTGCGGCAGCAGCGATCCGGTTGCCGGGGCGGGCGGCGGCTCGCATCCGGCCCCGGCGGAAGACATCGCGGGCAACACGTTCATGGCGATCGTACCGCCGGGTGCCAACGGCAATTCCGCCGGCGGCGTCGGTGCGCCGGTGCCCGGGGTTCCGGTGGTCAGCTATCCGGATCACTTCCGCGATCAGCTCGATCTCTACGGCAACCTCGCCTACGCCAAGCAGGGCCTGAAGTCGGAGCCGTGCACGCCGCCAGCGGACATCGCCGCCCACGAAGCGGCGTCCGACGACGCCTGCAACTATTTCAAGGCCGCCGCGTTGACGCTGTCGGATGCCGACGCGGTATCGGCGCTGACGCTGACCGCGCCCGACGGCGGCGCCGTGACGATCCGGCGTGATGGCTGGGGCGTGCCCTATGTCGAAGGCGACGATCGCGAGGCGGCCCAGTTCGGTCTCGGATACGCAGCGGCGCAGGATCGCCTGTGGCTGTTCGACCTGCTGCGCAAGGTCGGCCGAGGCCGCGCCTCCGAGATGCTCGGGCCGTCGCCGACGACCTACGAGCTCGATCTCGAATTCGGTGCGCCATCGGGCTACAGCGAGGACGAGCTGACCGCGATCGTCACCGCGGCGGTCGACAAGCTCGGTGAACCGCTGGGGACGATGTTCCTGAACGATACGCAGACCTTCGTCGCCGGCATGAATGCCTACATCGACGCGCTGCAGGGCGCGGCGATCGCGGAGGTGCCGCCGGAGTACGCCACGCTGGCGCTGGGGCTCGATCTGCCGAAATTCCCGCCGGATCCGTTCACCGTCAACGATATCGTCGCCAACGCCGTGCTGATCCAGTCGGCGCTGGGCTTCGGCGGTGGCGGCGAGGCGCGCAATCTGCGGCTGCTGCAGGCGCTGGATCCGAGCATCGGTCCGGGCACGACCGCCATTCCGCAGGCGGCCTGCGAGCTGTGGCGCGATCTGCGCCACGCCGACGCGCCGGATACGCCGCACACGGCCTCGGGTCGGTTCGCCACGCAGTCACCGGCGGCGCTGGACGAGCGTTGCCCGCAGCCGCTGCCGGCCGGCGCGGCGATCTGGGATGCCGGCAGCTTCGAGGGTTTCGTGCTGCAGACGCACGGTGCCGGCCTGCCGCTGGAGGCGCCGGTCCCCGGCGGCGAGGGCGGCGGCTTCGGCAAGACCGCGCCGGAGACGGACGCGTTGCGGAATCTGGGCAAGCTGGGCTGGCTGCAGGCCGCGCGCGATGATGCGGCGCGGCTCGGTGCCGAGCCGGTCGCGCCGCCGTTGCGGGCGCAGACGCTGGCGGTGTCCGACGCGCCGGGGCAGAGTCTGCGCGAGCTGCTGAACCGCATCGGACTGCCGATGACGACGTCCAACTTCATCGCCGTCGAGGGGTCTCAGACCCGGTCAGGGCATCCGATCATGGTCGCCGGGCCGCAGACCGGGTACTTCAACCCGCAGCTGCTGTGGGAGGCGGCGGTGGTGTCGCACGGCGATACCGATTTCGAGCTGGCGGCGCGCGGCATCTCCACGGTGAATCTGCCGTACATCGTCATCGGCCACGGTCTGGACTTCGCGTGGAGCCCGACTTCGGCGAGTTCGGACTTCACCGATACCCGGGTGTCGCGCATGTGCAATGTCGACGGCAGCGCCGCGTCCCGCGACGACGGCGACGGCGACGGCTTTCCGGATGCCGATGGTTATCTTTACAAGGGCAGCTGCGTGCGCTTCTACCGGCGGGTCGACACCTGGACCGCCAACCCCACCGTGGCCAGCGTCGCGCTCGGTGGCCCGGCCCTCCCCGAGCAGGTCAACCGCTACATCCTGCGCACGCACTACGGGCCGGTGTTCGGAACGGCGACGGTCAACGGCCAGCCGGTGGCGATCTCCAGCCAACGCTCGACCTTCTTCGCCGACGTGGATACCGCGGCGCCGTTCGCGTTGCTGACGACGACCGGCCGCGCGATGACGCAGCAGCGGTTCAAGCAGCTGTTCAACAGCATGACCGCGACCTTCAACTGGCTCTACGCCGACAGCCGCGACATCGCCTACATCCAGTCCGGCCTGTATCCCCAGCGCCACCCGCAGCAGCACCCGGACCTGCCGGTCTGGGGTGACGGCAACTTCGAGTGGGTCGCCGACCAGAATCTTCCGGCGACCTTCTTCGAGACCTATGGCGGGGACGGCAACCAGGGCGCGATCGCGTTCCCGAGCCGGGCCCGTCCGGTGGCGCAGGGCGCGAAGACCGACGGCTACTACGAGTGGCCGGGCTATCTGCCGCTGTCGGCCCACGTCCAGGACCGGAATCCGGCGAGCGGTTACCTGGCGAACTGGAACAACAGCGGCGCCGCGGGCTGGTGGGCGGCCGACAGCAACGGCACCTACGGTCCGACCCATCGCGTCGAGATGCTCAGCCGCCGCCTGGACGCATTCAAGGCCAGCGGGCGCAAGCACGATCTGGCCAGCATGATCGAAATCATGGCCGACGCCGCCTACACCGATCTGCGCGGCCAGCGGCTGCTGCCGCTGCTGTTGCAGATCATGCAGGCGGGCGAGCTCAGTGATGCGCAGCAGCAGGTGGTGACCCTGATGCAGGCGTGGATCGATGCCGGTTCGCGGCAGTGGATCGACGGCCAGCCCGGCCTCGGATCGATGCGCCGGGATCGCGACGCCGACGGCGTCTATGACCAGCGCGCGCAAGTCGTGCTGATGGACGCCTGGTATCTGCGCCTGATGGACACGATGACCCCGCAGCTGGCGGCGCTGGATGCGCAGGGCGTGCCGGTCCTGGCCGGGCGGTACGATGCCCCGCGCGCGCAGGGTTCGGCCTTCCAGGAGGGCTGGTTCCAGCACATGGTGCGGATGCTGCAGGCCGCGCTCGACGTGCCGGGGCGTACCGACTACCGGGCGCTCAAGTGCGCCGGCACCGGCGTCTACGACGACTGCCGCAATGCGGTGCTGAGCGCGCTCGACGGCGCGCTCACCGACCTTGGTGGGCTCGACAACATCGGCAACTGGGACGGCAGCCAGCTCCCCAATGCCAAGGGCAGCGACGGCGCGGTCGTCGAGGACTACGATGCGGTCGAGCACACCTCGTTCAGCCTGCTGCCGGTGCCGCCGATCCACTGGATCAACCGCCCGACCTTCCAGCAGGCGGTCGAGATCACCCGCGACCGTTCCGCGCAGTGAGTCCTGAAGGGCGCGTGACGACGCGCCCTTCAGCTTCGGCGGCGCTGTCGGGATAATGCGCCGGGTCAGTGATCGGCGAGGGGGCAGCGGTGAGAATCGGCATCGACCTGGGCGGCACCAAGATCGAAGGGGTGGTGATGGATGCCGGGTCGCACATCCTGGCGCGCCACCGGGTGCCGACGCCGCCTGACGACTACGACGCCGCGCTGCGGACGATCGCCGATCTGGTCGGAACGCTGGAGCGCGAGGTCGGCGCGTCGGGGCTGCCGGTCGGGGCCGGCACGCCCGGCGCGCGGTCGAAGGTCGACGGTCGCATGAAGAACTGCAACTCGACCTGTCTCAATGGACATTTCCTGCTCGAGGATCTGGAACAGCGACTCGGGCGCGCCGTCCGCATCGCCAACGATGCCGACTGCATGACCCTTTCCGAGGCCCGCGACGGCGCGGCCGCGGGGGCGCATTGTGTGTTCGGGGTGATCATCGGGACCGGCGTCGGCGGCGGTGTCGCCGTCGGCGGCGAGTTGCTGTCGGGCCCCAACGCGATCGCCGGCGAGTGGGGGCACAACGCCCTGCCGTGGCCGCGGCCCGAATGGGGCGAGGTGCCCGGGCCGCTGGGCTGGGACGGCCGCCACGGCTCGATCGAGACCTGGTGCTGCGGCCCCGGGCTGGCCGAGGATCATCGCCGCCACGGCGGCGAGCCGCTGCGCGGCGAGCAGATCGTCGAACGCGCCGAAGCCGGCGACGCGGACTGCGAAGCGACGCTGCGGCGCTGGGAGGATCGTCTGGCGCGGGCGCTGGCGAGCATCATCAACGTGCTCGATCCGGATGCCATCGTCATTGGCGGGGGGCTGTCCCGGATCGAGCGGCTGTACCGCAACGTGCCGCGCCTGTGGGGGCAGTGGGTGTTTTCCGACCGGGTCGACACGCGGATCGTGCCGGCGCAACACGGCGACAGCAGCGGCGTGCGCGGCGCCGCGTGGTTGTGGCCGGAATAGGCGGCCGGTGCCGCCGGCGGATTCAGTGCGGCATCGGCTGGCCGTTGGAGTAGGCGATCAGGCCGCGGATCACGCGGTAGAGCCACCAGACGAGCAGGCCGAACAGGCCGATGAACCCGATCCAGACCAGGGTCAGGAGGCCGAAGATCACCGCCCACAGCAGATTCCACCAGAAGGTCCGGATCAGCCACTGGTGGTGGCTGCGGATGAAGGCATTGCGCGTTTCGCCGACCTTGATGTGGCTGATGATCACGCTGATGAGCGGAGCCAGAAAGGCGGTAAAGGGGGCAACCAGATCGAGCACATAGGCGATGAGCAGGGTGCTGCGTTCGCCGTCGGTGGCCAGTTGTGCTGCCTCGATATCGTTGTCGAATTCGCTCATGGGCTCTTCTCCGGATGATGACGGCGAGTATGCCGTGCCGCCGGACCGGCGCACGACCCCCGGGACTTCCGCACCCCGCCCAGATTTGCCGGGCACGGACTTGCAGTCGCCGCCGCCCCGATTAATCATACGCGTACGATAAATTTCCCGGAGCGGTGGTGGACGAGCGCCGATCCGGGGACCGACGGGGATCGAGATGATCGAGCAGGACGGGGCAGGGTTGCGCGGCGACGGTGCCGGGACGACGGCATCCGGCATGTCCGGCCTTCATTGGCACGGACTGTCGCGGCGGCGCTTCATCAGGGGGCTGGCCCTGCTGCCGACTGCGGTGGGCGGCAGTTTCGTGCTCGGCGCCTGCAGCGAGCCGCAACGGCGATGGCGTGACGGGCGCGCGTTGCTGGCGCTGTCGGTCGCGCAGGCGCAGACGCTCGAGGCCGTCGCCCGTGCCGCGTTGCCGGCCGGCGGCGGCTTCCCGGACGTGGATGAGGCACAGGTCGTGCGCCGCTTCGACGAGGAGCTGAGCTTCGTTTCGGAGTCGATCCGCGGCGACCTGCAGGCGGCGCTCGGGGTGCTCGAATACGTGCCGTCGCTGTACGGGCATTTCGGGCGGTTCTCGGCGCTTGGGGGTGACGCGCAGCGCGCGGTGCTCGACGCCTTGTGCGGCAGTCGCGTCGAGCTGCTGCGTGCGATCGGCAGCAACGTCAGGATTCTCGTGCAGTTCTTCTATTTCGCGCATCCGGCGACCTGGGCCGCGACCGGCTACGACGGCCCGTTCGGGCATCTGCCCGAGCGCCTGAGCGAGCAGCGGCGCTGGTATGCGGAACGGACCGGAGCGTCGGCATGAGCACGCTGCTGGGGAGCCACACGGAGGCGCGCCGCGCCGGACGCATCGTTCAGGGCCACGAGCTGACCGAATCGCAGGCGATCGAGGCCGAAGTCTGCGTGATCGGCTCGGGTTGCGGTGGCGCCACCGTCGCCCGGCAGCTGGCGATGGCCGGGCATGATGTCGTGGTGCTCGAACGTGGCGGCTACTACCCCGAGAGCAGCTTCGACCAGCGCGAGATCAACATGAACGCCAAACTGTCGGCCGACCGCAGCATGCGGGCGTCGGCCGACGGCGGCACGCTGCTGCTGTCGGGGCAGAACGTCGGCGGCGCCTCGGTGCACTACTGGGCGGACAGCTACCGGACGCCGGAAGATCGCCTGCAGCTGTGGGCCGAACGCTACGGCGTGGAGGGGCACGATCTGGCCCGACTGACGCCGGCCTGGGACGAACTGACCGGAACGCTCAACGTCCATCCGGCCACGGAGGACTATCACAACCGCATGAACCAGTTGCTGCGCAGCGGCGCGCAGCAGCTCGGCTGGGAGGGTCACGCCGTTCCGCAGGCGCGCAAGGGTTGCGTGAAATCCGGGCACTGCATGCAGGGTTGCGTCTACCGCGCCAAGCAGTCGCAGTTGGTGACGCACATTCCACAGGCGATCGACCACGGCGCGCGGGTCTATGCCGATGTCGAAGCCGCCGAGTTGCTGCGTGAACGCGGGCAGGTGCGGGCGCTGCGGGCGCGGGTGATCGACCGCGCCCGCAACCAGCCATCGGGCGTCGAGCTGACGGTCCGGGCCAGGGCCTTCGTGCTGGCCGCGGGGGGCTATTACAGCGCGCCGTTCCTGCTGCGCCAGGGCCTGCAGAAGCAATTGCCGATGCTCGGCAGGAATTTCGGCATGAACCCGACGGCGATGGTCCATGGCCTCTACGACGAGGACATCGTCCTGTGGCGCAACATACCGGCCGCGTTCGGGGTCGAGCAGTTCCGGCTGGCGCGTTACGACGCCGCCGGGGCCTACGTCGAGGGCGGGTATCTGCTGATGGCCAACCAGATCCAGCCGGGCCTGCTGGGTTCGATGATGCCGCTGATGGGCGATGCGCTCGGCGAGTGGATGGCGCAGATGCCGCGTATCGGCGGCACCATCGCCTGGATCGACGATCCGGCCGACGAACTCGGCGAGCTGCAGCTGGCCAGGGACGGCACGCCCAAGGTGGTCTATCCGTACGGCCCCAAGACCCAGGCGATCCTGCGCGACACGATCCGCAAGCAGGCGCAGCTGCAGTTCGCAGTCGGTGCGCGCAGGTTGCTGGTGGCCGGCGCCGACGCGCTGCAACTCGATTCGACGGCGGATCTGCCCAAGATCGACCGGCTGCCGATCCGGGCCGGCGGGCTGTTCATGGCGGCGCCGCACCCGTCGGGGGGCTGCATCATGGGGCGCAGCGCCAGGGATTCGGTGACCGGCCCGAGCCACCGGGTGCACGGCTTCGACAACCTGTTCGTCGCCGACAGCTCGGTCTTTCCGACGCCGGTCTCGGTCGATCCGAGCTTCACCATCATGGCGTTCAGCTACGTGGCCGCCGAGCACATCCGCCAGATGCTGTGACCCAAACGACGACGGCAGGCCGCGGGGCCTGCCGTCGTTCGGATCGCCGGAGCGGAGCTTAGCCCTTGTAGGCCTTGATCCCGGCTTCGATCTCGCCGCGGGCGGCGGCGGCGTCGCGCCAGCCCGACACCTTGACCCACTTGCCCTTCTCGAGATCCTTGTAACGCTCGTAGAAGTGGCGGATCTCGTTCTGCAGGCGCTCCGGTACGTCGGCCAGGTCGCGCAGGTGATCGTAGGCGCCGTTGCTGACCTTGTCGGTCGGCACCGCCAGCAGCTTGGCATCGGTGCCGCCCTCGTCCTCGGTATCGAGCACGGCGACCGCGCGGCACTTGATCACCGAACCGGCGACGATCGGATGGGGCGTCATCACCAGCACGTCGACCGGATCTCCGTCGCCGGCCAGCGTCTTCGGAATGAAGCCGTAGTTGGCCGGATAGCACATGGCGACATTCATGAAGCGGTCCACCATCAGCAGGCCGGTGTCCTTGTCGACCTCGTACTTGACCGGCGGGCCGTATGCCGGAATTTCGATGACGACGTAGAACTCGTCGGGGGCCTTGTCGCCCGGGCTCAGCGCTTCGATACCCATGTTCTGCTCTCGATCCTGTTTCGTGCGGGGCCGCGATTGTACCGCGAGCCGGGTGCGGCTTCAGCCCGGACCGCGCGGGCCCGCGCCCACCGGAGGCGAAGGGCTCAGAAGTCCGGGTTGAAGGCGGTATCGGTTTTCTGCGGGGCGAACACGCGACGCAGATGGACATGTGCCGGCACGCCGTCGACATAGGGGGGGTGGTCCTCCCCCTGAATCAGCGGCTGCAGATAGCGGCGCGCCGCCTGGGTGATGTAGAAGCCGTCGTCGCTGATGAATTCCGGAGGGACCTTGCGCTCCCGGCCGGCGACCTCGGACACCGGCACCGTGCCGGTGCGCCACTGGTAGGGGTCGTCGCTGACGCGCTCGATCGTGACCATCACGCCGGAATGCCCCTCGACGGCCAGCTCGACCGCCGCCTTGCCCACGGCATAGGACTGTTCGACGTCGACCCGCGACGCGATGTGGCGGGCTGATCGCATCAGGTAGTCGGCGATCGCGTAGTGGCATTTGTAGCCGAGCAGGCTGCGCACCAGCGTCGCGAGGACCGGCGCCAGCCCGCCGAGCTGCGGCCGGCCGCCGTCGTGCAGGGGGTGGGTCTCGGACAGCAGACTGCCGTCCGCATTGCGCAGCCCTTCGCTGGCAACGACGGTGCAGAAGCCACAGCTGTCGACATAGTGCCGGACCCGGGCCAGAAAGCGGTCGCGATCGAACGCGACTTCCGGCATCAGGATCAGATGCGGCGACCGGACCTCGTCGTGGCTGGCGAGGCCGGAGGCGGCGGCGATCCAGCCGGCATTGCGCCCCATGACCTCGAGAATGAAGACCTTGGTCGAGGTCAGCGCCATGCTGAGTACGTCCAGCCCGGCCTCGGCGATCGACACGGCCGTGTACTTGGCCGCCGAGCCGAAGCCCGGGCTGCAGTCCGTGGCGGGGAGGTCGTTGTCGATCGTCTTGGGAATGTGGATGGCCTGGATCGGATAGCCCATGCGCTCGCCGAGTTCGGCGATCTGTGCGCACTGCACCGCCGATCCGCCGCCGCCGTTGTAAAAGAAATAGCCGATGTCATGGGCACGGAACACCTCGATCAGGCGTTCGTACTGCAGCGTGCTCTCTTCGTAGGGCTTGAGGCCGTACCGGCACGAGCCGAACGCCCCGCCCGGCGTGTAGCGCAGCCCCGCGATCGTCTCCGGCGCTTCCTGCGACGTGTCGATCAGTTGTTCGTGGAGGGCGCCGAGGATGCCGTGATACCCGGCATAGACGGTGCCGATGCGGTCGGGATACTGGCGGGCCGTTTCGATGACGCCCTGTGCGGAAGCGTTGATGACGGCGGTCACCCCACCGGACTGGGCGTAGAACGCGTTGCGAGGCATGAGCGTCGTTTCGGGAGATTCTCGGGGCAGTTTAGGGGATTGCCCGTGACAGGAGACAGCGCCGGATCAAACCGGGCGCTGTCCCCGGGCGGTGCTTCGACCTAAGTGCGAATTGACGTCCAGCGGCACCCACGGTTACTTTTGCCGCTCGCGCGGCCCCGGGGGATGCTTCGGCTGTTCGCGAAAATCTATTCGATACAGAGGTTTACCCACGATGAGAATGGTATTGCTGGGCGCACCCGGCTCGGGCAAGGGCACGCAGGGCGAAAAGCTGGTGGCGCATTTCGGCATCCCCAAGATCTCGACGGGCGACGCGTTGCGCGCGGCGGTGGCGGCCGGGACGGAGCTGGGACTCAAGGCCAAGGCGGCGATGGACGCCGGGCAACTGGTCGACAATGCGATCGTGATCGGCATCGTCGAGGAGCGGCTGAATCAGCCGGACGCGCGCAAGGGCTTCATCCTGGATGGCTTTCCGCGCAACACCGCGCAGGCCGAGGTGCTCGACGAGATGCTCCAGCGTCTGGGCCAGGCGCCGATCGACCGCGCCGTGCATCTGGCGGTCGACGACGAGGAGATCATCCGCCGTCTGCTGGATCGCGCCGAGAAGGAAGGCCGCGCCGACGACAAGGAAGACGTGATCCGCCATCGCATCAAGGTGTACAACGACGAGACCCATCCGCTGCTCGACTACTACGCCAAGCAGGACAAGGTCCGCACCGTGGTCGGTGTCGGCGGTCTCGAGGAGATTTTCCAGCGCATCCTCGAGGCACTGAAGTAAGCCTCTCCGGCGCATGAAAAAGCCCGCTGCTGCGGGCTTTTTTGTGGCCGGTCGCCGGCGCGGTCGGTGTCGCGCCTCAAGGCAGGCACTGCAGCAGCGCGTCGGCACAGACGTCCCGGCGCCAGCCGCGCAGGACGTTGGCGTCGGCATCGGCGCCGTCCCGGACCAGACGCATCAGCTCCGCACGCGGCGCCAGGAAGCTCGCCGGCAGCCCGAGTTCGGCCGCGATGCTCTGGATCCGGGCCTGCAGCTTCTTCAGCAGCGCTTTCTGTGCGGCATCCGGTTCCTCGTCACGGGCGTATTCGCGTTCCGGTCCGGCCAGTGCCTGGGCGACGATTTCGCAGAGCGCGCTGCCGAAGCGCCCCAGCGTCTTCGGCGGGAGCACGCTCAACTGTTCGAGTTGTTCGAGGGTCTGCGGCTGGCGCTGGGCGATGCGATACAGCGGGTCGTCATCGAGGATCCACTTGCGCGGGCGGTCGCGCGTCTGCGCCTGCTGCTCGCGCCACGTGGCCAGGGCCACCGCCACCATCTGCTCGCGCACGCTCAGGCGGGCCAGACCCTTGAGGCGCTTCCACGCGTCCTCGGCATGCGTGACGTACTGGTCGGGCTCGCACAGCCGGGCGCAGTCCTCGGCGAGCCACGACAGCCGTCCGCGCTCGGCAAGGGCGTGTTCGAGCGCCGGATAGATCTCGGCGAGATGGTCGACATCGGCGGCGGCATAGGCCAGTTCGGCGTCGCGCAACGGTCGCCGCGACCAGTCGGTCCGCGACAGGCTCTTGTCGAGGACGATGCCGATCCGGCGTTCGATCAGGCCCGCGTAGCCGATCTGGTCGCCCAGGCCGAGCAGCGTGGCCGCGATCTGGGTGTCGAACAGCGGTGCCGGACAGGTGCTGCGCAGGCGGGCGAGAATCTCCAGGTCCTGCCCCGGCGCGTGAAAGACCTTGATGCGGCCGGGCTCGTAGAGCACATCGAGGACCGGCGTCAGATCCGGCAGGGCCAGCGGATCGATCAGCGAGGTCTGCTGCTCGTCGCGAACCTGGATCAGGCACAGCTTCGGGTAGTAGGTGTCGACGCGGACGAATTCGGTGTCGACCGCGAGGAAGCGACTCTGCTGCCAGCGCTCGCACAGGCGGGGCAGGCTATCGGAGTCGGTGATCAGCGCATGGGACATGGTGCTTGGGGCGAAGGTGGTGAGCCCGTCGGAGCGGGTAAAGGCCTTAGAATAGCCGCTGGCTTACCCGAACCCCTCCATGTTTGCGCAAACTTTCGCCGTTTCCCTGCGGATTCTGCTGTTTCGTGCCGGCCCGCAGGACCTGCCCTACGACCCCCGGCAGTCCCTGCCGCTGGCGCTGATCGCCGGGCTGGCCAATGCCCTGATCTTCGCCCAGGTGCTGCCACTGGCCAGCGCGGTCGCGATGGCGGCAGCAATGATCGCGGGGACGGCGCTGGTCACGCGTTCGATCCTGCGCGCGCGCGGCCTGGTCGAGCGCTACACGCAGACCTTCAACGCGCTGATGGCGACCGCGGCGGTCCTGACGCTGCTGCTGCTGCCGCTGTTCATGCAGGTGGCGCCGATCCTGCGCACGCTGGCGGCCTCGCCCGAGCTGCTCGAGCAGCCCGAGGCGCTGCAGATGCCGCAGGGGGTCGTGTTCCTGATGAATCTGCTGAATTTCTGGAACTTCGCGGTGACCGCGTCGATCTTCCGGCATGCCGCCAACGTGCAGCTGTGGGTCGGCGTGATCATCGCACTGATCATCGCCTTCATCGTGCTGTTCTTCGTCGCCTTCGCCGGAACGATGGCCGGCGCGCTGTTCGGCGTCGGCTGAGGCGCGCCGGCCCGTGCACATCCATATCCTCGGGATCTGCGGCACCTTCATGGCCGGCATCGCCGCGCTGGCGCGCGAAGCCGGCCACCGCGTGACCGGATCGGACGCCGCGGCCTGGCCGCCGATGTCGACCCAGCTCGAGGCACTGGGCATCGAGGTGATGTCGGGGTACGCGGTGGAGCACCTGCAGCCCGCGCCGGACATGATCGTGGTCGGCAACGTGGTGACGCGGGGCAATCCGGCGATGGAATACGCGCTGGATGCCGGGCTGCCCTATACCTCGGGACCGCAGTGGCTTGCCGAGCATGTGCTGCGGGGGCGTCACGTGCTGGCCATCGCTGGCACCCACGGCAAGACGACGACGACCTCGATCCTGGCGTGGCTGCTGGATCATGCGGGCCTGCGGCCCGGGTTCCTCGTCGGCGGCGTGCCGCAGAACTTCGGCGTGTCGGCGCGGCTCGGCGAGTCACCGTACTTCGTGATCGAGGCCGACGAATACGACACCGCGTTCTTCGACAAGCGTTCGAAGTTCGTGCACTACCGGCCGCGCACCGCGATTCTCAACAATCTAGAGTACGACCACGCCGACATCTTTCCGGATCTGGCGAGCATCGAGCGACAGTTTCATCACCTGGTGCGGACGGTGCCCGGCAGCGGGCGTCTCATCGTCAACGGCGCCGACGCCAATCTGGCGCGAGTGCTGCAGCAGGGATGCTGGACCCCGGTCGAGTACTTCGACCGCGAGGACGGCTGGCAGGCCGGACCTGCCGAGGGCGGCTTCGAGCTGCGGTACGGCGGGCGCGCCTGCGGTCATGTGGCCAGCCCGCTGGCCGGCGGCCACAATCATTCGAATACGCTCGCGGCCTTCGCGGCCGCGCATCACGTCGGCGTGCCGATCGAGCGTCTGATCGAGGCGATGGCCGGGTTCCGCAACGTGCGCCGCCGCCTGGAGCGGGTCGGCGAGGCGGGCGGCGTCAGCGTGTACGACGACTTCGCCCATCACCCGACCGCGATCGCGGTCACGATCGACGCGCTGCGCGGTCGTGACGCAGGCCGCATCCTCGCGGTGCTCGAGCCGCGCTCGAACACGATGCGGCTCGGGACGCATGCGGCGGCGCTGGCGGCCAGTCTGTCCGGCGCCGACATCAGCTATGTCTACGCGCGGCCGGACCTGGGCTGGGATGCGGCGGCGGCTCTCGCGCCGCTGGGCGGGCGGGTCAAGGTCTTTCAGGACCTCGATGTGCTGGTCGCCGCGGTCACCGCGGAGGCCCGGAGCGGGGATCGGATCCTGGCGATGTCCAACGGCGACTTCGGCGGCGTGCACACCCGCCTGCTGCGGGCACTTCAGCAGAAGTAGGCGCGCGTGTTGGCGTGCACCTGCGGGTGTTCGCGCAGCTCGAACTCGGTCATCCAGCGGTAGTCGCTGTGCTGGTCACGGGGCAGCGCCGGCATCGCGGGCAGCTGCAGTTCGTGCGCGAGCACGACGTAATGCGTGCCGATCCCGGGTACTTCGGCGAAGTTGGTCGAATAGAGGTGCTCGTAAACGCCGAGCAGCCGGGCCTCGCGACGGGCCAGGGACAGCCCCAGCTCGGCATGGGTGATGCGCGCGAAGGCGTGATCGAGGGTCTCGTTCTTGCGAATCGCGCCGCCGGGCACGAACCAGGTGCCGCGGGCCGGTTCGTTGCTGCGCAGCCCGACCAGGATACGTTGCCGCGGGTCGCGCACGATCAGATCGATCGACACCAGCGGCATGCGCGCGATCATCTGCAGGTAGTCCTGCGCCGGCAGCGGGCCTCCACTCATCGCGCTGGAGGCGTCCTCAGCCGGTTGCGAGGACGTCGTGCGCCTGCTGGTCGGCGTGGTAGCTGGAGCGCACCATCGGGCCGCTGGCAACGTGCGAGAAGCCCATCTGCTCGCCGATGACGCGCAGCCGCTCGAATTCGTCCGGGTGCACGTAGCGGGCAACGGGCAGATGGTGGCGTGAGGGCTGCAGGTACTGGCCGAGGGTCAGCATGTCGACGCCGTGGGCGCGCAGGTCACGCATCACCTGCTCGATTTCGTCGATTTCCTCGCCGAGGCCCAGCATCAGACCGGACTTGGTCGGCACCTCCGGATGCAGGCCCTTGAAGCGCTCGAGCAGGTCGAGGCTCCACTCGTAGTCGGAGCCCGGACGGGCCTGGCGGTACAGGCGCGGCACGGTTTCGAGGTTGTGGTTGAACACGTCCGGCGGCGCGTCCTTGAAGATCGTCAGCGCCGGGTCCATGCGGCCGCGGAAGTCCGGGACCAGAACCTCGATGATCAGCTCCGGCGACAGGGCGCGGGACTCGCGGATGCAGGCCGCGAAATGACCGGCGCCGCCGTCCATCAGGTCGTCGCGGTCGACCGAGGTGATCACGACGTAGCGCAGCCGCATGTCGCGGATCGTGCGTGCGAGATTGATCGGCTCGTCGGGATCGAGCGGATTGGGGCGGCCGTGGCCGACGTCGCAGAACGGACAGCGCCGCGTGCAGATGTCGCCCATGATCATGAACGTGGCGGTGCCCTTGCCGAAGCACTCTCCCAGGTTGGGGCAGGCGGCTTCCTCGCACACGGTATGCAGTTTGTTGGAGCGCAGTGCGGCCTTGATCCGCGCGACCTCCGGCGTCGCCGACGACTTGGCGCGAATCCAGCTCGGCTTGCGCAGCGGTGCGGCGGTGGGTTCGATCTTGACCGGAATCCGCGCCATCTTGTCGGCGCCCCGCAGCTTTTCGCCCTGGACGACGGGCTTGACGGCGGGTTTCCGGGTCGACGGTTCAGGGGCGGCGTCGCGGCCTGACGGATGGGATGACTGAGTCATGAGCGCTCCAGCGTGAAGCGCCCATTGTAACGCTTCGCCGATGTCCGGCTGCGGACGTGGCGGTGACGGCTACTGCTCGCGGCGGACGCGGGCGCGGGAATTCAGGCCCTCGACCGACAGCCAGTAACTTCCGAACAGGCCGCGCTTGATCGTGACCTCGGGATTCTCGGCGACGTAATAGACGGAGCGATCGTCGACACAGCGCCAGACCTGGCCGTTGTCGAGCTTGAACAGGGTGTTCTTCTGCCAGCCTTCGAAATGGCCGGGCACCCGTGCGCGGAGCGACCGGGGCTCGGTGTCGGCTGCCTTCTGCTGCGGGAGGGTCTCGGCGCCGAAATCCGCCGGGGCGGGGGCCTCCTCCGCCGCTGCGGGCTGCGGAGCCTGGTCGGCATGGGTGGCGGGCTCGACCGGGGCAGGCTGCGCCGCGGGCGCCGGTGGCGGTTCCGGCGTCTCAGGTGGTGCGGCCAGGCGGTCGTAGCAGGCCAGGCGCTCGGCGGCGTCGGTGATCCCGGCGCAGCGTTCGAGGCCGGGGGCCCCGGCCGCCGCCAGCGACGGGCCGGTCAGCAGCGCGGCGACGGCGGCGAGGATCACGGGGGGCGGGGCTGTGGCCGGGCGTGCGGAGATCGGGGTCGTCATCGGGCAAACATAGCACGGCCGATGCCGCGGCCAGCGGGCGCTGCGCGGCGTCGACGCCGCCTGTGACCGGCGCTCAGGCGGCCAGTGCCGCCGGGACGTTCGCCGCAGCCTCCGAACCGACGCGCAGGGCGTCGCGGACATGGTGTCGGGCCAGGGTTGCGAGGCTGTCGCGATCGTGGCCGTCACTGGAGATGGCGGGGCAGAACAGCAGTTCGGCATCGATGCGGGGTTCGCGCAGCAGACGCAGGATGTGGCGGACCAGATCGTCATCGCCGACGAAGGGGGCGACGGCCTTGCCGCCGCGTCCGGCGGAGTAGCGCAATGCGACCGGCTGCACGGCGACGCCGGCTTCGATCGCGGCTCCGAACAGGCGTGCGTGGAACGGCAGCACCGAGGTCCCGTCGGTTGTCGTGCCCTCAGGGAACAGCACGACCGAGCCGCCCGATTGCAGGTGGGGCGTGAGGCGATCGAGCAGCGGGCGGGCGCCGCCCTTGCCACGACGGATGTAGAAGGTTCCGGCGGCGTTGGCGAGCCATCCCGCGACCGGCCAGTCGCGGATCTCGGACTTGGCGATGAAGCGGGTCTGCTCGCAGGCGGCGAGCATCGGGATGTCCAGCCACGAGACATGGTTGGCGACCGTGACGCAGGCCCCGGCGCTGGGCTGGCCGCTTACCTGCAGGCGGATGTTGAAGATCCGCAGCAGGACGCGCGACCACCAGCGTGCGATCGGTTCGGCACGGACCCGTCCGGTGAAATCGCAGTTGACGGCCGCCGCTGCGAGCAGGCCCACCAGCAGATGGACGATCAGAACGGGGCTGCGGATCCAGATGGCGAGCGTTCCGCGCATGGTTGTGCCCGCGGGTCCCGGATCAGGCGTGTCCGACGGTCTGCGCCGGCGCCTTGTCCGCCTGCTTGCCCAGGAAGTGGCGGGCGTAGCGCGGATGCAGGTCGCTGACGTTGAGCAGCATGAACACGTCCGCGCAGTTGAAGTCGCGATCCCAGTAGGCGTCGCCGCAGGCCTTCGCGCCGAGGCTCAGATAGGCCTTGAGCAGCGGCGGCATCCGCGGCTTCTCGGTCGGGCGGCTGTCGGCCGCCGGCAGTCGAATGTACGGACGCACGTGCTGATAGTCCGGCGCCATGTGACGCGTGCGGATCTGGTCGAGGATCGCATGCGCGGCGCCGCCACCGTCTTCCAGCCCGATGCTGGCGCAGCCGAACAGGTAGTCGAAGCCCTCGTTGATGATGAAGGCGGCGATACCCTGCCACAGCGTGGCGATGACGGCGCCGTTGCGGAATTCCGGATCGACGCAGGTGCGGCCGATTTCCATCACGCGGCCCGGCAGCGCGTCGAGCATGGCGAGGTCGAACTCGCCGGCCGAGTAGAACCCGCCGGCGGCCGGCGCGCGGTCGTCGGTGAGGATGCGCGTGCAGGCGACGACGCGGCCGGTCTCGGGCTCGGTCACCATCAGGTGCCGGCAGTGCGCGTCGAAGTGGTCGTGATCGATCTCGGCGCTGCCGCCGTCGATCTGGGCGCCAAGCTCACCGGCGAAGATGCGGTAGCGCAGCTGCTGGGTTTCGAGAATCTGTGCCGGCGTCGTCGCGAAGCTCACCTCGAAGCGCGGGCGGCGCGGAAGATCACCATCGATATGTGCGGACATGCCTTGGGCTCCGGTTTTGATGACCGGCACTCTATGAAGCGACTGTAAAGCGCATGTGACGCTGTCGTGTCCTTTCGATGACAAGCTCGCCCCCCGCGCCCGGGTTCCAGGCAGGGTGCAGATTCGGACTGCTGTGCGCGGCCAGATGCACCTGCGTCAGCGTCAGCGGGTCCGACAGGACCCGGTTGCGGGCGTCGTTGCCGAGTGCTTCCGGAGGCTCGTGCAGTGCCGCCTCGAGCGCGTGCAGGCGTGCGCGGCGCTGGGTCGGCGTGACGCCGGCCCGATGGCGTTCGGTCAAGGTCAGCAGCGCGTTGGTCGACGGATCGGTGATCGCCGCGCGAAAGTCCGGCAGCCGCCGGCTGCGGGCCAGGATGCCGCGCAGGCTGCGCAGTTCGCGCGGCGGCAGCGACTCCTCGGGAATCAGGAACAGGCGGACGTTGCGGGCGCGGCGCCCGAGGCGGGTGCGGGAGCTCAGCACCGAGAGCGGGATGGCGATCACGAGGCTGCCGGCCACCGGCAGCAGCCACCACAGGAACTCCGGGTTGAGCCAGTACACCGCCGCCAGCCAGACGAGCCCGAGCACGGTGCCGCCGGCGTGCCGGCGCAGCGCATCGCGCCATAGCGTCTGGCTGTCGTCGCGCGGCGGCGACTTCCACTTCACGGCGAATCCGGCCAGGGCGCCGAGCACGTAGCGGGTGTGGAACAGCATGCGGATCGGCGCGAGCGCGGCCGCGAACAGGCTTTCGGTGACCGCGCTGGTGATCAGCTTGGCCGGCCCGCCGAAACCGCGCCACTGGTCGCGACGCAGGATCAGCTGGGTCACCGCCAGAACCTTGGGCAGGAACAGCAGCAGCATCGTGCCGCCGAACAGACGGATCGCCCACTCCGGATGCCATTGCGGCCAGTTCGGGAACAGCTGGAACGGCTCCGTGAAGTACTGGGGTTCGGACAGCGAGAACACGGCCAGCAACGCGGTCGACAGCACCAGGAACAGGAACCACAACGGCGCCGACAGGTACGCCATCACGCCGGTCATGAACACCGCGCGGTGGGCCGGATGCAGGCCCTGCGCGAAGAACAGCCGGAAGTTCTGCAGGTTGCCCTGGCACCAGCGCTGGTCGCGCTGCAGTTCGTCGAGCAGGGTGGGCGGCATCTCCTCGAATGAGCCGGGCAGGTCGTACGCGATCCAGACGCCCCAGCCGGCGCGCCGCATCAGCGCCGCCTCGACGAAGTCGTGGCTCATGATCTCGCCGGACAGTGCGCCGCGACCGGGCAGGCGGCCGAGCGCGCAGTGCCGCATGAACGGGGCGACGCGGATGATCGCGTTGTGGCCCCAGTAGTGGGACTCGCCGAGCTGCCAGAAATGCAGGCCGGCGGTGAACAGCGGGCCGTAGACCCGGGTGGCGAACTGCTGGATGCGGGCGTACAGGGTTTCGCGTCCGAACGCGCGCGGTGCGGTCTGGATGATACCGGCGCCGGGGTTGGCCTCCATCAGCTGGACCAGACGCTTGAGGCTGCCGCCGGACATGACGCTGTCGGCGTCGAGGATCACCATGTACTGGTAGCGGCTGCCCCAGCGACGGCACCAGTCCGCGATGTTGCCGGACTTGCGCTTGATCCGATGGGTACGGCGCCGGTAGAAGATGCGCTCGAAGCCGTCGACCTCGCGGCACAGGTCGAGCCAGGCCTGGAGTTCGGCGACCCGGATGTCGGCGTCGTAGGTGTCGCTGAGCACGAAGATGTCGAAGTGGTCCTGCATCCCGGCGCGGCAGACCGACTCCCAGGTCGCGCGTATGCCCGCGAAGACCCGGGTGACGTCCTCGTTGCAGATCGGCACCAGCAGGGCGGTCCGGGTGTGCGCCGCGATCGGCTGTTCGGCCGCGGTGGTCGCGGAGATCGAATACCGGTCACGGCCGCGCAACAGGACGGCGAAGCCCATCAGCGCGGTCCAGAAGCCGGCCGAGATCCACGCGAACAGGACTGCGTACAGGCCCAGGATCGCGATCTCCAGCGGGTGCTGGCCGCGATACGGCAGGATCGCCGACATGTAGTGGGTCGCGACCACGGTCTGGGCGATGATCAGGCTGATCAGCGCCAGGCGCCGGGCCCGTCCGGCGCCACGCCAGGGGCGCCGGTGCGCCGCGACGGATTGCTCCGGTGCGCGTGACTGCATGCGTCCACGCTGGCCGGTGAGGCGTCCGCGCAGCCATGCGGTGAGTCGGCGCAGCGGATTGTGATTCCATGGCGTCGGTCGCATCGACGCCCGCGTCAGCGGCGGCGTGGTCGGCAGGCGCGGCTGGCCGTGCGCGTCGGTGTACAGGCGTTCGGTCAGTGCCGGATCGCCGGGCTGTGGTGCCTGCTCGAGCCGTTCATGCAGGCGTTGCCAGGCGGTGCGGCGCCAGGCTTCGGCGGTGTCGGGGTCGTGCGCCGGCGGCAACAGCGAGGCCGCACGCCGGGGCGAGGGGTCGAGAAGCGGGTTAACGGTCGCCATGGCGTCTCCCCGAAATGGCTGGAAGGATGTAGGACCAGGTCTCGGAAACGTCGGCGCTGCCATCGGTCAGGGTGGCGCGCATCTCCAGCGGGACGCTGTCGTCGGTCCGGCGGACGCGCAGGCTCAGCCGCCACCCTCCGGTGACGTCGTTGCGATAGGCCTGCTGCTCGACCAGTTCGCCGCCGTCGCCGATCCAGACACTCGACGACAGTTGGGCGTCTTCCGGGAGTTCGTTGAGCACCTCGCCCGCGAAATCGATGTGAAACCGCTGGGTGTCGTCCGGCTCCTTGAGCCAGCCGTGCCCGATCCGGGTCTGCGTGACGTGCGCCAGCGGCGGCTCAGTCAGCGCATGCAACTGCCAGTACAGGTCGTATTCGAAGCTGAGGTGATCCCCTGCTTTGGGCGCGGTTTCCGGCACCCAGTAGGCGACGATGTTGTCGTTGGTCTCGTCGGGTGTCGGGATCGTGACCAGTTCGACGCGGCCCTTGCCCCAGTCGCCGCGGGGCTCGACCCAGGCGCTCGGGCGCAACTCGTAGCGCGCCTCGAGATCCTCGTAGTGGCGGAAGTCGCGGTCACGCTGCATCAGACCAAAGCCGCGCGGCTGCTCGACGCTGAACGACGACATCATCAGCCGGCGCGGATTGACCAGCGGCCGCCACAGCCACTCGGTTCCGGTATGGATCATCAGACCATCGGAGTCGTGGACTTCAGGGCGGTAGTCGGGCGTTTTCGGCGGCTGGTTCTCGCCGAACAGGTACATGCTGGTCAGCGGTGCGATGCCGAGTTTGCCGACGTCATCGCGGAAGAACAGTTCGGCGCGGACGGCCATGCGGGTGGCGTCGCCGGGGGTGACCTCGAAGGCGTAGGCGCCGGTCACGCGCGGCGAGTCGAGCAATGCATAGATCCTCAGGACATGGTCCTGGGGGCGCGGCCATTCGATCCAGAACTCGGTGAAGGCCGGGAACTCCTCGCCGCTGAGTTCGCCGGTGTCGATGGCCAGCCCCCGGGCCGACAGGCCATAGCGCTGACCCTGGCCGAGGGCGCGGAAATAGCTGGCGCCCTGGAACACCAGCAGTTCGTCCTTGTATTGATCGGTATTGAGCGGGTAGTGGACGCGCAGCCCGGCGAAGCCCTCGAGCGCGGCGAGCATCTTCGGGTCGAGCTGGTTCTTGCCGTAGTCGAAGTCGTCGGCGTCGAAGCGCAGCGGGCGCACGCCGTCGGCGGTCACGACATGGATGCGGATCGGCCGGTCAAAGTACAGCCCGCGGTGGAAAAACTGCACCTCGAAGGGCAGGCGCGTGCCATGCCACAGGGCATGATCCGGCCGGAAGCGGATGTCCCGGTACTGGTCGTAGCTCAGGTGATCCCTGTCCAGTGCCGCGGGAAGCTTGTCGGGCGGCTCGTAGGCTTCGGCGGCCAGGGCCTGGGCCTGCTTGGCGACGTCCTGCAGGCCGAAGGCGGACGCGGCCATCGGCAGCCAGGCCATGGCCGCACAGGCAAGGATGAGCGAGCGATGCAGGGTTGGCGGCATCGGAATCAGAGGCATTTAGTGGAGTGTCCCGGCAACAAGATGCCGAATCGAAATGAGCGGACGCTGAACGCCGCTGCGGGGGTGGCCCCGTGAAGACGGTGCTGCTGCGGGTCAGTGGCCTGGTGCGGCGGAGCCCCCGGGGCGGATGCGGAACACCTGGTAGGGGGCGTGCTCGGCGATTGACGAGGGTGGCCGTCCGAGGACGTTTTGCAGGCTCGAGCAGGTCACGTACAACCAGCCGTCAGGGCCGAAGCTGAAGCCGTCCGGCCAGCGCAGTTGCGGTGCGCGGACCAGGGTCTGCAGCGAGCCGTCGGCGCGCAGCTCGACGATCGCGGAGTGCTCCGGATCGGAGATGTAGATGGTGTCCGCGTCGTCGATGCTCAGACCGTCCGACATGGTTTTCGGCGCGTAGATCTCGACGGATGCGGCCCGCTGGGCGGGGGTCAGGGCGGGATCGCGCAGGCGCGCGCTCGGGATGCGGTGGAGGTTGACGTCGGTGACCGGGGCGAAGTACAGCCAGTCGCCGCGCCGGTCCAGTGCGATCGAATCGACGCCGGGACGGATCGCGATCAGGCCGAACAGTTCCATGCGCCGCCCCGCGACCTCGGGAATGAAGTAGTCGGGTTCGACCGACGCATCGCCTTCCAGCGCGCGCCAGGCGCGTCGACCCCCGACGTCGTAGACGACCAGTCCCGGATTCTTGCCGAAGAAGCTCGCATCGGCGATGTAGATCCAGTTGCCGTCCGGCGACACCTGGAAATCGTTGAGATGGGAGCCGAGGCCGGCGACGCTGCGCGGGAATGCGAATTCGTGCACGACCTTGCCGCTGTCCAGGTCGAAGGCCAGCAGGCGCGGCTGATGCAGGCCATGGACGCCGGTATCGAGGGTCCACAGCCGGTTCTGGCGGTCGATGCGCAGCGACAGGACGTCCCGGAACGCTCGGGGTTCCCCGAGTCCGGTCTGGAAGGCGGCGGAAGGCCAGGGCCGCATCGCGCCCTTGACCAGTTCGACGACCTTCCAGTCTGGGCGGGCCTCGGGGTGCAGCGTGATGAAGATCCGCCCGGCAGGCGACACGGCGATGTTGCCCGGCGGCGTCGGCAGGTCCGCCACCCGCTGCAGGGCCGAGGCGTCCTGCAGCGGGGCGCCGGTCTCGCGCTGGGGGAATGCGCCGCCGCCGCCATATCGCAGCTTCAGCCCCCCGGCGGTGGCGGCAATGATGACGCCGATCACCAGAATGAGTCTCAGAAGTCGGCGCATCGCGGGGTCAGTCGGAACCGGCTTCGCCGGCGGCCCGGAATTCCTCGAACACCGGCTGGATGCGATTGATCAGCAGGCAGTACAGATCGGCGGTCATCTCGGCGTCGTAGATCGCCGAATGGGCCGCCTCGGCGTCGTAGCCCAGCTTGGCGGCCTGCAGCGCCCGGGCCAGCACCGTCTGCCCCAGCGCCGCGCCGGCGAGGGTGGCCGTGTCGAACACGCTGAACGGGTGGAACGGGCAGCGCTTGTAACTGTTGCGGGCGACCGCGGCGTTGACGAAGGACAGATCGAAATGCGCGTTGTGGCCGACCAGGATCGCGCGGCTGCAGCCGTTTTCGGAGACGGCCTTGCGGATCGGCCGGAACACGTGGTCGAGGGCTTCGCGCTCGGGCAGCGCCAGACGCAGCGGATTGTCGACGCGGATGCCGTTGACCTCGAGTGCCGCTTTCTCGATGTTCGCGCCGGCGAAAGGCTCGACGTGCGCGAATACGGTCTCGCGGCGGTGCAGTCGGCCGTCCTCGTCGATCCCCAGAATGACCGCGGCGATTTCCAGCAGCGCGTCGGTCTGGGCATTGAAACCGCCGGTTTCGACGTCCACGACCACCGGCAGAAAGCCGCGGAAACGATGGCCGACCTTGGTCTTGGGAGGGGAGTTCTGCATGGCGTGGGAAAGCGCGTGAGCGCATAGGGTATCCGCAATCGCCGGTGCGCCGCACTACGCATTGCAGCCAAGCCGGGCGCCGCCCCGTATAATCGCGCCCCCAAACTGAGCAATCCCCCGCGGCGAGAAATTCCCATGAGCACCCAAGGCGCTTCCATCCGCAAGATCGCGCTGGCCTATTCCGGCGGCCTGGACACTTCCGTCATCCTCAAGTGGTTGCAGGACGTCTATCAGGCCGAGGTCGTGACCTTCACCGCCGATATCGGCCAGGGCGAGGAACTCGATTCGGTGCGCCCCAAGGCGCAGCAGTTCGGCGTCAAGGAAATCTTCATCGACGACCTGCGCGAGGAGTTCGTCCGCGATTTCGTGTTCCCGATGTTCCGCGCCAACGCGGTTTACGAAGGTGAGTATCTGCTCGGAACCTCGATCGCCCGCCCGCTGATCTCCAAGCGCCTGGTCGAGATCGCGCGCCAGACCGGCTGCGACGCGATTGCGCATGGCGCGACCGGCAAGGGCAACGATCAGGTCCGCTTCGAGCTGGGCGCTTATGCGCTGTGGCCGCAGGCCAAGGTCATCGCCCCGTGGCGCGAATGGGACCTCAACTCCCGCGAGAAGCTGCTGGCCTATGCCGAGCAGCACGGGATTCCGATCGCCAAGAAGAAGGACGGCGGATCGCCGTACTCGATGGACGCCAACGCCCTGCATATCTCCTACGAGGGGGGCGGCCTCGAGGATCCGTGGTGGTGCCCGCCGGACGACATCTGGCGTCTGACCGTGAATCCGGAGGATGCGCCGAACGAAGCCGAGTACATCACCATCGGTTTCGAGAAGGGCGACGCGGTATCGGTCAACGGCGAGGCGATGACGCCGTTCGGCGTGCTCGACGCACTCAACAAGCTCGCCGGCAAGCACGGGATCGGCCGCCTCGATATCGTCGAGAACCGTTACGTCGGCATCAAGTCGCGCGGCTGCTACGAAACGCCGGGCGGCACCCTGCTGCTCAAGGCGCATCGCGCGATCGAGTCGCTGTGCCTGGATCGCGAACAGGCGCATCTGAAGGACGAGATCATGCCGCGCTACGCCAAGCTGATCTACAACGGCTATTGGTACAGCCCGGAGCGGCACGCCCTGCAGGCGCTGATTGACGACACCCAGCAGCGCGTCAACGGCGAAGTGCGGCTCAAGCTGTTCAAGGGCAATGTCTACAACGCCGGCCGGCGTTCTCCCGATTCGCTGTTCGACGCCACCCTGTCGACCTTCGAGGATGATCGCGGCGCCTACAACCAGAAGGACGCCGAGGGTTTCATCCGCCTGAATGGGCTGCGGCTGCGCACCTCGGCCAAACGCGACCAGAGCTGACCGTTCGCCCGCGGGCTGTCCCGCGACGGACCGGCGCTGTGTCCGACGCCCCCGGCCCCTTCCGGCGCCGGGGGCGGTTTCGTTTCGGCGGGTGGGTTCGGGTCCTGCCCGGACCAGGGCCCGGAACGGGGCCGCGACCGCAGACGATGCCGCCGGTATCGACGGTCACGAATCATTGACATGTGTCAGCGTACGGTCAGGTCCGCGCCGCTAGAGTGCGGCAGCGTCAAATCCCCCCTTGATCGAGGTCGACTCATGACTCAATCCCATCTGTCCCGTCGCGCGGTTCTGCGCGGAATTGCCACCGGTTTCGCGGCGCTGCCGCTGCTGCAGGCCGGTCAGGCCAGCGCCCAGGATGCCGCGATCCTGTCGGAAACCGATCCGGCCGCCCAGGGGCTCGGTTATGTCGCCGATGCGTCGAAGATCGATGCGGCCAAGGAACCGGCCTACAAGGCCGGCAGCGTCTGCGATGGCTGTGCCCTGTATCAGGCCGCCCAGGCCAAGGACGGGCACGCGCCCTGCGCCGCGTTCCCGGGCAAGCTGGTTGCGGCCACGGGCTGGTGTCGCGCGTTTGCGCCGAAGGCCTGACGCCAAGGGCTGTACGCAAAAAAGCCCCTCCGGACCCGATGTCCGGAGGGGCTTTTTCGATGGGGTCAGGCCGCCGCGGATGGATTGGCCGATGACGGCAGATGCACGGTCATCTGCGGGAACGGGATTTCGATGCCGCCGGCGTCGAGTTCGAGCTTGATCCGCTCGGTCAGGTCGCAGCGGGTCAGCCACCAGTCGCCGCTGTTGACCCAGGCCCGGACCGCGAAATTGACCGAGCTGTCGGCCAGTTCCTTGACCTGGACGGTCGGCGCGGGGTCGGCCAGGATCCGCGATTCCTCGCCGAGCACGCGCTCGAGGATCTTCTTGGCGGCGAGCAGGTCCGAGGCGTAGTCGATGCCGACCGTCAGATCGATCCGCCGCGTCGGCATCTGGCTGTAGTTGGTGATCGTCTGCGTCGTGATATTGGCGTTGGGGACGACGACGACCTGATTGTCCGGTGTCTTGAGAACCGTATAGATGATCTTGATCTCCATCACCGTGCCCATCGTGCCGCCGACCTCGACGAAGTCGCCGTTCTTGAAGGGGCGGAACAGGATGATCATGACCCCGGCGGCGAACGACGACAGCTGACCTTGCAGCGACAGACCGATGGCCAGCGCCGCGCCGCCGAGTATCGCCGCCGCGGACGTGGTCTCGACGCCGAGCTGACCCAGTGCCGCGATGACGACGACGGCGATCGCCAGGCCGTACGTCACGTTGCCGAGAAAGCCGCCCAGGGTGTCGTCGACCTTGCCGCGATGCATCGCGGATTTCATCAGGCGGACCAACAGACCCGCCAGCCACTTGCCGATGAAGAAAACCGCGAGTGCCGACACCAGCTTGATGGCCAGCGGCAGCGCCAGCGCCGCCAGCGCGTCGACGTCGCCAACCCGATCGAAGGTCAGGTCCATTGCATTCTCCTTATCTGATAAGAGGTCATCATAACGAAGCAGGTGGGGTCATGGACGCAGCAGGAGCGACGGAATCGATGGGGAAGATGGACCAGGGATATGACAGCAAGCCGGCGATGGTCAGGGTCGGCGACATCGACTTCGCCTATCTGGAGCGCGGCAGCGGCCCGCTGGTGCTGTGCCTGCACGGCTTTCCCGATACCGCATACAGCTTCGTCCCGGTCCTCGAGCGCCTGGCGGCGGCGGGGTATCGGGCGGTTGCTCCGTTCATGCGGGGCTACTATCCGACCGGGCTGGCGCCGGACGGCGACTATCGGCTCCCGGCGATCGCCCGCGACGTTCCGGGGCTGATCGAGGCGCTCGGCGCCGAGCGTGCGCATCTGGTCGGACATGACTGGGGTGCGGCGACCACCTATTTCGCCGCGACCATGTTCCCGGAGCGCATCGGCGCCGTGGTCACGGCGGCGATTCCGCATCTGCGGCGTTTCCTGCTGCGCCCGTCGCTCAAACAGCTGCGACGATCCTGGTACATCGGCTACTTCCAGTGGCGGAGGGGCCCCGAGCGACGCATCGTTCGGGACGACTTTGCCTGGCTCGACTGGCTGATCCGCGAATGGTCGCCCGGATGGCGCTATACCGACGATGACATGGTGCCCCTGCATGAGACCCTGGGACGTCCGGACCACTGCGCCGCGGCGCTCGGCTACTACCGCGCATTGCCGCGGACGCTGATGCAGGGGGACAGCTGGCGGACGATTCGTACGCCGTTGCCGGTGCCGGCCAAGGTCATCTACGGCACCGAGGACGGCTGCATCGGTCCGGAGATGTTCGAGGATCAGGCCTACTGCTACGGCGCGGGGCTGGATCTGGTCTGCATGAAAGGAGCGGGGCACTTCATGCAGTGCGAACGGCCCGACCGCTTCGCCGACGAGGTGATCGGATTCCTGCGCCGGCACCCGCTGTAGGCGCCGTGCCCGCCGTCGCTCGCGGCCGCTTGCATCCCCACTGCGTGGGGCCCCTGCGCGCTGCTCGCGCCGGTCCTTCATGCAGTGCGAACGGCTTGACCGCTTCGCCGACGAGGTGATCGGGTTTCGGTGCCGCCGCCAGAGCGGGGCTCAACGTCGCGGCAACGTGCTCAGAGCGTGAACGATTCGCCGAGGTAGACCCTGCGGACGGTTTCGTCGGCAAGCAGCGCGTCGGGCGCGCCTTCGGCGATGACCTGGCCCTCGGCGAGGATGTAGGCGCGCTTGCAGATGCCCAGGGTCTCGCGCACGTTGTGGTCGGTGATCAGCACGCCGATGCCGCGTTCCGACAGGTGATGGACGATGCTCTGGATGTCGTGGACCGCGATCGGATCGACGCCGGCGAACGGTTCGTCGAGCAGGATGAACTCGGGGTTCGCGGCGAGGGCGCGGGCGATTTCGACGCGGCGGCGCTCGCCGCCGGACAACGCCTGGCCCTCGGCATCGCGGATATGGCCGATATGGAGTTCGCCGAGCAGGCGCTCCAGCTCCTCGGTGCGCTGATGGCGCTTCAGGTCGGCGCGCAGCTCGAGGATCGCCATGATGTTGTCGGTGACCGACAGTTTGCGGAACACACTGGCTTCCTGCGGCAGATAGCCGATGCCGAGGCGCGCGCGGGCGTGCATCGGCAGGGCCGTGATGTCGCGGCCGTTGAGCAGGATGCGCCCGCTGTCGCTGCCGATCAGACCGACGATCATGTAGAACGAGGTGGTCTTGCCGGCGCCGTTGGGGCCGAGCAGCCCGACGATCTCGCCGGCGTCCAGGCGCAGCGACACATCGCGCACCACGGTGCGCTTCTTGAAACGCTTGACCAGATTTTCCGCAACCAGCCCTGTCTGGCTCACCGGCGCTGCTCCGGCTGGACGGCGGATTCCGGCGCGGGGGTGGGCTCCGCGGGCGGTGCGGACGGCGGCTGGATGACGATGCGAACCTGACCCGAATCGCCGCCGCCGCTGGCGCGAATCCGGCGTTCGGCGACGGCGTAGTCGATCGTCTGCCCGGTGACCTCGTCGCTGCCGCGGGTCAGTTTTGCGCCGCCGCTGAGGTGGATGATGCCGCTGCGCGAGTCATAGTCGATCTCACCGGCCTGCGCCGACACGGCCTGGGACGCGGCATCGCCGGCGCCGGCAACGGCAGCGTGGTCCAGTGTGGCCGGCGCGCCGACGATGCGGGCACGGAACTGTCCGTCGTTCTCCTGGGTGACCGTCATGCGGGACCCCAGCAGCTTGAGGTTGTCGGATCTGAGTGACACGTTGCCGCGGTACTCCATCGCGCCGCCCTCGACCCACTCGGCGTTGTCGGCCCGCAGGGTGACCGGTCCGGTCGGACGCAGTTGCTCGAGCGTGGAGGGGGTCTCGGTCGGAGTCGTCCCGGTTGCGTCGTCCTGGGCCAGGACGGATGCGGCGTTCACCGCCAGCAGAGCTGCCAGCAGCAGGCGCGGCGGATGCGGCCGGCGCGGGTGCCGGGCGGCATTCGGATGGGCGGCGCTAGCGCGGGGCGGCATGTCGGACATTGACCTGATTCTCGAATTCAATGCGCCGGCCGGTCCAGTCGGCATTCATGCCGACGGCCGTCAGCGAACGACCCGGCGCCTGCACGGCAACCGATGACGCGGTGGTCAGCTGCCGGGTCTCCCAGTCGACCCAGAGCTGAGGCGCCTGCATCGTCACCGGGCCCTGCTGTCGGGGCGGATCGCCGACGACGGTGACGTCGGGTTCCAGCAGCAGGCGCCTGGCCTGTGGCGGGACTTCGCCGCGGGTCGATGTCAGCTGCCAGGCGCCGGATTCACCGCCGAGCTGCTGCACGCTGACCTTCTGCATCTGCATGGATTCATCGTCGAAATAGTCGACGCTCATCGCGCGGATTTCGAACAGCGGAGTGCCGGTTTCGTCGTAACGCACCCAGTTGGCGCCGTCGAGGTGGTAGCGCGGGCGTTCGATCTCGACGATCTCCGGCAGCGACGCGCTGTCGCGGAAGCCGCGCAGGGTCAGCCATACCGCGGCGAACAGCAGCAGTGCCAGCGTGGGAAACAGGACGGCGTTGCGGGGCATTGTCAGTGTGTGCCCCTCGCGGCGAGGATCAGGTCGATGGCTTCGCGTACGGCGCCGTGTCCGCCGGTACAGCGGCTGACCCAGTGCGCGGCCGCCAGTGCGCTGGGGTGGGCATCGGCGACCGTCATCGCCAGACTGACGCGCCTGAGCAGCGGCAGATCGGGAACGTCGTCGCCAACGTGCGCGCATTCGTCGTCGCTGACGCCGAGCTCGGCGCAGATGCGTTCATAGGCGGGTTCCTTGTCCTCGGTGTCGAGCGCGATGTGCTGGACGCCGAGAAAGGACAGACGCGCGCGCATCGATTCGGACGGTCGGCCGCTGATCACCGCGACGTGCAGCCCGTGTTTGAGCGCCTGCTTGATGCCGTAGCCGTCGCGTACGAAATTGGTCTTGATCTCTTCGCCGGCGGGTCCGATGTACAGCTTGCCGTCGGTCAGGACCCCGTCGATGTCGAGGAACAGGCAGCGGATGCGGGCGGCGCGGGCGAGCAGATCGTCTTCGGACAGGAGCGCCATCAGACGACACCGGCCCGCAGCAGATCGTGCATGTGCACGATGCCGATCAGGCGGTCGTCCGCGTCCTTGACCAGCAGCGCGGTGATCTTGTGTTTCTCCATCAGCGCGACGGCTTCGGCGGCAAGCTGGTCGCTGCGGATCGATTTGCCGCCGGCGGTCATGACCTCTGAGATGTGGGCGCTGCGGACATCGACGTTGTGGTCGAGGATGCGGCGCAGGTCACCGTCGGTGAACACGCCGAGAACGTGGCGCTGGTCGTCGACCACGGCGGTCATGCCCAGGCCCTTGCGGGTCATTTCCAGCAGTGCCTCGGTCAGCATGCAGTCGGGCGCGACCGTCGGCAGGCGTTCGCCCTGGTGCATGACGTCGCTGATCTTCAGCAGCAGCCGGCGTCCCAGCGAGCCGCCGGGATGGGACATCGCGAAATCTTCCGGGGTGAAGCCGCGGGCCTCGAGCAGCGCGACCGCCAGCGCGTCACCCATTGCCAGGGTTGCGGTGGTGCTGGCCGTCGGGGCGAGGTTCAGCGGGCAGGCCTCGGCCTCGACCGACACGTCGATATGGACCTCGGCCGCCTGCGCCAGCGTCGATCCGGGCTTGCCGGTCATCGCGATCAGGGGCGCCTGCATGCGCTTGAGCAGTGGCAGCAGGGTGACGATCTCGGCGGTCTCGCCCGAATAGGAGATCGCGACGACGACATCCTGGCGGGTGATCATGCCCAGGTCGCCGTGGCTGGCCTCGCCGGGATGGACGAAGAATGCCGGGGTGCCCGTCGATGCCAGCGTTGCCGCGAGCTTACCGCCGATGTGACCGGACTTGCCCATGCCGGTGACGACGATCCGACCCTGACAGGCGAGCATGGTGCGGCATGCTTCGACGAAACGGTCGTCGACGCGGTCGAGCAGGGCGGCGAGCGCGTCGCGCTCGATTTCCAGGGCGCGGCGGCCCAGGGCGATCAGTTTGTCGGCGTCCATGGCGATTCGGAAACGGCGGAATACAGAAGTATAAGCGTGTAGCCGACGTAGACCGACAGCAGCAGGGCGCCGTCGATGCGTTCCAGGCGCAGCGGCTTGCCGCGCAGGCCGTAGGCCGTGGCCCACAGCATCAGCATCAGGCCGATCATGATCGGGATGTCGCGCCACAGCAGCAGCGGGTCGGGGATCGGACCCGGATCGATCAGGGCGGGCGCCAGCAGAATCGCCAGGATGTTGAACAGATTCGATCCCAGGATGTTGCCGATGGCGATGTCGTCCTCCTTCTTCAGCAGCCCGGCGACGCTCGCGGCCAGTTCCGGCAGGCTGGTGCCGATGGCGACGATGGTCAGACCGATCACCAGATCGGACACCCCCATTGCCTGCGCGATGTTGACCGCGCCCCAGATCAGCAGTTGCGACGAGCCGACCAGGAACACCAGACCGACCGCGATCCACAGGATCGAGCGTCCGGCCGGGACCGGTGGCGGCATCTCCCCGGCCAGCTCGGTGGCAAGCGCGTCGTCACCGCCGCGTCGTGCCGAGCGGATGCTCCAGGCGAGGAAGGCGACCAGGCCCGCCGCCAGGATTGCACCGTCGACGCGGCCGAGCGTGCCGTCGATCACCAGCAGCAGGAGCAGCAGCGATGCGGCGGTGGCCATCGGCAGCTCGCGCCGCAGAATGCCGGACTGCACCGACAGCGGCTGGATCAGTGCGCAGATGCCCAGGATCAGGCCGACGTTGGCGATGTTCGAGCCCACCGCGTTGCCGACCGCCAGGCCGCTGTTGCCCTGCCATGACGCCAGCGCCGATACCGCCAGCTCCGGGCTCGAGGTGCCGAAGCCGACCACCGTCATGCCGATGATCAGCGGGGAGAGGCCGGCGGCGCGTGCGAGCCCGGCGGCGCCAAGGACGAATCGATCCGCCGACCAGACGAGCAGCGCCAGACCGACCACGACGGCGAGCATTGAGAGCAGCATGAAGGGGTGTTCTCGAAGTGAGGACCGGGATGGTAGCGCAGGCGGGCAGATGCCGCGCCGTCTCAGTCGCTGGCCTCGTCCTGCACGGGCGCCCCGGCGCGCACCGCCTCGTATGCGGCCAGTGCGCGCTGGCGGCTGGCGCGCAGATCGACGATTGGCGCCGGGTAGCCGCGCGCGGCCGCCGCTGCGCCCAGCCACGGCTCGTGGAGTTCGCGATCCGGCAGATCGGCGAGTTCGGGCAGCCAGCGGCGCAGGTAGCTGCCGTCCGGGTCGAACTTGCGGGACTGCAGCACCGGATTGAAGACCCGGAAATAGGGTGCGGCGTCGGCGCCGCAGCCGGCGGTCCATTGCCAGCCCAGAGTGTTGTTGGCGAGGTCGGCGTCGACCAGTGTGTCCCAGAACCATGCGGCCCCTTCCTGCCAGGGGATCAGGAGGTTCTTGGTCAGCAGCGACGCCACGATCATGCGCACGCGGTTGTGCATCCAGCCGGTGCGCCACAGCTCGCGCATGCCGGCGTCGACGATCGGGATGCCGGTGCGGCCGTGCCGCCAGGCGTCGAGATCCGCCGCGGAGTCGGCGGGTGTGCGCCAGGGGAAGGCGTCGAAGCGCGCGTACAGGGGGCGATCCGGGGTCTGCGGGAAGTGATACAGCAAATGGTGCGCGAATTCGCGCCAGCCGAGTTCGCGCAGGAAGTGTTCACCGTCGCGGCACCCGCGCGGTTCCAGTTCGGGCGGGGCCGTCGGATACCGTCGGCGCACCGCGGCCAGCACCTGACGGGGGCCGACTTCGCCGAAATGCAGGTGCGGTGACAGGCGCGAAACGCCGTCGATGCCCGGCTGATCGCGGTTGTGGTGGTAGCCGTCCAGCCCCGCGTCGACGAAGGCCTCCAGGCGCCGCAGGGCGCTGGCTTCGCCGGGCTGCCAGTGCTGCGCGAGTCCGGAGTCCCAGGCGATCCGCGGGCGCAGCTCCAGCGCGTCCAGTGCGAGTCCTGCGGGCCATCGCGGTGGGGATGGCACCCGATCGGGCGCCGGCACGACCGGTGCCTGCGGCAGTTGCTGCGACAGGGTGCGCCAGAACGGCGAAAACACCTTGAACGGTTTTCCGCCGCCGGTTTGCAGGGTCCAGGGTTCGGCCCACAGCGCCGCACCGAAGCTCCGGGCCTCGATGCCGTCCGCCCGCAGGGCGGCCTTGATCGGTCCGTCCCGCTCGACCGCCTCCGGTTCGTAGAGGCGATTCCAGTACACCGCGGTCGCCGCGCATTCGGTCACGACCTGCCGCAGGACGCTCAGGGGCGGGCCGCGCCGGACCAGCAGCGCCGAGCCTCTCATGGCCAGATCGTCGCTCAGTGCGGCCAGGCTGTGATGCAGCCACCAGCGGCTGGCCGCGCCCGCGGGCCGCGCAGCGGTCGGATCGTCGATATGCAGCGGTACGATGGCGCCGCCGCGCTGCAGCGCGGCCTGCAGCGCAGGGTTGTCGGTCAGGCGTAGGTCGCGGCGCATCCAAACCACCGTGCAGCCAGTCGTCATGTTCCGGTCCCTCCGTCGTTCGAAAGCTGTGTGCCGTTGCCGGGCGGCGAAAGCGCCTATAATTCCGCCCCTATGCAACCGGCCATCGAGATCGCCGGCGTCCGCAAAACCTATGGCCCGGTCACTGCACTGCGCGGAATCGATTTCGAGATCCGCCAGGGCGAGTTTTTTGGCCTGCTGGGTCCCAACGGCGCCGGTAAATCCACTCTCATCAGCATCATTGCCGGTCTGGTCCAGATGAACGCGGGCCGGATCAGCGTCATGGGCTACGACACCGTCCGCCAGTTCCGGCAGGCGCGGCGCCAGCTGGGCGTCGTTCCCCAGGAGCTGGTGTTCGATCCCTTCTTTACGGTCCGCGACATGCTCCGGATTCAGGCCGGCTACTACGGCTGCGGGCGCGAGGTCTGGCCCTGGATCGACGAGATGCTCGATCGTCTCGACCTCGCCGGCAAGTCCGGCAGTTCGATGCGGGCGCTGTCCGGCGGCATGAAACGCCGGGTGTTGATCGCGCAGGCGCTGGTGCACCGGCCGCAGGTGGTGATCCTCGACGAACCGACTGCCGGTGTCGACGTCGAACTGCGGCGGACCCTGTGGTCGTTCATGACCGAGCTGCACCGCGCCGGCACGACGGTGGTCCTGACCACGCACTATCTCGAGGAAGCGCAGGAGCTGTGCGAGCGCATCGCGATCCTCGACAAGGGGGCGCTGCAGGTGATCGACACCACCCGCGAACTGCTGGCACGCCACCCGTTCCGGTTTCTGCGCCTGCGCCTGCCGGAGGGCGCGCAGCTGCCCGAGGCGTTGCGCCCGCTGGTGGCCGCCGAGCAGGAGGGTACCCTGGAACTCAAGCTCGAAAGCGGCAGGCATCCGATCAGTGCGGTGTTCATGGCGCTGCGCGACGCCGGCGTCGATATCGATGATGTCCACACCCGCGAGCCGGATCTCGAGGACATTTTCATCGAGCTGACCGGTCGCTCGGCCGCGCCCGCGGGAGCCTCCGCATGACGCCGGATCAGATCGGCTTCGTCACCCTGCTGCGCAAGGAGGTCAAGCGCTTCTGGAGCGTGCTCGGCCAGACCGTGACCGCGCCGGTGGTGACGACGATGCTGTACCTGCTGGTGTTCGCGCAGGCGATGAAGGACCGCGCCTCGGTCTACGAGGGGGTCAGCTACACCGAATTCCTGGTGCCCGGCCTGGTGATGATGGCGGTTATCCAGAATGCGTTCGCCAACACCTCGTCGTCGCTGATCCAGTCAAAGGTCATGGGTAACATCGTGTTCCTGCAGATGGCGCCGCTGGGGCCTCTGCAATGGTTCGGCGCCTACGTGCTGGCCGCGTTGCTGCGCGCCGCGCTGGTGGCACTGACCATGCTCGCGGTGACGCTGCCGTTCGTGCCGCTGCCGGTGACCTCGCCGCTGGCGCTGGTCGCAGTGTTCGTGCTGACCGGGGCGAGCCTGGCGGTGATGGGGCTGATCGCCGGCATCCTTGCCGAGAAGTTCGATCACATCGCCGCCTTCACCAACTTTTTCGTCACGCCGCTGTCGTTCCTGTCGGGCGTGTTCTACTCGGTGCACGCCCTGCCGCCGCTGTGGTACCACGCCAGCCATTTCAATCCGTTCTTCTACATGATCGACGGCTTCCGCTACGGGTTCTTCGGGCACGCCGACGTGCCGATCTGGCAGAGTCTGGCGTGGTGTGCGGGGTTTTTCGGGGTGGCGTCCGCGATCTGTCTGCGGATGCTGGTGACCGGGTACAAGCTGAAGAAATGACGATGACCAAGGAACAGATCAAGGCGCTGATCGAGGCCGGCCTGCCGGGTGCGCAGGTCACCGTGTACGGGGACGACGGCGCCCACTTCGAGGCGGAGGTCGTCCATCCCGACTTCGCCGGCAAGCTGCCGCTGGCGCAGCATCGCATGGTCTACGCGACGCTGGGCGAGCGGATGGGGACCGAAATCCATGCCCTGCGCCTGCGCACGCGCGCGGCCTGAAGCGAGACGGTCACGGATCCATGGACAAGCTGCTGATCACCGGCAATGGCCCGCTCGACGGGCGGGTGCAGGCCTCCGGCGCCAAGAACGCGGCGCTGCCGATCCTGTGTGCGGCCATTCTGTCGGACCAGCCGCTGGAACTCGACAACGTGCCGGCGTTGCAGGACGTCAAGACCACGCTGAAGCTGCTGCAGCAGATGGGCGTCCGGGTCAGCGCCGACGGGCCGCGGATCGCCGTCGATGCGGGGCCGATCGCGACCCATATCGCGCCGTACGAACTGGTGCGGACGATGCGTGCGTCGATTCTGGTACTGGGGCCGCTGCTGGCCCGCTGCGGCGCCGCCCAGGTGTCGCTGCCCGGCGGCTGCGCGATCGGGGCGCGGCCGGTGAATCTGCATCTGACCGGCCTGCAGGCGATGGGCGCCGAGGTTTCGGTCGAGGGCGGCTTCATCAACGCCACCGCGGCACGCCTGCGCGGTGCGCGCATCGTGTTCGACACCGTCACCGTCACCGGAACCGAGAATCTGATGATGGCCGCGGTGCTCGCGGACGGCGAGACGATTCTGGAAAACGCCGCGCGTGAGCCGGAGGTGGTCGATCTGGCGCGGTGCCTCAGCGCGATGGGCGCCAGGATCCGCGGCGCCGGGACCACGACGATCACGATCGAAGGTGTGGACAAGCTGCGGCCGGCGCAGCATCGGGTGCTGCCCGACCGGATCGAGACCGGGACCTTCCTGGTGGCCGCGGCCGCCACCCGCGGCCGCGTCACCGTGACCGGGACCGACCCGTCGTTGCTCGACGCGGTGCTGGTGAAGCTGCAGCAGGCCGGGGCGCGGATCCGCACCGGCGAGGATTTCATCGAGCTGGACATGCAGGGCCAGCAGCCGCGCGCGGTCAACGTTCACACCATGCCGCACCCGGGCTTTCCGACCGACATGCAGGCGCAGCTGATGGCGCTGGACTGCGTTGCCGAAGGGACCGGGGTGATCACCGAGACGATCTTCGAGAACCGCTTCCAGCATGCGCTCGAGTTGCAGCGCATGGGGGCGCAGATCCGTCTCGAGGGGCATACCGCGATCGTGACCGGCTCGGCCGCGCTGACCGGCGCGCCGGTGATGGCGACCGACCTGCGGGCGTCCGCGGCCTTGGTCATCGCGGCGCTTTCGGCCGACGGCGAGACGCTGGTCGACCGCATCTATCATCTCGATCGTGGCTACGAGAAGCTCGAAGCCAAGTTCGCCGAGCTGGGCGCCCGGATCCGCCGGGTTTCGGACAAGCACTGAAGCCGCGTACGCGATAGAGTGGGCGCCGATCCGTTCCCGACCGGGGATTTACCGTGACCACTTCCAACGCCCCCGATACCGCGCCCAAGCTTGCGGTCCTGATCGACGCCGACAACACCCAGCCGGCGCTGGCCGAGGCGCTGCTGGCCGAGATCGCCAAATACGGCGTGGCCAGCGTCAAGCGCATCTACGGCGACTGGACCCAGCCGAACCTCCGCGGATGGAAGGACGTGCTGGTGCAGCACGCGATCCAGCCGATCCAGCAGTTCGGGTATACCACCGGCAAGAACGCGACCGACAGCGCGATGATCATCGATGCGATGGATCTGCTGTACACCAATCGCTTCGACGGGTTCTGCCTGGTTTCCAGCGACAGCGACTTCACCCGCCTGGCTTCGAGAATCCGTGAGGCCGGCCTCACCGTCTACGGTTTCGGTGAGCGCAAGACCCCGCAGTCGCTGGTTTCGGCCTGTGACAAGTTCGTCTATCTCGACGTGCTGCGCGAGCAGGCCGAGGAGGGCGGCACCGCCAAGCGCAAGAAGGACGGTGCGGCGCTCAAGCGCGACACCAAGCTGGTGAAGCTGCTGCGCGAGGCCCTCGACGCGGCCAGCGATGACGAGGGCTGGGCGCAGCTCGGTGCGATCGGCAGCAACATCTCGCAGCAGGCACCGGACTTCGATCCCCGCAACTACGGCTACCAGAAGCTCGGCGAGCTGGTCAGCGCGGTCGGTCTGTTCGAGGTCGAGGCGCGCAAGCTGGCCGACGGACGCTCGAAGGCGATCTACCTGCGTCTGCTGCCGCGCAAGCGCTGAGGCACAGCGGCGCCCGGTCCGGCTTCCCAGCGGTCGTCGCCCAGCCTCGGTACAATCCGCGACCCCGGATTGACTAGCGTTGCCCCCGATGACCGACCTGACCATCGCCCTGTCGAAAGGGCGCATTCTCGAAGAAAGCCTGCCGCTGCTCGGCCGCATGGGCCTGGAGCCCGCCGGTGACATCGATCGGTTGCTGCGCGTGCCGTCCCGTCGCAAGGGCGTCTCGCTGCTGATCATCCGCCCCGCCGACGTCCCGACCTATGTCGAGTACGGTGCGGCCGACATGGGCATCGTCGGCAAGGACGTGCTGCTGGAACACGGCGGTTCGGCGTTGTACGAGCCGCTGGACCTGGGCATCGCCCAGTGCCGGCTGTCGGTCGCCGCCAAGAAGGACGGCCCGCGCCCGGACGGCGTGCGGCGGCTCCGGGTGGCGACCAAGTATCCCGAGATCACCCGTCGCCACTTCGCCGAGAAGGGCGAGCAGGTCGAGATGATCAAGCTGTACGGCTCGATGGAGCTGGCGCCGCTGGTGGGCCTCGCCGACCTGATCGTCGATCTGGTCGCCACCGGCGGCACCCTGCGCGCGAACGGCCTGGTCGAGCTGGAGACGATCTGCCAGGTCAGTTCCCGCTTGGTGGTCAACAAGGCGGCGATGAAGATGAAGAGCGCGGCGATCACCGATCTGCTCGCGCAGTTCGCCGAGGTGGTGAAATGATCGAGGTGCAGCGGCTCGACGCCGGCGCGGCGGATTTCGACCGGCAGCTCGACGCGCTGCTCGATCGGGCGCCGGAAACCGGTGCCGAGGTGGTCGCGGCCGTCGACACGATCGTCGCGGCGATCCGCGCGCGCGGCGACGAGGCGCTGATCGAGCTGACCAATCGTTTCGACCGGCGTCAGGTCGGCGCCGCCGCGGCGCTCGAGATCGATGCCGAGGCGCGGGCCCGGGCCTGGCAGGCGCTCGATCCGGACCTGCGTGACGCGCTCGAGCAGGCCGCCGTGCGCATCCGCGCCTACGCCGAGCATCAGAAGCTCAGCGGTTTCGAATTCACCGACGGGCTCGGCAACCGTCTCGGCCAGCAGGTGACGCCGCTGGATCGGGTCGGGATCTACGTGCCCGGCGGCAAGGCTGCATACCCGTCGTCGGTGTTGATGAACGCGATTCCGGCGCGGGTTGCGGGTGTCGGCGAGATCGTCATGGTGGTGCCCGCACCGGGCGGCGAACTCAACCCCGTGGTGCTCGCGGCGGCGCATCTGGCCGAAGTCGATCGCGTGTTCACGGTCGGTGGCGCGCAGGCGGTGGCGGCGCTGGCCTACGGCACCGCGACGATCCCCGCGGTCGACAAGATCGTCGGCCCGGGCAATGCCTATGTGGCGGCGGCCAAGCGCGCGGTGTTCGGCAGGGTCGGGATCGACTCCATCGCCGGTCCTTCGGAGATCGTCATCATCAGCGACGGTGATAGCGATCCGCGCTGGCTGGCGATGGATCTGTTTTCCCAGGCCGAGCATGGCGAGGACTCCGAGGCGATTCTGATCTCGCCGGATGTCGCGCTGCTCGACCGGGTCGCCGCGGCAATGAACGAGCGCATCGCCGGGCTGCCGCGGGCGCAGACCGTGGAGATCTCGATGCGCAGTCGCGGCGCGCTGATCGCGGTGCCGGATCTGGAAACCGCGTGCGAGGTGTCGAATCGCATCGCGCCGGAGCATCTGGAACTGGCGGTCGAGCAACCGCGGGCGCTGCTGCCGAGAATCCGCCACGCCGGCGCGATCTTCATCGGGCGCCACACGCCGGAAGCCTTCGGCGACTACTGCGCGGGCCCCAACCACGTCCTGCCGACGTCGCGGGCGGCGCGGTTCTCCAATCCGCTGGGCGTCTACGAATTCCAGAAGCGCAGCAGTCTGATCGAGTGCACGCCCGACGGTGCGCGGCCGCTGGCGCGCATCGCCGGTTGCATCGCCGATGCCGAGGGGCTGCAGGCCCACGCCCAGTCCGCGCGCGATCGCGGCTGAGCAGGGGCGGGCCTAGCCGGCCGTGGCGGTCACGATCCGGCGCAGCGCCCGGTAGCCCTCGACCAGACGCGGTCCGGGGCGGCCCAGATACGCCTCGCTGATCGCGTGCACGCGGCCGTTGCGGATTGCCGCGGTGTGCTGCCAGCCAGGGCGCTGGAGCACCACGTCGGCGCGATATTTCTCGGCCCGCACACCGCACCAGGACATCGCCACGGCGTCGACTTCGAACCCCGGGGCCTGCGCCGGATCGCAGGACTGCGTCGGCGTGTCCACGTCCGCCAGCGCATTGCGGCCGCCGGCGCGTTCGATCAGGTCGTGAACCCAGGAGCGTCGGGCCGCGCCGATGACCGGCTTTGGCCACCATTCGACCAGGATCGACGGCGCGTCGGCGCGCACCGGGACCGGTGGCATCGCCGCGTCCATCTCGTGCACCAGTGCGTCGCCGCGGGCGGGGACGTCCAGCGCGGCGGCGATCGTGCGGATGCTGTCGAAGACCCCGTCCAGGTGGGTCGGGTCGATGACCAGGGTCGTCAGGCCCGCGGCGTCGAGCGCCTCGACGACGCGCTCGTGACCGGGGACGGTCAACGAGGTCAGGACCAGATCGGGGCGCAGCGCCCGCACCGCGTCGACATCAAGATCCAGATCCCGGCCGAGCTTGGGCAGGGCATCGACGACCTGCGGCGGATGGTCCGAGTCGGCATCGATCGCGACGATGCGGTCGGCGCAGCCCAGCGCGCAGACGATCTCGGTATTCGAGCAGGTGTGCGAGACGATGCGCATCGCCGGTCGGGATCAGGCGCGTTCCAGCGCGGCCAGGGCTCGCGGCGAGCTGCGGTGCCAGGCCAGTGACAGCGCCTTGGCGACCAGCGGGCCGACGCCGGGCAGCTTGCCGTCGAAACGGATCACATAGTCGACATCGGTCGCATCGCCGGTGGCGCTGAACCGGATCACGCCGAGGTGGTTCTTCAGCGGGCCGCCGCGGCTGATCTGGTAGGCGATGCGCTCGTTGGGGACGAATTCGGTGATGGTTTCGTCGAAGGCCAGCGGCCCCGGGCCCATGCGGCGCACCGAGTGCAGGCCGTTGGGATCGCCTTCGCCGTCGCGGACGCGGCGGCAACTGCCGCCGAACAGCGTCGCGAACTTCTCGTGATCGGCGAAGAACGCGAAAACCCGTTCGACGGGCGCATTGATGTGGGCGTGCAACCGGACTTCCTGTGCGGGCATGAGGGGTTCGTCGCTCGAATGAATGGAGGGCCGGATTCTATCGGACTGCCGTTCCGGCGGCCGATGGCGGATAATGCGCGCGGGAGTCGGCCAGACAACCGCTGTCGCGCCTTGCGCGGTGGAGGAAAGTCCGGGCTCCGCAGGGCAGAGTGCCAGGTAACGCCTGGGCGGCGCGAGCCGACGGAAAGTGCAACAGAGAGCAGACCGCCGAAGTCCCGTAAGGGGCTGGCAAGGGTGAAACGGTGCGGTAAGAGCGCACCGCGCGACCGGCAACGGGAGCGGCACGGCAAACCCCACTCGGAGCAAGACCAAATAGGGAAGGAGTGCGTCGCGAGACGTACGACGCGTGGCCCGCGTGCCTTCCGGGTAGGTCGCTGGAGCGTCGCGGTGACGCGGCGCCAAGAGGAATGGTTGTCGGGGCGCGCAAGCGTCCGCACAGAACCCGGCTTACAGGCCGACTCCCCACTTTTCTCCCCATCGTCCCCCGCCGGAGCGGCCCCGGCGCGGGATGGGTGACGGCATGATGTGATAAAAAATAAAATAACAAATCTTAATCACGCTCAAAATCTCAATCCCGACCGAGACGGTGGGCGGCGCCGGCGCGGTCATTTGTTGCTCACTTTAAGTGTTGGCTGTAATCCTTTGTTTTATTTGGGAATTGACTGTGCGTTCAGCGTCCAGTCATAAGCCACTGTTTTTCTGGAATTTTTGTTCGTTTCGTGGCTTGCGACGGCTACCCCGGAGGCGTATAGTGCACTTTAGTGGTGGATTGTGGGGGCAAGTGGGGAGTTTTCTCCGAAAGCATCATGTTCGCGGGCACACATCAACTGATGGTGGACGACAAGGGTCGCTTGGCGATCCCGGCCCGCTTTCGCCAGTTGCTCGCCGATCAGTGCGGCGCGCAGCTTGTCATCACCAAGGGACCCAATCCCTGTCTTGAGATTTATCCGCGGCCGGTCTTCGAGGACGTCGTCCAGCAGATCCAGCAGATGGAAGACCGGCGTCAGGCCGAACTGCTCAAGCAGTGGTTCGTCGGCTTCGCCGTCGAAACCGAAATGGACAAGCAGGGCCGGGTGTTGTTGCCGCCGATGCTGCGCAAGCGCGTGAACATCGACGGTGCCGTCATGCTGATGGGGCAGGATTCGCGATTCGACGTATGGCCGCAGGACGTCTGGGAGGCCCGCTTCGGCGAGGGCTCAGAGCTGGCGGTCGCGCTCGAAGACGCCTTCCGGACGTTGAAGCGGTGAGGTGCGCCGGTGACATTCGAGCGCGCAGCTTCGCCCGGCTTCATCGAGGCTGAGTCCGCGATGGAACTTCACCGGCCGGTGATGCTCGCAGAAGCGCTCGCCGGTCTCGCCGTCCGTGGCGGCGGGACCTACGTTGACTGCACCTTCGGGCGCGGCGGGCACAGCCGCGCGATTCTCGAGGCGCTGGGCGGCGATGGCGAGTTGCACGCGCTGGATCAGGATCCCGAGGCGGTCGCGCACGCGCAGCGCGACTTCGCCGGCTTTGCCAACTTCCATATCCACCAGAGCAATTTCGCACAGCTCGCGGCCGTCGCCGGGCAGGCCGGCATCGCCGGGCGGGTCGACGGCGTGCTGATGGACCTCGGCGTGTCGTCGCCGCAGCTCGACGATGCCACGCGTGGCTTCAGCTTCGGCAAGGACGGTCCGCTCGACATGCGGATGAATCCGGGTGCCGGTGAGTCAGCGGCGCAATGGCTGGCGCATGCCGACGAGCAGGAGATCGCCGACGTGCTGTGGCGCTACGGCGACGAGCGCAACAGCCGCCGCATCGCGCGCCGGATCGTTGCGCAACGCCAGGAGACGCCGCTGACCACGACCGCGCAGCTTGCCGCCCTGATCGCCGCGGTGCCGGGACCGCGCAGCCGCAGCATCCATCCCGCCACGCGCAGCTTCCAGGCGATCCGCATCCACATCAATCGGGAACTCGAAGTCCTGCATGCCGGCCTCGAGCAGGCCGTCGACGTGCTGGCCCCGGGCGGGCGGCTGGTCGTCATCAGCTTCCATTCGCTCGAGGACCGGATCGTCAAGCGCACGCTGCGCGACTGGGCGCGTTGCGAGACCCCGAGCGTGCGGCTGTGCGGCAAGCAGTTTCCGTCCGACGAGGAGCGTGCGGTCAATCCGCGCGCGCGCAGCGCGGTGCTGCGCATCGCGGAGAAGCTGCCGTGAGGCGTGGGCAACTGCTGCTGCCGCTGATGCTCGCCGTCGCGGTGTTCGCGTCGGCGCTGGTCGTGGTGCGGACCAAGCACGAGAACCGCGCCCTGGTCGGTGAACTCGACGGTCTGCGCGCCGAACACGAGCGGCTGCAGATGGAATGGGCGCAGCTGCAGCTCGAAGAGGCGACGCTGGCACACAACAACCGCGTCGAGAAGATCGCGCGCGAGCAGCTCGGCATGGTCGAGCCCGACGACTACGTCATCGTGGACGCGCAGCCATGACCGCGATCGTCAATCCCTCGGCCGAGCCGGTTCGCGGCTGGCGCCGGATCCTGGTGCTCGGCGTCCTGGCGCTCGGTGCCGTCGTGGTGCTGGGGCGCGCATTCCAGTTGCAGATCGTCGAGCGCGACTTCCTGATCAAGGAGGGCGACAAGCGCCACATTCGCACGGTCGAGATTCCGGCACATCGCGGCGCGATCGTCGACCGGCGCGGCGAGCCGCTGGCGCTGTCGGCGCCGGTGGAAACGATCTGGGTCGTGCCGTCCGCGCTGCTCGGGTCGCCGGGGCATGTGTCGGCGGTGGCGAAGCTGCTGGGGCGGCGGTCGTCCGAGTTCGAGCGCTATCTCAAGGCCCGCCAGAATCGCAGCTTCGTCTATGTGTCCGACCCACTGTCACCCGGCGAGGCCAAGCGCATCCTCTCGCTGGGGGCGCCGGGTGTGTTCTCCGAGCCGTCGTACGCGCGGTATTACCCCGCCGGTGAGGTCACCAGCCAGCTGGTGGGCTTCTGCGGACGCGACGGCAATGGTCTGGAGGGCATCGAGCGTGCTCAGGAGAGCGTGCTGGCCGGTCATGTCGGCGAGCGTCGCGTCATCCGCGACCGTGCCGGCCGCGTCGTCGAGGACAACCTCGAATACCAGGAAGCCCAGCCCGGCGGTGATGTCGAGCTGACCATCGATCTGCGGATCCAGTACCTCGCGTACCGCGAACTCAAGGATGCGGTCGCCAGGAACGATGCGCGGGGCGGCATGATCGTCGTGGCCGATACCGCCACCGGCGAGGTGCTGGCGATCGCGGCGCAGCCGGGGTTCAATCCGAACAACCTGAAGGAGCGGGTGTCCCGGGGCACGCGCAACCGCGCCGTGGTCGATGCCTTCGAGCCGGGATCGACGGTCAAGCCGTTGCTGATCGCGCAGGCCCTGGAGCTGGGGATCTTCCAGCCGTCGAGCCAGATCGACACCACGCCCGGCACCTTCAAGGTCGGCGCGCTGACCGTGCGCGACGTGCATCCGCAGGGCGTGATCGATCTGACGCATCTGCTGAGCAAGTCGAGCAACGTCGGCGCGGCCAAGGTCGGCATGACGCTCGGTGCCGAGTCGGTATGGGCCGGCTACCAGCGTTTCGGTTTCGGCGAGCCGGTGTACACCGGGTTCCCGGGCGAGGCCAGTCCGGTGCTCCGCAACTACGCCGACTGGGGTCAGATCGCGACGGCGACGGCGTCCTACGGCTACGGATTCTCGCTGACCGCGCTGCATCTGGTTCGCGCCTACGCCGCGTTGGCCAACGACGGCCTGATGCCGCAGATCCGGCTGGTCCGGGGCGGGCAGGCATTGCCGCCGCAGCGGGCGGTTTCGGCGTCGACGGCGCGGGCGGTGCGGCAGATGCTCGAGGCGGTGGTGGCGCCGGACGGTACCGCGCGCCGCGCCGCGGTGCCGGGGTACCGGGTCGCCGGCAAGACCGGAACCGTGCGCAAGATCGCGGATACCGGCGGCTACGACCGCAAGCGCCATCAGGCCATCTTCATCGGCATGCTGCCGGCGCAGCGCCCACGCCTCGTCGGGCTGGTGATCATCGACGAGCCCAAGGCGGAGGCCTACTACGGCGGTCTCGTCGCGGCACCGGTGTTTTCGAAGGTGATGCAGGGCGCCGCGCGCCTGCTGCAGATCGCGCCGGACGACGGCGACCAGCGGCCGGGTCCGGTCCGTGAGCAGACCGTCGCGCTGCCCGGAACGGGCGTGGATCGGGGGCGTCGGTCATGAGCGCCGCCGTATCCCTGAAAAAACTGTTCGCCGGTTACGCGCTGCCGGTGCCGGACGCGACGGTGACCGGGATCGCGATGGACTCGCGCCGCGTCGCCGCCGGCGATCTTTTCGTGGCCTGCCACGGACGGGGAACGCACGGACTCGCGCACCTGGAGCAGGCGATCGAGCGCGGTGCCGCCGCAGTCGCCTGGGAGCCGGCATCGGGTTGGACCGCGCCGGCAACCGATCTTCCCGAAGTCGCCGTGCCGGCGCTGTCGCGTCGGGTCGGCGAGATCGCGGCGCGCTTCTACGGCGAACCGAGCCGAACGATGTATTGCGTCGGCATCACCGGGACCGATGGCAAGACCTCGACGGCGTATCTGCTGGCGCAGGCGCTGGAGCGCCTCGCAGAGCCCTGCGCCTACGTCGGCACCCTGGGAATCGGCCGCATCGACGCGCTGTCGCCGAACACACACACGACCCCGGACCCGGTGCAGCTGCAGCGTCAGCTCGCCGCGCAGCGCGCGGACGGCGTCGGCGCCTGCGCGATGGAGGTGTCGTCGCACGCGCTGGACCAGGATCGCGTTTCGGGGGTGGTTTTCGAAACGGCGGTGCTGACCAACATCACTCGCGACCACCTGGACTATCACGGCACCGTCGAGCACTACACGGCGGCCAAGCGCAGGCTGTTCGAGCGCGACGGGCTGAAGGTGGCCGTACTCAATCGCGATGACGCCGCCGGCGCGCGCTGGGCCGACGAGCTGGCGGTCGACGTCGTCGAGTACGGCATCGGCGGGGATCCGTCGCCGCGGCGTCGTTCGGTGATCGCCCGGAACCTGCGCTGCGACATCGACGGCATCGATTTCGACGTGCACACGTCCTGGGGCGACGCCCGCATCGCCAGCCGTCTGCTGGGTCGCTTCAACGCCTACAACCTGATGGCGGTGCTCGCGGTACTGTTGTCGCGGGGCGTTGTGCTGGATCGGGCTGTCGAGGTCCTGGGCCGGCTGCATACGGTGCCCGGGCGCATCGAGGGTTTCCGTGGGCGGGAGGGTGCACCGCTGGTCGTCGTCGACTACGCGCATACGCCGGAGGCCCTGGCGCAGGTGCTGCAGGCGCTGCGTGCGCATACGCGGCAGCGGCTGGTCTGCGTGTTCGGCTGCGGCGGCGATCGCGACCGCGGCAAGCGGCCGCTGATGGGGCGCGCGGCGGCGGCCGCCGCCGATGCGGTGATCGTGACGGATGACAATCCGCGCAGCGAAGCGCCGGAGGCGATCGTCGCCGAGATTGTCGCGGGAATCGATCCGGCGCAGCGCGGACGGATCCGGATCGAGCACGACCGAGCGGCGGCGATCCGCACCGCGATCAGCGACGCCGACGGTGGCGACATCGTCCTCGTGGCCGGCAAGGGCCACGAACGGACGCAGACCTACGGCGCCGAAGTCCGCGACTTCAGTGATCGTCACTTCGTCGCGGAGTGCCTGGGGATCGCGCCGCCGGATGCCGCTCCGGTGGCCGGGGAGGCCGTCGCATGATGGCCCTGACCGAACTGGCCCGCGTCCTGTCCGCCGAACGCCGCGGAGACGATCCGCGCTGCACGCGCGTCGAGATCGACAGCCGCCGCGTCGAGCCGGGCGACCTGTTCGTCGCGCTGCGCGGCGATCGTTTCGACGGGCATGGATTCGTGGCGAAGGCCAAGGCTGCCGGCGCCGTCGCCGCGCTGGTCGAGCGGTGGGTGGACGTCGATCTGCCGCAGGTCCGGGTGGGCGACACGCTGCTGGGTCTGCAGCAGATGGCGGCCGACTGGCGCCGCCGCTTTCAGATCCCGGTGATCGCCGTCACCGGCAGCAATGGCAAGACCACGACCAAGCAGCTGATCGCCGCGGTGGCGGCGACGCGCGGCCCGGTGCTGGCGACCCAGGGTAATCTGAACAATCACATCGGCGTGCCGCTGACGCTGCTGTCGCTGCGCGCGCAGCACCGCACGGCCGTGGTCGAAATGGGGGCCAACCATCTCGGCGAAATCGCCCTGCTGGCGCGGCTGGCCGCGCCGGATGTCGGCGTCGTGACCCAGGCCGGTGACGCCCACCTCGACGGATTCGGTTCGCGCGACGGTGTGGCGCGGGGCAAGGGCGAACTGTTTGCGGCGCTGGACGGCGGTGTCGCCGTGATCAATGCCGACGATCGCTACGCGCCGCAGTGGCGGGAGATGGCGAGGCGCGCATCGGTCCTGAGCTTCGGCCTGTCCAGCAGCGCCGACGTGCGCGCGGTCGATCCGCAGCCGCTCGCGGACGCCTCCGGCACCCGCTTCGTCCTCGAGACGCCGACCGGTCACGCACCCGTGCAGCTGCCGCTGCCCGGCAACCACAACGTGATGAATGCGCTGGCCGCGGCCGCCTGCGGCGTGGCGCTCGGACTCGACGTTGACGATATCGCGCGGGGCCTGGAGCAGGTCCGTGCGCCGCGCGGCCGCGTGACGTGGCTGCGGACGGCCGAGGGTGCCCGCGTCCTCGACGACAGCTACAACGCCAACCCCACCTCGCTGCGCGCCGGGCTGGAGTTGCTCGCCGGACTCGACGGCCGGCGCTGGCTGGTGCTGGGCGACATGGCGGAGCTCGGCCCGGAGTCGGACGAGCTGCATGCGCAGGCCGGTGTGGCCGCGCGTTCGCTGGGAATTGACCGTGTGTTCGCACTGGGCCCGATGGCGGCACACGCAGCTGCGGCCTTCGGGCGGGGCGGCGCGCATTTCGAGTCGGTGGATGCGCTGGTTGCGGCGCTGCGTAACGAGATGGATGAAAAGACCGTGGTGTTGATCAAGGGATCGCGGGCGTCCGCGATGGACCGTGTCGTCGCGGCACTGGTGGACGCGCCGGCCGATGCCGGTCCGGCCGCATCGTCGGGGGAGGCGCACTGATGCTCTACCATCTTGCCGAGCTGTTGAAGCAGCACGTCAGCGGATTCAATGTCTTCACCTACCTGACCCTGCGCAGCGTGCTGGCGATCCTGACCGCGCTGGTGTTCTCGTTCGCGTTCGGTCCCGCGCTGATCGAACGTCTGTACCGCTTCAAGTTCGGGCAGCCGGTGCGTGACGACGGCCCCGCCAGTCATTTGAAGAAGACCGGCACGCCCACGATGGGCGGTGTGCTGATCCTCAGCGCGATCACCGTCACCACGCTGCTGTGGGCGAACCTGTCGAACCGCTTCATCTGGTTCGCACTGCTGGTGACCGTGGCCTTCGGCCTGGTCGGCTTTGCCGACGACTACATCAAGATCAAGCACAAGGATCCGAAAGGCCTGCCGGCGCGGCGCAAGTATTTCTGGCTCTCGCTCGCGGGCTTCGGGGTGTCGGCGCTGATCTACGGGACGGCGCAGACGCCGGTCGAGACCACGCTGATCTTTCCGTTCGTGAAGGATCTGTCGCTGTCGCTCGGGATCTTCTTCATCCCGTGGGCGTATCTGGTCATCGTCGGCTCGAGCAACGCGGTCAACCTGACCGACGGGCTGGACGGCCTGGCGATCATGCCGACGCTGCTGGTTGCCGCGGCGCTGGCGGTGTTTGCCTACGCCAGCGGCAACTTCAAGTTCGCGTCCTACCTCGGCATTCCCTATATCGCCGGGGTGGGCGAGATCGCGATCTTCTGCACCGCGATCGCCGGCGCCGGTCTCGGCTTCCTGTGGTTCAACGCCTATCCGGCCCAGGTTTTCATGGGCGACGTCGGTGCGCTGGCACTGGGCGCGGCACTCGGTGTTGTCGCCGTGCTGGTGCGTCAGGAGATCGTGCTGGCGATCATGGGCGGCGTGTTCGTCGCCGAGACGCTGTCGGTGGCGCTGCAGGTGCTGTACTTCAAGTGGAGTGGCGGCAAGCGCATCTTCCGCATGGCGCCGCTGCACCATCACTACGAACTCAAGGGCTGGCCCGAGCCGAAGATCATCGTGCGCTTCTGGATCATCACGCTGATCCTGGTGCTGGTCGGGCTGGCGTCGCTGAAGGTGCGCTGATGTCACGTCACGCCGGACAGCGCATCCTCGTCGTCGGCCTCGGAGTCTCCGGGGTCTCGGCGTTGCGCTATCTGGCGGGCGAGGGAGCCGCCGTCACCGCGACCGATTCGCGTGCCGAGCCGGCGGGAATCGCGGCGCTGCGGGCGAGCTTCGGAGCGGTCGACTTCCACCTGGGCGCGCTGTCGGTGCCGGAGCCGCTGGACCGGTTCGATCTGGCGGTGCTGTCGCCCGGCATCGCGCCGGACGTGCCCTTCGTCCGCAGCCTGCAGGCAGCGGGCGTCCCGGTGGTCGGCGATGTCGAGCTGTTCGCGCAGGTGGCGACGGCGCCGGTGCTCGGGATCACCGGGTCCAACGGCAAGTCGACGGTGACCACGCTGGTTGGCGAGATGGCCCGCGCCGCGGGTATGCGTGTCGGGGTCGGCGGCAATCTCGGGACGCCGGCGCTGGACCTGCTCGACCCGGCAACCGAACTCTACGTACTCGAATTGTCGAGCTTCCAGCTCGAGACGACGTCGAGCCTGCGGTGCCGTGCGGCGGCAATCCTCAACCTGTCGCAGGATCATCTGGATCGTCATCGCAGCATGGCGCAGTACGCCGCGATCAAGGCCGGCATCTTCAAGGGCTGCGTACATCCCGTCTTCAATCGCAATGACGCCGCAGTCGCGGCGCTGGCGCCGCCGCAGGCGGTCAGCTTCGGGCTGGATGTTCCGGGCCCCGGACACTACGGCGTGATCGAGCGGGACGGCGAGGCCTGGCTGGCCCATGGCGGGCAGGCGGTGATGGCGGTTGCGGCGATGCAGATCTACGGCACCCACAACGTCGCCAATGCCCTGGCGGCACTGGCGCTGGCGGACGCGGCGGGCATCCCCCGCGATGCCAGCGTCGCTGCGCTGCAGGCCTTCCGCGGTCTGCCGCACCGCTGTGAATTCGTCGCCGAGCAGGCCGGCGTGCGCTACTTCAACGACTCGAAGGGCACCAACGTCGGCTCGACGCTCGCGGCGCTGGACGGCTTGCCGGCGCCGATCGTCTGGCTTGGCGGCGGCCAGGGCAAGGGGCAGTCCTTCGCCGAACTGCGCCCGGTCCTGGCGCGGAAGGGACGTGCCGCGGTGCTGTTCGGCGAGGATGCCGAGCGCATCGCCGAGGCGGTGGCCGGCGCGCTGCCGGTTTACCGCGTTGCCGATATGGGGGCCGCGCTGGATCGCGCCCGCGCGATCGCCAGGGCTGGTGACCAGGTGCTGCTGTCGCCGGCCTGCGCGAGCTTCGATCAGTTCCGCAGCTATGTCGATCGCGGTGAACGTTTCCGTGAAGCCGTGCTCATGCATGCGGGAGTCGCGGCATGAGTCTGGCGATCACCCATCCGCTGCGCATGCCATTGCCGCAGGCGCGCCTGGGCCTCGACGCCTGGCTGTGCACCGCCGCGTTCGCGTTGCTGGCCTGGGGCCTGGTGATGGTGGCGTCGGCATCGGTCGCCCAGGCCGACAAGGTCACCGGCGATCCGTTCTATTTCTTCTACCGCCAGCTGCTGTTCTGCGGCCTGGGGGTGCTGGTGGGTGCGACGCTGTACTGCGTGCCGATGCGCCAGTGGTTCAGCAGCAGTCGCTGGCTCTACGTCTTTGCCCTGTTCCTGCTGGTGATCGTGCTGGTGCCGGGGATCGGTGTGACCGTCAATGCCGCGCGCCGTTGGATCGACCTGAAACTGTTCCGCCTGCAGGCGTCCGAGCCGGTGCGCCTGGCGTTGATCATGTTCGTCGCCGGGTACATCGCGCGCCGCCAGGCGGCATTGCAGCACAGCCTCAAGGGCTTGCTGATGCCATTGCTCGCGATCCTGCTGCCCAGCGGTCTGTTGTTGCTCGAACCGGATTTCGGCGCGACCGCGATCCTGATGGGCGTCGTGTTCCTGATGCTGTTCCTGGGCGGCGCGCGGGTCAGCTACTACGTTGGCCTGGTCGCGGTCGCGGGCGCCGGGCTCGGCCTGATCGCGGTGGCCGCGCCATATCGCATGCAGCGCCTGCTCAATTTCACCAATCCGTGGGCCGACGTCGAGAACGGAGGCTGGCAGCTGGCGCAGTCGCTGATCGCGGTCGGTCGCGGCGACTGGACCGGCGTCGGGCTCGGCAACAGCGTGCAGAAGCTGCTGTACCTGCCGGAAATGCACACCGACTTCATCTTCGCGATCATCGCCGAGGAACTCGGCTTGCTGGGCATCGCCGCGCTGCTGCTGCTGTTCGGGGTCATCGTCGCGCGCGGCTTCTCGATCGGCCGGCGCGCGGAGGCCGGCGGACGCCTGTTCCAGGCCTACCTCAGCTACGGTCTGAGCGGCTGGATCGCGTTGCAGTCGCTGATCAACATGGCCGTCAACATGGGCCTGCTGCCGACGAAGGGACTGACCCTGCCGCTGATCAGCTATGGCGGGTCCTCGCTGCTCACCGTCTGCGCGATGCTCGGTCTGTTGCTGCGGGTCGACTACGAGAACCGGGCCGCCGTGTTCGGGCTGACGCCCGCGGAGGACGGCCGATGAAATTCCTGATCATGGCCGGCGGCACCGGCGGACATGTCTATCCAGCGCTGGCGATTGCGCAGCACCTGCGCGACGCCGGGCATCAGATTGTGTGGATGGGGACGCCCGACAGCTTCGAGGCCCGGGTCGTGCCGCAGCACGGTTTCGCAATCGAGTATGTGCGTGTCGGCGGCTTGCGTGGCAAGGGTGTCGGCAAGTTGCTGACTGCGCCGCTGGTGCTGATGCGCGCGCTGACCCAGGCGCTCGGCGTGTTGCGGCGCGAGCGGCCGCAGGCGGTGCTCGGGATGGGCGGCTTTGCCGCAGGCCCGGGCGGGCTTGCCGCGTGGCTGCGCCGCGTGCCGCTGGTGATCCACGAACAGAACGCGGCCGCGGGCATGACCAACCGCTTGCTCAGCCGGATCGCCACGGTGGTGCTGCAGGCGTTCCCGGGCACCTTCGTCCGTGGCAGGACAGTCGGCAATCCGGTACGCGGCGGTTTTGCGGAGCTGCCGGCGCCGGCGCAGCGGATGGCACACGAGGGGCCCGCGCGCCTGCTGGTCGTCGGTGGCAGCCAGGGTGCCAAGGCGCTCAACGAACGCGTGCCGGCGGCGTTGGCGCTGATGCCCGAGGCGCTGCGTCCCGAGGTCCGCCATCAGGCCGGACGCACGCTGGAAGTGGCTCAGGCCTGCTACCGCGGGGCCGGCGTCGCGGGCGACGTGCTGGCGTTCATCGACGACATGCCGGCGGCGATGGCGTGGGCCGATCTGGTGGTGTGCCGGGCCGGAGCGTCGACGATCGCGGAGCTGACCGCGGCCGGCAACGCCAGTGTGCTGGTGCCGTTTCCATATGCCGTCGACGATCACCAGACCCGCAACGGCGAGTACGTCGTCGCCGCCGGTGGCGCGGTTCTGGTGCAGGAAGCCGAGCTGGATCCCCAGCGCCTGGCGTCGCTGCTGGGCGAGTTGCTGGGAGACCGGCCCCGGTTGCAGCGGATGGCCGAGTGCGCGCGCGCGGCCGCGTGGGTGGACGCGACGCAATGCATCGCCGCGGAATGCATCCGCGCAGCCGCTGGAGACAAGTCATGAGCGACAATATCCGCGCCCTGATGACCCGGCCGATGCGACGGGTGCAGCGCATCCACATGCTCGGGATCGGCGGCTCCGGCATGGCCGGGATCGCCGAGGTCCTGCTCAACCTCGGCTACACCGTCAGCGGAACCGACCTGCGCGACGGGCCGGCCACCCAGCGTCTGAGTGCGCTCGGGGCGCAGATTGCATTCGGCCATCGCGCCGAAAACGCGGCCGGTGCCGACGTGGTGGTGGTCTCGACCGCGGTCAAGGGCGACAACCCCGAGCTGGTCTACGCCAACGAACACCGCATCCCGGTGGTACGCCGCGCGGAGATGCTGGCCGAGCTGATGCGCTTCCGCTATGGCATCGCCATCGCGGGAACGCACGGCAAGACCACGACGACCAGTCTCGTCGCCAGCGTTCTGGCCGAAGGCGGACTCGATCCGACCTATGTCATCGGCGGCAAGCTGAAATCGGCCGGCGCCAACGCGCGGCTCGGCGACGGCGCCTACCTGGTGGCCGAAGCCGACGAGAGCGACGCGTCGTTTCTGCATCTGATGCCGATGATGGCGGCCGTCACCAACATCGATGCCGACCATCTCGAGACCTACGGCAACGATTTCCGCCGGCTGCGGGCCACCTTCGTCGAATTCCTGCACCGGCTGCCGTTCTACGGTCTTGTCGTCGCCTGCATCGACGATCCGATCGTGCGCGAGACGCTGCCCGAACTCGGTCGCCCGGTGCTCACCTACGGCTTTGCCGAGGATGCCGATCTGCGCGCCGTCGACGTCAGGCCGGAAGGTGGCGGCGCCCACTTCGTTGCCTGCACGGCCGACGGATTCCGCGAGGCCTTCCATTTGAATCTGCCCGGGCGCCACAACGTCCAGAACGCGCTCGCCGCGATCGCGATCGCCCGGGAGCTGGAGGTCGATGTCGCGGCGATCCAGGCGGCGCTGAGCCGGTTCCAGGGGATCGGTCGTCGCTGCGAGTCGCACGGCGCACTGCACTTCGGTGACCGGTCGGCGTTGCTGGTGGACGACTACGGCCATCATCCGCGCGAGATCGCGGCGACCTTTGAGGCGATGCGTGCGGCGCATCCGCAGCGGCGTCTGGTCGTGGTGTTCCAGCCCCATCGCTACAGCCGCACGCGCGATCTGTTCGACGACTTCTGTGCCGTGCTGGCCGACGCCGACGTGCTGTTCCTGAGCGAAGTCTATGCCGCCGGTGAGGTGCCGCTCGACGGCGCGGACGCGCGCGCGCTGGCCCGCGGCATCCGTGCGCGCGGCAAGGTCGAGCCGGTCGTCGTCGGTGGTGGTATCGGCGACATGCCCGACGCGCTGTCCCGCGTGGTCGCCGACGGCGATCTGATCCTGACGCTTGGCGCCGGCGATGTCGGCTCCCTGCCCGGGCTGCTGCTGTCGCGCTACGGAGACGGCGCATGATGGCGGCGGCCGAATCCCGGGCGGTGCGGGGGCGCGTGCTCGAGAACGAGCCGATGGCGCGACATACTTCGTGGCGCGTCGGCGGTGCCGCGCGGCGCTACTTCGAGCCGGCGGACCGCGCCGACCTGATCGCGTTCGTGCAGGCCTTGCCGCCGGCCGAGCCGGTGCTGTGGCTGGGACTCGGCAGCAATCTGCTGGTGCGCGACGGCGGCTGGCCGGGAACGGTCATCGCCCTCCACGGCGCGGTCGATGCGCTGCGTCTGGAACAGGACGGGGTGCTCTATGCCGAGGCCGGCGTGCACTGCGCGCGGCTGGCCAAGTTCGCGCAGCAGCATGCCCTGGCGGGGCTTGGATTCATGGCGGGGATTCCCGGCACGGTCGGTGGCGCACTGGCGATGAACGCCGGCGCCTGGGGAGGGGAGACCTGGCCCCGGGTGATCGAGGCCGAGGTGCTGATGCGTGATGGCGGCAGTCGCTGGATCGCCGCCGCGGCCGTGCGCTACGGCTATCGGCATGTCGAGCTGCCGGATGGCGTGCTCGGCATGCTGGCGGCGCGCTTCCGGGTGGAGCCGGACATCGACGGCGAGCATGCGCGGCAGACGCGGGACTCCCTGGCGCGACGCAAGGCAACCCAGCCGGTCGGCAAACCCAGCGCCGGCAGTACGTTCCGCAATCCGCCCGGCGATCACGCGGCGCGCCTGATCGAGAGCTGTGACCTCAAGGGCATGAAGCTGGGCGGGGCGCAGGTATCGCCCCAGCATGCCAACTTCATCATCGCGGAGGCGGGCGCCCGCGCCGCCGATATCGAGCAGCTGATCCAGCACATCCGCGACACCGTGGAGGCGCGCACCGGCGTGCGCCTGGAGCCGGAAGTGCGGATCGTCGGGGAGGCCGGTCATGCGTAGGCGTACAGGCGATCCGACGGACTTCGGCCGCGTCGCGGTGCTGATGGGTGGCTGGGTGAGTCGTGCTGCTTCGCGAGCGTGGCTCGCGGGCACGGCGAACGCCCGAGGGCTTGGCCCGAGGGCCGGACGTCCGATTGATGCTCGACCAGCCGATCGGAGGGGTGCATGAGACGGATCGTGACGAACCCGAAGGAGTTTGGCCGCGTCGCGGTGTTGATGGGCGGCTGGTCGTCCGAGCGCCAGGTGTCCCTGTGGTCCGGGCAGGGAGTGACCGACGCGCTGCGGTCGCTCGGAGTGGACGCGCATGCCGTCGATGCCGACCGGGAGACGATCCTGACACTCGGATCGCGCGGCTTCGATCGCGCCTTCAACGTGATGCACGGCACTGGCGGAGAAGACGGTACGGTGCAGGCCGCTCTGGAACTGCAGGGGGTCGCATACACCGGCAGCGGTGTGCTGGCGACTGCGCTGGCCATGGACAAGTTGCGCACCAAGCGGCTGTGGCAGGCCGAACAGCTTCCGACGCCGGACTACGTCCATGTCCGTTCGCTGGAGGCGCTCGAGGAAGCCGCGCTGCGGCTCGGATATCCGCTGATCGTCAAGCCGGCCGACGAGGGGTCCAGCGTCGGGGTCAGCAAGGTCAAGGCGGCGTCCGGTCTGGCCGAGGCCTACGCGGGCGCCGGCGGCGGACGCGGTCGGGTGGTGATGGCGGAGCGCTTCATCGCCGGCGGCGAATACACCTGCGCGGTGCTGGACGGCGAGGCCCTGCCGCTGGTCCGGATCGAGCCGGCAGGCGAATTCTACGACTACGACGCGAAGTATCTGTCCGACGCGACCCGCTATTTCTGCCCGGCGGGACTCGATGCCGAGCACGAGGCCGGTCTCCGGCGGACCTGTCTCGAGGCGTTCGACGCGATCGGCGCGAGCGGTTGGGGCCGGATCGACTTCATGCTCGATGCCGACGGCCGTCCGTGGCTGATCGAGGCCAATCTGGTGCCGGGCATGACCTCGCACAGCCTTGTGCCGATGGCCGCGCGCCAGCGCGGAATGGAGTACCCGCAGCTGTGCTGGGCGATTCTCGAAACCACGCTTGCCGCCGCGGACGGTGGGAGCACGGCATGACGGCCGCAGCCATGACCATGAACGCGTTCGAAGACGACGAAGGGATGCAGGACTCGCGCCTGGGTCGGTTCTCGCTGGGACTCGCGGCGGTCCTGACGATCGTGGCCAGCGGCTGGGCGATCTTCCAGATCACCGGCGAGCGCAGCGTCTCGCAACTGCAGATCGAGGGGCGGATGCAGCGCCTGAGTGTCGGCGACGTCGAGCAGGTCGTGCGGCCGCTGCTCGGCGGGACGCAGTTCGCCGACGTCGATCTTGGCGCCGTCCATGACGCCGTCGTGGCGCTGAGCTGGGTGGCGCGGGCCAGTGTCGAACGCAGCTGGCCGAGCACGGTCCGGATCCGTTTGTGGGAACGCCAGCCGGTGGCGCACTGGAACCAGGATCAGCTGCTCGACGAACGCGGCGAGATCTTCGCGCCGGAGCAGCGCGAGCTGCCCCCGGATCTGCCGCGGCTGTCCGGGCCGGAGGGTGCGGCGCAGACCGTCGAGCAGACCTTTGCGCGACTCGAGGCGCCGCTGGCGTCGACGCCATTCGCGCTGGCCGGCCTGGCGCAGGATCCGCGCGGTGACTGGACCGCGACGACGGTCGACGGCATCGAACTGCGCTTCGGACGGCGCGATCCCGGGGAGGGAGTGGCGGTGTTGAAGGGGCCGGCACTGCGTGCGCTGGGCGAGCGACTCGGCCAGGTCCGTTACATCGATCTTCGTTACACGAACGGTTTTTCGGTGGGCTGGCGCGAGCCGCCCACGACCAGGAAAGGGAGTTGAGCATGGCACGACGTGAAGAGCGCAGCCTGCTGGTGGGACTGGATGTCGGGACGTCCAAGTGCGTGGCCGTGGTCGGGCAGATGATGCCCGAGGGGCACGTCGAGATCGTCGGGCGCGGCGAGAGCGCGTCCCGCGGCATGAACCGGGGCGATGTCGTCAACATCGAGGCGACGACGCAGGCAATCAAGCGGGCGATCGAGAATGCCGAGCACATGGCCAACTGCCGCGCGCAGTCGATCTTCGTCGGCATTTCGGGCACCCATATCCGCAGTCTGAATTCGACCGGTGTCGCGCCGGTGAAGGCCGGCAGCGTGACCGAGCGCGACGTCGACAGCGTCATCGACGCGGCGCGGGCGATCGCGATCCCCGCCGACCAGAAGATCCTGCACGTCATTCCGCAGGAGTTTGTCGTCGACGGGCGCGAGGGCATCCATGATCCGATCGGCATGCACGGTGTGCGCCTGGAAGCCAAGGTGCATGTTGTCACCGGCTCGATATCCGCGGCGCAGAACATCTACAAGTGTGTCGAGTCCTGCGGTCTGAAGGTCGACAAGCTCATTCTGCAGCACCTGGCATCCAGCTACGCGACGCTGCTGCCGGACGAGCGCGATCTTGGTGTCTGCATGGTCGACATCGGCGGCGGGACTTCCGACATCGCGGTGTTCAAGGGCGGCACGATCCGTCACACCGCAGTGCTGCCGATCGCCGGCAATCAGGTCACCAACGACATCAGCGTGGCGTTCCGTACGCCCGCGCCGTACGCCGAGGAGCTGAAGGTGCAGTACGGCGTCGCGCTGCCGCAGTACTCGACCGGAGACGACGAAATCGAGGTCAAGGGGGTCGGTGACCAGCCGTCACGGCGCCTGTCGCGGCTGACGCTGGCAGAGGTGATCAAGCCGCGCTACGAGGAGCTGTTCCGCTTCATCCGCCGTGAGCTGCACCGCTCCGAGTGGTACGACCTGATCGCGGGCGGCGTGGTGCTGACCGGAGGTGCCGCGCAGATGCCGGGCGTGATCGAGCTGGCCGAGGAGGTCTTCGAGCTGCCGGTCCGCCTGGGTGTGCCGCACAACGTCGAGGGCCTCAAGGATGTGACCCGCAATCCGGCCTACAGCACCGCGGTGGGACTGCTGCTCTACGGGCATCAGTACCGGCCGCAGGCCGCCCGCGCGCCGACGCAGGGGTTGTCCTATCTCGCGCAGCGGGTCGGCGAATGGTTCCGGGGCAGTTTCTGAACGTTGCGGTAGCTCGAGCGCAACGAAAGAGTGTTTTTAATTAAAAACTTTCATCAACTTTATTATTGACATTGGCACAGTTTTTTTATAATGTAAAATGGCTGAAAATTAGATAGATAAAAACGACCGCGAGGCCGGCACGGCGGCCGCGACGGACGTACGGGTGAATCGGTAAACGAACTAATCAGCGCGCAAGCGCAGGAGCACGGACATGGCACAGACACGCGAAATCTTTGAGCTGGAGGATGGCCAACGGAAGCGCGCCGTCATTCGGGTGGTGGGCGTCGGTGGTGGCGGCTGCAACACCGTCAACCAGATGGCGCAGGCCGGCATCGAGGGCGTCGACTTCATTTGCGCAAACACGGATCGCGATCATCTCGAGCGTTGCGTGCCGACCAATCAGCTGCAGCTCGGTGCGGAGATCACGCGCGGGCTCGGTGCGGGGTCGAACCCCGAGGTCGGCCGCCAGGCTGCCGAGGAGGATCGTGACCGCATCCGCGAACTGATCGAGGGCACCGACCTGCTGTTCGTCACTGCGGGCATGGGGGGTGGCACCGGTACCGGCGCGGCGCCGGTGATCGCCGAGGTTGCGAAGGAGCTGGGCATTCTCACCGTTGCCGTCGTGACCAAGCCGTTCGCGCACGAGGGCAAGAAGCGCATGGCGGTTGCGCTCAAGGGCGTCGACGAGCTGCGCCAGAACACCGACTCGCTGATCATGATCCCGAACGAGAAGCTCGGCTTGGTTCTGGGCACCAAGATCACCGTCCTGAACTGTTTCAAGTCGGCCAACGACGTGCTGCAGAACGCGGTCCAGGGTATCTCGGACCTGATCACGCGGCCGGGCCTGGTCAACGTCGACTTCGCCGACGTGCGCACCGTCATGACCAATCGCGGCATGTCGATGATGGGCATCGGCGAGGCAAGCGGTGAGGCGCGCGCCGAAAAGGCGGTCGAGATGGCCTTGTCCAGCCCGTTGCTCGACGATATCGAGTTGCACGGCGCGCGCGGGCTGCTGGTCAACGTGACCTGCGATGAGTCGCTGACGATGGAGGAGCTCGAGTACATCAACTCGCGCGTTGCCGAGATCGCCTCCGACGAGGCCGATGCCAAGTGCGGCATGTCGATGAGTCCCAATCTGGACGGCGTGCTGCGGGTGACCGTGGTCGCGACCGGGCTGCCGGGAGTCAAGCAGCATCAGGCGGCGCCGATGCCGGCCACGGCTCCGGTCAATCCGAAGGTGGCCCAGTTCATGCCGCGCGCGGACATGCCGCTGCCGACGATGCCCGCGTCGATGGGCGCCCACAATCTGGATATTCCTGCCGTGCATCGCCAGCAGCGGCAGGTTGCGGCCGGAGGCGGCGGTTCGTTCCCGCTGCTGGATGAGGACATCATCAACATTCCGGCCTTCCTGCGAAATCAAGCCGACTGAAGATCGGCCCCGCTACCGGTGGCCGGCGGTCCGGGCGCAGAGCCGAATCCGGCGCGTGCCCACGCCGCCAAAGCCGCTGGGCGCCGGTTGCGGGAAACCCGTGCTAAAATTCCGTGTCCAATGGGCGCGGCGTGGATGACGCGCTGCGCCCTTTTCTATTGACTCGAGGCGAGATGGTCCGTCAACGCACGCTTAAGCAAGCCGTCCGTGCCAGCGGCATCGGGCTGCATTCCGGCCGGAAGGTCTACATGTCGCTGCTCCCCGCGGGGCCGGATACCGGGATCGTGTTCCGCCGGACCGACCTGCCGCAGGCGCCCGAGATTCCCGCCCAGGCACAGTTGCTGCGCGAGGCGGTGATGTGCAGCACGCTGGTCAGCGACCGCGGCGACAAGGTCATGACCATCGAGCACCTGATGTCGGCATTCGCAGGTCTCGGCATCGACAATTGCATTGTCGAACTGTCGTCGCCGGAGCTGCCGATTCTCGACGGCAGTTCTGGGCCGTTCGTGTTCCTGCTGCAGTCGGCGGGCCTGCACGAGCAGGACGCGCCGAAGCGCTTCATCCGCATCCGTCAGCCGGTGCAGGTACAGGACGGCGACAAGTGGGCGCGTTTCGAGCCGCATGACGGCTATCGTCTGGCGTTCTCGATCGACTTCCAGCATCCGGCGCTGCGTGCGTCGGCGCAGCAGCGCGTGGTCGAGTTCTCCACGGCTTCGTACGTGTCCGAGGTCTGCCGCGCCCGCACCTTCGGGTTCATGCGCGAACTGGACACCCTGCGCGCCGCCAATCTCGGTCTTGGCGCCAGTCTGGACAACGTCGTCGCCCTGGATGAGTACCGCGTGGTCAACCAGGACGGTCTGCGCTACGACGACGAGTTCGTCCGGCACAAGATCCTCGATGCCATCGGTGACCTCTATCTGCTCGGTCACGCGGTGATCGGGGCCTATACGGCCTACAAGTCGGGGCATGCGCTGAACAACAAGCTGGTTCGCGCGGTGCTCGATGACGCCGCGTCCTACGAGATCGTCACCTTCGACGAGGCGCGCAACCCCGCACCGATCTCGTTCGTTCGCGGGAGCCTGCAGGCGGTCTGATCCGGGGGTTTCCGGATCATTTCCGTATAGGGGAAAACCCGTAGGATCAGCGACTTGCCTTGCGCCATGATGGCGCGCGCCGGTACAATCCCGAGCTGACGGACGCTATTGGGGACGGACCCTCATTTCGGTGCGGGTCAAGGAAAGGGTATAGCGGCCGTTAAGCCAAGAGAGCAGTGACCGGCTCCGGTTGCGGAGCGGGACCAGCGCAGCGGCAGATGTGGAATACAGGACGAGCGTGTCGCCCCGGATGTTCGCGACGCGGACGTGCTGCATCCAGGGCTCGTGGCACCATTCGTGCAGTGCACGATTGACGTCGGCGAGTCTGCGCGCGCGCTCGAGGATGCCGCCAAGCCCGTGCGGATTGCGCATGAGGGTCTGGTGAAGAGGCTTGGGACTGCGGTGATCGGGGTGCATAGAAGCTAGATGGATATTATCGTCGTCAGCCACAAGCGTGGACGCACGTGGAAGATACCGCTAGACCTGCGGCATGCCTACCTGCTGCTGCCCGTGGTCCTGCTCGTCGCCCTGCTGGTGACGGCGGCGTTTTCGCTTGGCCGCCTGGATTTCTCGACCGCTCCCGATACCTCGCTGCCGGAAGGGCTGGTCGCCGGCTGGGCGCAGGAGGCGGAGGCGCAGCGTTCCGCGATCAAGGAAGCGCGTGCCGAGATCGAACAGAATGCCACCGCGCTGGCGCGGCGGGTGGCCCGTTTGCAGGCGCACGTGCTGCGCCTCGATGCGGCGGGGCAGCGTCTGACCGAGATCGCCGGGCTCGACCAGGGCGAGTTCAACTTCGAGCAGGATCCCCCGGTGGGCGGACCCGAATCCGCGTTGCTCTCCGAGGGCAGCCTGGATGGGGTGCTCTCGTCGCTGGATGAATTCGAGCAGCAGCTGTCGGACCGCGAGCGTCAGCTGCGCGTGCTCGAGGATCTGTTGCTGGCGAGCCGCCTGCAGAAAGAGGTGCGGCCCTCGGGCTGGCCGATCAGCAGCGGCTGGATCAGCTCGCTGTTCGGGGTGCGCACCGATCCGTTCAGCGGCCGTCTGACGCGGCATATGGGCATCGATTTCGCCGGCAAATCAGGATCAGACGTGCTTGCAGTGGCGGCCGGAATCGTGGCCGAAGCCGGGCCCCACGACGGCTACGGCAATCTGGTCGAGATCAACCACGGCAACGGCTACGCCACGCGTTACGGCCACAACAGCGAGATCCTGGTCAAGCCGGGCGACAAGGTCGCCAAGGGGCAGGCCATCGCCAAGATGGGGTCGACCGGGCGTTCGACCGGTCCCCACGTGCACTTCGAGGTGCTCTATAACGGCGTGCTGGTCAATCCGGAACAGTACATTCGCGCGGCACGCTGAATGGCTGGTGGCGAATCGGTCCCTAATTCCCGAATTGAACTTGAATCGGGTTTGAGCGTCCCAACAAAGGCATAATACGCGGCACGCGACGGACCTCATTCGACCCACCCGCGCTCGCAGAGGCGCGGATCACCAACGGTACCTATGGTTAACAACTTGCTGGCTCGTGTCTTTGGGAGCCGCAATCAGCGCATCATCAAGCGGCTCAACCGCCTGGTCGCGCAGGTTGCGACACACGAGGAGCGCCTCTCGACGCTGAGTGACGACGAGCTCCGGGATCAGACGCGCATTTTCAGGGAACGTCTCGCCAAGGGGGAGACGCTCGAGCAGATGCAGGCAGAAGTGTTTGCCGTCGTCCGCGAGGCCGGCAAGCGCGTCCTCAACATGCGTCACTTCGACGTCCAGCTGATCGGCGGTGCGGTGCTGCATGAGGGCAAGATTGCCGAGATGCGCACCGGTGAGGGCAAGACCCTGGTCGCAACCCTGTCGGCCTACCTGAATGCGCTGCCCGGCAAGGGCGTGCATGTGGTTACCGTCAACGACTATCTGGCCCGGCGCGACGCCGACTGGATGGGGCGGATCTTCCGGTTCCTCGGAATGACGGTGGGCGTTGTCAGCGCCGGGCAGCAGAATGCCGAGAAGCGCGAGGCCTACGCCTGCGACATCACCTACGCGACCAACAACGAGCTCGGCTTCGACTACCTGCGCGACAACATGGCGTTCTCGCTCGAGGACAAGGTTCAGCGCGGGCAGCACTATGCGATCGTTGACGAGGTCGACTCGATCCTGATCGACGAGGCGCGGACGCCGCTGATCATCAGTGGTCCCACGGACGACGATCCGGAGCTGTATCGCAAGATCAACGCGCTGATTCCGCGGCTCGTTGCGCAGCAGGAAGAGGACGGCCCTGGCGATTTCTCGGTCGAGGAGAAGTCGAAGCAGGTGCACCTCACCGAGGAGGGGCACGAAAAGGTCGAGGAGCTGATGCGTTCGGCCCAGTTGCTGGGCGAGGAAGACAGCCTCTACGACGCGGCCAACATCATTCTGCTGCACCATCTCAACGCGCTGTTGCGGGCTCACCATCTCTACAAGCGCGACGTCGAGTACATCGTCCGCAACGGCGAGGTCATCATCATCGATGAGTTCACCGGGCGCATGATGGCGGGGCGGCGCTGGAGCGATGGCCTGCATCAGGCGGTCGAGGCCAAGGAAGGCGTCAGGATCCAGCAGGAAAACCAGACGCTCGCGAGCATCACGTTCCAGAACTATTTCCGCCTGTACGAGAAGCTGTCCGGCATGACCGGCACCGCGGACACGGAGGCCTTCGAGTTCCAGAGCATCTACAACCTGGAAGTCGTCGTGATTCCGACCAATCGGCCAATGGTCCGCAAGGATCACGGCGATCTGGTCTACATGACCGCGCAGGAGAAGTACAACGCGGTCATCGCCGAGATCAAGGAAGCGCACGCCCGGCATCAGCCGGTGCTGGTCGGTACGGCGAGCATCGAGAGCTCGGAGCTGCTGTCCAGCCTGCTCAAGCGCGACGGGATCCGCCACGAAGTGCTCAACGCCAAGCAGCACGAGCGCGAAGCCGAGATCATCGCGCAGGCGGGGCGGCCCGATGCCGTGACCATCGCGACGAACATGGCCGGCCGCGGTACCGATATCGTGCTCGGCGGCAGCCTCGAGGCGGAGCTGGCCCAGATCGCCGAAGACGATGCCACCGCGCGGGAGGCCGCCAGGGTTACATGGCAGGAACGGCATGACCTCGTTCTGAAGGCTGGCGGCCTGGCGGTCATCGGCTCCGAACGCCACGAGTCCCGGCGTATCGACAATCAGCTGCGCGGCCGTGCCGGCCGTCAGGGCGATCCGGGCAGCTCGCGTTTCTTCCTGTCGCTCGACGACACGCTGATGCGGATCTTCACCCCGCCGCGGATGCGCGCGATGCTGCAGCGGCTCGGCATGCAGGAGGGCGAGGCGATCGAGCATCGCTGGGTCACCCGTGCGATCGAGACCGCCCAGCGCAAGGTGGAAGCCCACAACTTCGACATCCGCAAGCATCTGCTCGAGTTCGACAACGTCGCCAACGACCAGCGCAAGGCGATCTACGAGCTGCGCAACAGCATCATGGGCTCCGAGCGGGTGACGCCGATGATCGACGACATCCGCCCGGATGTGGTCAGCGCGGTGGTCGACGCCTACATTCCGCCCCAGAGCATCGAGGACATGTGGAATGTCGAGGGGCTGGAGGAGTCGCTCAAGCGCGATTTCAATCTGGAACTCACGGTCAAGTCCTGGCTCGACGAGGAGCGCGACCTCAACGAGAAGGGGCTGCGCGAGCGGATCCTCGATCGGGTCAAGTCCGCGTACGAGGACAAGAAACAGGCCGTCGGCGCGCCCGTGCTCGAGCATTTCGAGAAGGCGGCGATGCTGCAGACGCTCGACAACTTGTGGCGCGAGCATCTTGCGGCGATGGACTACCTGCGCCAGGGCATCCACCTGCGTGGCTACGCGCAGAAGGATCCGAAGCAGGAGTACAAGCGCGAAGCATTCGCGATGTTCAACGACATGCTGGCGCGGTACAAGCATGATGTCATCTCGCTGCTGGCCCGGGTACGGATCCAGACCGAGGAGGAGGTCAAGGCGGTCGAGGCGCAGCGCCGCCAGCAGGCCGAAGCCCTCGAGCGCAAGATGCAGATGCAGCATGAGTCGGCGCCCGTCGTCGAGGGTGGGGCGGACACCTCCGCTGCCGAGCAGGCGCCGCCTGCCGCATCCGGTGCCCGGCGCCTGGATCCCGCTGAGGCGGCCGCATCGCGACCCAGCCCGGTCGTTCGGCAGGACCCGAAGGTCGGGCGCAACGATCCGTGCCCCTGTGGCAGCGGGAAGAAATACAAGCATTGCCACGGCGCACTGGTCTGAGCCTGCTGGCATGCGGTGAGCCCGGTGGCATCGCCACTCGGTATCACTGCCGATAAAATGCAAGCGAGCGCCCGCCTGATCGGCGGGCGTCGTTGTTTGTTTGGTCTGTCGAGGACACCATGGCCGTCAACCTGAAAGCTCCAGAGTCATTGCTTCCGATCGCGGGGGTCCGCATCGGTGACGCCTGTGCGGGGATCAAGCGGCCGGGACGATCGGACATGGTGATGTTCGAGTTCGTAGAGGGGACACAGGTTGCCGGCGTGTTCACGCGTAACGCTTTCTGCGCGGCCCCCGTCACCTTGTGTCGGGAGGCGCTGGCGGCCGACGCAGGCATTCGCGGTCTGCTGGTGAACTCCGGCAATGCCAATGCCGGCACCGGTCAGGCGGGTCGCCAGGCTGCGGAGGCAACGGTTCGGGCCGTGGCCGAATCGATCGGTTGCGCGCCGACGCAGGTCTTGCCGTTCTCGACCGGCGTGATCGGCCAGCCCCTGCCGCTGCAGCGGATGCTGGATACGGTCCCGGCATTGCATGCCGGGCTGAAGACGGACGGCTGGATGGCGGCTGCCACTGCGATCATGACGACGGATACGGTCATGAAGGGATGCTCGCGTCAGGTCGCGACGTCCCAGGGCGTGGTCACCGTGACCGGCATCGCCAAGGGGGCGGGGATGATCTGCCCGGATATGGCAACCCTGCTCGGGTTCGTCGGCACCGACGCCCGCCTGACCGCGGAGGCAACCGATCGTTGCCTGCGCGACGCCGTGGGGCGCTCCTTCAATTGCATCACGGTTGATGGCGACACTTCCACCAATGACAGCGTCGTGCTGTTCGCCACCGGTGCCGCAGGTAAGACCGACGTAGGGCCGTCACATCCGGACTACGCGGTGATTGCCGATGCGGTCGCCGAGGTGTGTATCGAACTTGCGCAGGCGGTGATCCGGGATGGCGAAGGCGCGACGCGGCTGATCACCATCGACGTCTCGGAAGCGGGCAGCGAACACGAGGCCCGGCTGGCTGCGTATGCGCTGGCGCATTCGCCGCTGTTCAAGACCGCCGCGTTTGCGGGCGATGCAAACTGGGGCCGGATTCTGGCTGCAGTGGGACGATGCGGGATCGCCGATCTGGATCTGGCCGGTCTGTCGATCGACATCGACGAAGTCGCGCTCATTCGCAACGGGGAGCCCGATCCGGCCTACGAGGAAAGCCGCGGGGCCGCGGTCTTCGCGCGCTCCGAGTATGTCATCCGGATTCGGTTGGGGAGGGGGCGTGAAGCCATCCGGGTCTGGACCTGCGATCTCGGATACGACTACGTCAAGATCAATGCCGAATATCGGACCTGAGTCCGGTTGGTGGCGGTGTCGCCGGACGGTGACTCGAGCACAGGCATGACCGACGTGCCGCGGATACGGGTGGCCTGCGGTGCTTTGCAGCGTCCGGACGGTGAGGTGCTGATTGCGCAACGTCCGCCGGGCAAGATCGCTGCCGGTGAGTGGGAATTCCCTGGCGGCAAGATCGAGCCGGGCGAAGGCGCACGTGACGCACTGGTTCGCGAACTGAGTGAAGAGCTCGGGGTCCGGGTCACGGTGGCCCGTCCGCTGATCGCGCTGCGTCACGACTACAGCGATCGCCTCGTCGAGCTGGACGTGTGGAAGATCACGGCCTGGGATGGCGATCCGCATGGGCGCGAGGGACAGGCACTGGCCTGGTGTCGGCCTGATCAGTTGCAGACGTATCCGCTGCTCGGGGCCGATGGGCCCATCGTGCAGGCGTTGTGCCTGCCCGAGCACTATGTATTCACGCCCGCCGATGCATCGGCATCCGACATCGTCGACGGATTGGACGGCCTGCCGATCGAGGCCCTGCTGCGGCTGCGGCTGCCCGGCGTCAGCGACCGCGCGTATCGTGAGCTGGCCAGCCGGGTCATTGCGCGTGCGGCCCCGTTGCGGCTGCGTGTGCTGCTGGACCGCGAGCCGGGTTGGGTAACGGAGCTCGGCGCATGGGGTTGGCACGCGTCGGGCCGGACATTGCGCGCATTGCAGAAGGCTCCGGACTGCCCGCGCATGGCTTCGGTCCACGACGACGCGGAACTGGCGTTGGCCAGGGCGTTGGGGTTCGATGGCGCGGTATTGGGTAGCGTGTTGCCGACGCGCTCGCATCCGGGCGTGGATGGCATGGGCTGGGACCGGTTTGCGTCCCTGGCGAGGGGCGCCGGCTTGCCGGTTTACGCAATCGGTGGCCTGGATCTCAAAACACTTGGCGACGCGTTCGCGGCCTATGCGCAGGGCATTGCCGGAATCACGGCCTATTGGTAGCCCGGGTCGTCGAAGTCCGGCGGCGGCGTCGAGTCCTCGTCTGGAATGCCCCGCTTTTCGCTGAACCACGCGCCGAGGTCGATCATGCGGCAACGTTCGGAGCAGAACGGTCTCCAGCGGTTGCTGGCGTCGAGCCTTGTCGATTGTCCGCACTGCGGGCATGCCGCGATGCGGACGCGGGTCGGGGTGGAATCACTCGGGTTCACAGCGCGCAGAACTGGATCTTGAAGGCGATGTTGCTCATGGCCTGATGCGCGCGCGCATCGATATCCCGCGCGTCCATGAAGCGGACGGTGCAGCGATGTTTCCCGGCGCTGATCTCGGGGTAGACGCCCCCGTCCGCAGCGAGCAGCACGCGGATCAGCTGGCAGGGTCCGGGTGGGGTGACGACATACATACCGGACGGCGCGGTTTCATCCTTGGGGGACACGCTTGCGCGCAGCAGATTCAGATACAGATTGACCGCGATTTCGAACGGGCGCACGTCGGTGTACCAGGCGTCGAGGTCGCGCTTGACCCGCTCGGGGGGTTGTGAGAGCCAGAAATGGTAGTGCGGGAGATCGAATCCGCAGGTGCCGCCGGGAATGCCGGAGCGATTCAGAATGCCCGTGAGGAAGTCGCTTTCCCGCAAGGCCGAGCCGGCGAACTGGGTCGCCAGTTCCTGCAGTCCGTTGTGGGCGGCGGTGATCTCGGCCAGAACCCCGTCGAGACGTTGCTGGTCGATTCCGGGACGCGCTGCCAGCCTCGTCAGTTGTGCGTGCTGATCCGAGAGCTCCTTGAGGATGTCGTTCTTCAGATCGGAACGCGACAGGACGACAAGGATGTTGAGCAGGGTGTCGAGAGTGGCGCGGACGCCGAATTCGGAGGGGTTCTGACGGTGATGGGCATGCTGCGCGAACAGGAATTCCAGGCGCAGGAACGTCCGGACCCTCTCCGTCAGAGGCTGCTCGAATACAACGAAATCTCCTGCCTGTGACACCGGCGATGCATGCTCGCAGTTAAAAGGCCATTGTGAACGATGTCTCAGACTCGGGCAAACGCAGGCCGGGGCCGTCGGGGTCGCTGTCGCGGGCGAGTTGCAGGTAGTGTTCGTGCAAACGTCGGACGCAGCCGCGCAGCTGCGCAAGGGGAATGACGTTGACGAGGATGTCGTTGGCGGCGGCGAGGCGCTCCGAGCGGGACGCCTGCGCTGCCAGCATCCGTCGAGCCAGCACCTGATCGACGTTGTCGCGGGTCTGAAGACGCTGCTCCTGCACGGCCTCCGGAACATCCACGACCAAGACGCGATCGACCAGGCTGCGCATGCCGCCCTCGACCAGGATGGCGACGCTGAGGATGCAATAGGGTGCGGTCTGCCGGTCTCGCCACGCCTGCATTCGTTGGCGGATCTCAGGGTGGGTGATGCCTTCCAGGCGTTGCCGGGCCGCGTCGTCCGCGAACACATGCTCCCGCATCCGGCGCCGGTCGAGTGAGCCGTCCGCCAGCAGCATCTGCGCACCAAAGGTCCGGGCGATTTCCTGCAGGGTTTCCGAGCCCGGCGCGACGACGTCCCTGGCCACCTGATCCGCGTCCAGGACTGGAACGCCCAGTTCGACGAACATCTCCTGAACGGTCGATTTGCCGCTGGCGATTCCGCCCGTCAGGCCAATGGTGAGAGCATGCGCCATCGTCACCCGAGCCCGGACATCCGGAAATACCCTTCCTTGATGCTGTCCCCATAAAGCAAAGCCAGCCAGCCGGCGGCCGCCAGATAGGGGCCGAAGGGGATCGGGATCTGGCGATCGTGGCGCCTGAATGCGATCAGGCCGATCCCGACGACGGCGCCCACCAGCGACGACAACAGAATGACCATCGGGAGTGCCTGCCAGCCGAGCCAGGCGCCGATGGCGGCGAGCAGCTTGAAGTCGCCATAGCCCATGCCTTCCTTGCCGGTGACCAGGCGGAACAGATGGAAGATCGACCACAGGCTCAGGTAGCCGATCATCGCGCCGATCACGGCGGTTTCGATCGGGACGAATACGCCATAGAGATTGACGCCCAGGCCGAGCCACATCAGCGGAAGCGTGAGATTGTCGGGGAGCAACTGGGTTCTGAGGTCGATGACTGCAAGCGCGAGCAGCGTCCAGGTCAGCGCCAACGCGCCCGCCAGCTGCGGCCCCCAGCCGAAGTGCCACGCACACAGTCCCGCCATGACGCCGCTGGCCGCCTCGACCAGAGGGTATTGCACGGAAATCGGTGCTTTGCAGGCGGCGCAGTGCCCACGCAACATCAGCCAGCCCAGGAGCGGAATGTTGTGCCACGGCTTGATCGGCGCCGAGCATGACGGACAGTGGGAAGCCGGAAAGACGATCGAGAACTTCTCGGCCGGTTCGGCGGGCAGAGACAGAATCTCGCGCGCTTCCCGTTGCCAGTCCCGCTCCAGCATTCTCGGCAGTCGCAGGATGACGACATTGAGAAAGCTGCCGACCAGTAGACTCAGGATGGTGACAGCGGAAACGAGAAATGGGGGGCTGTCGCGCAGCCCATCAATTAGGGGCATTTAGTTAGATGAAGCCTAGATAGCGGTTCCGAGCTTGAAGATCGGCAAGTACATGGCAACGACGAGCCCGCCGACCAGAGTGCCGAGTACGACCATGATCAACGGTTCGAGCAGGCTGGACAGAGCATCGACCAGATTGTCCACCTCTGCTTCGTAGAAGTCGGCGACCTTGGCGCACATCGCGTCGAGCGAACCGGATTCCTCGCCGATCGCGACCATCTGCGTGGCCATGTTCGGGAACAGGTTGGTCAACTGCATCGAGAGCTGCAGCTGCTGGCCGGTCGAAACCTGATCGCGCATGATCAGGATTGCTTCTTCGAAGATGACGTTGCCGGCCGCCTTAGCCACAGGCCCCATTGCTTCGACCAAGGGGACGCCGGCGGCGAACATCGTGGAGAGGGTCCGTGCATAACGCGCGACCGCCGATTTGTAGAGAATGTCTCCCACGACCGGGATTTTCAGCATGACTCGGTCGAGCATGCGGCGAAAGGCGGCCGACCTTTTTTTGGCTTCGATGAATGCGAATGCTGATCCCCCTATGATCAGGAGGATCAGCCACCACTTGTCCTGTACGAATTGAGACAGGTTGATAACCATCTGCGTAAATGCGGGCAGGTCCGCGCCAAAGCCCTGGAACAGATCCTGGAACTGCGGGACCACGAAGTAGAGCAGGATGCCCGTCACAATGAAGGCGACGACGATGACCGCGGTTGGATACGTGAGCGCCTTCTTGACCTTCTTCTTGATGGCCTCGGTCTTTTCCTTGTAGGTCGCCACCTTGTCGAGTAGCGTCTCCAAGGTTCCGGACTTTTCGCCGGCATCGACCAGATTGATCACCAAGTCGTCGAAGTGTAGAGGGAACTTTGCCAGGCTCTCCGCAAAGGAACTGCCACCCTCGATATGGCTTTTAACCGCCATGATCATCTCGCCCATGCTTGGATTCTCGTGGCCGCGGCCGACGATTTCCAGGGACTGCACGAGCGGTACGCCTGCCGACATCATCGTCGACATCTGGCGGAGAAAGATCGCAACATCCCCTGACGTGATCTTGCGCTTCCGAGGCCCGAACAGGGACGATTGCTTGCGAACCGCAATCGGATTGATGCCCTGTTTACGCAGCTGCAGTTTGACGAACGTGTCGGAGGGGCCCTGTGTCTCGCCCTTGATGCGATTGCCCTTGCGATCCGTACCTTCCCACTTGAAAGTGAATTCCTTGACAGCAGCCGCCTGAGCCATCGTCGTAATCCGTCAGTTCCTAGTCGCCCATGGTACAGGCATTGGCCTGCGCCAGATCGATGATGCCCGCACGGACCTTGGCCAATGCCGATTGCCGCAGGTCCTTGATGCCTTCCTTGAGCGATTGATCGGCGATCTCCATCGCGCTTCCGCCTTCCATGATGATGCGTCCCATGGCATCTGAAAAAGGCATCACCTGATAGACGCCCGTTCGCCCCTTGTAGCCACTGTCGCACTGATCACAGCCGACCGCCTCGTGGACTTCGAAGCCGGGAGCATCGATTTCCGCTTCCGTGAAACCCTGCTTGATCAATTCCGCACGCGGGATGTTGGCAACCTTCTTGCACGAGCTGCACAAACGACGCGCCAAGCGCTGGGCAATGATCAGCGTCAGGGTCGATGCGATGTTGTACGCGGGAACGCCCATGTTCATCAGGCGCACGATTGTCTGGGGTGCGTCGTTGGTGTGGAGGGTCGAGAGGACCAAGTGGCCGGTTTGAGCCGCTTTAATGGCAATTTCGGCCGTCTCGAGATCGCGGATTTCGCCGACCATGATCACGTCCGGATCCTGACGCAGGAACGAGCGCAGTGCGGCGGCGAAGGTCAGGCCCACCCTCGGGTTGACGTTGACCTGATTGATGCCAGGCAAGTTGATTTCGGCCGGGTCCTCCGCGGTCGAGATGTTGATATCCTCGGTATTGAGAATATTCAGGCCGGTGTACAGCGACACCGTCTTGCCCGACCCGGTCGGGCCGGTGACTAGGATCATGCCCTGCGGTTGCTCGAGGGCATGCATGTAGGCGGCTTTCTGCTCCGGCTCGTAGCCGAGTGCATCGATGCCGAGCTGCGCGCTGGACGGATCCAGAATGCGGCAGACGATCTTTTCGCCAAACAGGGTCGGGCAGGTGCTGACGCGAAAATCGATCGCCTTGGTCTTGGAGAGATTCAGCTTGATGCGGCCGTCCTGGGGGATACGGCGTTCGGCGAGATCCAGGCGGGACATGACCTTGACGCGGGCTGCCAGGCGCCCACCTTGAGAAACGGGGGGGGTGGCGATCGTCTTGAGCTCGCCGTCCCTTCGGTAGCGGATCCGGTAGGTCTTTTCGTAGGGCTCGAAGTGGATGTCCGAGCAGCCCTGATGAATCGCGTCCACCAGGATCTTGTTGACATAGCGGATGATCGGCGCGTCTTCGGCATCGGCGCGGGTGACGTCGAGCCCAGCCGCTTCGGACTCGCCGCCCTCGACGATATCGAGGTTCTCAAGGTCGGCGTCGCCGAGGTCCATCTGCTGGGATTCGGCGACTTGTACCGCCGCGTCGATGGCCTTTGCGAGCTTGTCGTCCTCGACCAGGATCGCCTCGGTCTGCTGCCCGGTCGCGAACTTGATCTCGTCCAGGGCCTGCAGGTTGGTCGGGTCCGAAACCGCGACGTAGATCTTCTTGCCGCGCTTGAACAGGGGTAGTGCGTTGGTCTTGCGCAGGACTTTTTCGCTGACTTCGCGCGCGACTGCTGGGTCGATGTCGGCTGCGGACAGGTCCAGCAGGGGGATGCCGAACTCGAGGCTGGCCGATTCGGCAATGGCGGCGGGGCGGGCCAGCTTGGATTCGACGAGTACCGAAACCAAAGCGCGCCCGCTCTTGAGCGCCTTTTGCTGCACCTCGCGTGCCGATTCCTCAGTCAGCAGCTTGTCGGCGACCAGACGACGCGCAAGACCGCCGAGGAATGCCTGGCTTTGTTGGTTCGAAGGGCTCAATGCCATGCTAGCGGCTCAATCTCAATATGACGCTGATTATTAGCATAACCGCGGATCCAGCGCTGTTGTGCCGGCATTTGCCGGGAACGGGGCGCTCCTGGGCAAATATCGGCACTGCGAGTCGGATCTGAACACGGGGTCATCCAGTGTTTCCGGCGGTGCTGCTGATACGCCGGCGGATTTGCCCCAGGTACGCGATTGCCAGAGCGATGATGCAGAGCTGAAAATCGTAATAAAACTGGCCATCGAACAAAGAGTAGAAATACGTTGCGATCAACAATCCTGCGATGGCAGCGTCCTGAGGCGTGGCTCGTGTTTCCTTCAGGGTTTGCGTGGCGCAAGTGAGCCAGTGGAGGCTCCAAGCCGCGAGGGGCACTGTGCCGACGACGCCGAATTCCAGGAGCCACAGGACGAGAGTGTTATGCGGCTGCGCCGTAAAATTCGGCCGGCCTGTCAGCGCTTCAAGGGCATGGTTCATGCCGGCTCGTGCATAGGCATCCGGCCCGAAGCCGAACCAGAGGGTGTCCCAGTTCGCACTGACGCGTTCGATGCACAGGGTCCAGATCGTCAACCTTCCCGAAGACATTTCGTCGACTGAATCCTGCATCGTCCGCGCGAACCAGCGCTCAATTCCGTGCCCATGACCTGAGAGCGCCGCCATCAACACCCCGCTGGCGAATGCTGCGGCCGGCATGGCGAGCCATCGCATTGGCAGGGAGCGAATATTCAGGGCGGTGAGCAGGCAAACCGAAAAAACGGCGATTGAGAGAATTTCTCCACGCCCCCCTGTCCATGCGCTGAAATATCCGAACAGCGCCAAGGCTGTCGCGAAAAGAGCACGGCTCGTGGCGCCGCTGTATTTCCAGATCCCAACAATGAGCGCCGTCGCCGTGAACACCTCCATATTGGCGTGGCGGACGTGAAAATAGACGGGAAGGTCCTTCCACAGCGCTCCAAGCGCGGATCTGTCAACGGTAAATCCGTCGATGCATATCCATGTGATTGCGGCCGCAACCGTGGCAATTTTCGTATACGCAATTTTTAGCCAACGGTGTTCGGGATCCTGTCTCAGCCATCCGGCAGCCGCCAGCCCAAGCAAGAGAACGGCGATATATAGCCATGTTCGATGGAGGTGCCAGACTTGGCCGATGAACAGTTTCCAGCCGACAAACAGAATCAGCGCCGACCAGACGCCATAGCGGAACAGGGGGATCTTCCATAGCGCGCGGACTTCGCGAAAAGCCTCGGGCGCCATCAGGAGCGAGAACAGCAGTGGCAGCAATATGACGTATGGAGGCTGGCGCAACTGCATGGGGAGGCTGGTGACGCCGACTGAGGCGACGATGCCTGTCAGCAGGACAACAGTTGCAAGCCGTGTCCGCAGAATGTCGAGCCGAATCCGTGCCGGGCGCCCGATCACAGGTGATGCCCTGAATCCTTCAGGGGCGAACTGTTGCACCATGCGGCAATTCTGATGCGAAGTTCCTTGTCCTCGCATGCTGCGTCGAGCAGGGGTGGCGGGGGCGTCGAGCCTGCTCCGTCTTCAGGGTGTACGGGATATATGCTCCAGACATGTTCTTCAAAATCGGCGTGTACCAAAATTGAGCCCTGTCCACGCTCGACCCGCACCAGCACCTGCTTGCCATCCGTGACTCCGAAGTCTTTGTCTTGCATCGCGATATCGAATGTTGCGGGGCTCATTTCGAGGCGCCCGTCTTTGCGGAGTAGATATGAGCTGAGGCCGATCCCGAGCGCGACCGACAAGTCCGGATTTGTCGGGTCGAGCCCGCGGCCGCGAAAGCCGGTCTCGATTCCGACAGCGACACGTTCGTGGGGGAGGCTAGGGATCATGTTGCGCCCCCTCAGCGTATTGAGAGGATTGGTTTCCGGGGGGCTCAGGCCTGACAGAGCAAGGATTGCGGGGGGCAAGTCCGCTTGAGACAAGAGCTGATCCGATTCGCCCGCCGGGATATTTCCCAGCTGCGAGTGGCCATGGAACATCGCAAACGTCTTCCACTGCGCGGGGTCGAGTAGCGAGCCACCGTGCCCTCCGATCGGGAAGCCAGGACTTGGCAGTCCAGGATGGTTGCTCTGCACAGTGGGAGTGGGATTGATGCCGAACGACTCGCCGTGATCACTAAGAACAACCACCAAGGTTTCGTCGTTCCAGATATCGAGCTCGTGCAGCATTCTCTGCAACTCGCCGAGTTGATGATCCACTTCGGTGAGTGCCGACCGATAGCGTGCGCGGGCGGTTCCGGTATTGGGTTCACTTGATACGGAGGTATCCGTGCTGGCATATGGCCAGTGCGCTAGGCATAAATGTACGGCAAGGAACACGGGCGCTTCGGGCGCCCCATCCTGCAGCTTGGATCTCAGCAGGGAGAGAAATCGTCGTGGCCGATAGGCTTCGGCAAATGCACGGTTGCCGACCAGCGACGGCAGCATCCACTCTGCGCCCGGTAGTTGGATCGCGAGGTTGACCAAGGGGGTATCAGCGAAAGAGCCAAGCACAAAATCGGCGAGCCCGGGAGCGGGCGCCACGACTTCGTCAAACCCGAAATCTTTTCCGATATTGCTGAAGCGTGTTTCGTCGGTGGCATAGATGGTGCGGTATCCGGCGTTCCTGAAGTTGTGTCCAATGCTGCTGGTGGTGTCGACCTGATCTGGCGAGGTCAAATTGAAACGCGCGCCGTGTTCGGCTGGACTTTTTCCGGTGAGAATGGTGGTCCACGCAGGATAGGTTCGCGCCAGTGGCGCGATGACGTTCGTTTGCACCATCGAGCGGCGCCTCAATGTTTGAAGCTCTGGCATCTCGGTGTATGCACCGTCTAAGGCGATGTCATTTCGGACCGAGTCGAGTCCAATGATGATGACGTTCGGAGGCCGGTGAGATGTCGGTGTTACGGCGCCGAGGGCTTCAGAGGTACCGTGTTGCAGCTGCCAGGTGACGAGGCCGATTGTTGATGCCGCGAATAGTGAGGCAATGACTGCTGGCCGGGGTTTGTTGTGGGCGCGCAGGTGCTGGTGCAGGGCTATGCCGATCCGCCAAGCGATCCACAGGGCCGCCGCCAGGTCGAGGGTGATTGACAGCGGCTGGTCGATGACCGGCTGGGCTACCCAGGCCCAGATTGATTGCGGGAAGAAATGCGAATTGATGCGCAACGTCAACCAGCAGATTGCGGCCCATGCCATTGCCAGGCGGGTGATCTGGGCTCGGAGCGTGGTTGATACGCGGTGTGCCGCTCCGGTTCTTCCGGCCCAGAACACCAGCGCAAAAAAAAGACCATACAGTGTGGCGATCGAAAGGAACTGTCCGATCAGGGGCAAAAAGGCGGAAGGGTGTTCGCTCCAGGCTTCTCGTAGGAAAGAGATAAGCCCCTCGGATTGCTTCGACGACGTTGACAGTTTAGGGGACAGGACTTCCCAGTGGGCCCAGAGCGTTAGGGAGACCAGAGCAAATTGTAGTGTGTGCACCACGGAATTTTGAGCGCCCAAAAAAGGACGCCGCCAGAAGGCGGCGCATTTAGAACCCTATGAAACGTGCCGAATATTAGACGCGGCAGTTCGCAGGGACATACTTGTTATTAGCAGCGGCATTTGCCGCACAGGTCCAAGTAATCGTCCCATTAGACTCGATTTGCGGTGTCATGGTGATGGACAGGTTTGATCCACCGACCTGTGCGTCAACGAAACCAATGGTGATTACTCCGTCGGTAAGCGTCATTGTGTCGACGATGTCGGTTGCGTCGAAGCTGGCTCCGACGTCGGTCAGTGCATCCATGTCGGTGAGGGCGACACCGGAAGCGGCTGACTCGGAGACCGCAGTCTTGACGGCTGATGCCAAGTTCAGACCTTCGGTAACACGGGCGCGTACGGTGTAATCCTGATACGCCGGTAGGGCGATGGCGGCGAGGATGCCGATGATCGCGACGACGATCATCAGTTCGATCAGCGTGAAGCCTTGCTGCTTGTTCATGGTGAAGTCTCCAGAATGCGGTTGGTGAAAAGCGCCCGGTATATTCCGTGTGCGCTTTTTCCTACAGCAGGTCGTGTGCCAACTGAGCAGCCCCAACGAAACGTAGGGAAACCAATGGGTTGTTCTGTGGATAACTTTGATCAAGGTGACAATGACTGACCCGAGTGGGGCTGATAGTGACAAATTTTGTCAGTCCGGGCCGGGGCTTCCTGTGCCCGAACGGGCCCCTTCCCCGGATGTGACAGCTGCGGGAGCTGGTGGGTTGCGGCTGCTAAACTATGCGGCCTTTCAATCCTTTAGTGACCCCGGCCTTGTCCATGCAAGAGCAGTTCTACCCCGCCGAGATCGAGCGCGCGGCTCAGGAGTTCTGGGCGCGGAACCATTCCTTTGAAGTCGTCGAGGACGCATCGAAGGAGAAGTTCTATTGCCTGTCGATGTTTCCGTACCCCAGCGGCAAGCTGCACATGGGGCACGTGCGCAACTACACGATCGGGGATGTGATCGCGCGCTACCAGCGCATGCTCGGCAAGAACGTGCTGCAACCGATGGGCTTCGACGCCTTCGGTCTGCCGGCCGAGAACGCGGCGATCGCCAACCAGACCCAGCCGGCGAAGTGGACCTACGCCAACATGGACTACATGCGCGAGCAGCTCAAGGCGCTGGGGCTGGCGTATGACTGGTCGCGCGAGCTGGCGACCTGCCGTCCGGAGTATTACCGCTGGGAGCAGCTGCTGTTCACTCGCCTGTTCAAGAAGGGCCTGGTCTACCGCAAGAACGCGGTGGTCAACTGGGATCCGGTCGACCAGACGGTGCTGGCCAACGAGCAGGTTGTCGATGGTCGCGGCTGGCGCTCCGGCGCGCTGGTCGAGCGCAAGGAGATTCCGCAGTGGTTCCTGAAGATCACGGCCTATGCCCAGGAGCTGCTGGACGACCTCGATACGCTGGAAGGCTGGCCCGAGGCGGTCAAGACTATGCAGCGCAACTGGATCGGGCGCTCCGAGGGGCTGGAGCTGCAGTTCGGCGTTGAAGGGGAGGCCGAGCCGCTGACCGTGTTCACGACCCGCCCCGACACGCTGATGGGCGTGACCTATCTGGCGGTCGCCGCGGAGCATCCGCTGGCGCAGAAGGCGGCGCGGGGCGATGCGGAACTGGCGGCGTTCATCGAAGCCTGCAGTCACAACAGCGTCGCCGAGTCCGAGATGGAGACGATGGAGAAGCGCGGAATGCCGCTGGGCATTTCGGCGATCCATCCGGTCACCGGCGAACGGGTGCCGGTGTGGGCGGCCAACTTCGTGCTGATGGGCTATGGCACCGGCGCGGTGATGGCGGTGCCGGGGCACGACGAGCGCGACTTCGAGTTCGCGCACAAGTACGACCTGCCGATCAAGCAGGTCATCGCGATCGAGGGCGAGACCTACGATCCGCAGCGCTGGCAGGACTGGTATGCGGACAAGACCCACGCGCAGATGCGCGTGGTCAATTCCGGCGTCCTCGACGGCATGGATTACCGGCAGGCCTTCGATGCCCTGGCTGAGCGTTTCGAACAGGCCGGCACCGGCAGTCGCCGGGTCAACTTCCGCCTGCGCGACTGGGGTGTCTCGCGGCAGCGCTACTGGGGCTGTCCGATTCCGATGATCTACTGCGCCCAATGCGACGCGGTGCCGGTGCCGGAGGATCAGCTGCCGGTGGTGTTGCCGGAGGACGTCGACTTCACCGGGGTCAAGTCGCCGATCAAGGCGGACCCGGAGTGGGCCAGGTGCAGCTGCCCGCAGTGCGGCGGGCCGGCAACCCGCGAGACCGACACCTTCGACACCTTCATGGAGTCGAGCTGGTATTTCGCGCGCTACGCCTGCCCGGACAACACCGAGCAGATGCTCGACGCGCGCGCCGACTACTGGCTGCCGGTCGATCAGTACATCGGTGGCATCGAACACGCGATCCTGCATCTGCTGTATGCGCGCTTCTTCCACAAGCTGATGCGCGACGAGGGCATGATCCGCAGCGACGAGCCATTCACGCAGCTGCTGACCCAGGGCATGGTCGTCAAGGAGACCTTCTACCGCGAGGTCGAGGGCGGCCACAAGCAGTGGTTCAATCCCGCCGACGTCGATCTCGAGACCGATGCCAAGGGGCAGCCGCTGGCCGCCACGCTGCGCGCCGACGGCCAGCCGGTGGTGATCGGCGGGGTCGAGAAGATGTCCAAGTCCAAGAACAACGGCATCGATCCGCAGACCCTGATCGACACCTACGGCGCCGACACGGTGCGCCTGTTCGCGATGTTCGCGGCGCCCCCGGATGCGTCGCTGGAATGGCGCGACGATGGTGTCGAAGGCGCATCGCGATTCCTGCGGCGCCTGTGGCGCGGCGTGCATGCGCACATCAGCAGCGGTGCGGTCGAGGCGCTGGACGTCGCGGGCCTGGATGCGGGGCAGAAGGCGCTGCGGCGCAAGCTGCACCAGACCATTGCCAAGGTCGGTGACGACTTCGGGCGACGCAAGACCTTCAACACTGCCATCGCCGCGATCATGGAACTGATCAACGAGGCCGGCCGTTTCAACGATGTGTCGGTGCAGGGCCGGGCGCTGATGCAGGAGCTGTGGGAGGCCGTGGCGCTGATGCTGCAGCCGATCGTGCCGCATACCTGCCACGCCCTCTGGCAGGCGCTGCGCGGTGGGGACGATCTGCTCGACCAGCGCTGGCCGCAGGTCGACGAGGCGGCCTTGGAGCAGGATGAGGTCCGCTACGTGGTGCAGGTCAACGGCAAGCTGCGCGCCAACATCAGTCTGCCGGCGTCGGCCGACAAGGACGTGATCGTCGCCGCGGCACTGGCTGACGACAACGTGCAGCGCTTCATCGAAGGCAAGCCGATCCGCAAGCAGATCGTGGTTCCGGGCAAGCTGGTCAATTTTGTGGTCTAGAGGCCGGATTTTTTATGCAAGCTTGGTGCAGTGGAATAGGGCGAGCCCGGAACCCGGGGCGGATCGCGTGTCCGCCAGTTCGCTGGGAACGAATGCCCTTCAAGGCATTCATTCTTTTTCCGGCTCACCCCGGCAAGCTCGTCAACTTCGTCGTCTGATGCGGAACTGGCTCGCGCTGCTGTTGCTGCTGCCACTGGCCGGTTGCGGGTTCCGCCTGGCCGGCAGCCGGCCGCTGCCCCCGGCGCTGCAGGACGTCTATATCGAGGTGATCGCGCCGTATCGCGTGTCGCAGCCACCGCTGGAGAAATCGCTGCGCGCGATTCTGCAGCGTCGCGGCGCGACCGTGCGCAGCGGCATCGACGCGGACACCACGGTGATCCGCTTCCGGGATCTGACCGAATCGCGGCAGGTGCTGTCGATCGGCATCGACGGCAAGGCGCTCGAATACCGGCTGGTCACCAGCGTCCAGTACGAGGTGTTCTCCGGCGTGGAGATGCTGGCCGGCCCGGACCGCCTGCGGGTGACGCGCGACTACAGCTTCCAGCCCGAGCAGGTGCTGGCGAAGGAGGCCGAGGAGGCGCGTTTGCGCGAGTTCATTCAGACCGAAATGGCGGAGTTGATGATGCTGCGCCTGGAGACGCAGCTGGCCGGTGTCTCTCCGGTCGGGCAGAAGCCGCCGGCAGCTGTCGTGCCAGCAGTGCCAGCGGGTGCAGCACCTCCGGCGCGGTAAGGCCGTCGCGGCGGCGCAGGCCGCCCGCCAGGTGCAGGCTGCAACCGATGTTGGTGCTGACGATGTAGTCGGCCTGCAGCGATTCGGCTGACGCCAGTTTCGGTTCCAGCAGGCGGTCCGCCATTCCGGGATGCGTGACGAAGTGCGTACCGGCCGCGCCGCAACAGCGTTGCTCCGGGTCCAGCGCGAACAGTTCGATCTGCGGAATCTTTGCCAGGAGCTGCAGGATCCTATCGTCGCCTCCGATCACATTGCGCTGCGTGCAGGGCAGATGCACGGCAACGCGGGCCGGCAGCGGGGTCGGCGACAGGCTCTCGTCCCAGCGTTCGAGTGCGGCGGCGCAGGGGTCTGCCAGGCGGTTGACGAACGTGGTTGCGCGGGCATCGTCAGGGACGAGCCGGGCATAGTCGAGCAGGGTCGCGCCGCAGCCGCTGGCCGCGTAGACGATCGGGGCGCCGGTGGCGAACGCCGTGAGGTTGCGTTCCGCGTTGCGGCGCGCGTGGTCCGGAAGTCCGCCGTGCTGATGGATGGCGCCGCAGCAGGTCTGCCCGGGCGGGATCACGATCCGGTGGCCCAGGGCGGCGAACACGCGCTCGATCGCGTCCAGCGTCTCCGGCTCCAGCGCCGAGCCCAGGCATCCGGTGAACAGCTGTAGTTCGCTCGCCGGCGTTGGCGGGCATTCGATCGGCGGGGCGTGGCGCGGCGCCGGAGTGGGCAGCAGCGATTCGAGGCGGCCCAGGGCGCCGGTTCCGAGCCAGCCCCGGCGCCGCAACAGGCGCTGCAGGCCAAGTCCGCGATAGAGCCCGAGCCCGAACCGGAGCATGCCGCGCCACAGCGGTGAAGACAGCAGGCCGCCGATCACGCGGGTGGTGCGTGTGCGCGCCGGGTGCCGGCGCGCCAGCATCGCGCGGCCTTCGTCGAGCAGCTGGCCGTAGGGAACCTTGGCCGGGCAGACCCGTTCGCAGGCGCGGCAACCCAGGCAGCCATCGAGATGGGCTTCCAGATTTGGCGTCGCGGCCAGGGCGCCCATGGCGACGCCCTGCATCAGGCTGATGCGGCCGCGCGGCGAATCGCCCTCGTGCCGGGTCTGGCCGTAGGTCGGGCAGTGCGGAAGACACAGCCCGCACTTGACGCAGAGGTCGGCCTGGTCGAGTGGAAAGCTGCCGTCGGCGGCAGTCGGTGCGGTCATGGCGCCTATAATAGCCGTCCCATTCCGTTTTCAACGCCGACTCCATGAGGAGGATTTCGTGATCCACCGCTGCGCCGCGCTTTGCCTGTTGGTCTGCTCAGTTCCGGGCTACGCATCCTGGTCGGGTGAGGCCGCTCTGGGATATCTGTCGACCTCCGGAAACACCAGCACCCAGTCGCTCAACGGCAAGTTTGCGCTGGCCTATACGGCGAGCAGCTGGAAGAACGAGCTGCAGGCGCTCGGCGTCTATACCACCGACGAGGGCGATACCACGGCGGAGCGGTATGCGGCATCCGACAAGGTCGACTGGCGGGTCACGGACCGCGACTACATCTTCGCGGTCGTGGACTGGGAAAAGGATCTGTTCGGCGGCATCCGCGAGCGCACCTCGGAATCGGTCGGTTACGGCCGCCACGTGCTGACAGGGCCGAAGCATCTTCTGGATCTGGAACTGGGCGCCGGTGCGCGTCAGCTTCAGGACCAGAGCCGGGAGCGCAGCAACGAGGCGATCGGCCGTTTCTCCGGCAAATATCAGTGCCTCATTTCCGAGACCAGCAAGTTCACCCAGGCGGTCAAGGTCGAGTCCGGTGATGCGAACACCTATGCCGAGTCGGTGAGCGAGCTGAAGCTGTCGATCATCGGCAATCTGTTCGCGTCGCTGTCGTACACCGTCCGTCACAACACCGAGGTGCCGGTGGGCACCGAGCGCACCGATACCTCGACTGCCGTCAACGTTTCGTACGCGTTCGGCCAATAGGACCCGCGGCATGAGCTACTACCGGCACCACGTCTTCTTCTGCGGCAACCAGCGTGCCCCGGGCGAACGCACCTGTTGTGCCGACAAGGGTGCGGCCGAGATGCGTGACTACGCGAAAAAGCGGGTCAAGGCGCTCGGGCTCAACGGTCCCGGAAAGGTCCGCGTCAATCAGGCCGGATGCCTGGATCGCTGCGAGCAGGGGCCGTGCCTGGTCGTCTACCCCGAGGCGGTCTGGTACACCTACGTGGACGAAGAGGACATCGACGAGATCGTCGAGACCCACCTGCAGGACGGAGGGGTCGTCGAGCGCCTGCGCATCCGCTGAAAAAAGGGGCTCCGGCGAGGTGCGATCACAGGATCGGCGAATCGATGTCCAGCGGGTCCTTTTCGCGAGGCTGTAAGGTGGCCGGCGGCGGTGTTTCCGCCGGCGCTGCCGGCTCCGGTGCCGCGGCCGGGACGCCGGTCATCCAGACCAGCATGTCGTAGTAGGTCCGCACGTTGCCTACGTAGGTCACCGCCTCGTGGCCCCGGGCGTAGCCGTAGCGGGTCTTGGCGTACCACTTGCGCTGCGTCAGCAGGGGCAGGCGTTCGCGAACGTCGAGCCAGCGGTTCTGGTCCGCGCCCTGCTCCCGGGTCAGATCGCGGGCGTCGAGCAGATGACCGTAACCGATGTTGTATGCCGCCAGTGTCAGCCAGGTGCGGTCGGGTTCGGTGATCTCGGGCGGAAGCTTGTCCAGCAGCATGCGGAAATAGGCGGCGCCACCGGCGATGCTCTGTTCCGGATCCTCCCGGTTCTTGATCTTCAGCAGCGCTGCGGTGGCGTTGGTCAGCTGCATGATGCCGCGCACGCCGGTCGGACTGGTGGCGCGCGGATCCCAGTGGGATTCCTGGTAGCCGATCGCGGCCAGCAGGCGCCAGTCGAGCCCGACGTCCTGGCCGGCACTCTCGAATGCCGCCTGGTATTTGGGCAGGCGGGTTTCAAGGTGGGTGGCCAGCGTCAGTGCACCGTAGCTGCCGACCTGCTCGATGTGCCCGAAGTAGCGATCCCGCAGGCGCGACAGCTCATCGTCGCCGACGGCTTCGAAATAGTGTTCGGCGGCGTCGTAGAGGCTGGTGTCCTGTCCCGAGCGGAAGGCCCAGGCCAGGTCCTGCGAGTCGGCGAGGGCGAAGGCGACGCGCAGGTTCGGGTAGTACCGCCGGTTGATCGAAACCAGGTCGGAGCTGGCGATGGTGTAGTCGATCTCGCCGCTGGACACCCGGTAGAGCAGTTCTTCGTATTCCGCGTCGCCGGAGGCTTCCCATTTCAGATCGGGGATCTCGCTGTCACGCAGCTCGATCAGGCGCTGCTCGTAGGCACTGCCGGCGACGACCTGCAAGGTGCCGTCCAGATCCGCCAGCGATTTCGGCTTGCGGCGTCCGCCACGGTAGACCAGCTGGGGCACGACGACCTGCAGCGGCCGGCTGAAGCGGACATCCGCTTCGCGGGCGGGATTGACCGCGATTCCGGCGGCGGCGAGATGGGCGCTGCCCTCGAGGGCCATCTGCATCGCCTCGGGCGGCGACGCCGCGACCAGCAGATCCAGCGTGACGCCGAGCCGGTCTGCAAAGCCCTTGGCCAGATCGTATTCGAAGCCCGCCGGTTCGCCGCTGGGGGCGATGTAGTACGCGGTCGGGCTGTTGACCGTGGCGACGCGGAGGGTGCCGATCGACCGCACCTGCTTGAGCAGGGACTGTTCGGGCGAGCAGGTCGACAGGACCACGATGGCGCCCAGAAATAGCCCCGAAGCGCCGATTCGCAGAGCGAAACGGACCGATCGTCGACCAGAGGTAGGCGTGGCGCTTCGGTTCATTTAGAATTCGCGCCCTGCTCGGGGCGACTCGGATGCAAAGTCGAGAAGCTAGCACAACGGATCGCCCAGCAGCGTCGACGACGGCCGGACGAATCGATTTCGCGGATGGCCGAGTTTTCGCGGGGCGGCGTATCCCCTACAATTCGCGCCACAACGAGTTTCACGGAGAGGTACCGAAGTGGTCATAACGGCGCCGACTCGAAATCGGATGGTCGGGTAATTCCGGCACGTGGGTTCGAATCCCACCCTCTCCGCCAATTCAAACAGAAGGGCCCCGCAAGGGGCCTTAATGAGATGGTCAGCCGACAAACCCCGACAGCTGAATAAGCTGTCGGGGTTTTCTTTTGGAGACTACTCATGGAAGCGATTGCGTTAATTGGGATTGATCTGGGCAAGCGGACGTATCACGTTCATGCACAGGATCGTGTGGGCCGGATGGTGATGCGCAAGGCGTTCACTCGATCGCAGCTACTGACCTATCTGGTGCGGTTACCGGCGTGTCGGGTCGTGATGGAGGCCTGTGCGGGCGCACACTGGTTTGCTCGCAAGCTGTTGGCGATGGGGCACGAACCCAAGCTGATCGCGCCGCAGTATGTTCGGCCGTTCGTGAAGACCAATAAGCACGACTTCGCGGATGCCGAGGCCATTTGCGAGGCGAGCAGTCGTCCGGCGATGAGGTATGTGGCGACGAAGTCGGTCGACCAGCAGTGTCTATCCGTATTACATCGTCTGCGCGAGAGCTGGGTGTCGGAGCGCACGGCGATGATGAATCAGGCCCACGGCTTTCTGCTGGAGTTTGGCGTGAGCGCGGTGCCCTCGAAGGCTCTGCTGCTCAAACTACCGGAGTTGATTGATCGTCCGGAACTCGAATTGCCGGAGACGCTCAAGGCCCTGCTGGTCCGGCTGTCAGAACGCTACCGGGATCTGCAGGATCAGATCGATGCCCTCGACCGGGAGATATCGAATCGTCTGAAGCAGGATGAGGCCGCGCAGCGGCTGCTGGAGATTCCGGGGATCGGCCCGGTGACGGCGAGCCTGATCGCGGCTGAAGCGGGTGCTGGGGCGTGTCCCAGATTTTGTGTAAACGGTCATGAGGCAGGAGACTGCCTCGCTCCAAGGAGTAGCGATGACCGTAAAGAAGAAGAATGCGGCTGTGCCGTCTGCGTTGCTGGATAGCCTGCTGGCG
>JAQVDP010000006.1 GCA_028698335.1 Nevskiales bacterium | reverse complement strand
CGCTGGTTATGGATCTACAATCACGAACGACCCAACACCGCCATCGGCGGCATCACCCCGGCCCAGAAGTTGGCCATGGCTGCATGATTCCACTCGCGGCTGGCGTTAAGAATGGGGGGATTACCCGCCGACCTCCTGGGTATGTCGCATTGGGCTCATCCATCTTACAGTCGGTTAAGTCTGCAAGCTGCCAAACGATCTCGACTTCATTGGGTAAAGATGTCTTATGGCTAGCAAATGTCCCGAACTTGACCGAGGTGCCTCCTCCAATTCCGGGTTGTAGGGCGGCGATGATTGGGAAATCAACACCCTTTTTGCTATAGCCGTCATGAATATAAAACGCTTTTTCCTCGCCTACTTGAAGAAGAACCACGCCTCGCTGACTGTCATTGGATGCCTCCACCCAGTAGATAAATTTTCCGAAGTTCCCACAACTAAACAGCGATAAACTCAGTGGCAAAAGTAAAATGAAATGAGGCTTCATATCGACGTTCACTTCTCATGGCAGAGCAGGATTAGGTTGGCCATTAGGCTGCAATCCGTCTTTATTAATCTCGATCTCCAGCCCATAGTTTGTCGATAACCATTCACTGTATTTTTTCCCATCGACCAAGCCCACAAGAGTACGTTGATCGTTCAGATCCTTGCCCTTGCACTTGCTATTACCCCCGGATTGTCCACCGCCACACTGAGTGGTGAAGTAATTATTAGGGGACAGACCACGTCTTCTATCCTCTTCACCCCTGAATGTACAAATAACCGTGGTCTGTCCCCTATTATTCGCTATTATTCGTATCGCTGCGTCATCAGCCTCTATCTCCAAGGATGCGTAGAACTGTTGTAGGCCTCAATTCGAACCTGATCTTCGTTGAAAATCAGGTTCAATACCAAGGTGTAATGGCTTCCACCACGTCGAGGATTGGATTTGCCGGTTTTTTTGTAGGCCTCGCTCTGTTTAATATCAGATAGATCAAGAGTTTTTCGGTATATCTTGTCTTTGAGGGGAAGCCAAGTACACCCGCTTTTTCGTCTACCACCAGGATAACTAGAGTCAGGCTCATTTTCTTTGCAATTAGTCAGGGCAGCTAATTGCCAAACCACCTCGACTTCATTGGGCAAGGAAGTTTTATGACTGGCAAAGGTCCCTAGCTTGATGGACGTATTGTCTTTTACGCCCGGGTGTAGGCCCGCAATAATCGGGAAACCAATGCCTACTGTTGAGTAATAATTATGTGATCTAAGAGCTTTTCTCTGCCCTACTTGCAAAAGCAAAACCCCTCTAGTGCTCTCGTTAGATGCCTCTACCCAATAAATAAATTCTCCGAATGGACTACATGCCACAGTCACGGGGATCAGAACAGCACTAACCGCAAAGAAAAAGCGTCTCTTATTGAAGCTTGATATCTTCATGGGCTTGCTACTGGAGGACAGCCGTCTCTACCCAAGCCAAGCATGCACGTAGATGCGCGCCGGCTCCTTCGGGAGCACCCATTGCCGAATCCGCAGGAGCCCCATGCCGCTGAGCCGATCGCATTGACCTTAGCCCGAGTGCCTCACGGGCCAGCGACGGAAACTCAGCGAAATCCACCCGGCAAGGTCGGCGCAAGGGAAATATTCCCGGCGAGCAGATTCTTTACAAATCTTTGAATGTTCCGCTCAACTATTCGGTCAGCTTCAGCATTGGCCTTGATTTCAAACCCCTCCGGAAGATTGAACCTTGATTGGTCCACGATGCCGATCTGAATGGAGGTGGCGACTTCACGCCATGCATCTGGCCTTGTGTTCGCCGATATGAGGGCAATGTCGGTTTTGTCCAGCGTGCACTCCAGGAACTCGTTCTTGACCCATTGCTTGCAGACGTGACCGAGATGCTCGACTCGAATTATATCGCCCTTTGCACCCTCTCGCAGCTCTCGCGCTTTTAGATAGTTGTCCACGAAAACCCTCTTTTGCGCCGTGGACAGGCGCGCATATTCCCGCTGGTAGTACTTGACGAAGTTGTCTTGTTGATTGACGACGCCGTTCTCGTAGTCAATCGTGTAGACATGATCCTGCGTCGTGATCGTCGCCTCCCTCTTGCTAACAGAAGATCCTGGCAGTGGATACATAACGACGTCCACGTATTCCGCCCTCATTCTTCCGTAGTCCGCGATATACAAAACGCGGACTCCATCGTGCAAAAGCCTCTTGCCGCCTGAAGCTTTTGCAGTCTGCTTGAATTCGATGGTCGCCGACTCGAATGGAAGCGCCTGCATCCATGGCAACTCGTCAGCATATGCCCCGGATGTGGAAAGCAGGAGCACCATAGATACGATGAGCCTGGCCATTTTTTTGACCCCCTGCCAGCGGCGACATATCCCCCCGGGCAAGGTCGCGTTGGCGATCGGCCTCTCAGCATCGCTCAGGTCACCCGGCGCGATTGCCAATACGGGCCGAACAGCTTGCCGTGCCCGATTCTGCTGTCGGACGGCATCCGACGGCACCATCCGCTCAAGCCGGAAGGACGGAAACCGAAAGGCCGAGCTTTCGCCTCCGTACCGATACGGTTCTCGACCAGCACGCCAACTGCCTCGCATCGAGTGCCTCCCCGGTTGTTTCACCGTTCTTGGCCATCATACAGCGCCGAGTTCCGATGAACCCGTATCGGCGCAGCGCATCGGGATGGGCGCCGGCCGCATCCGTTGCGTCGTCGATAGGACTGACCCGCCCGCGAAGTCCCGGCTAGTGGTAGCCCAGCGCGTCGACGATGCTGCGGCGCGCCGCGCGCAGGGCGGCCACGGCGCCGGCGACGCCGGTCAGGCCGATCAGCGCCAGCCCGATGATGGCGACGTGCGTGGCGTTGCCGTCGATGCGGATCGGCAACGGGGTGAGGAACAGCGGCGGCAGCCAGTACACGTTCAGGCGCTCGACCAGCATTCCGCCGAGCACGAACAGGATGCCGCCGATGGCCGAGCTGATCGTCGCCAGCGCCACGCATTCCACCGCGATGAGCCGCACCAGTCCGAATTGGGTCAGGCCCAGCGCACGCATCGCGCCGAGTTCACGCGTGCGTTCGGTGATGCTCATGCCGACGGTGATGGTGACCGACAGGCCGACGATGACCACGACGATCACGAACATGAACGAGAAGATGGTGTCGAACAGCCGCTTCACCGATTCGTAGAGCGGATCGCGCGTGCGCCAGTCCTGCGCCTTCAGGTCGGTCCCGGCCGCGTCCAGCCGTGCCTGCAGTTCGCCGGCAAAGGCCTGCGCATCGATGCCGCGTTGCAGGACCACGGCGATGCGATCCACCGCCTGGGTGTCGTACAGGGCCTGCGCGTGTTCCAGCGACAGCGTTGCCAACAGGCTGCTCAACTCGGCCTGCGGCACGGTGAACACGCTTGACACCTCGACATCGAGGGCGTTGATGTGCCCGTCGATGGTTGCGGTCAGCGCCATCGCGGTATCGCCCACTTCGAGCCCCAGGATCTGGGCCAATCCGCGCCCGAGGGCGGCGCCGTAAACCGGCGGCAGCGGGCGGTCGAGTTCGCGCTGCACCATCAGGCGCACGGGCCCGCGTGCGAGTTCGAAGATGCGGCGCTGGTCCGCATAGCGCACACCGTTGGCGCGAAACGGCACCGAGACGTTGCCGTTGCTCATCAGTCCGGCGACGCGCAGCTGCGGCGCGGTCAGCACGACCCGCGGGTCCTCCGCCAGCTCCGCCATCAGATCGGCTGCGGTCGCGGCCGGGATCAGCGTCTGCTCGATATCGCTGAAGTCGCTGCGCGCGAACGCGGGCCGCGAGATCAGGACATGGCCTTCGGTGCTGGAATAGATCAACAGCTCCTCGACGGTGCTGTACATGTAGTTGGAGAACCCGTCGAACAGTCCCAGCGCGGCCAGCGTCACGGCGATGATGGTGCCGGCATACAACGAGCGGCGACCGTGGCGGCGCAGGTTCCGGGCCGGCAGCTTGAACCCGATCATCGGCGTTCGTCCGACCGGATGCGGCCGTCGCGCAGCTCGATGCGGCGTTCGGTCATCTGGATCAGTCCCGCATCATGCGTGGAGAACAGGAAGCACACGCCGTGTTCGCGATGCAGCTCGGACATCAGCCCGATGATCTCGGTGCCGGTGTGACTGTCGAGGTTGGCGGTCGGCTCGTCGGCGATCACCAGCTCGGGGCGGGCGATCAAGGCGCGCGCGATCGCGACCCGTTGCTGCTGTCCGCCCGAAAGCTTGGACGGGCGATGGGCCAGGTGGCGTTCCAGTCCGAGTCGCGCGAGCAGCTCGGTGGCGCGGCGCCGGGCGTCGGCGTCCATGCGGCCGCCGATCTCCAGCGGCAGCAGCACGTTCTCCAGCGCGGTGAGCACCGGCACCAGATTGAACTGCTGGAACACGAAGCCGATGCGGCGATTGCGCAGCCGGCTCAGCGCGCGGTCGCCGAGCCGCGCGACCGGCTCGCCGTCGAGCAGCACCTCGCCCGCCGACGGGCGGTCGAGCAGCCCGATGAGGCTGCACAGCGTCGACTTGCCCGAACCCGACGGGCCGTACACGGCGGCGAACTCGGCGCGGTGCAGGACCAGGTCACAGGAATTGAGCGCTTCGACGCGCGTCTCGCCCATCGTGTAGTGACGGGAGACGCCGCGCAGTTCTACCAGTGGAGCAGGACTCAAGGGCTGAACACGGTCGGGTCGAAGCTGGCGGCATCCGCCGTTTCGAACATGGATGTTGAAAAGCCCGCCTCCGCCGTCCCGGGCGCCCGCGGATCGCGGGCCGTCCGGAGCGACGAGGACGAGCACGACTGCACTGCAGCGTTGATCGATCGAGCATACTGCATGTCAGCGGCAGCGGACAGGCGCGCAAACGGCCCGGCACGCGTCCGGCGGCGCGGCGGCGTTCGCGCATAATGGCGGCTCGGAAACCTGTGGGGGCATGGCGCGCCATGGAGTTGCAGATCGACCGGATCCGGATGGATGAGCTCAGTGCTGCGGACTTCGTGCGCGACTATCTGGAGCCGGAACGGCCGCTGCTGATCGAAGGCGTCGACCCCGACGGCTGGCAGCGCCTGACACCCGAGTACCTGCGCAGCCGCTGCCTGGACGAGCGCAACCGGCGCCCCGGGTGGTTCGTCTCGAGGCTGATCGACGACGACGTGATCCGGATTCCGCCGGTGGTCGGCAATGTGCTCGCACGCACCGACATCCGCCTGACGCCGACCCCGATGCGGCTGTTCTCGCAACCGCGCGGCCACGTGACGATGCCCCACTACGACGGGTTCAGCCTGAGCGGCTTCAACCTGCAGACGCAGGGCAGCAAGCGCTGGATCATCACCGCACCGACGACGCCGCTGGCGACCGTGCCGTTCCTGCCGGTCGCGATGGTCGGCCGCGACTTTGCCTACGACCCCAAGCGTCACGACTTCTGCCGCTTCGACATGAAGCCCGGCGACATGCTGTTCCTGCCGCGCTACTGGTATCACGAAGTCCACGCGCTGACCGAGCCGAACCTGAGCCTCAACTGGGTATGGACGCCGCATGCGCCGAACCTGTCGCACCCGACCGGACGGCGTGAGGCCGAGCTGATGGCCTGCGCGCGCGCCTTTCCGCGGGCCGGCCAGCGCCTGTTCCCGGTGCGCGTCAACGGCTACGGCACCGAGCTGATCGGCCGCTACAGCCAGGGCATCGGCCACATGCGGGTCCTGCGCCGCCTGCTCGCGGAGCTGCTGCGCTATCCGCTGCTGCTGCTGCGGCTGCCCACCGTGCTGCGGCGCTCACACGAATACGCCCGCAACAACTTCCGGCGGTCCGCCTGAACCGCCGCGGCGCGGCGCATCCGCTCACGCCGCGCGACGTTCGGTCTTGGCCGCCCCGTCCGTCCGGTACTCCAGCCCCATCTGATCCAGCGCCATGGTGGTGAGCTTGGTGATGGTCGGCTCCTGGATCACCTTGGCGGTCGGCAGCGAGACGTCGAGTTCGACCTCCACCTGGTTGATCAGCTCGACCGCCATCAGCGAATCCAGCCCCAGTTCGTTGAGCAGCTCGTCCGGATCGAGGCGCGAGGCCGCGGTCCCGAGAACCCGGCTCACCTGCTTGGTGACGTAGTCCTGCGTCGCCGCGTAGCGCTCGGCCGCGGGCCTGTCCGCGATCAGGCGCCGCACCAGGCCGCGCTCGACCGTGCCGCTGCGCTCGCTTTCCTCGACCCCGAGGCGCTCGTAGCGCTTCGAACGCGCGGCCTGCGCGTTGAGATTGGCGACCGCCTGCCAGTTCATGCGCATCACCGCGGCCTGGGACAGCTCCTGCATCAGCAGGCGCTCCAGCGCCTCGGTCGCGCGGTCGGGCGTGATGCCCTCGAACCCGCGCTTGTCTAGGGCGTCGCCGACGGTCTTGCTGCGCGCGACGTAGCCGACGTCGGCGATGCGGCCCCAGTTGACGGTCAGCGCCGGCAGACCCTGCGCGCGCCGGTAGTGGGCGAACGCGTCGAGGAAACCGTTGGCCGCGACGTAGTTGGCCTGACCGGGATTGCCGGCCAGCGCGGAGGCGCTGCTGAACATCACGAAGTAGCGCAGCGGCTGGCCCTGCGTGGCGCGGTGCAGATTGACGCAGCCGCCGACCTTCGGTTCGAGCACCTTGCGCAGGCGCTCCGCGTCCAGCTGCAACAGCAGGGCGTCGTCGATCACCATCGCCGCGTGGAAGATGCCGCTCAGCGGCGGCATCGACCCGGCCAGATCGGCGACCAGCGCGTCGACCTGATCCGCGTCGGCGACGTCGGCCGCGCGCAGCACGACCTCGGCGCCGCTGCCGCGCAGCTGTTCGATCGCCGCCGTCGCCGCCTCGTCGGCGACGCCGCGGCGCGACACCAGCACCAGATGGCGCGCGCCGCGCTTGACCAGCCAACGCGCGATCTCGAGGCCGAAGCCGCCGAGCCCGCCGGTGATCAGGAAGCTGCCGTCGCGGCCCTGCAGCTCGAACGGTGCCGGCGGCGCCGCCCGCACCTGCGCCGCGCCGCCGCCGATCGCCACGACGACCTTGCCGGTGTGCTGACCCTTGGCCATGTAGCGGAACGCATCCTTGATCCGCACCAGCGGGTACGCGCGATACGGCAGCGCCCGATAGTCGCCGGACGCCAGATGCGCCGCGACCTCGGCCATCATCGATTCGATCAGATGCGGCTTCTCGGTCATCAGCCGGCTGAGGTCGATGCCGAAGAACGCCAGGTTCTGCCGGAACGCCCACAGGCCGACCCGGCGGTTCTCGTAGATGTCGCGCTTGCCGAGTTCGAGGAAGCGGCCGAACGGGGCGAGGCACGCGATGCCCTTGTGGATCGCGTGCCCGGCGAGACTGTTGAGCACGATGTCGACGCCGCGCCCGTTGGTGAGGTCCATGATCTCGTCGGCGAAGGCGAGCGAGCGCGAGTCCATCACCGCCTTCGCGCCGAGGCTGCGCAGCAGCTCGCGCTTGTCCGGCGTGCCGGCGGTGGCGTAGATCACCGCGCCGGCGCGCTTGGCGATCTGCAATGCCGCCAGGCCGACGCCGCCGGCGCCGGCCTGAATCAGGATGCTCTCGCCCGGCGCGATGCGTGCCAGCTCATGCAGCGCATAGTGGGCGGTGAGGAAGGTGATCGGCACACTCGCGGCTTCCTCCCGATCCAGCGCTTCCGGTCGCGGCAGCACCATCTCCGAACGGGTCAGGGCGTAACTGCCGAATGCCGCCGGGGCGATGCCGAACACTTCCTGTCCCACGCTGAACTTGGTCACGCCCTCGCCCACCGCGGTGATCCGGCCGGCCAGTTCGTCGCCGAGCAGGCCGGCGTCGCCGCCGTCGGCGGGATACAGGTTCAGGGCCTTGAGCACGTCGCGGAAGTTCAGCGCGGCGGCGCCGACCTCGATCTCGACCTGCCCCGGTCCGGGCGGGGTGCGCGGCCGCTCGCGCAGGGCCATGCCGTCCAGCGTTCCGGCGTCGGAGGGCTGCAGACGGAACGCGGGCTTCTCCGCGTCGCCGGCCGCCAGGTCGATCAGGCGCGTCGGCGCTTCCAACCGGGTGATGCGCGGTGCGTAGAACGCACCGTTGCGCACCGCGGTTTCGTCTTCGTCGCCGTCGATCGCGTCGAGCAGGAGACCGGCCTGTGCGCCGAGATCGCCGGCATCGAGATCGACCGAGCGATAGCGCAGGTAGCCGTGCTCGTTGGCGACCACCCGGCCCATCGCCAGGGCCGCGGCCTGCGCGCAGGAAACCGCCTGCGTGTCCGACACCGCCTGCGCGTTCTGCGTCACCAGGACCAGGCCGACCGCCGACTCGATCCTGCGCTCGGCCACCGAGTCGGCCAGTGCCTGCACCAGATTCATGAAACGCTCGCAGGCCGCCTGCGCGACATCGGCCGCGTCGGAATCCGCATCGAGCGGCCACAGGAACAGCACGCTGGCAGGGGTACGTCCACCGAGTTGCGCGAAGACCCTGGCGTAGTCCTCGCGCTCGCCCGGCCGGATGGTGATGCCATCCGCGCCGGCGGAGAAGGCGTCGCCGCCGGTGACCAGACAGCTGTCGACATCGCGCGCCCGCAGCGCCTCGGGCACGGTCCGGCCCAGCCCCTGCCCGTCCGCGAACACCAGCCACAGCGGCCGGGCCGATGCTTCGGCCGCTTTGCCGCTCGCCGCCGCGTCCTCGGCCTCGACCACAGCCTCGACATCCGCCGGGACGGCCGGCGTCACGCTCTGCAGCGGGCGCCGCGCCTGCAGCACCGCCTGGGTCCGGTCCATGGCCCCCAGCGGCAGCACCTGCTCGCCGACGAAGCCGCACTCCCGCAGCACGCTCAACCAGCGTTCGCGGCTGATCAGCGGATGGCCCTCGCGCAGATCATCGGCGAAGCACCACCAGCCATCGGTCAGGCCGAACACCAGATCCAGCCATGGCTGGCCCAGCTCGGCTTCGATCGCCATCAGCGCGCCGCCCGGCGCGAGCAGCTCGCGTACGCCCCGCAGCGACGCGCGGATATCCGGCGTCGCATGCAGCACGTCGGAGGCCAGCACCAGATCGAACGAACCGGGCTCCAGTTCCTGTTCCGCCGGCGGCTTCTCGACGTTGTAGACGCCATAGCGCACGAACGGAAAATCCTTGAAGGTGGTCTGCGCCTTGTCCAGGAACACCGGCGTGACATCGGTGAACAGATAGTCGCACTGCTCCGGGGGTAACAGCGGCAGCAGCCCGCTGGTGAGGCCGCCGGTGCCGGCGCCGATTTCAAGAATCCGCAGCTTGCGCCCCGGCGGCAGCGCCGCCACCGCCTGACTCAGCTGGCGCGCGATCAGGGCGTTGTAGTAGCGGCCCACCGGCGAGTCCTGATACAGCTGGGACAGCAGCCGCTGCCCCTCGTCGTCGAACAGCAGTTCCAGCGTGTTCAAACGCCCGGTCAACATGTCCGCCAGCCGCGCGCCACAGCGCCGGATCAGCGTCAGCTCCGCGTAGCAGGCGGGCTGCTTGAACACCAGCTCGCCGTAGAGGCGTTCCGGAACGTCGACTCCGGACAGCTCGGAGAGCCGCCACCGGTCCGCCTCCAGCGGGACGGCCAGGCCGGCTTCGGCCACATGATGCAGCAGGCGCCGCAGCTGCTGGCGCCGTTCGGGCACCACGCCGGCGCTCTCGCACACCGCATCCAGCGCGAATTCCGTATCGGCCTGCTGCGCCACGCCGAGCTCGCCGAGCGCGCGCACCACGTAGGCCACAGTGAGCCGTGCCATATCCGCCTGCGCCTCGGGCATGCGCCGCAACCATGGCGCCGCGACCGCGCCAACGGCGTCGACCGATGCCTGACGGCCGGCTTCCAGCGCGTCCAGGAACGCCGCATCCTGCGCCGCGACGCCGCGGGTCAGCATCCAGTCGGTCCGGTACAGACAGTCGTCGATGCGCTGGGAGTTCGCGGTGGTGGCGGTGGCCATCGCCCGGCACAGGAAGCCCTCGATGTACAGCGCGGCGCTGCCGTCCGCGTTGTAGACGTGCAGATCGCCGAACACCGACTTGTCGTCCATCCGCCGCAGCTTCGTCACCACCCGCGCACTGCGCCCGGGCCGCTGGTAGCAGCGGATGCGGTCGATATGCACCGGCAGATACAGACGGTCCGTCCCCCGCGGCATCATGCCCAGCATGACCTGGAAGCAGGCGTCGAGCAGCGCCGGATTCACCCAGTAGCGCTCCGCGAGGTTGAGGACGGCCGCCTCCGGCAGCTCGACCTCCCCGATCGCGTAGCCCTCGTACTTGGTCACGCGCTGCACGCCGCTGAATGCCGGGCCGTAGTGCAGGCCCACGGTGGCGAACTGCTGATAGCACTCCTCCGCCTCGACCTCGTCGAGCACCGGCTGCCCGCACAGCGCCGGATCGAAGGCGGGCGCCTCAGCGGTCGCGGCCGGCCTGGACAGATACCCCGCGACGTTCTGCGTCCACGTCTCGTCGCGGCCGAGGGTGCGCGTGCTGATCGCAAAGCCGTTGTCGTCGGGGGAGAAGCTGAACTGGAGGCGCTGGTCCTCGCCCGACTCCGACACGAACACGGCCTTGTCGAACTGCAGATCCTCGATCACCGGATGCTCGGTACCGTGCAGCTCCCGGCTCGCCGCAATCGCCATCTCGACATAGGCCGCGGCGGGGAAGACGCACAGCCCCTGCACGCGGTGATCGGCCAGATAGCCGTGCACGTTCAGATCCAGCGGCGTCTCCCAGCTCGGCTTCGGCAGCGGCAATGCGCGATCCAGCAGCGGATGCACGACGCGGCCGCAGCGGAATTCCCGCGACGATTCGGGTTCGTGCCAGTAGGGCTGGCGCTCCCACGGCGTGGGCGGCAGCTTGACGTAGGTCCCGCCCTGCGGCCACAGGCCCCGCCAGTCGACCGGGTAGCCGGCGCAGTACAGCGCACCCACCACCGCGAGCAACTGCCGACGATCCGACTCCTCGCGCCGCAAGGTTCCGATCACCAGGCCGTCCGCCTGGTGATGCTTGAGGTTCTGGTTGATCGACGTGGTCAGCACCGGATGCGGGCTGATCTCCAGGAACAGCTCGTAGCCGGCGCCGATCAGCGCCGCCAGGCCTTCGGCGAACTGCACCGGCTGGCGCACGTTGTCCCACCAGTAGGCGCCGGCGAAGTCGTCACCCTCGGCGATGTCGCCGCGCACGGTCGACGCGATCGGGATCGTCGGCTCCTGCGTCGCGATGCCATCAAGCGAGGCCAGCAGATCCTCGCGGATCGGCTCCATGTGATGGCTGTGAAACGCGTAGTTGACCGGCAGGAAGCGGCAGAACACGTCGCCGTCGGCGAAGCTGTCGGCCAGCTCCTGCAGGGCGTCGGCGTCTCCCGACAGGGTGACCGACGCGGGCGCGTTGCTGGCGGCGACCGCGATACGGCCGGCGTAGGGCTCGACCAGCTCGGCGGCACGCTTGGTGCAGACCCCCAGTGCCAGCATCCGACCGCCGGGCGCCGCGCCCATGGTGCGGCCGCGGTGATAGATCACGCGCACCGCGTCGTCCAGCGTCAGCGCGCCGGCGACGTGCGCCGCGGCGACCTCGCCGACGCTGTGGCCCACCACCGCCGCCGGCCGGATGCCGCGCTGTTCGAGCACGCGCGCACACCCGACCTGCAGCGCGAACAGCGCCGGCTGGGAGATCGCCGTGTCGTCCATGCGCGACGCGCTCTGGTCGGCGCGCAACTCGGCGAGCAGGGACCAGCCGCCAAGTTCCTGGATCAGTTCGTCGCAGCGCTCGACAACCTGTCGGAACGCCGGCTCGGTCTCCAGCAGCTCGCGTCCCATCGCCCACCACTGCGGCCCCTGGCCGGAGAACACGAACACCGGGTGCGCCTCCTGGTGGCGCCCGCGACGGCCGGCGACCACCCCCGGGCGGCGCTCGCCCTCGAGCCAGGCGTTCAGATGCTCGCCCAGCTCCTGCATGTCGTTCACCGCCAGTGCCAGGCGATGTTCCAGGTGGCTGCGATGCAGCGCGGCCGAATAGCAGATGTCGTGCAGCGGCGGCGCGCTGGCGTCGCCGGCGAGCTGCGCATAGGACCGCGCGAGCTGCCTGAGCCCTTCCTCGCCGCTGGCCGAGAGGGCCAGCAGGTACGGCGGCGCCGGATGCAGGGCAACTGCATTGTGGTCGGACAGACCGTTGCGGTAGGACTGCAGCGCGACGTGCGCGTTGGCACCGCCGAAGCCGAAGGAATTGACCCCGACCACGACCGGTTCGCCGTCGTTCGACGCCAGCGGCGTCGGCGTATCGACAACCTTCAGGCGCAGCTTGTCGAACGGGATCCGCGGGTTCGGCTTCTTGAAATGCAGGTTGGCCGGAATCGCGCCGTGGTGCAGGCTCAGCACCGCCTTGATCAGGCCCGCCATGCCGGCGCCGGCCTCGAGATGGCCGATGTTCGACTTGACCGATCCGATCAGCAGCGGCGGATCGGCCGGATCGCGCATCTGGCCCAGCGCGGCGCCGAGCGCGGAGGCCTCGATCGGATCGCCGATGCCGGTGCCGGTGCCATGCGCCTCGACGTAACTGACCGAACGCGGATCGATGCCGGCGGCGCCGTAGACGTCGATCAGCAGATTCCGCTGCGCGTCGGCGCTGGGCATGACGATGCCGGTCGTACGGCCGTCCTCGTTGGCGCCGGTGCCGCGGATGACGGCGTAGATCGGGTCACCGTCGGCCTCCGCGCGCGACAGCGGCTTGAGCAGCACCATGCCGGCACCTTCGCCGCGCACAAAGCCGTTGCCGTCGGCGTCGAAAGGCTTGCAGCGCCCGTCCGGCGAGAGCATCGAAGCGGCGCTGAAGGCGATGAACGGCGCCGGCGTCAGAATGACGTTGACGCCGCCCACCAGCGCCATCTCCGCCTCGCCGGTCCACAGCGCGCGACAGGCCAGGTCGGTCGCCACCAGCGACGACGAGCAGGCGGTATCCACCGCCAGGCTCGGCCCATGCAGGTTGAAGCAATACGACACCCGGTTCGCCGCCACGCTGGCGACGCCGCCGGTGGCGGTGTGCGCGTTGGCCGCGGAACGCTCGACCGGAGACTGCTGCAGCTGCGAGTAGTCCGCGGTGGAGATTCCCACGAACACCCCGGTCTGCGTGCCGGTCACCGCGTGCAGCGGAATGCCGGCGTCCTCCAGCGCATCCCAGGCGCATTCGAGCAACAGGCGCTGCTGCGGATCGATGAAGTGCGCCTCGCGCGGAGAGATGCCGAAACGCTCGGGCTCGAAGTCGACCACGTTGTCGAGCAGCCCGGCCCAGCGCGAATAGCTCTTGCCGGGAATACCCTGAGTCGGATGGTAGTGCCGCTCGATGTTCCAGCGATCGGGGGTGATCTCGCCGACGGCGTCGCGCCCCTGCTGCAGCAGTTCCCAGAACTGTCCAGGATTGTTGACACCGCCGGGATAGCGGCAGCCGATGCCGATCACGGCGATGGCTTCACGGGTCGCGCTCATTGGTCTCTCCCTTGTGGTTCGGCCGGCTCCCCCCGCATTCGGAGAGGCTATGGCACCGGTTCGCTATCCAGATAGGCGGCCACCGTCCTGCGGTAGACCGCCGGTGCATTGTTCAACAGATGATCGAGCACCACCGTCGCCGGATGGGCGTAGCACAGCCACGCCTCGACGCCCCAGATCGCCCGCACGCTCACGTCCCAGCGCACGGTCATGCCGAGCCGGTGGTAATGGCTCGCGGTCTCACGTGTCGACAGGGAGAACAGGGTGTCGGGCTGATGGATCTTCAGATACTTCGCAAACCCCAGACCCAGTTGCAGGGTCGTGGTCGACGCACGCGCCTCGGAGTCGACGATGAGCTCCGAGACCTCGATGCTGCGATCGGATACCGGCATGTAGTCGCGCGGGTTGAGATACGGCTCCAGCTCGAACCCGGCGGGGCCGCCGTGGATCAGCCTCAGCAGGGCGATGCAGCGACCCTCCGCGTTCTTGACCATGACGTGGCCGGTCTGCGGTCCGAGATTGTCGACAAGCTGACTCGGGCTCGAAAGATAGCCCGTCTCGTTGATCAGATAGCGCGCACGCAGCTCCTGCACAGCAGGATCGGACTGCCCCGGCTCCAGCAGGGAAATGCCTTTCGTCAGGGGTGTCGACAGTGCCAAACTGAACCTCCGAACGGAGATGAATCGATCGTGACGACAGACCGCGATGCTGCTGCAGCCAGCTTAGCGCATGCCGGTGACGGGTTGCGACCCGGGGTCGTCACAATACGCCCTGCAGGCCGGGGCCCGACTTGAACGTCATCATCGCGACGCTCGGGACGCTGGGCGACCTTATTCCCTACGTCACCCTCGGCCGTGCGCTGGCGGCACACGGGCACGCCGTCACGATCCTGACCAACGACATCTTCCGCGGGCACGTGCAGGCGCACGGTCTGGGCTTTCATGCCATCGCCTGCGCCGACGCCTTTCGCCACGCCTTCGAGCACGGCAACGTCTGGCGCCTGCGGGGCGGCGTACATCATGCGTTCGAGTCGCAGAACCGCCTGGCGGTGCTGCCCGCCTACCACTACATCCGTACACGGGCGGAACGCGGTGAACGCTTCGTCGTGCTGGCCACGCACAACGCCTACGGCGCCCGCTTCGCCTGCGAACGGCTGGACCTGCCGCTGGCGGCCATGACCCTGAGTCCGTTCTGGCTGCGCACGCGGCAGCCACCGATCCATCCGCTGCCGCCGCATCTGCCCGGACCGCTGGCCGATCTCTGCTACCGGTTCGCCGACCGGTTCCTGATCGACCCGCAGGTGGGTACCGGCCTCAATGCCTGCCGCCGGGAGATGGGGCTGCCGCCGGCGCGTCGTTTCTTCCACGACTGGCACGCGTGCGCCGACCTCCACCTGGGCCTGTACCCGGACTGGTTCGCAATGCTGCCGCCAGGCCGGCCGTCGAATCTGCGGATGACGGGCTTCCCGCTGCAGGCGCCGGGGGCGATGCCGATGCATGCGGCGGCGGCCGAGTTCGTCGAGCGCCACGGCAAACCGCTGGTGTTCACGACCGGAACCGGCGTCGCCGACGTCGCGGACTTCTTCGCAGCGTCGGCCCGGCTGAGCGCCAGACTCGACCGGCCCGGCATCTTCCTGAGCCGCCATCCGGTGCCGTTGCCGCCCACCGCGAGCCCGCCGCTGGCGCGATTCGACTACGTCGATCTCGCCGGGCTGCTGCCGCATGCGGCGGCGCTGATCCATCACGGCGGCGTCGGCACCTGCGCCGAAGCGATCCGCGCCGGCATCCCGCAGCTGATCACCCCGCTGGCGCATGACCAGCCGGACAATGCCCGCCGCATCCGCCGCCTCGGCCTCGGCGCAGCAATCGGCCGCCGCCGCTACCTGCGCGGCGACGGGGCGCGGCAGCTGGCGTCATTGCTTGCCTCGCCGGACGTAACCGCCCGGCTCGCCGGCTACCGGCGCCGCATCGCCGAAGACAACGGCGTGGACCGCGCGGTCGCCACGCTCGAAGCGCACTGGGGAAAATCGGCGCGGGGTCGGCTCAGCCCAGAATCGCCGGCCGCCGCCACGCATACCACAGGCCGATCGGCAGCCGGCCGAATGTGACCAGCACCATCGTGGCGAGGCTCATCGCCAGGATGTTCTCCGGCGCCCCGTAGTCGCGGAACGCGTAGACCATCGCCGCCTGGGCCGTGCCCAGCCCGGCGGGCGTCAGCGGCAATCCGGCAATGAACAGCAGCGCCGGCACGAAGGCGGCGACCACCTCCGGCGGCGCGCTGACGCCGAACATCGGCAGCGCCACGGCGTGATACACGATCATCAGGCCCAGGTACGGCGCGCGCAGCACCACGACCGACAGCCACACCCGCAGCGGCGTGTCATGCAGCACCCCCGGAACGCCGACGCGCGCCGCCCGCGTCGAGATCCACGGCGACTTCAGCAGCAGGATCAGCGCCAGCGTCGCGGCGACGAACACCGCGCAGAACAGCGCGAGTTCCGGCAGGCGGCCGTCGCCGACCATCCGCAGCCCGAGCAGGGTCAGCGCGGCCAGACACAGCCACTCGCTGACCATGAACAGCAGCATCATCGCGCCGGACCGCAGCGCCGGCACGCCGGCCCGGTTGCGCAGGTAAACCCCGATCCCGCCGACCGAGAACCCGTAGTTGATCACCATCAGGAGATAGGTGTAGCCGCGCACCGCCAGCATTTCGTCATAGGGACGGTGGATCCCGAACAGGCGCAGGAACATCCACCAGTAGCCGCTGTCGGCGAAAAACGAGATCAGCAGGTAGGCGCCGGCGATGGCGAGATAGGGATACAGCGGCACGCCGCTCAGCGCATGGACGAAATCGGCAGGCTTCACCATGCGCAACAGGACCGCGATGATCAGCAGCGCCAGCCCCCAGCGCAGGCCGTTCCAGAGCAGGCGCCGGCGTGGCTCGACGCGGTCCGGCTCAGTCACGGACCCGGCACTCCACGACGCGGCGCTTGATGCGGCCCGGGTCGATGGCGTCGACCAGCCGTGGCACCAGCTCGACGCCGGCGTCGAGCTGCGGGCGCAGCTCGGCGACCAGGCCGTCTGCGATCTCGTCGCGGAAACCGGCGCCCGGCACCAGCAACAGCTCGACGCGGTGCAGTTCCGTCTGCAGAAATTTGAACGACGCGATCGCGTCCCGGTACGCATGGATGTACCGGATCACCGCGCAGATCGGCACGGCCGACGGAATCCTGCGCCCGCCCGGCATGCGCAGCGCATCGTCGGCGCGGCCCTCGAAGCTTTCGAGCATCGGCAGCGCGCTACCGCAGACGCAACGCCCGGGCCGCGCACGCGCCATGTCCCCCAGGCGGTAGCGGATCAGCGGCATCAACGGGTTGTTCAGCGTCGTCAGCACGACGTGGCCGATCTCACCCTCCGGCACCGGCTGCCCCGTATCGTCGAGCAGTTCCAGCACCACGTTGTCGGTGAACACGTGGTAGTGCCCGGCGCGGCACTGCGAGGCGATCATCCAGGTCTCCTCGCTGCTGTACTCGTCGTAGACAGGACAGCCGAACACCTCGGCGATGAACTGACGGTCCAGCGCGGTCGAGTACTCGGAATTCAGGCTGATGAACTTCGGCGCGATGCGCGGCTCCGGATGCCGTTGCAGATACCGGGCGATCTCCATCACCGAGCTGGCATAGCCGATCAGCAGATCCGGCGGGCGCGCGCGCAGCGCTTCGACGTGCCCCTCGACGGGCAGCGCGCTGTTCAGATGGTCGACACGGAAGAACGGCCCCAGCGAATAGCGCGGACGCTCCACGTCCATGAACTTGATGTAGGTCATCCGGTGCCAGGGCCGGTAGCCGACCATCGTGTACACCCGCAGCGCGGTGGCCAGGTAGTAGGCGTAGGTCCGGGGGGAATAGGCCAGGTGCAGCGCCTGTCCGGACGAACCGCTGGTACTCGAGGTCATCGCCTTGCGCAGATCCGTGCCCGCGGCGACGATCCGGTCCGGGAAGTTCTCCGCGACCTGTTGCTTGGTCAGCAGCGGCAGCCGTTGCAGATCCTGCGCGCGGAAAGCGGACACGTCGATACCATGCCGGTCGAAGCTGTCGCGGTACCACGGCACCCGCCGATAGGCCTCGCGCACGGTCCGGCGCAGGCGGCGCTCGGCGATGTGCCGCTGCAGCGCCCGGCCCGCCCACAGGTAGCCGTGGACGTTGCACCACGCATGGACCATCGACAGGAAGTTCATCTCGCAGCGGGCCGGATCGAGGACGTCAGCGGAGATTCTTCACCAGTCCGCGCCCGTAGAGGTAGCGGATGAAGACGCTGACCAGCCGGTTGAGGGCATCTAACAGCGGCGGCAGCGGCCGCAACACATCGACGATCAGCACCGCGCGGATGTCGTCGGCTTCGTTGTAGACCTCGTGATCCCAGCTGTCGTCGAACAGCACGCTTCGGCCCTCCTGCCAGGTGTGACGGACGTCGTGGACGCGGATGCTCGGGGGATTGCGCACGGGCACCAGCAGCGGCAGGTGGTAGCGCAGGTAGCCCCGATACGGCCCGCAATGCTCGGGAATCGACTTGCCGCCTTCGAGGATCGAGAAGAAAGCCTGGAACAGTCCGGGGATACGATCGAGCACCGCGCAGGTCTGCGGACAGCGCGCCCGGTTGGCCTCCGGCTTCTCGCCCACCGCGTACAGCAGGAAGACGTTCCAGCGCCCCGCGGTCGACGCCGAGATGCGGGTCTGCGCCGCGTCGAGTTCGTGATAGGCGGGCAGCTCGCGCCAGCCGGGCAGGATCGCCATCAGCTCCTGGCGGATCGCCGCGTAGTTGCGATCGACCTCACGCAGCGCGGGAAAGGTCCGGTCGATGTCGAAGAACACGCCGCGCCGGCGACCGCCGACGCGCAGGTCCAGCACCGCGTTGACCAGCCGCAGCGGCAGCTGGCTCAGCGCGAACAAGGTCGGATTCATCCCGCACTCCCGCAGGCGCCGGACGCGTCGAAGCTTGCCGCTGGTACAGATCTCGATCGCAAGTGTCGCCCCCCGCTCGGACCCCGCCTGCGCACCCTACACCGGGGTCCCGGCTCCGGCAATTTCACAGGGCGCCTGCAGGCGGCTCAGGGTTCGATCGACCAGGTCCGGATCGCGAGGCCGGCAACACCAGCGGCCAGCGCGGCGGCGTAGTCCGGATGCGGGTCCAGCGGGTAGAGCTGCCAGTCGGCCGCTTCGTCCGGCGCCCACCGCGTCGCCAGCAGGCGCGGCGCCTCGTCCGGCGCCAGCGTGACGTCGAACGCGCCGAGCCCCAGCGAGATACCGCGGCCGTTGGCCTTGATCACGGCCTCCTTGCGCGACCAGCACCGGAAGAACGCCGCGTGCCGTTGCGCGGGGGGCAGCGCCTCGAGCACCCCGACTTCGTGTTCCGAGAAGGAACGGCGCGCGAGCCGTGGCATGTCGACGAGCTCGCGCATGTACTCGATATCGACACCCAGTTCGACATCGCGCGCCACCGCGATCAGCGCCAGCTCGTGCGAATGGGACAGATTGAACCGCAGCCCCGCCCCGGCCGCTCCGGCCAGCGCCGGCTTGCCGTGCTCGCCGATGCTGAACTCGATCGACTGCGGCGCCATTCCGAGATACGCCGACAGCACCCGCCGCAGCGCCGCACGAGCGAGGACGAAGGCCGCGCGTTTCGCTGCCGTCGGACGGCGGCCGGCGCGCGCAAGCTCGGCGGCATCAAGCATCGCCTCGCGCGCACGGACCGTCGCGGCGTCCGCGACGAGCGCGAGGCGATAAACGTCGACGCCCGCTTCAGACTGAGCCCGGTCGCCGGGGTCCCGCATCGGCCAAGCGCCTGAGACTGCGTCAATCATGCGACGCTCGTATCAGGACCGCGTTCAATCGGCACGTAACGCCTGCAGCCACCGGTCCACGCAGGGTATCGCGCAGGTCCGAGACAGGATCGGTGGTGCGCCTCGGCTGGCGCACTAATCATCTCTCAGGTCCCGCTTCACCGATTTGATGTATCGGCCGAAGTTCCGATCCTTCTTCCTCTTCTCGGCATAGGACATGTCGTTGAACCTGGACTCTTCCATGAGCTTGTGGAAATTCTGGAGCGACTCCGGACTGATGTCACCGGCCTGCACGGCGGCCAGCACCGCGCACCCCGGTTCGTCGGTGTGGCTGCAGTCGCGGAAGCGGCACGCCGATGCGAGCGCGGATATCGCCGCATAGCTGTCGCCGATCCCGCTGTCCGCGCCGAGAATGCCGAATTCGCGCATCCCGGGATTGTCGATCACCAGCGCCCCGCCTTCGAGACGGATCAGCTCGCGGCGGACCGTCGTGTGCCGCCCTTCGCCCGTTCCGCTGACCGCCCCGGTCTCCATCCGCTGCCGGCCGATCAGCTGGTTGATCAGCGTGCTCTTGCCGACGCCGGACGAGCCGACGAAGCAGTAGGTCTTTCCGGGCAGCAGATGGTGCATGAGACGGTCCAGCCCCTCATGCGTGACATTGCTCAGCGGCAGGATCGGCGCCGTGATGCCGGCGGCCGCGATCTCGTCCAGCTGTGCGGCCAGCACCGCCGGATCGACCAGATCCGTCTTGGTCAGCAGGATGTACGGCTCCGCCCCACCCTCGCGCACCATCACGAGATAGCGTTCCAGGCGCTTCAGATTGAAATCCCACTCACAGGACTGGACGATCACCACGTAGTCGACGTTCGCCGCGATCATCTGGAGCTCGATGCTGTGCCCGGCCGACTTCCGATGCAGCGACGTCCTGCGCTCCAGGCACCCGTGGATCACGCCATGGTCGTCGCCGTCCTGGCGCTCGACGCAGACCCAGTCACCGACGCAGGGCCGCTCCTGGGCAAGCTGATGGCGGTGCCGGTAGCTGCCCGACAGTTTCGCCCGGAATTGCCCGGTCTGATCCGCGAGCAGCAACTGGTCGCGATCGACGGCAACGACGCGAGCGACCGTATCGGCCGGCTCGCATGTCACCCGCTGCTCGAACCAGTCGCTCCAGCCCAGTGCGTACAGCTCTTCGTGCGGATTGTTCATGGATCGGTACGCGCCTGATGCATCGCGTTGGGATGGAACTCGCACCCCCCGTGTTCAGGGGCATTGGCGACGACGACGCGCCCTTCCGGCAACAAGAGTGCGCAGCGGCTCGGACGTCACCTGCAGAAATCTGCCATGTGCCGACTCGGCGTTTGCATATTACGGAGCTGCGATTCCCGGCATCAATAGATGAGCATGGGCGTCTGACCGATGAATCGGGGCGCCTTGGCTTGCGCGAGCATGAAGTCCGCGACGTCAGCGCGCGAGATCCGGCCGCCATGAACGCCCTTCAGATCGGTCAGCGCACGATAGTGCCCGGTACGGGGGCCATTGTTGAGAAGGCCGGGGCGCACGATGATCCAGCGCGTCAGGCTTCTCCTGATGATGGATTCCTGGCGATTCTTGTCGGCATAGATCCTGCCCAGGACGACGGGCAGAAAGATGTGATCGTGGAAAAAGCCGCAGTGGCCCTTGCTGTCGCCCGCACCGAGCCCCGTAACCGCGATCAGCAATTGCTCGGGTTCAAGCGCCCTGGAAAGAATCTCCGCAGAACGGGAGAACAAGGTGATCGCCCGCGTGATCCTGGTGGTACCCAGGCAGACACAGACCACATCCTGCCCTTCCACCACCTTCGCGATCGCGTCCGGATCAAGGGCATCCCCGGCGACCACATTCAGCCGGGCATGGGAGATGGTCATGCGCCCCGGCACGCGCGCAAGTGCGGTGACCTCGTGACCGTCGGCAAGCGCCGCCTCCACCAACGCCGATCCAATGCCCCGGGTCGCCCCGATGACCGCGATCTTCAGCACGGAGAATTCTCCCAGGTGGCCTGGGAGCATGGTCTCCAGTCCCACGCCGAAGAGCAATGCCGAAGGTCCACATGCGCGTCTGGCCGCCCGAAGACGCGGAGATGCGGTTGCCTCATGCCCGGCCGGCTTGGTTCCGAGATCCGCACGCGTGTCTCAGCGGCGCCAGGAACCCCACCTGCCTGATGGACAGGCACTCTGCGATCAAGCCCCAGATCTGTGCGGAATGGAAATTTCCGGGATGAACCCGGCAAGGCGGATCAGGGGTCGGCCCCGCATGGGCTTCGCGATCGCTTGCTGAACCCGGCGGGCGGTCCGGGAACGGGCCGGCGTTCTAGTAGCCGCCCTGGCCGCTTTTCTGCCTGAGGATGAAGGATGCGGTGATCTGCGCCCCGCGTTGCCGCACCGCGCGCAAGTACGACGCGACGTAGGGCTGCGAGAAACCCCGCCCCCGCAGATAGTCGGCGATGGGTTCCAGCAGCGGATCGCAGGTGCTGGTGACGTGCTGGACCAGGAACGCGACATCGTCCGAGCCGTCGATGACCTTGGCCGTTTCACCGCCGAGGCAGGCTTCGTGTTCCTCCTGCAGCGGCTGGATGGCCGCTTTGTCCGCGTCGGAATACGTGGGCGCGCTGGCGCAGGCGGTGACGAGCAGTGCCGCAATGCAGGCTGAGGACGGACGGAACACAGGCGCTCCTTCTTGAAAGCCCAGGTCGACGGATGCCGACATCCGTCAGGGTGCCCGGCGGCGGCCGCAAGATCACCTACCTTTCGATCAGGCCCCGGCAGCGGAGCTGCCCGGGCTTCGCCGTTCTCTCCAAAGCTTTCCTAGGGCTTCGTCGCCGTCAGCGGTTTTTCCACCGAGGACAGGTCGCAGTCGACCTGCTGGTACGACATCGGGTCCTGGTTGGGATAGCCCTGCTTTTCCCACGAGCCGGGCGGGATGTCCGGTTTCTGCTCCTGCAACATGCGCTTGCAGGGCTTGGGCGCCGCGGCCTTCTCGATCGCGGCGCGGACGTCATCGCGGGTGGGCGGTGCTTCGGCCCGGACGGCGAGTGAGAGCGATGCAGCAGCCAGAACCAGAATCCATTTCACCATTCACCTCCAATGGAATCCGCCATCGCGCGAGCACACCGGAACGGAGTTGATCAGGCCACCCGCCGACACTGACGCAACGAGCGGGTGGCGGCCGAAAGGTTCAGTCCAGCCCGGCCAGGATCTGGCTCATGCGCTTGCCGGTGGCGGATTTCTTGAGTGCGTGCACGATCGCGTCCCTGAGCACGTCTTCGGAGAACTTCGGCTCCGCGAGATCGGTCGGGCAGGACAGCGGTCCGACGAAGCTGGTCCAGTCGTCCCCGACCCACCAGTCGCAGAACGCGGGGTCCGCGTCGTCATCGAGCGGCTTGGCCACGAAACGCTGGGTCTGCTCGTCGAACGACACATCTTCATTGATGCCGGTGACGATGAAACGCACCACCGCGTCGGCGTAGACGTTACAGAAGGACTCGTGAACGCTTCTTTCAATTTTCATGTCTGGATTCTAACGTCGAATCATCCATCCCGAATGACGGCCGGAGTGTGGATGTATGGCGCGCCGCTGCGCCCCGGCCTTGTCCGGCGCCGAACCGATACAGGCCCGGACGACGCAGGTCGTCCGGGCCCGTGCAAGATCGCCCATAGCGTTAACAGGCCCTAGAACGCATCCCCCGGCACATGCACCCAGCCGCTCATCAATACGCGGGCACTGCGGGACATGATGGCCTTCTTCACCACCCACTCGCCGTCGACCCGCTCGGCCTGGGCACCGACACGCAGCGAACCGGACGGATGGCCGAAACGCACGGCCTCGCGATCACCGCCACCGGCCGCCAGATTCACCAGGGTGCCGGGAATCGCCGCGGCGGTGCCGATGGCGACGGCGGCGGTGCCCATCATCGCGTGATGCAGCTTGCCCATGGACAGCGCGCGCACGCAGAGGTCGATGTCGCCGGCTTCCACGGTCTTGCCGGAGGAGCTGGTGTAGGTCTTGGCCGGCGCGACGAAGGCGACCTTGGGCGTGTGCTGACGCTTGGCGGCTTCGCCCACTTCCTTGATCAGGCCCATCTTCACCGCCCCGTGGGCGCGGATGGTCTCGAACATCTCCAGCGCCTTGGCGTCGGTGTTGATGGCCTCGCGCAGCTCGGTGCCGGTGTAGCCGATGGCGTCGGCGTTGACGAAGATGGTCGGGATGCCGGCGTTGATCATCGTCGCCTTCAGCGTGCCGACGCCGGGTACTTCGAGATCGTCCACCAGATTGCCGGTCGGGAACATGGACCCGCCGGCGTCGTCCGCCGGATCGACGAACTCGACCTGGATCTCGGCCGCCGGAAAGGTCACGCCGTCCAGCTCGAAGTCGCCGGTTTCCTGCACCTGCCCGTTCGTCATCGGCACGTGGGCGATGATGGTCTTGCCGATGTTGGCCTGCCAGATGCGCACGGTGCAGACGCCGTCCCGCGGCACGCGGGCCGGGTCGATCAGGCCGTTGCTGATCGCGAACGGACCAACGGCGGCGGACAGGTTGCCGCAGTTGCCGGACCAGTCGACGAAGGCCTTGTCGATGCCGACCTGACCGAACAGGTAGTCGACGTCATGATCCGGTTGGCTGCTCTTCGACAGGATCACGGTCTTGCTGGTCGACGAGGTCGCGCCGCCCATGCCGTCGATGTGCGCACCGTAGGGATCGGGACTGCCCACGACGCGCAGCAACAGTTTGTCCCGCGCCTCGCCCGGCACCTGACAGGCCTCCGGCAGGTCGGTCAGCTTGAAGAACGTGCCTTTGCTGGTGCCGCCGCGCATGTAGGTGGCGGGAACTTTGATCTGGGCTGCGTGGGCCATGGGGTCGGTCCTTATGGGTTCATGCGCCGTCCGGGATTTCCGGCTCGGCGAGCTGCGCCAGCAGGGTCAGCGACTCCTGCCAGCCGAGGTAACAGAATTCGGTCGGGATCGCGTCCGGAATGCCGGCCTGCACGATGCTCAGCTCGGTGCCGCAGGCAACCGCCCTGAATGTGATCTCCACCTGCATTTCGCCCGGCATGTTCGGATCGTCGAACCGGTCGGTATGAACGATCCGCTCGCCGGGCTGGAGTTCCAGAAAGCGGACGCGGAAGGCATGACTGCTGCCGGTCCCGAAGTTGCTGAACGACATGTGGTAACCGCCACCGACACGCGCGTCGAACTCGTGCATGGTGCCGGTGAATCCGTGTGGCGGCAGCCACTTGCACAGCGCTGCGGGGTCCACGAACGCGCGGTAGAGCTTGTCCGGGGTGCTGCGGATGACACGATGCAAACGAACGGTTCCCGTCATGATGTCGTCTCCTGAAATCGATTTGAGGGAGTGCGCTGCGGTCTGCAACGCACTCCCTTAGTCGATCGGATCAGGCCGCTTTCGACGACTCCAGGAAATCCTGGGCGAAGCGCTGCAGCACACCGCCAGCGTCGTACACGGACACTTCCTCGGCGGTATCGAGGCGGCAGGTCACCGGCACTTCGACGGTCTCGCCGTTCTTGCGGTGGACGACCAGGGTCAGGTCCGCGCGCGGCTTGCGCTCGCCGACGACGTCATAGGTCTCGGTGCCGTCGAGCGCCAGCGTCTTGCGATTGGTGCCCGGCTTGAACTCCAGCGGCAGCACGCCCATGCCGATCAGGTTGGTGCGGTGGATGCGCTCGAAGCCCTCGGCGACGATCGCCTCGACACCCGCCAGACGCACGCCCTTGGCCGCCCAGTCGCGCGACGAGCCCTGGCCGTAGTCCGCGCCGGCGACGATGATCAGCGGCTGCTTGCGGTTCATGTAGGTCTCGATCGCCTCCCACATGCGCACGACCTGACCGTCCGGCTCGACGCGGGCCAGCGAACCCTGCTTGACCTCGCCGTCGACGACAGCCATCTCGTTGATCAGCTTGGGGTTGGCGAAGGTCGCGCGCTGCGCGGTCAGGTGGTCGCCGCGATGGGTCGCGTAGGAGTTGAAGTCCTCTTCCGGCAGGCCCATCTTGTGCAGGTACTCACCCGCGGCGCTGTCCATCAGGATGGCGTTGGACGGCGACAGGTGGTCGGTGGTGATGTTGTCACCCAGCACCGCCAGCGGCCGCATGCCCTTGAGCGAACGCTCGCCGGCCAGCGCGCCCTCCCAGTACGGCGGACGGCGGATATACGTGCTCATCTCGCGCCACTGATACAGCGGGCTGACCTGATCCTCGACGACCTTGAAGTTGAACATCGGGTCGTAGACCGAGCGGAACATCTCCGGCTTCACCGCCTTGGCGACGATGGCGTCGATCTCCTCGTCGCTCGGCCACAGGTCCTTCAAGGTGACCGGGTTGCCGTCCTTGTCCGTGCCCAGCGCGTCCTGCTCGATGTCGAAGCGGATCGTGCCGGCGATGGCGTAGGCCACGACCAGCGGCGGCGATGCCAGGAACGCCTGCTTGGCGTACGGATGGATGCGCCCGTCGAAGTTGCGGTTGCCGGAGAGCACGGCGACCGAATACAGGTCGCGGTCGATGATCTCCTGCTGGATCTTCGGGTCCAGCGCGCCGGACATGCCGTTGCAGGTGGTACAGGCGAACGCGACGATGCCGAAGCCGAGCGCTTCGAGGTCGTCGAGCAGGCCGGCTTCCTTCAGGTACAGCTCCACGGTCTTGGATCCCGGCGCCAGTGAGGTCTTGACCCAGGGCTTGCGCACCAGCCCCCTGGCGACGGCGTTGCGCGCCAGCAGGCCGGCGGCGACGACGTTGCGCGGATTGGAGGTGTTGGTGCAGCTGGTGATCGCGGCGATGATCACCGCGCCGTCCGGCATCAGGCCCTGCGCCTCTTCGGCACGGGCGGCTTCGAGCATGGTCTCGTCCGCCAGCCCGCGATCGTGCAGCGCGGTGGTCGGCAGGCGACGATGCGGGTTGGACGGGCCGGCCATGTTGCGCACGACGCTGGACAGATCGAACTTCAGCACACGCTCGTACTGCGCGGTCTTGAGCGCGTCCGCCCAGAAGCCGGCGGCCTTGGCGTAGGTCTCGACCAGCTTGACCTGCTCGTCGCTGCGGCCGGTCAGGGTCAGATAGTCGGTGGTCTGTTCGTCGATGTAGAACAGCGCGGCGGTGGCGCCGTACTCGGGACACATGTTGGAGATGGTCGCGCGGTCGCCGATGGTCAGGCTCGACGCGCCCTCGCCGAAGAACTCCAGGTAGGCGCCGACGACCTTCTCCTTGCGCAGGAACTCGGTCAGTGCGAGCACGATGTCGGTGCAGGTGATGCCGGGCTGGCGCTTGCCGGTCAGCTCGACGCCGATGATGTCCGGCAGGCGCATCCACGAGGCGCGGCCGAGCATGACGTTCTCGGCTTCCAGACCGCCGACGCCGACGGCGATGACGCCGAGCGCGTCAACGTGCGGAGTGTGGCTGTCGGTGCCGACGCAGGTGTCCGGGAACGCGACACCCTGGTCGACGTAGATCACCGGCGACATCTTCTCCAGGTTGATCTGATGCATGATGCCGTTGCCCGGCGGCACCACGTCGACGTTCTTGAACGCCTTCTTGGTCCAGTTGATGAAATGGAAGCGGTCGTCGTTGCGACGGTCTTCGACGGCGCGATTCATGGCGAACGCGTCCTTCTCGAAGCCGGCGTGCTCGACGGCCAGCGAGTGGTCGACGATCAGCTGCGTCGGCACCACCGGATTGACCAGCGCCGGATCACCGCCCTTTTCGGCGATGGCGTCACGCAGGCCGGCGAGGTCGACCAGCGCGGTCTGGCCGAGAATGTCGTGGCAGACCACGCGGACCGGGAACCACGGAAAGTCCAGCTCGCGCTTGCGCTCGATCAGCTGGCCCAGGTAGTCGTTGAGCTTTTCCGGCTCGGCTTTGCGCACCAGATTCTCGGCGTGCACGCGCGCGGTGTAAGGCAGCGTGTCCCAGGCGCCGGGCTTGATCGCGTCGACCGCCTCGCGGGCGTCGAAGTAATCCAGCTGCGTGCCGGGCAGGGGTTTGCGGTATTGGGTATTCATGGGCGGACGCTCGCAAATGGGGGGAGGGTCGGTTCGCGGCCGGGGTCGGCGCGGCGGATCGGGACTCGAGGGCCCAACGCAATCGCGGAACGAGGCCGATACCGACCCCGTTCCGCGACGGAGTCGACCTCAGCGCTCGGCGATCGGCACGAACTTCTGGTCTTCCGGACCGGTGTAGTTCGCGCTCGGACGGATGATCTTGCCGTCGATGCGCTGTTCGATGACGTGGGCGCTCCAGCCGCTGGTGCGCGCGATCACGAACAGCGGCGTGAACATCGCGGTCGGCACGCCCATCATGTGATAGCTGACGGCGCTGAACCAGTCGAGGTTCGGGAACATCTTCTTGATGTCCCACATCACCGACTCGAGACGCTCGGCGATATCGAACATCTTGGTGTTGCCGGCTTCCTCGGAGAGCTGCTTGGCGACCGACTTGATCACCTTGTTGCGCGGATCGGAGACGGTGTAGACCGGGTGGCCGAAGCCGATGATCACTTCCTTCTTCTCGACGCGGGCGCGGATGTCGGCCTCGGCTTCGTCCGGATTGTCGTAGCGCTTCTGGATCTCGAACGCGACTTCGTTGGCGCCGCCGTGCTTGGGCCCGCGCAGCGCGCCGATCGCGCCGGCGATGCACGAATGCATGTCCGAACCGGTGCCGGCGATGACACGGCTGGTGAAGGTCGAGGCGTTGAACTCGTGCTCCGCGTACAGGATCAGCGATGTGTGCATCGCCCGCACCCAGGACTCGCTCGGCTTCTCGCCGTGCAGCAGATGCAGGAAGTGGCCGCCGATGGAGTCGTCGTCGGTCTCGACGTCGATCACGGTGCCGTTGTGGCTGTAGTGATACCAGTACAGCAGCATCGAACCCAGCGACGCCATCAGGCGGTCGGCGATGTCGCGCGCGCCCGGATGGTTGTGGTCGTCCTTCTCCGGCAGCACGCAGCCCAGCGCCGAAACGCCGGTGCGCATCACGTCCATCGGGTGGCTGTTGGCCGGCAGCTCCTCGAGCACCGACTTGACCGCCGCCGGCAGACCACGCAGCGCCTTGAGCTTGGCCTTGTACGCGGCCAGCTCGGCGACGGTCGGCAGCTTGCCGTGCACCAGCAGGTGGGCGATCTCCTCGAACTCGCAGGCCTCGGCGACGTCGAGAATGTCGTAGCCGCGGTAGTGCAGATCGTTGCCGCTACGGCCGACGGTGCACAGCGCGGTGTTGCCGGCCGCCGTTCCCGACAGCGCGACGGACTTCTTCGGCTTGAAGCCCGGGGTGGGGGTTTCGCTCATCACTAGCTCCTCTGGTCTCGTTTTCCTGCGCGGCAGGACCACGGTGAATCAATCATGGACGGCGCAACGCAGGCGCCTTGGTATCGAGTGCGGGCCTTACTTCTTGCCCTGCGCGAACAACGCGTCGAGCCGCTGCTCGTAGGCGTGGTAACCGATGGAATCGTACAGCTCCATCCGCGTCTGCATGGTGTCGACGACATTCTTCTGGCTGCCGTCCTTGCGGATGGCGTTATACACGTTCTCGGCGGCCTTGTTCATGGCGCGGAACGCCGACAGCGGGTAAAGCACCAGGCCGACGTCGGACCCGCGCAGCTCCTCGACGGTGTACAGCGGGGTCGATCCGAACTCGGTGATGTTGGCCAGGATCGGCACCTTCACCGCCGCGGCGAACTCCTTGTACATGGCCAGGTCGGTCATCGCCTCGGGGAAGATCATGTCGGCGCCGGCCTCGACGCAGGCCACGGCACGCTCGATCGCCTTGTCCAGGCCCTCGACCGCCAGCGCGTCGGTGCGCGCCATGATCACGAAGTTCTCGTCGGTACGGGCGTCGACGGCGGCCTTGATGCGGTCGACCATCTCCTGCTGGGTGACGATCTCCTTGTTCGGACGGTGGCCGCAGCGCTTGGCGCCGACCTGGTCCTCGATGTGCATCGCGCCGGCACCGAACTTGATCAGGCTCTTGGTGGTGCGGGCGACGTTGAACGCCGACGGTCCGAAACCGGTGTCGACGTCGACCAGCAGCGGCAGGTCGCAGACGTCGGTGATGCGGCGCACGTCGGTGAGCACGTCGTCGAGCGTGGAGATGCCCAGATCCGGCAGGCCCAGCGAACCGGCCGCGACGCCGCCGCCGGACAGATAGATCGCCTTGAAGCCGGCGCGCTGCGCCAGCAGGGCGTGATTGGCGTTGATCGCGCCGACGACCTGCAGCGGACGCTCGGCCGCGACCGCGGCGCGGAAACGGGCGCCGGCGGACTGCGCGTTGGAAGTGTTTTGGGTCATCTGGGACATCCTCGTCGGAGTGTGTGCGGCGACCTAGGCGCAAGGGGCGTACCAACCTGGAGCGGCGGCGCCCGCGAACGACCAAGGATTCGTAAGCCTATGTTTTATATGTATTCATCTGCACCTCTGCCGCCCCGAGATGGGGCGCGCACCGATGGCGTCGTTTCACTTATGGCACAATACGTTTCACCATAGAGACACGGACCCGCGCAGCCATGCCGCTGTCCCGCGCCGAACCGGGCCGCAAGCCGATCATCTGGGCGGTGAGCATCAGCCGCCTGGAACAGCTGTTTCAGGACATCGCGCCGAGCTACGCCGCGCAGGCCGACGTGCGCGTGGTCCACAAGGGCTTCGAGGACGCGCTCAGCGCGATCCGCGAAGCCTGGCTCGGCGGACGGCTCGACGTGGTCGTCGCGGCCGGCTCCAACGGCGACTATCTGCGCCGCGAGACCCAGATTCCGGTTGCGCTGGTCAAGGTCACCGGCCTCGACATGATGGGCGCGCTGGCGCGGGCGCGCCGCATCAGCGAGCGCATCGCCATCGTCACCCACCGCCAGATCACCCCGCAGCTCAGCGACGTCAAACAGGCCTTCGGTCTCGACATCGAGCAGCGCAGCTACACCTCGGCCGAGGATGCGCGCGACTGCGTACGCGAGCTCGGCGCGCTGGGCGTCGGCGCGATCGTCGGCCCCGGCCTGGTCACCGACCTCGCCGAGGCCGCCGGGCTGGCCGGGGTGTTCCTGTACTCGCAGGACTCCGTGCGCCAGGCCATCGACGACGCGATCGAGATCGCGCGCATCGGCCGCACCGAGCTGGCCCGGCGCGAACGCCTCAACACGATCCTGCAGCAGCTCAACGAAGGCGTGATCGCGGTCGACATGGACGAAACCATCCAGTCGGTGAATCCGGCCGCCGAACGCCTGCTCGGCCCGGTGGCCGGTGGCGCGCTGGGGCAGCAGCTCAGCCGCATCGCCCCGGAGCTGAGCCTGCGCCGCACCCTGGAGAAGGGCTCCACCGAACTCGAGGAGATCCAGGTCCTCGGTACGCGCACCCTCGTCGCCAACCGCATGCCGATCCTCGAACAGGGCACGCAGACCGGCGCGGTCCTGACCCTGCAGGATTCGACCGCGATCCAGCGCGTCGACCGCAGCCTGCGCTCGCGCAAGAAACCGCGCCATCTGGCGGCGCGCTACGAACTCCAGCAGATCCTCGGCGACGCGGCGCCGATCGCCCGCAGCAAGGCGCTGGCCGCGAAGTACGCGCGCACCGACGCCACGGTGCTGATCATCGGCGAGAGCGGCACCGGCAAGGAGCTACTGGCGCAGGGCGTCCACAACGCCGGCCGCCGCAAGCGCCACCCGTTCGTCGCGATCAACTGCGCGGCGTTTCCGGAATCGCTGCTCGAAAGCGAGCTGTTCGGCTACGAGGAAGGCGCGTTTTCGGGGTCGCGACGCGGCGGCAAGGCCGGCCTGTTCGAAGCCGCGCATACCGGCACGATCTTTCTCGACGAGATCGGCGAGATGCCGATCGCACTGCAGACCCGCCTGCTGCGCGTGCTCCAGGAAAAGGAGGTGCTGCGCCTCGGCGCCACCGAACCGACTCCGGTCGACGTGCGCGTGATCGCCGCGACGCACCGCAACCTGGCCGACCGGGTCACCGAAGGCCAATTCCGGCAGGACCTGTACTACCGCCTCAACATCCTGCGCATCGAGCTGCCACCGCTGCGCGACCGGCGCGAGGACCTGCCGCTGCTCGCCGGCGACCTGCTCGACAAGGCACTGCGCCGCCTCGGCGCCACGGTTCCGGCGCCGGACATCCTCGGCGTACTGCTGCCGGCGTTCGAACACTACGCCTGGCCCGGCAACGTACGCGAACTGGAGAACCTGATCGAACGCGTCGCCGTGTACTGCAGCGACCTCGACCCGCGACAGGGCTTCGGCCCCGCCCAGCTCGACGAACTGGCGCCCGAGCTGCGCGCCCATTCCGACACGCCACCGGCCGATCTGCGCAGCCGCCAGCGCGAGGCCGAACGCGCCGAGATCCTGCGCGTGCTCGACGAATGCGGCGGCGACCGCGCGCTGGCCTGCGAGCGTCTCGGCATCGGCCGCAGCACGCTCTGGCGCAAGCTCAAGGCCACCGGCGCCGGTTGAGCGGCACCGCGCCGCGGGCCCGGCCCGGTATTCCGGTGCCGTGCCCACGGTACGCTCGGGCATGAATTGCGGACGTTCGCGCCTGCCCCAATCGCGGCACTGCGCCTACAGTCCGCACATGCCGCAACGCCCGTCCGTCCGCCGCCCCCTCCATGACTCCGCCACCGGCGCTATGATCCGCGCCGGCCGCGGCGCGACCCGCCTTTGCCGGCGGCCGGATTCCGCGGCCGTTCAGCTTTGCGCGGCATCATGCCGCGGTTGACCCGCACCCATTCCTGCCGCCCCGCCCGCCGCCGACCGAGAAGATGTCCGCTCCCGACTCCAACAGCTTTGCCGCACGCCTGCGCTGGCTGATGGGCAGCCCCATCGGCGCGGCGCTCGGCGCGCTGGCCTATGGCGCCTGGGCGGTCTACGCGAACCTCGACGGCGGCACCGCACTGGCACTGCGGGCCGGCGCCCTGCACTGGGCGACCAGTGCGACCCTGACCTTCACCAGCGCCGCTGCGATGCGCGGCGCCTACGCCCGCACCCGGACGCAGGCCGGCGGTGCCGTCGCCGCATTCTCGGGCGGCATGGTCTACACCTACGCCGCGCTGATCATCGTCCACACGGTCAACGGCTCGCCACACATCTGGCTGACACTGGCGCCAGGCCTGATTCCCACCATCCTGTTTTGCGTGACCTATGCCGCGCTGCTGGCGCGCGAACGCCGGCCCGAAACGGTCGCGCTGATCGAGAGCTGACATGCAACCACCCCCGCAGGCCCCGCGTCTGCTGAACTTCAACCGCGCCGTCCTGGCACAGGCGCTCGAGCTGCTGGACTGCTGCGCCGCACATCCGGAGGTCCGCTACGCGGACTTCGTCGGTCCCCATCTGCGCCACGTCGTCGAACACTACGACGCGTTCGTCGCCCAGCTCGAGGCCCGCACCATCGACTATGACGCGCGCCCGCGCGATCCGGGCGTCGAGCAGGATCCGCAGGTGGCGCGCGGCCGGATCGGCGCCATCACCGCCGCGCTCGCCACCCTGAGCCGGACCGGCCTGAAGAACCCGCTGGCGATCCACCTGCTCGGCGGCCTCGAAGGCGACGAACATTTCGTCACCTTCTCCAGCGCCGAGCGCGAGCTGATGTTCCTGGCCAGCCACGCGATCCATCACTATGCACAGATCAAGCTGCACCTCGCGGCGCTGGGCATCGAGCTGAATCCCGATTTCGGCAAGGCCCCGGCGACGGTGCACCACGAGCACAGCCACTGATGGACGGCCGCCCGCTCGACACCCCGCCGTTCGACGCGCCGCTGGAAACCCCGCGCGACGCCGCCAGCGGGCGGACGCCCTGGGCAACGGATCCGGACCGGCCCCGGCTGCCGCTGCGGACGCGCGTTTCGATCGCGCTGGCGCGGGCGTCACGCTGGGAATTCTGGCCGGCATGGCTGTTCTATATCCCGATCGTCGTCTGGATTCTGCTGCTCGGCCTGCGCCACCGCCGGCCGACGCTGTTCACCGCTGCCAATCCGGCGATCGACGCCGGCGGCGTGGTCGGCGAACGCAAGCACGAGGTGCTCGCGCCCCTGCAGCGCCATGCGCCCGATCTGGTTGCGCCGCTGGCGCTGCTGCCGGCCGACGCCCCGGAGGCGCGCGACGCGCAGGCCGTGGACTTCGCGCGCCGCCACGGCTTTCCCGTGGTGCTCAAGCCGGATGTCGGCCAGCGCGGCCGCGGCGTGTTCATCGCGCACGACGAGCAGGCGCTGAGCCAGTATCTGCACCGCTTCGGCGGCGACGTGATCGCCCAGCGCTACGTTGCCGGCGAGGAATTCGGGATCTTCGTCGCGCGGGCGCCCGGCGACGCCGAGGCGCGCATCCTGTCCATCGTCCACAAGACCTTCCCGACCGTGCGCGGCGATGGCCGCCGCCCGCTCGGCGAACTGATCCTCGCCAACCCGCGCGCACGCCTGATCGCGCCGCTGCTCTGGCAGCGCTGGAGCGACCGGCTCGATCACATCCCCGCCGACGGCACCACCGTGCAGCTGGTCGAGATCGGCGCCCACTGCCGCGGCGCGCTGTTCCTCGACGCCCGGCACCTGGCGACGCCGGCGCTGATCGCGGCGATGACGCGCCTGACCGACGCCGTCCCCGGCTACTGCTTCGGCCGCGTCGACCTGCGCTGCCCGGGCAGCGCCGAACTGGCCCGCGGCGAAGGCATCCGCGCCATCGAGCTCAACGGCGTGACCGCCGAAAGCGCCCACATCTATCACCCGGATACACCGTTGCTGAGCGGCTACGCCGCGATGTTCCGGCAGTGGCGTCTCGCCTTCGAGATCGGCCGCGCCAATGCGGCGCTCGGTGCCGTGACCGTCGGGCCGTTCGGGCTGCTGGCCCGCTTCCTGGCCGACCGCAGGCGATCGACCGACTGGTTCTGATCCATCAACCGGGGCGCCACCCCAAGCGCCCCGCAACTGGAGAACATGCGATGAATGTCCTTCGACTCCCGCTTTTCCGGACGCTCATGCTGGCATTGCTCGGCGCCTGGTCGGCGGCGGCACTGGCACTGGACCCGATCAACACCGGATTTTTCGGCAACACCGCGATCAAGGGCTACGACGCGGTCGCGTATCACACCGATCACAAGCCGGTGAAGGGCAGCAAGGACTACACGGTCGAGTGGATGGGCGCCACCTGGCGCTTCGCCTCGGCCGAACACCGCGACGCTTTCAAGGCCGACCCCGAGCGCTACGCTCCGCAGTACGGCGGCTACTGCGCCTACGCGGTGTCGCAGAACAGCACCGCCGGCATCGACCCCGAAGCCTTCACCGTGATCGGCGACAAGCTGTATCTGAACTACGACAAGACCATCCAGGAAAAATGGGAAGCCGACCGCGACGCCTACATCCGTGACGCCGACCGGCTCTGGCCCGGGCTACTGCAGAAATGAACCTGCGCGCGCACATTGAACTGATGGCGTCGTACAACGCGTGGATGAACCGCAAGCTCTACGCGGCCGCCGCCACCCTGCCGGCCGAGGCATTGACCGCCGACCGCGGCGCGTTCTTCGGCTCGATCCTGGGCACCCTGAATCATCTGGTCGTCGGCGATACGATCTGGCTACAGCGCTTCGCCCTGCATCCGTCCGGATCCACCGTGCTGGAGCCGGTCGTCGCCTTGCCGACGCCGCGCACGCTGGACGAGACCGTCTGCGCCGACCTGCCATCCCTGAGCCAGCGGCGTCAGTTGCTCGATGACGCGATCGAGGCCTGGGCCGGGGGGCTTGCCGACGCGGACCTCGATCAGACGCTGCACTACCGCAGCACGCGCGGCGTGCCCGGTGCCAAGGTCTTCGGCGCGCTGATCATGCATTTCTTCAACCACCAGACCCATCATCGCGGCCAGATCACGACGCTGCTGACGCAGGCCGGCGCCGAGGTCGGCGTCACCGACCTGCTGATGCTGATTCCGGATCCACCGGCCACCTGAGCCGGTCGTCATCTCTCGGGGGAGAACCATGCAAGGCCACAACCGCTACGGACATATCGCGCTGGCGCTGTACGTCGCCTTCGTGTTCGTGCAATCGCTGTTCTTCAAGTTCACCGGCTCGCCGGAAACGGTCTACATCTTCGAAGGCAAGCTCGAGCCGTGGGCCGCATCCCTGGGCTTTGCCGGGCTGTTCGCGCCGGGCGGCATCTTCTCGGCAAAGGTCGTCGGCAGCGCCGAACTGCTGGCGTCGGTCGTGCTGCTGGCCGGCACCTTCGTCGCGCGCTGGCGGGTCCTGCAGGGGCTCGGCGCGCTGCTGGGACTCGGCGTAATCTCGGGGGCGATCTTCTTCCACCTGTTCACGCCGCTGGGCGTGGCCGTACGCAACACCGACGGCAGCAGCGACGGCGGCCAGCTCTTCATCATGGCCTGCGGCGTGTGGGTCGCCTGCGCGATCCTGATCTGGCAGCGACGCGCGCTGCTGCTGGGCCTGCTGGGGACGAAACCCGCGGCGCCGGACGCGGTCTGAGGCGCAACGCCCGTTTCGGAACACGCCATGCACACCCACCCGCCCGCATCCCCGGTCATCGGCCTGCCCCGCAGCCCGGGCCGCGCGTGGCTGTCCGCCGCGGGCGACCATGCGCTCGGCCTGGCGACGCTGGACCGGCTGTACCGGCGCCGCCCGCAGGCGCTGTCGACCGCCGATTTCGTGCGTTACGCGCTCGACGGCCTCGGCATCGAACGCGGCATCGACAGCGGCTCGGTCGATTCGGTGCCGCAGACCGGCCCGACGCTGGTCATCGCCAATCACCCCTACGGCGCCGCCGAAGGCCTGGCGCTGACCGAACTGCTGCTGCGGCGCCGTCCGGACGTGCGCCTGCTCGCCAATGAACTGCTGCAGCGCCTGCCGGAGCTGGCGCCGGTCATCACCCCGATCGACGTGTTCCGCAGCGGCGTCAACACCCAGGGCCTGCGCGCCGCGCTGCGCCACCTACAGGGCGGCGGGCTGTTGCTGGTGTTTCCGGCCGGCGAGGTCAGCCGTCTGGACCTGAAGCGACGCGCGGTGATCGATCCGCCGTGGTCCGATACCGTGGCGACCCTGGCACGCCGCACCGGCGCCCGCGTCGTGCCGATCTTCGTCGCCGGCCGCGCCAGCCTCACGGCGCTGTCGGCCGGTCTCGTGCACAGCCGCCTGCGCACCGTGCTGCTGGCGCGCGAGCTGATCCGCCTGCGCGGCACCCGGCTGGCACTGCGCATCGGCGAGGCCGTCGACAGCCATGAACTGGACGCGATCCCGCGCGCACAGCAGACCGACTATCTGCGCCTGATCACCTATGCACTGGGACAGGGCGCCGCGCATCCGGGCCCTGCACGCCGGCTGCAGCCGCTGGCGCCGGCCGGCGACGCCGATGCGCTGACCGGGGAGATCGAGGGGCTGCCGGCGGACTGCCATCTGCTCGACCACGGGCCGTTCTCGGTGTACTGCGCGCCCGCCGACGCCCTGCCCCGGACGCTGCCGGAGATCGGCCGTCTGCGCGAGCTGAGCTTCCGCGCGCTGGACGAGGGCAGCGGCCAGCCGCGCGACCTGGACCGCTACGATGCCCACTACCACCATCTGTTCGTGTGGCATCGCGAACAAGGCTGCATCGTCGGCGCCTACCGGCTCGGCTTCTCGGAGGACATCCTCGCGGCGCACGGCGTCGGCGGCTGCTATACGCACAGCCTGTTCGACTTCGATGCGCAGCTCTTCACACATCTCGGCGCGAGCATCGAGATGGGCCGTTCATTCGTCACGCCGGAGTGGCAGCGCAGCTTCCAGCCCCTGCGCCTGCTGTGGAGCGGCATCGACCGCATCCTGCGGCGTCACCCGCAGATCCGCTGGCTGTTCGGCCCGGTCAGCATCAGCCCGCGCTATTCCGGCACCGGGCGCGCGGTGATCGCCGAGGCGCTGCGCCTGCACCACTCCGATCCGCAGCTGACCCGCATGATCCGGCCCCGCACCCCGCCGCGCCGCCACCGCATCGAGGCGCTGCGGCCGGCCGCCGCCGCGCTCGCCGAGCCGAAGCTGCTGTCACGCCTCGTCGCGCGGATCGAGCACGGCCCGGGCCTGCCGGTGCTGCTGCGGCAGTATCTGGATCTCAACGGCCGCTTCGCCGGATTCAATGTCGATGACAGCTTCGGCGGCGCGCTCGACGGCCTCGTCTTCGTCGAGGTCGCCGGCATTCCCGACAAGGTCCGCCGCCGGCTGGTCGTCAGCGGCTGAAACCGCGATACCGTGCCGAGCCGGACGCGCGCCGGAGCCGGCGGCACGGCTTCAATCCGGAAGCACGAAATGGCGCTTGCGGATCAGCTCCAGGCACGCGTCGACCACTGCGGGATCGAACAGCGCCCCGCGGCCGTCGGCGATGACGTCCAGCGCGGCGTCGACGCCGCGCGCCGGACGATAGGGGCGATGCGTGCTCATCGCTTCCAGCGTGTCGGCGACGGCGAGGATGCGGGCTTCGAGCAGGATCTGCTCTCCACTCAGCCCCCGCGGATATCCGCTGCCGTCCACACGTTCGTGATGCTGGCGCACGATCTCCGCGACCGGCCACGGGAACTCGACGTCCTTGAGAATCTCGTACCCGGACTCGGCGTGCGCCATCACCAGCTGGTATTCCAGATTCGTGAGCCGCCCGGGTTTGGCCAGGATCTCGGAGGGGACGCTGAGCTTGCCGATGTCGTGCACCATCGCCGCCAGCCGCAGTCCCTGCCGGCGGTCCTCGGAAAGGTCCATGACCCCCGCGATCGCGTCGGCGATCGTTGCGACCCGCTGCTGATGACCGGCGGTGTACGGATCCCGCAGTTCCACCGTTCCGGCCAGGACCCGTACCGTGCCTTCCATGCTGCGCTCGAGGCGTTCGAGATTGTTCAGATTGGCGTCGCGCGTGCGCAGTGCGATGACGCCGAAGGCGAGGTCCCCGGCCATCTCCTCGAGCAAGGCGATTTCGTCTTCGTCGAACGCCGCCGGATCCGCCGAGTAGATGCAGAGCTCGCCGAAGGTATCGGCGCCATTCTTCAGCGGGATGGCGGCCGACGCAGCGAATCCCGCAGCGCGCGCTGCGTCGCGCCACGGCGCCATCACAGGATCCGTCTCGATGTTGCGGCTGATGACCGATTGCCCGGTGCGGATGCACAGCCCGGACGGCCCGCGTCCGCGCTCGGTCTGGTCGCTCCAGGTCAGCTTGGCTGCATCGACGTAGCCGGTATCGTCGCCGGCCTTGCCGACCGGACGGACCGGGAGGCCCTCACCGTGTTCGGCAAGCCCGACCCAGGCCATCTTGTAGCCGCCAGCCTCGACGATGGCGTTGACCATGTCCTGATACAGCTCCGCCTCGGTCCGGGCATGTACCAGCACACTGTTGCCGCTGCTCAGCGCCGTCAGCGCCCGGGTCTTGCGCGCCAACGCACGCTCGCGCTCCTTGTGCTCGGTGACGTCCATATAGGTTCCGAGCACGCCCGATATCTCGCCCCGCGCGTCGCGCAGCGGCAGTTTGCTGGTCAACAGGACGATGGTGCGACCATCGGGCGTCGTCTGCGGCTCCTCGATCAGCAGCTTGGCCTGCCCGGACTCGATCACTGCCCGGTCGTCGGCCCGATACAGCTCGGCCTGGTCCCGCCAACCCATTTCCGAGTCGTCCTTGCCGATCAGTTGCCGGGGCTCAGCATAGCCGGCGTCGCGCGCAAACGCGGCATTGCAGCCGAGATAGCGCAGATTTGCGTCCTTCCAGAACACCCGCACCGGGATCGCGTCGAGGATGCCCTCGATGACTTCCTTCGACGCGCGAAGATCCTCCTCGACGCGTTTGCGCTCGGTGATGTCGCGCACCACCGAGACCAGATAGAGGCGGTCCTGCCGGACATACCGCAGGCTGACCTCGACCGGGAACTCGGTCGCGTCCTTGCGCCGGTGGATGGTGTCGAACACGACCACTTCGTCGTTGCAGAGACGTTCGGATATCGCCTTCAGATCCATCGCCCGGGCCCGAGGATCAATGTCGAACACCGTAAACCCCAGCAGCTCCTCGCGGCTGTAGCCCAGGGCCCGGAACGCCTCTTCGTTGCAGTCGAGGAACTGGAATGTCACCGGATCGAGCACCTCGATCGCGTCGCTGGTGCGATCGACGAGGGCACGGAACAGCCGCAGCTCCGTTTCCGCCTGCTTGCGTTCAGTGATGTCCTGCGCGGTGCCGCGCATCGCCACGACCGCACCGTCGGCGTTGCAGACCGGCTCGCCGCGCGCCTCGATCCAGCGGTGCTCGCCCGAAGGGCGTGCCAGCTCCAGTTCGAGCACGAAGCCCTGAACGGCGGCAACGCTGGCATCGATCGCCGCATTCAGCCGCGTCATGCTGTCGGCGGTCAGCAGCTCCGGGTGATGGCCAAGATCAGGGGCGGGCCTGGCGGGGTCCAGGCCGAAGATCCGGTACACCTCCTCGGACCATCGCACTTCGCCCGTCTCCGGCACCAGCCACCAGTTGCCCAGGTGCGCCACCCGTTGCGCCTCCGCACGCTCCGCGTCCGCCTTGAGGCGCCTGCCACTCTCGACACACAGGCCGAGCTTGTCCGCCAGTTGCTGGGCGAAGCGGATCTCGTCGGCTTCCCAGCGGTGAGGCTGGTCGACATGTTCGAAACACAACAGGCCGACGTGCATGTCGCCGATCCGGATCACCGCATCGAGCATCGAGGTGATGCGGTTCGGCCTGAGATAGCCGTCGAGGTAGCCGATGGTGCGCGGATCGGTCTGCGCGTCATCGGCGGCGACGAATCCGGCCGCCTTCAGCGCGCGGAACTCATTGCCGTATTCCGCCTCGGTCAGCACCATCCCCGACGAGTGCCGCGCGGGGGTGGCCTCGAACAGATCGACGCATTGCAGTTCGGTCGCGTCGGCATTGAACAGCCAGACGTTGGCGCGCTCCACGCCGAGTGCGAAGGCGCCCAGTTCGGCCGCCTGACGCGCCAGGCCGGGCACGTCGCCCCGCAACAGCGCTTCAGACGCACCCACCACGCCGATGACCTCGAGCTGCGCCTGCGTCCGCGCGAGTTCCGCCTGCTCGCGTTGCTCCACCGCCTTGCGCTCGGTGATATCGGCGACCACGCCCTGATAGTACAGCGGCGCTCCCGAGGCATCGCGCTCGATCACAGTGTGCTCGTTGACCCAGCGCAGCGTGCCGTCGGCGGTTTTCACGCGGTATTCCAGGTTCAAGCGATCATCGCCGGCCGCGAGCGCGGCATCGACCTGCCGTTCGACACTGGCCACGTCGTCGGGATGCATCAGGTCGGCGAAGTGCTGCGCCGCGGTGATCAGCGTATCGGCGTCGTAGCCCCACTGCCTGACGTTCTGCGAGACATGGACGATGGGCCAGCCGGGCCGCGCCCGCCAGCGAAACAGCACGGTCGGACTCTGCTCGATCAGCGTATTGGCCTCGCGCAGGCGCGCCTCCGACGCCTTGCTGCGGGAGATGTCGCGCACGTCGGCGACGATGCCACCGATCCCCGGAACATCGCTCTGATTGCTCACCGCCGATTCGACGTCGAGCGTGCTGCCGTCCCTGCAGCGGATGCGCAGTTCCTGACGGAAGGTCCGGCCCGGGCTCGACACCAACTCGGCGAGATAGTGCCTGGCGCGCTCGGCATCCTCGGGCGCGATGAACTCCAGATAGCGCCGCCCGATGACCTCCTCCGGCGTGTATCCGGTCAGCGTCTTGACCGCCGGACTGATGTACCTCACCGTCCCGTCGAGCGCCGTCAGCATCAGTACGTCCGATGCCGTTTCGACCAGCTGGCGAAAAAGCCGGTCGGTGGACGCTGCCGCTTTTTGCGAGAGCCTCTGCAGCGCAGGTCCCAGCCGCTTCATGTCCGGCAGCAGGATGCAGTCCGCCGCACCGGCCGCGAGCAGATCGAGGACCGTTTCGTCCGGCGGTCCGGATGCCAGCACCAGGACGGGGGCGTCCGGATGCTGCGAGCGCAACTCAAGCAGAACGTCCCTCGCGTTCAGGCCCGGCATGCCCGGATCGAGCAGAACCAGGGCCGGCGCGCTGGCGACCAGATCGCGCTCGAGATCACTGCGCCGGGTGAGGGCATGCACGCTGATCGCGACGCCCAGGCGATCGAGCTCGGCCCGGACCCGCCCGGACACGGCTGCGTCGTCACAGAGCAACAGCACCGCCCGAAACGGCGATTCCGATCCGGCCTGCACGACTCGATCCATCCCGCGCCACCTCCCGTGGCTCCGGACCAGAGTTCGAGTATAGCCCTCGCCCCCCACACCCAAGCGACCGGTCGACTGCACCATGTACGCCGCCTAGACTGTTGTCGATACGACCCCGCGACCGACGCGGGCGCAACGGAGGAGCCCGATCGATGGACGATGCCAAAGCAGGCGCGGCGCCGCTGGCGGATATCGAGACTCACCTGACGCAGCTGCGGTCCCGCGGCTACACAGTTCTCGACGGCTTCCTGTCAGCCGCCGACCTGGACGCGGTACGGGCCGCGCTGGCGCCCCATCTGCAGCGCCACAACGGACGTAACAACTTCGAGGGCTACGCAACCGAACGGGTCTACACCCTCGTCGCCCGCGGCGCGATCTTCGAGCGGATCGTCGAGGATCCGCGGGTCCTCGCGCTGCTCGACCGCCTGCTCCAGCCCGGCTATCTGCTGACCGCGAGCCAGGCGATCTGCATCCGCCCCGGCGAGACCGCGCAGCCGCTGCACTACGACGATCAGTTCTACCGCGTGCCACGGCCGCGACCGGCGATCAGCGTCTCGACCATCGTCGCGATCGACCCGTTCACCGCAGACAACGGCGGCACCGAGATCCTGCCGGGCAGCCACGCCTGGGACGACGCCCGCATCGCCGGCATCTACGACGGCTACGATGCCGATGCCGAGGTCCCCGAGGCGCTCACCCGTGAACTGAAGCCGGTGGTGATGCCCGCCGGCGCCTGCATGGTGTTTCTCGGCACGCTGCTGCACCGCGGCGGCGCCAACCGCAGCGATGCGCCGCGGCTGGCGTTTTCCAACCAGTACTGCGAACCGTGGGCACGCACGCAGGAGAATTTCTTCCTCGGCGTTCCGCCGGAGCGGGTGGCGCGGATGTCGCCGCGGATCCAGGAGCTGCTGGGCTACTCGATCTGGCCGCCGTTCATGGGGCACGTCAGCGCGCTGCACCCGCTCAGGACCTTGCAGCCGGACTGGCGGGCACCGGTCACGCTCGACCCCTGAGCCCACGACGCACGTTAAGATCCCGAACCGCGGCACGGCGCCGCCCGCCGCGTCCGCTCGCGGCATCCCGCAACCCCACGATCCGATCCCGACATGCATCGCGCACGCTACGACCACGACGGCCTTTCCCTGTCCTATCTCGACTCGGCGCCGGATGATCCGGCCCGTCCGGCCGTGCTGCTGCTGCACGGCTTTCCGGATTCGGCGCAGATGTGGCACGAACAGATCGAGGCGCTGCATGCCGCCGGGCTGCGCGCGATCGCGCCGGACATGCGCGGCTACGGTGATTCCTCGATGGCGGCGTCGACCGGCGACTACGCCGCGGCGCGCATCCTCGGCGATTTCGCGGCCCTGCTCGATCATCTCGACATCCAGCGCGCGCACGTGGTCGGGCACGACTGGGGCGCGGTCCTGGCGTGGATGTTCGCGGGCCGATTCCCCCAGCGCGTCGACCGCCTCGCGGTGATTTCGGTCGGGCATCCGACCGCCTACGCGCGGGCCGGCGTCGACCAGAAGATCGCCGGCTGGTACACGCTGTTCTTCCTGCTGCGTGGCATCAGCGAGCGCCTGCTGCTCAGCAGCGGCCCGACCGGGCTGCGCACGCTGATGCGCAGCCATCCGGACGTCGAAGAGGTTCTGCAGCGCATGCGCCAGCCCGGCCGCATGACGGCGGCGCTGGGCATCTACCGCGCCAATCTGTCCCAGGTGCTGTTCGGCAAGCATCCGAGCGTGGAGGCGCCGACGCTCGGCATCTGGAGCGAGGGCGATGCCTATCTGGTCGAGTCGCAGATGAAGAACTCGGATCGCTATGTCGGCGCGCCGTGGCGCTATGAACGCGTCCCCGGCGGGCACTGGGTGCCGCTGGAGCAGCCGGAACGCCTCAACGCACTGCTGCTGGACCATCTCGGCGCAGCCGCCTCCGCATGAGCGTCCGCATCGTCAACAGCGTCGAGATGCGCTGCACGCCGCAGGCGCTGTACGACGAGGTCACGCGCCCGTGGCGCTGGCACCATTGGCATCCGAATTCGCTGTCCGCCCGGGCCGATCGCGACACCCTGGCCGTTGGCGACAGCTTCGACGAGGTGATCGCGGTACAGCCGCTGTCGCCGCTGCCGCTGACACTCAGGCGCCAGACCCGCTACCGGGTCCTGGCCGCGGAACCGTACCGGCTGTGGGAGACCGAAGGCCGGATGTCCGACGGCTGGCTGCGGATCCGCTACGAATTCGCGCCGAGCACGCAGGGTACGCGCTTCACCCGCACGCTGACCTTCTCCACCCGTGGGCTCAGCCGCCTGCTGATGCCGTTGCTGCGCGGCCGCATGGCGCGCATGTCGCGGATCGCGCTGGCGAATCTGCAGCGGCACATGGAGGGCTGAGCCCCCCAGGGCCGACCCACCCATAGTGGTGGGGCCCGGCGGCGCCGAACGTGCTGAGCTGCATGCTTCGTTCACGAAGCAGACCGGATCACCGGCGAGGAGGAGACCTCATGCGGCGCGAGATCGAGTTCAGGACGTCCGACGGCGTCACCCTGCGCGGTTGGCTGCAGACACCGGATGGCGGGTCCGGCCCCTTTCCCTGCGTCGTCATGGCGCACGGTTTCTCGGCGGTCAAGGAGCTGTTCCTGGACCGCTACGCCGACATCTTCTGCGGCGCCGGCCTGGCCTGCGTGGTCTACGACCACCGCAACTTCGGCAGCAGCGACGGCACGCCCCGGCTCGAATCGGATCCGTGGCTGCAGGTGCAGGGCTATCGTGACGCGATCACCTTCGCCGGGCTGCAGCCGGAGATCGACCGCGAACGCATCGGCATCTGGGGCACCAGCTACAGCGGCGGGCATGTACTGCCGGTGGCCGCGCTCGACAAGCGCGTGAAGGCGGTGGTGTCGCAAGTCCCGTTCATCTCCGGGCTGGCCAACGCCCGGCGCGTGTTCCGCGAGGAGGAATTCGAGGAACTGCGGCGCCAGTTCGACGCCGACCGCGACGCGCGCTTCCGCGGCGAACCGCCGGCGATGATGCCGGTCTTCGCCGAACGCGGCGCGCTGTGCGCACTGCCGTCGCCGGAGGAATGGGAGTTCATCGGCGGCTCGGGCATGCTCGGCACGCCGATGTGGCTCAACGAGGTCACGCTGCGTTCGGTCGAGATGATGATGGAGTACGAACCCGGCCGCTTCGTCGAACAGATCAGCCCGGCACCGCTGCTGATGATCCTGACCACGCAGGACATCTGCACCCCCACCGACATCGCGCTGGACGCCTATCGCCGGGCGCTCGAACCCAAGGAGCTGCTGCTGGTCAAGGGCGGGCACATGGAGGTCTACGACGCGCAGTTCGAGCTGGGCGCGTCGGCCGCACGCGACTGGCTGGCCGGGCATCTGGGCGCATCGGGCTGAGCCCGGCGCTCAACCCGAGAGCACGTGGCTGGTCGTGACGTCGGCGAGCAGACGTTCGCCGCCGTAGACGGCCGTGCGCACGACGCTGACGCTGCGCCCCTTGCGGACGAAGGTCGACACCGCCCGGAGGACGCCGTCGCGCTGGTTGCCCAGCAGATTCGCGTTCAGGTTGATCGCCAGCGGAAAGCCCTTCATGCCTTCGGTTGCGTTCTGTCCGCCCAGCACCAGCGCCGTCGCGGTCACGTCCGCGAACCACAGCATCGCACCGGCATGGACCGTTCCGAACGGATTCAGGATCCCCGCCTGCACCGGCATTTCGGCCACCGCGTCCTGCTCGGAACGCGACACGACGCTGAATGCGATACGCCCTTCGATGTCCATCCGCTTTCTCCACCTGGGCCGCCGACCGATGGCGGGCGGGCTTGCAATCTTTAATGTGTAGATACACACTTTGCCCATGAGCACGGCAAAACGCAACTTGCAGGAACAGGTCATGGCGATGGGGTCGAGCTGCTACGCGCTGCAGGCCCGGCGCACCGCCAATCAGCTGATGCGCAGCTACAACCGCGCACTGGCGCCGCTGGGCCTGGAGATCGCGCAGTTTTCGACGCTGTGCGTCGTGGCCGCCGAACAGGCGCTGTCGGTTGCGGAAATGGCGGCGCATCTCGGCGTCGAGCGCTCGACCCTGGTCCGCAACCTCAAGCTGATGGAACGCGACGGGCTGATCGCACAGGCCGGGCGCGACGGCCGCCGCGTGCGCTATCGCATCTCGCCCCGGGGCGCGGCACTGCTCGAGCAGGCGCTGCCGGTCTGGCGCGACGTCCAGGCCGCGATCGGCGCGGCGCTGGGGCGCGGCGATCCGCGCCAGTCGATGCGCAGGCTGCGCGGCGCCGCGAGACAGCTCGACGGCGCCGACGGAGGCGCGGCCGCCTCCTGACCCATATCTGTTTTTTTGTGTTGAACTGTGTATATACAACTACAGAGAGGAACCCGCGATGAACGCTGCCGTACCGTCCCCGATCACCTCCGCGGCCGTGGCCCGGATGAACGGACTCGATTTCATGACCGCGCTGATGCGCGAGGAACTGCCGCCCCCGCCGTTCGCGCCCACCACCGAGATCTGGCCGCTCGCCGTCGACGAGGGCCGCGCGGTGTTCTACGGCAAGCCGGCGCAGCGCTTCTACAACCCGATGGGCACGGTGCACGGCGGCTGGCTGTCGACGCTGCTCGACACCGCGATGGGCTGCGCGGTGCACACCCGCCTGCCCGCCGGCATGGCGTACACGACCGTCGAGATGAAGCTGAACTTCGTCAAACCGGCGTTCGAGCACACCGGCACGTTGCGCTGCGAGGCGACGCTGATCCACTTCGGCAAGCGCATCGCCACCTCGGAAGGCCGCGTCTACGACGCCGCCGGCAACCTGATCGCGCACGGCACCGAGACCTGCATGATCTTCCCCGCGCCCCCGGCGCGCACCGAATCCCACCCCCCCACTGTGACTGGAGACTGACATGACCCAGGCCGTCATCGCCGGCTACGTCCGGACCCCGTTTCATTTCGCCCGCAAGGGCGCCCTCGCCGGCGTCCGCCCCGACGATCTGGCCGCGATCGCGATCCGTGCGCTGGTCGATCGCGCCGGCATCGATCCCGCCCTGTACGAGGACGTCCTGCTCGGCTGCGCCTATCCCGAAGCCGAACAGGGCAGCAACATCGCGCGTCTGGCCAGCCTGCTCGCCGGCCTGCCGCTGAGCCTCGGCGGCGCGACGATGAACCGCTTCTGCGGCTCGTCGATGACGGCGATCCATATGGCCGCCGGGCAGATCGCGATCGGCGCCGGCGAGGCTTTCATCTGCGGTGGCGTCGAGTCGATGTCGCGGGTGCCGATGGGCGGCTTCAACCATGCGCCCAATCCGCGCTTTCTCGACCGCCCCGACGGCGATGCCGAGATCATGATCCAGGCCTACATCGCGATGGGGCAGACCGCCGAGAACGTCGCGCGACGCCACGGCATTTCGCGCGACGATCAGGACCGGCTCGCGCTCGAGTCGCAGCAAAAGGCCGCGGCGGCGCAGGCGGACGGGCGCCTGCGTGACGAGATCGTCGCGGTGCCGACCGCCGACGGCTGCCTGCGTCCGCAGACCACGCTCGAGGGTCTCGCCGCCCTCAAGCCCGCGTTCCGGGACGACGGCAGCGTCACCGCCGGCACGGCGTCGCCGCTGACCGACGGCGCCTCGGCGGTGCTGGTGTGCTCGCCGGCCTTCGCCCAGCGCCACGGACTGGACGTGCTCGCCCGCATCCGCGCGGTCGCGGTGGCCGGCTGCGAACCGGAACTGATGGGCATGGGCCCGGTGCCGGCGACGCGCAAGGCGCTGGCGCGCGCGGGCCTGAGCGTCGACGACATCGACATCGTCGAGATCAACGAGGCCTTCGGCAGCCAGGCCGTCGCCTGTCTGCGTGAACTCGGCATCCCGCGCGAGCGCGTCAACCTCGACGGCGGCGCGATCGCGATCGGCCATCCGCTCGGCGCGACCGGCGCGCGCATCACCGGCAAGGCCGCACAGCTGCTGAAGCGGGAAGGCGGGCGCTATGCGCTGGCGACGCAGTGCATCGGCGGCGGCCAGGGCGTGGCGACGATCCTCGAGGCCGTCTGATTCAGGCCGTTTCCGCCGGACCGGCCGTGCCGCGCAGCTCGCGCGGCGTCAGGCCGGTCCAGCGCTTGAACGCGCGCCGGAACTCGCGCCCGTCGCTGTAGCCGAGTTCGGCACCGACTTCGGCGATCGAACGCAGCGGGTCGGCCAGCAGCTGCCGGGCACGCTCGGCCCGCAGCAGATCGTGCAGGGCGCGGAAGCTGGTGCCCTCGCCCGCCAGGCGCCGGCGCAGGGTGCGCTCGGTCATGTGCAGTGCCCGCGCCGCCTCGGCGGCACCGGGGTTGCGGCCCAGGCGCGGGCGCAGCCAGCGCTCCAGCGAGGCCAGCATCTCGGTCGCGGTGGTCACCGACGCGGCCTGCGCGCGGCAGGCCCGCAGGGCCTCGGCGAGGCTGATCGGGTTGTAGGTCGCCAGCGGCTCGTCGAGCAGCCCGGCGTCGAACCACATCCGGTTGGCGGCGGCCCCGAAGCGCAGCGGACAGTCGAACGCGGCCTCGTAGGCATGGACGTAACGCGGCGCCGGATAGGCGAATTCGGCCCGCAGCAGCCGATGGCGCGCGCCGAGCATCGCGCGGCTGACGTTGCTCATGCTGGCAAAGGCCTCCTCGCAGAGAAAGGGCAGCAGCTCGGCCTCCGGAAAGCGTTCACGCGCGACCAGGGCCACCGCGCCACCGCTGCGCTGCATGTGCACGTCGAGCAGGCTGCCGGAGATCTGGTGGTACTCGAGCCCGACCGCGACGGCGTCGCCGAAGGTCCGCGACGACATCATCGCGAAGCCGAGCATGCCGAACGACGACAGCGACTCGCGCCCGCCGACCGCGAGCCCGAGCCCGACGTCGCCGAAGGCGCGCAGCGCCCGGCGGATGATGGTCATCGCCTGCCGGTAGGACACGTGCTGGTTCGGCTCATGGCTCTGTGCCGCGGACAGGCCGGTGCCGTCGAACCAGGCGTCCGGATCATGGCCGCAGGCACGGCCATGATCGGCGAGGATCGCCATCAGGATCGTCGGGATGATCGCCGCCCGGTAGCGTGCCGCGTCGATCCGCTCGGCAATGCCGGCGGCGGGGCCGGCCCCGGAGTCATGTTCAGACTGCGCCATCGGCTCACAGGTTGTCCGTTTTGCCCCCCATCTTGCCGCAGTCGCCCTCCCCAGGCGAGCCGCCAGCTGACAGCATGGCACCCAGAATCCGTTTGTTCCGTTCGAGGTTTCCATGGCTTCAGGCGCCACCGCTGCCACTCCATCGCCCACCGTCTGCATCGTCGGCGCCGGCCCCGCCGGCCTGTCGATCGCCCGCGCACTGAAGGCGCGCGGCATCGCCTACGAGCAGTTCGAGCGCCATTGCGACGTCGGCGGCATCTGGGACATGTCCAACCCCGGGACCCCGATGTACCGCTCGGCGCACTTCATCTCGTCGCGCAACACCTCGGGCTTCTACGACTTCCCGATGCCGACCGACTACCCGGACTATCCGTCCAACCGCCAGATCCTCGACTACACCCGCAGCTTCGCGCGCGCTTTCGGCCTCTACGACGCGATCCGCTTCGGCACCGCCGTCGAACACGCCGAGCAGGACGGCGACGGCTGGTCGGTGCGCCTGGCCGGCGGCGAGACGCGGCGCTACACCGCGCTGGTCTGCGCCACCGGCGTCAACTGGAGCCCGCGCCTGCCGCGCCACCCCGGCACGTTCAACGGCGAGATCCGGCATTCGGTCAGCTACAAGAGCGCGGACGAATTCCGCGGCAAGCGCGTGCTGGTCATCGGCGCCGGCAACTCCGGCGCGGACATCGCCTGCGACGCCGCCGCCAACGCCGACGCCGCATTCATCAGCGTGCGCCGCGGCTATCACTTCATTCCCAAGCACATCTTCGGCGTGCCCGCCGACGAGTTCGGGGAGAAAGGCCCGCAGATGCCGATGTGGCTGGAGCGCCCGCTGTTCACCGCGCTGCTGAAAATGGTCGTCGGCGACGTCACCCGCTGGGGCCTGCCCAAACCGGACCACAGGCTGTTCGAGTCCCACCCGCTGCTGAACACGCAGCTGCTGCACTACCTGCAGCACGGCGACATCGGCGCCAGGGGCGACGTCGAACGCTACGACGGTGACGAGGTCGTGTTCAGGGACGGTACGCGCGAGCGCATCGATCTGGTGCTCTACGCCACCGGCTACGACATGAAGATCCCGTACGTGCCGGACGACTACTTCGACTGGGCCGGCGGACGGCCGCAGATGTACCTGACCGCGTTCAACCGCCGGCACCGCAACCTGTTCGGCCTCGGCTACCTGGAGATCAACAGCAGCGCCTACACCCTGTTCGACCGGATCTCGCACATGGTCGCGCAGTACCTCGAGGACCAGCAGCAGGCCCCGCAGCGCGCCGCGGCCTTCGACGCGCTGATCCGCGACGACCGGCCGGTGCTGTCGGGCCCGCTGAAGATGGTCGACTCCGACCGCCACAAGGGCTATCTCGATGCGGCGACGTACAAGCGCTACATCGAGACCCTGCGCAAGCGCATGGGCTGGCCGGCACTGGTTCCGGGCTGCTACGACCGCATCCGCGTCGCCGCAGGCGCGACCGCCCCCGCCGCGAGCGCAGCGGAGCAGGAGCGGGCGGCATGACGATGAGCAACCGCAGCGTCGCCGTCGTCACCGGCGCCGCCGGCGCGATCGGCACCGAGATCTGCCGGCGCCTGCAGGCGCGCGGCTATGCCGTGCTCGCCGCCGATCTCGACCCGGCCGCGCTCGACGCGCTGCAGACCCGGCTGGCGCTGCCGCTGACGACCGTCGCCGGCGATCTGACCGATCCGCAGACCATCGAACGGATCCGCGACACGCTCGAAACCCGCTTCGGCCGCTGCGACGTGCTGATCAACAACGCCGGCACCGTGATCACCGATCCGTTCGAACAGATGACGCCGGCGACGGTGCGGCGCGAGGTCGAGGTCAACCAGCTGGCGCCGATGCTGCTGACCCACGCCCTGTTCGGACTGCTGCAGGCCCGCCACGGCCAGGTGATCAGCGTGGTGTCGCTCGGTTCGATGCTGCCGCTGGCCGAAAGCCCCGGCTACGCCGCGTCCAAGTTCGGCCTGCGCGGTTTCATGCTGAGCCTGGCGCTGCGCACGCCGCACAACGGCGTGCGCATCAGCACCGTCAACCCGGCCGGCGTCGACACGCCGATGCTGCACCACGAAGCCCGCAGCGGCGGCTCGCCGCTGAACTTCCTCGGCACCCCGCTGCAGCCGGCGCAGGTCGCCGAACGCGTGATCCGGCAGCTGAGCAGACCGAAGATCGAGAACGACATCTCCGCCAGCGACGGCTGGCTGATCCGCATCGCGATGCTGTTCCCGAATCTCTACGCCAAGGTCCTGCCGCTGCTCACCGCGCTCGGCGAAAAGGGGCGGCAGAAGTTCCTGCAGAAGATCGGTCCGGCCGCTTCGCATCCGGAGCACTCGCGAGATCCCTGACTACTGCACCGCCACGTGCCCCCGGAAAGCGAAGTAAACGGCGCCGACGATGCACAGGCCGGCCCACAGAAAATCGAGACGCAGGGGCTGGCGCAGATAGAAGATCGCGAACGGCACGAAGACCGTCAGCGTGATCGCCTCCTGCAGGATCTTGAGCTGGCCTACGTCGTACGCGGCATAGCCGATGCGGTTTGCCGGCACCTGGAACAGGTACTCGAACAGCGCGACGCCCCAGCTGACCAGCGCCGCGACGATCCACGGCTTGTTGTTCAGCGCCTTGAGGTGCGCATACCAGGCAAACGTCATGAAGACGTTGGAGATCGACAACAGGACGACGGTCTTGAGCAGGACGGGCATGGAGGGCTCGGAACAGGGGCCGGCAACCGGCCGCGCGGCGATTATGCCGAGCCGCCCCTCGCCGTCACAGGGGCACGTTGCCCACCCCCGGCGCATTCCGGCCGGGTCCGGCCCGGAACGGAAAGGCATGTGATTTGCTAGCAGGTACGTACCCGAGCACCCCGTCCCGGCATGATCGCGCGCGGCAATGCCCGGCGGTGCCAGCATCCGTTCTCGGCAAGGAGGCTCTCATGACCATGATCCCGGCCCAAACCCGGACACAACTCGTTTCCCTGCTCAGAGCCGCACTGTTGCTGCCGCTGTCCGCCACCGCGGCCGGCAACAGCGCGCCGACCGCCTACCCCGGCATTCCGGTCGACGAGGCGGTATCCGGACAGTCGGTCTTCCCCGGCATCTCCGGCTCCACCCTGGACGCGGTCGGCGGCGAATACGGCGCCAAGGTCTGGGTCGACACGGTGGTCGAGCGGGTGACCCTGAACAACAACCTGCTCGACGCCTACAACCGCATCGGCGGCGAGGCGATGGGCGCCGCACTCAACGACATCGTGCTGAAGATGCTGCTCGGCGTACCGCTGGAAGCCGACGATGCCACGCTGCAGGCGCTGCACAAGGCGCAGATGACGGAAGGACAGATCAATCAACTGATCGAGGCGGCGCTGGACTCCTGCGAGGACACCCACGTCAGCTTCCGCACCTGCACGCGCCTGATCATGGCGATGGGTCCGCTCAAGGACATCCTGTCGCCCGAGGAGTAGCTCAGGGACCGTCCGGTTCGAGAATCCGCGGCCCGCTGCCGTCCGCGGCCAGCACATCGGACGGATTGCGCAGGGTGCAGGCCTTGATCGACAGACAGCCGCAGCCGATGCAGCCGTCGAGCTGGTCGCGCAGCCGCTGCAGCCGATGGATGCGATCGTCGAGTTCGGCGCGCCAGTGTGCGGCGAGGCGACGCCAATCGCCCGCATTGGGCGTGCGCCCCTCCGGCAGCGTGTCCAGCGCCTCGGCGATCGACGCCAGCGGAATACCCACGCGCTGTGCGACCTTGATCACCGCGACCCGCCGCAACACGTCGCGCGGATAGCGCCGCTGGTTGCCCGCATTGCGCTCGCTGCGGATCAGCCCCCTGGTTTCGTAGAAATGCAGCGCCGAAACCGCAACCCCGCTGCGTGCCGCCACCTCGCCGACGCTCAAAGCGGGCACCGACGAACGCCTGCCCTTGGTCATCCATATCTCCTTGACCTCAACTTAAGTTGAGGTTCTACAGTGCGCCCCGTCAACACGCAAGCCCACCAGACGACGGGGATTCACGATGAACCATCCACACCCACCCGCCCGGATCGCAGCGGCCATCGCCGCATCGATGTTGCTGGCCGCCGGCTGCGCTGCCGCGGCCGGCCCGGAACCGACCGACAGTGCCGGGAACCCGGTCTTCCACCGTTCGATCGCCACGACCGGGAACCGCGCCCTCGCCGACATCCGGTCGGAACTCGGGTCCGCGCTGCACGCCGCCGCCGCGCGCCAGCTGCGGCATCCGTGGGCACTGGCCGGCGCGCCCGGACCCGCCGCCTTCGCCGTCGCATCCACGGGTGAAAAGGCGTCCGCGGCGCGGATGTCGAAATGACGCCGGCGGAAACGACCAGGGATCGTCGGCGGTGCCGACGGCGCCCGGCACGCCACGTTCACGGCGGCGCCGCTATGCTATGCGCCGCCGCCGGCCCGCCGTCGGGTCATCCGGATTCCCAAGGAGCCACCGTGCAGCCGATCATCTCGGTCCAGAACCTCAACAAGATCTACGCCTCCGGTTTCCAGGCGCTGAAGGACGTCGACCTCGAAATCCGGCGCGGCGAGATCTTCGCGCTGCTGGGCCCCAACGGCGCCGGCAAGACCACGCTGATCAGCATCATCTGCGGCATCGTCAACCCGAGCAGCGGCACGGTGCTGGCCGACGGCCACGACGTCCTGCGCGACTTCCGCGCAGCGCGCAGCGCCATCGGCCTGGTGCCGCAGGAGCTGTCGACCGACGCCTTCGAAACGGTGTGGGCGACGGTCAACTTCAGCCGCGGCCTGTTCGGCAAGCCGCGCGATCACGCGTTCGTCGAGAAGGTGCTGCGCGACCTGTCGCTGTGGGACAAGCGCCACTCGAAGATCATGACCCTGTCGGGCGGGATGAAGCGCCGGGTGATGATCGCCAAGGCGCTGTCGCACGAACCGACGATCCTGTTCCTCGACGAACCCACCGCCGGCGTCGACGTCGAGCTGCGGCGCGACATGTGGGAGATGGTGCGCGGCCTGCGCGCGCGCGGGGTCACGATCATCCTGACCACGCACTACATCGAGGAGGCCGAGGAAATGGCCGACCGCATCGGCGTCATCAACAAGGGCACGCTGGTGCTGGTCGACGACAAGAATGCGCTGATGGAGAAGCTCGGCAAGAAGCAGCTGACGCTGCATCTGCAGAAGCCGCTGGAGCGGATTCCGGCCGAGCTCGCGAACCATCCGCTCGACCTGTCCGCCGACGGCCTGACCCTGACCTATACCTTCGATGCGCAGTCCGACCAGACCGGCATCGCCCCGCTGCTCCGGCAGCTCGACGCGCACGGCATCGATTTCAAGAGCCTGGAGTCCCAGGAAAGCTCGCTGGAAGACATCTTCGTCAGCCTCGTGCATGCCCCCGCGTAAATCGCCCGAACCGCCGCTCCGGTAAGCCCCATGTCCCTGAACATCCACGCCATCCGCGCGATCTATCATTTCGAGATGGCGCGCGCCTTCCGCACGCTGATGCAGAGCATCGCCTCGCCGGTGCTGTCGACGTCGCTGTACTTCGTCGTGTTCGGCGCGGCGATCGGTTCGCGCATGGGCGCGATCGACGGCGTCAGCTACGGCGCGTTCATCATCCCCGGCCTGATCATGCTGTCGCTGCTGTCGGAGAGCATCTCCAACGCATCCTTCGGCATCTACTTTCCGAAATTCTCGGGCACGATCTACGAGGTGCTGTCGGCGCCGGTATCGGCGACCGAGGTGGTGATCGGCTACGTCGGTGCCGCGGCGACCAAGTCGATCCTGCTCGGCGTGCTGATCCTGGCGACGGCGCGGCTGTTCGTCGACTATCACATCGAACACCCGCTGTGGATGATCGCGTTCCTGGTGCTGACCGCGGTCACCTTCAGCCTGTTCGGATTCATCATCGGCATCTGGGCGGACGGCTTCGAGAAACTGCAGATCATTCCGCTGATGGTCGTCACGCCACTGACCTTCCTCGGTGGCAGCTTCTACTCGATCAGCATGCTGCCGCCGGTGTGGCAGAAGATCGCGCTGGCCAATCCCGTCGTCTACCTGATCAGCGGCTTCCGCTGGAGCTTCTACGGCGTCTCCGACGTCGGCGTCGGCATCAGCCTCGGCATGATCGGCGTATTCATGGCAGCGTGCCTGGCCACGATCGCGTGGATCTTCCGCAGCGGCTACCGCCTGCGCACCTGAAGGCCGCCGGCGTGCTTCAAGCCGCGGGGGCGGCGGTGCGTTCGACGATGAAGTCGATGAACGCGCGCACCCGCAGCGGCAGCGCGCGCCGGGACGGATACAGCAGCGAGATCGGCCGCGTCGTTCCGGCGTGGTCCTGCATCACCTCGACCAGCGCGCCGCTGTTCAGATCGTCCTCGACCAGAAAGCGCAGCGTCTGCATCACCCCGGCGCCGGCCCGCAGCAAGGTCAGGCAGCCCATGATGTCGTCGGACACGCAGTAGCTGCCCGCGGTGGCCACCTCCCACTCGCGCCCGTCGCGATGCAGCATCCACGGCATCGGCCGGCCGCTGGCCGGGCGCAGGAACTGGATGCAGTCGTGTCCGGCCAGATCCTCGATGCTGCGTGGCACGCCCGCCCGCGCCAGGTACGCCGGCGCCGCGACGACCACCATCGGCGCATCCTCGAGCTTGCGCGCGACCAGGCTGGAATCGCGCGGGGGCTGGACGCGGATCGCCAGATCGAAGCCCTCGGCCGCGAAATCGATGCTGCGGTTGGAGACGTGCACATCGACCGTCACCCCCGGATAGCGCGCGCGGAACGCCGGCAGCAACGGCAGCACCCGCACGTGTCCGTAGCTGGTCGGCACGCTGATCCGCAGCAGTCCGCTCGGCGCATGCTGGTGTCCGCCGATCTCGCGCTCGGCCTCGACCAGCTGCGCCAGCGCCTGCCGGCACTGCTCGAAATAGACCCGCCCGGCTTCGGTCAGCCGGACCCGGCGGGTGGTCCGTACGAACAGGCGCACGCCGAGCCGCGCCTCGAGTCGCGCGATCGCGCGGCTGACCGCGGCCGGCGTCAGCCCCAGCGCCTGGGCGGCGGCGGAGAAACTCCCCGATTCGGCGGCCACGCAGAACAGTTCGAGGCTGCCGAGCTGAAGATCGTCGAATTGGCGTCGCATCTTCTGATTACACCACGTATCAAATGATGTTCAAAGTAAGCCATTTTTCGACCATTTGATCATCAATAAGCTGGGCTCCGTGTCATCCATTCCAACCCCGACAGGAGTTCCCCCGATGAAGCTTTACTACGCCCCCGCCAACTGCTCGCTGGCACCACACATCGTTCTGCGCGAAGCAGGTGCTCCGTTCGAACTGGTGCGCGTGGACACCGCGACCCACACCCTCGAGGACGGCAGCGACTACCACGCGATCAATCCCAAGGGCCAGGTTCCGGTGCTGCAGCTCGATGACGGCAGCCGCCTCACCGAAGGGCCGATCATCTGCCAGTACATCGCCGACCGCGCCGACAACCGCGCGCTGATGCCGGCACCCGGCTCGATGCAACGCTATCGCGTCATGGAGTGGCAGAACTACATCACCTCGGAACTGCACAAGGGCTTCAGTCCGCTGTTCAACACCGGCCTCGACCCCGCGGTCAGGCAGACCTTCGCCGACGCGCTGAAGAACAAGCTGGCCTGGGTCTGCGAGCAGATCGGCGACCGGCCCTATCTGACCGGCGACACCTTCACCGCCGCCGACGCCTACCTGTTCGTCGTCACCGGCTGGGCGCCGTTCGTGAAGCTCGACGTCTCCGACCTCGACGTGCTGACCGCCTACCGCGCGCGCATCGCCGAGCGGCCGTCGGTCAGCGCCGCCCTCCGCGCCGAAGGCCTGGTCTGAGCCGATACCACGAAGACACGCCCGGGGTCGCGGCGCCGCCCGCCGCCCCCGGGCCCCACCGGAACCGGCACGATGAACGTCCCCCGCTTGCCCGAACCCGCCGCCACCCGTGCGCATGCCGACTTCGAGGCGATCTGCGCGCTGCTCGGTGAGTACTTCGACGGCCTCCATCACGGCGACACCGCGCGCCTGCGCCGCGTGTTCCTGCCACAGGCGCAGTACCTGTGCATCCGCGACGGCGCGCTGACCTGCCTGGCGATGGCGCCCTACTTCGAGATCGTCGACCGTCGCCCCGCGCCGGCCAGCCGCGGCGAGCCGCGCGAGGACCTGATTCGCTCGATCGACTTCGCCGGCCCCAGCGCCGCGGTCGCACGGGTCGGCTGCCGCATCGGTACGCGGCGCTTCGACGACATTCTCAGCCTGCTGAAACTCGACGGCCGCTGGCGGATCGCCGCCAAGGTCTTCGACGAATGCGACATCCCCGCAACGACCTGCACATGAGGCCCCCGCGATGCCCTACGTCAACATCAAGATCACGCGCGAAGGCGCGACACCGGAACAGAAGGCCCGCCTGATCCGCGGCGTGACCGAGCTGCTGGCCGACGTGCTCGACAAGGATCCGGCCACGACCTTCGTCGTCATCGACGAGGTCGCGCTGGACAGCTGGGGCATCGGCGGCCTGCCGGTGCCGGCCTACCGCAGCCGGCAGGCCGCGCGGCAACCGGGTCAGGCGAAACGGTAGCCCGGCGACGAATTGGAGATGGCGAGTTCCTCGTCGTTCATGTCGGCAAGGATGTCGGCGAACAGCGGCGTGCTCAGATAGCGCTCGCCGGTGTCCGGCAGCATGCACAGCACGGCGGAACCGGGCGCCGCGTCCCTGCAGACCTGCAGCGCGGCGGCAAAGGTGCCACCGGCGCTGATCCCGACGAAGATGCCTTCCTTGCGCGCCAGCTCGCGGCTCCAGTGCATCGCGTCGGCGCCGCTGACGGTCAGCACGCGATCGATCACGCCGGATTCGACCACGTCCCCGGTCAGCTTGGGCACGAAATCCGGGCTCCAGCCCTGCAGCGGATGCGGCCTCCACGCGGTGTGCGTCGCCGCCGGAGAGCCGTCGGGATTGCGCGGCTGGGCGCTGCCGTCGGTCAGCATCGGCGCATCGGCCGGCTCGGCGACCACCACCCGGGTCTCCGGCCGCTCCGCGGCCAGTACCCGCGCCACCCCCTTGAGCGTGCCGCCGGTGCCGAACCCGGTGACCCAGTAATCGAGACGGCGATCCTTGAAGTCGTCCAGGATCTCGCGCGCGGTCGTCCGCGTGTGCATGTCCGGATTGGCCTCGTTCTCGAACTGGCGCGTCATGAACCAGCCGTGGGTCTCGGCCAGTTCCCTGGCCTTGTTGACCATGCCGGTGCCTTTCTCGGCGGCCGGCGTCAGCACCACCTTGGCGCCGAGAAAGCGCATCAGGCGACGGCGCTCGACGCTGAAAGTCTCGGCCATCGTCACCACCAGCGGGTATCCCTTCTGCGCGCAGACCATCGCCAGGCCGATGCCGGTGTTGCCGCTGGTGGCCTCGACCACGGTCATCCCCGGCTTGAGCTTGCCGCTGCGTTCGGCCGCCTCGATCACGCCGAGCGCGAGGCGGTCCTTGACCGAACCCAGCGGATTGAAGGCCTCGACCTTGACGTAGAGTTCGACGCCTTCGGGCGCGAGTCGGTTGATGCGGACCACCGGCGTATTGCCGACGGTTTCGAGAATGTTCTGGTAGATGCGGCCCATGATCGGGGCTCTCCTGCCGGCGGGTGAGGCCCGCAGGATACGCCGCCGTGCCGGCCGGCGGCAGCCGTGCTACCGATATCGAATGACCTTATGCCGTGGCGCCGCCGCAGGACGAACCGGCGCCGGCGGTGCAGCCCAGACAGTGATCGCCGAAACGGATACGGCGCTGCGCCAGACGCTCATAGTCGAAGTCGTGGATCGTCGCCGGTTCCCGCAGCTGCAGACCGATCTGCTGGTTGAAGTCGCAGTCGTAGATCGTGCCGGTGTGATCGACGCTGATCAGGTTGCGGCACATCACGCCCTCGGCCGCGGCGGGATTGAACGCCGCCAGCAGCTTGTCCATGTAGGCCTCGTACTGGCCGCTCTTGCGCAGGTGCAGCGCGAAACGGTGCAGCGGCATGTTGGTGATCGTGAACAGCTGGCTGAACTCGACTCCGAACTGCGCCCTGAGTGCCTCGCGGTAGTCCGCCTCGAGACTGGCCTGCGCCGCCGGCAGATACGGGCCGACCGGGTTGTAGACCAGGTCGAAGCGCAGGCCGCTGCCGTCGATGCCGTAGCCGACGGCGTTGAGCCGGCGCATCGCCTCGATGCTTTTCTCGAACACGCCGCTGCCGCGCTGGGCGTCGGTGAAATAGGCCTGGTAGTACGGCAGCGACGACACCACCTCGACCTTGTGGCGCGCGAAGAACGCCGGCAGGTGCTCCATCGAACGGCCGCTCTTCGGATGGCCGTCGAGCTGTACCGTCAGGTTGTGGCGCACCATCACGTGGCGGCCCAGCGCGGTCGCGCGCTCGACCAGATACTCGAAGTCGTCGTGCAGTTCCGGCGCGCCGCCGGTGATGTCCAGCGTCGCGATCTGCGGATGCTGCGCCAGCACCCGCAGGCACTGCTCGATGGTGTCGCGCGACATCGCCTCGGTCCGCGCCGGCGACGCGTCGACGTGGCAATGCCGGCAGGCCTGGTTGCAGAGCTTGGTGACGTTCAGCTGCAGGGTGTCGACCCGCAGTGCCGGCAGGTCCACCCCGCGCGAGGCGAGGATCGCGTCGAAGTCGTAGGGGCTGATCGTGTTCGGGGCGTTCATCGGGTCATCGTCCGGATCGGGGGCGCCGCGCTCAGCAGCAGGCGCCGGCCGGCTTGTCGGCGGTCGCAACCGCCGGCACCGCGCAATCGAACAGGCCGAAGTGGGTGGTCTTGTCGCCGTCGATGCTGAAATGCCGGGCATAGCGCGTCGCGCCGAGCATGTCCGCGGTATTGCCGCAGACCAGCATCGGCCGTCCGGTTTCGAGACGATGGTGATCGTCCAGCTCGAAGGCATGCGGATGGTCCGGAATCGTGCCCAGATAGCGCGCGACCTGCCCGTAGTCCTCGCAGCGGTCCTCCAGCGCCAGCTTGAAGGCCCGGATCGTGACCGAGCGGAACGCGATATTGCCGGCCTTCTCGGCGATCGCCGGATCGTGCAGCGCGATCGGCGCGCTGCTGCAGCTGCGCACGTCGAGACAGCCGACCTCCGCCATCAACCGGCGGAAATCCTCGACATACATCGCCCCGCCGAGGCATTCGCCGAGCATCACCGGGTCCCGCGCCAGCGCCTCCGGCACACGCCGGTCGGCGAAGACATCGGAGAAATACAGCTCCCCGCCGGGCTTGAGCACGCGGAAGATCTCGCGGAACACGCGCGGCTTGTCCGGCGACAGGTTCAGCACGCAGTTGGAGACGACCACGTCGACGCTGGCGTCGGCAATGCCGGCACCCGCGAGATCCTCGATGTAGCCATGACGGAAGTCGGTGTTGGCAAAACCGTAGCGCTGCGCGTGCCAGTCCTGGTGCCGGCGCGCGACCGCGAGCTGCTCCTCGGTCATGTCGACGCCGATCACCCGGCCCCGCGCGCCGGCGAGGCGCGACATCAGGTAGACGTCGCGGCCGCTGCCGCAGCCCAGATCCAGCACGGTGGCACCGTCCAGCGCCGGGGGGATCGGCGAACCGCAGCCGTAGAAGCGGTCCTTGACCTCCTCGTGCACGTCGGCGAGCAGCCGCGCCAGATGCCGCGGCATCGCCTCGGCGGTGCAGCAGGCACTGGTCTGCAGATCCGCGGACGACTGGAGCACCTTGCCGTAGTAGTCCTGGACCGAGCCGTGGGTATTGAAATCGCCGTTCATCGTCAGTCTTGTCTCAGAAATCTGGTCGCCATGGGCGGGATGCCGTTGCGAAGGATGATACGCATCGGCGGCCGCTGCCGATGCGCAGCCCGTACAGGCTTTGTGTTCGATCGTCCAGCTACAGCACCAGCCGGTCGAGATGGTTGTTCATCTGCACCGAGTGCACCAGGGTGATGCCCGCCTTCATCGCCGCGGCGACGTGGACCGCCTCGGCCATCTGCTCCGGATTGGCGCCGGCTTCGAGGCAGGCGGTGGTGTAGGCGTCGATGCAGTAGGCGCAGCGTTCGGCGTGGGCGATCGCCAGGGCGATCAGCGACTTCTCACGCTTGCTCAGCGCGCCGTCGGTGCCGGTGACCTTGCCGTAATACCTGAAGAAATCGTCGGCCAGCGGCTTGGCATGGCGGCCGATCTCGCCGAATTTCTTGAGGTCCTCGGATTCGAAGTAGTTGCTCATCGGGATGCTCCAGGCGTCGGGATAAAGTGCCGAGGATACGACGGCCGCGCCGGTGCGGGCGTTGCGTTGCGCCCGGGCCCGCGCGGGTGACGCTAAAATGCCGGCCCGTTCGCAGTCCGCGTGTCATGTCCACCGATCACCCGTCCGCCACCCCCGATCCGGCCCCGTCCCGACCACCTGCCGCCGCAGCATCCCGTGTCGGCTTCGTGTCGCTGGGCTGCCCCAAGGCCCTGGTCGACTCGGAACGCATCCTCACGCAGCTGCGCGCGGAGGGGTATCAGACCGTTTCCAGCTACGACGCGGCGGACGTCGTCGTCGTCAACACCTGCGGGTTCATCGACGCGGCGGTCGAGGAGTCCCTCGACGCGATCGGCGAGGCGATGGCGGAGAACGGCAAGGTCGTCGTCACCGGCTGCCTGGGCACCGGCCCGAAGAGCCAGGTCGTCCGCGACCGGTTTCCGGACCTGCTGTCGATCAGCGGCCCGCAGGATTTCGCCAGCGTGATGAACGCCGTGCATCAGGCCGCGCCGCCGTCGCACGATCCGTTCCTCGATCTGCTGCCGCCACAGGGCGTCAAGCTGACGCCGCGACACTACGCCTACCTGAAGATTTCCGAAGGCTGCAATCACCATTGCAGCTTCTGCATCATTCCGTCGATGCGCGGCAAGCTGCGCTCGCGTCCGGTCGGCGAAGTCCTCACCGAGGCCGAAAAGCTGGTCAAGGCGGGCGTGCAGGAACTGCTGGTGATCTCCCAGGACACCTCGGCCTACGGCGCCGATCTGAAGTACGCGCCGGATCAATGGCGCGATCAGACCTACGAGACGCGCCTGCTCGACCTGTGCCGGGGTCTCGGCGAACTCGGCGCCTGGGTGCGCCTGCACTACGTCTATCCGTACCCGCACGTCGACCGCGTGATCCCGCTGATGGCCGAGGGCCGGATCCTGCCCTACCTGGACATCCCGTTCCAGCACGCCTCACCGACCGTGCTAAAGGCGATGAAACGCCCGGCCGCCGCCGAGAACACCCTGGAACGCCTCGCCGCCTGGCGCGCGATCTGCCCGGACCTGACCGTGCGCAGCACCTTCATCGTCGGCTTCCCCGGCGAGACCGACGCGGATTTCGAGCAGCTGCTCGATTGGCTCGACGCGGCGCAGCTCGACCGCGTCGGCTGCTTCAAGTACTCGCCAGTCGACGGCGCCGCCGCCAACGCCCTGCCCGGGGCGGTGCCGGAAGCCGTCAAGGAGGAGCGGCACCGCCGCTTCATGGAGAAGCAGGCCGCGATCAGCGCCGCCAAACTGCAGCAGAAGATCGGCCGCACGATCGAGGTGCTGGTCGACGAGGTCGACGAGGACGGCGTCATCGCGCGGTCCTGGGCCGACGCCCCGGAAATCGACGGCCACGTCTACGTCGAGGGCGTGCTGCGCCCGCTGCCCGGGCAGCGCATCCGCGTCGAGGTCACCGACGCGGACGCGTACGATCTCTACGCGCGGCTCGCGCACGACTGACACCGGCGCCGATGACCCCATTACCCCATGCGCACGGCGGACCGCCGCTGCAGGCGGTCCTGCGCAGCGCGCCCGAGGACTTCGTCGTCGACGAGCTGCAGGACCTCAAACCCGATGGTGACGGCGACCACGCCTGGCTGCTGGTACGCAAGCGCGGCGCCAATACCGACTGGGTCGCGCGCGAACTGGCGCGCTACGCCGGCGCCAAGCCGGTGGACGTCGGCTATGCCGGCCTGAAGGATCGCGACGCGGTCACCACCCAGGTCTTCACCGTGCACCTGCCGGGTCGCGTCGATCCGGACTGGTCGGCGTTTCCGCACGACAACGTCCGGATCCTCGAACAGCACCGCCACCGCCGCAAGCTCAAACGCGGCGCGCTGCAGGGCAACCGCTTCGCGCTGACGCTGCGCCAGATCCAGGGCGACCGCGACGCCGCCGAGCGCGTGTTACAGGCGATCGCGAGCGAAGGCGTCCCCAACTACTTCGGCGAGCAGCGTTTCGGCCTCGGCGGCGCCAACATCGCTCGCGCCGAGGCGATGTTCGCCGGCCGCCGCGTCGACCGGCATACCCGCTCGCTGCTGCTGTCGGCCGCGCGGTCGCAGCTGTTCAACGCGGTACTGGCCGAACGCGTGCGGCTGTCGAACTGGAACCGGGCGCTCGACGGCGAGATCTGGTCGTTGGCCGGCTCGCGCTCCTGGTTCGGCCCCGAGCCCTACACCGACGCGCTGGCGCAGCGCCTGGCCGCCTTCGACATCCATCCGTCGGGTCCGTTGTGGGGACGTGGCGAGCTGCCGACCACCGGCGAAGCGCGAACGCTCGAACTGGGCGTTCTCGAAGCGTACGCCACGCTGCGCGAGGGGCTCGAGCGCGCCGGGCTCGAACAGGACCGCCGCCCGCTCCGCCTCAGACCGCGCAATCTGACCTGGGACTGGCCTGCCGGGGATGTTCTGACGCTGCGCTTCGAGCTGCCCCCGGGCACCTACGCAACGGTGATTGCGCGCGAGCTGGCCGTCACCTGAGCACGGCACACCGGCCTGACGGATTCACGGCGTCGGTAACGGACTTTCGATCCGATAGCCCTGCTCGCGGAACAGGCGCAGGCAGACGTCGGCCACGCGCGTGTCGTATCGGGTGCCCCGGCCCTGTTCGATTTCGGACAGCGCCGCCTCGATTCCCAGCGATGGCCGATAGGGTCGATGCGCCGTCATTGCCTCGACGACATCCGCGACGCTCAGGATCCGGGCTTCCAGCAGAATCTGGTCGCCCTTGAGCCCCCGCGGATATCCGGAACCGTCGGGCTTTTCGTGATGCTGGCGCACGATCTCGGCGATCGGCCACGGAAATTCGATCCCCCTGAGAATCTCGTATCCCGATTCTGGATGGGTCTGGATCAGCAGGCGCTCGACATCGCTCAGACGCCCGGGCTTGGCGAGGATGTCCGCCGGAATCCGGATCTTGCCAAGGTCATGCACGGTTGCCGCGAGCTGCAGGCCGTGGATACGTTCCCCGTCCAGGCCGAGGTTCTGCGCAATCGCGACCGCCAGCGAGGACACCGATCGCTGGTGCCCCGCCGTATACGGATCGCGGGCCTCGACGGTGTCAGCGATCGCCCCGATCGATTGTTCCAGGCTCTTTCGGAGCTGCGCCTCATGCGCGCGGTGCGCCTGTGCAATCCGATCCCGCTCGACCCGGGTCCGGATCGTCTCGATGCCGAAACTCAGGTCCGCCGCCAGCTCCTCGAGCAAGGGCACCTCCTGGTCGTCGAAGGCGTTGGCTTCGGGCGCGTCGATCGTCAGGACGCCGATGGTCCGGTCGCCCAGCTTCAGTGGCAAGGCGATATTGGCCTGATACCCTCGCTTGAGGGCGGCATCCCGCCATGGCGTATTGTCCGGAAACGACCGGATGTCCTGGGTAATCTGCACCGCCCCACTGCGGATCGCCTCGCCAACCGGCCCTCTTCCGGATTCATCGTCGGCCCAGCTGTAGGCCGCCTCGGCGAGGAACCCGGCCTCGTGGCCGAATTGCGCAACCGGCTTGATCGTCCTGCCCGGATCGTGCTGCGCATACCCGACCCAGGCCATGCGATACCCGCCGGCCTCGACGATCAGCCGACAGATACTGTCGAGCAGTTCGGTCTCCGACTCCGCATGCACCAGGGCGGCGTTGCAGGCACTCAGCGTTCGCAGGGCGCGGTTGGCGCGCTGCAGCGCCATCTCTCCGAGCTTGAGCGCGGTGATGTCATGGACGGTTCCCACCGAGCGCAGCGGCGTCCCGTCGTCCGCATAGAAGGTCTCGCAACGTTCGTTGACATACTTGATCCGCCCGTCCGGCATCAGCAGGCGATGCGTGATGTCATAGGGCTCACGGGTGCGGACCGAGGTCGAGTACGCCTGGTCCACAAACTCCCGGTCGTCCGGGTGGATCGCCGCAAGAAACCCGTCATACGAGGCGTCGAAGCGGGCCGGATCGATCTCGAAGATCCGGAAGATCTCGTCGGACCATGTCAGCGCCCGACTGGACAGGTCCAGCTCCCAGCTGCCCAGATGCGCCATGCGCTGGGCCTCGGCCAGGCTCCGCTCGCTACGCAGAATGCGCGCCTCGACGCGCTTGCGCTCGGTGATGTCGCGCGCGATGCCGACTGCGCGCCAGGCGCCCCGCAACTTCACGGCCGACAGGCTCAGCTCCATCGGAAACTCGTCACCCCCCTTGCGAATCGCCGCGAGCTCGAGCGTCCGGCCGACCGCATTGCCCTGCCCGCTGTGCCTGAAGGCCTCGAATGCGGTCTCGTACTGCGCGATGTAGCGTTGCGGCGCCAACAGCGGGTGCAGCGCCTGGCCGAGCGCGTCATCCGCCGTGTACCCGAAGATGCGCGCCGCCGCCGGATTCCACAGCGCAATACACCCGCTGCCATCGATCATCAGCACCGCATCCTGCGCCGAATCGGCGATCGCGCGCAGCGTCTCTTCCTTTTCCCGCAGCGCCTCCCCGGCTCGCCTGCGGTCGCTGACGTCCACCAGCGACACGACGATCTGGCGGATCGCGCCCGACACCTCGAACTCCGGCTCGGCGCTGACCAGCACCCAGATCGGCTCTTCCTCGTCGCGACCGCAAACGCCCAGCATCTGATTGCGTACCGCCTGACGGGACGCACGAACACGGCTGATCGGGGTGTCCCCCGTCGCCACCGGGGTGCCGTCTTCGGCGACGTAGCGCCAGCGCGGCGCGTCGACGTTCATGCCGACGAGCGCGCCGGCCTCGACCCCGAAGATCTTCTCGGCCATCGGATTGCAGTCGAGAATCACACCGCCGCTGTCGCACCGGACGATGGCGACCTGCACCTCGCGGATCAGCGCACGATAGCGTGCCTCGCTGGCTCGCAGATCCGCGTCGCGCAGATCGAGCGCATCGAGCATCGAGTTGAATGCGCGTGCGATCGCGGCGACCTCGTCGTGTCCGGAAACCGATGCCCGTGCCCCGCGATCCCCCGACTGGACGGCCGCCATCGTCCGCTCGACCACATTCAGCCGCCGGGTGATCAGCGTGCCGATCAGCCACACCACCATCGATCCGAGCACGACGGCCAGCAGCGCATAGACGACATCGGCGCGGATGATGGCGGCCAGCTCCCGCTCCGCGGCCTGCTGCCCGATGCCGACGCGTATCCATCCGACATGGTTGCCCGCGATCGTCGCCGGCGCCGCGACATCGACGAGATCGGGCGTCCTCGACAGCACCACCTGCCGGGGCGGTTGCGGCAGATCCTGCAGGTACAGTCCACGCCTGGAGCGGTCCGTCGCGGCCAGCACGCGCCCGTCGTGATCCGCGACGATCGCGAACAGTACCTCGGGATAGCGCAACTGCGCCTCGACCAGTTCCTGCAGACCGGAAACGTCCTCCGCGGCGATCCATCCGGATGCGGACGTTGCCAGCGCCATCGACATCGCCCGCGCTTCATCCACCTGCCGCTCAAGCATGGTGGCGCGCTGGCGCGCGGTCAGGTCATAGAACAGCGCCACCATCATTGCCGAGAACACGACGACAACGCCGACGATCAGGCGATACCGGAACGTCCGCAACGGCAGTTTCGACAGAAGTCCGGACATCATGGCGCGTCGATCGGTCTGACGTCGTGTTCGAAGCGATCGACGTATCGCCTGACCACGCCGTAGTCGTCGTCTTCCGCGGCGGTGAAGCGCGCCGTCTCCATCGCGTCGAGGATGCGCCGGCCGTCGGGGCTGCGGTCGAGTTCGAGGAGCAGTTGCCGCACCCGCGCGGACAGCGCCGGGGGAACATCGTCCCGCACCATGACGGAGTTGTTGATCAGCGGATCGGTCTGCCAGATCACCTTGAGCTCGGATGCCTCCTGTGGATGCTCGCGCTGGAACGCGCGCCAGGGTGGCGGCCACGTCACTCCGGCGTCGCTCAGGCGCAGAAACGCGTTCATGATCGACGACTCCTGCGAGCCGACGTAGGCATTGACGATATCGCGGTTGACGTCGATGCCATGCGCATGCAGGAACTGCTGCGGCATGATGCAGGCCGCCAGGGCGGTCGGCGACGGATAGCTGACCCTCTTGCCCCTGAGGTCTTGCGGCCGCTGCAGCGCGCTGTCCCTGCGCACCACGAATACCCCGCGAAAGTCGTCCGCGTCCCCCGCCATCGCGATCACGTGGTAGCCGTGACCAATCGCCTCAACGGTCTGCCAGGGGTTCGGAAGGAGAAATGCGGTCTTGCGCGCACGGTACTTGGCCTCGAATGCGGCGTAGTCCCGTGATGCCTCCACATTGAAGCGGGCACCGTCGACGCGGGCGTTCAGATACTCGATCAGCGGCTGATAGGCCTGGATCAGCTTGACCGGATTGTGCAGCGGATGAACCGCAAGATGATATTCCGCGGCCTGCTGATGCGCCGGATGGTCTGCGAACTGCGGCCCCTGCCCTTCGGGCGGACGCGAGCATCCCCACAACACGCCCACCACCCAGAGCACCGTCAACCCTGTTGCGGTACCGCGTGCGGCCAAGTCCGATCTCCCGGCATGCATCGGTCTGTCGATGCATGCCCAATATAAGCACAGATTACCGCCGGTCAGCAGCCGTCGGAGGAGACCCGCACGACCGCTGATCGCAGGTCAGAAGCGACGTTGCGTCACCTCGCGCACGTAGGTCTGCGCAGCCTCGATCAGCGTCCGCCCGACGTAGGCGTACTGCCGCGAGAATGGGGGCCATCGGTCGCCGAGACCGATCGCGTCGTTGATCACCAGAACCTGGCCGTCGCAGTCGGGACCGGCACCGATCCCGATCGTGGGGACCGGAACGGCGCCGGTGATCGCCCCGGCAAGGCCGTCGGGAATATGTTCGAGCACGAGCATGAAGGCACCGGCCGCGGCAATGCGCAGAGCCTCGTCGCGGATACGGCGCGCGTCGCCGTCATCGCGCCCCACCTGGCGAAAACTGTTGGCCGTCTGCGGGGTCAGCCCGGTGTGTCCGACCACGTCGATCCCGGCTGCCACCAGGTGGCGGATCACGTCGTCCTTGGGCCCTTCGAGCTTGACGCTGTCGGCACCGGCCGCAAGCAGCCGTCGCGCACTGTCCAGCGCCGTCTGCGGATCACGATCGGTATCGTACGGAAGATCACCGACGATATGCGTGTCGGGGGCGCCGCGCCGCACGGCGCCGACGTGGTAGCACATGTGGTCGAGGGTCACATGGCGCGTGCTGTCGAATCCCATCTCCACCATGCCGACGGTGTCGCCGACCAGCAGCACCGGCACTCCGGCCTGCTCCAGGGCACGTGCCACCGGCGTGGTGTAGGCCGTGAGCATCGGAATCGGGGTGACCGATTTCATTCGCCGCAACGCCTGTGCGTCGAGTCTCATGGGGCCCTCCTTTTCTCGGGCGGAAGCGATGGCAGGAACGCCGCGAACCGACCGCCGCCGTCGGCAGCCGAAGCCCGCGCCGGGAATCGGGCCATGCACCGTACACCAACACCGGCGTCGAACTCACCCGCGCCGCCACGGGCGGCGTCCGGCATGGGACTCAACGCAGCTGGAACAGCTCCTGATGGAAGCGGCCCTTGTTGAGGCCGGCGGATTCGAGATCTGCGCGCAGCGCCTGTCCGAAGCCCGCCGGACCACAGAACCAGACGCTGGCATCGCGCCACTCCGGCACCGCGGCACGGATCTGCTCGCCGTTGAGATGTCCGTCGCGCGCGCTGACCAGCACGTGCAGCGTGACCCCCGCCGCCGCGGCGTCCGCCTTGAGCTTGTCGATGGCGTCGGCTTCGTAATCGGTGGTCGGATGGAACAGGTCGATCGCCTTGGGCCCCGGCGTCGAGGCCAGGTCCTTGAGCCTCGCGACGAAGGGGGTGATGCCGATCCCGGCACCGACCCAGATCTGGCGCGGCGCGTCACTGGCGAAGCTGAAGCAGCCGTAGGGCCCCTCGACCGTGATCGGCATGCCCGGCTTGAGGATCTCGCGCAGACGCGCGGTGTGGTCGCCCAGTGCCTTGGTGATGAAGACCACGTGCGGATCCTCGGGCTTCCACGCCGAGGCGATCGTGTACGGGTGCGCGCCCTCGCGTCGGGTCGAGGTCACGAATGCGAACTGGCCGGCAGCGTGACCGGGCCAGCCCGCATCGAGACGCACCGAGGTTTCCAGCACGCGCAGTTCCGGATAGTAGGTCAGGCCATCGATGACGCCGCGCACCTTGCGCCCGGCACCGATGCGGCCGCCCAGCGCCAGCGCGGCGGCGACCACGCCGCCGGCCATGAGCACGGCGAGGACCCCACCGACCGGCTGCGACCAATACTCGAACCTGGTCAGCACGACCGCGTGGTAGACCAGCACCAGAAACGCGATCGCGAGCAACTTGTGGGTCTTGGCGAACCAGTGATACGGGAACCGCCGGACCAGGGCGAGGATGAGCAGCACGACGACGGCATAGAACGCCCATTCGCCGATCGACTCGGCAAAGCCGCGCTGCTCGCCGAACCAGGCCTGCAGGCCGGTGGCGACGTGTTCGCCCGAACGGCCGCGCGCCGGCCGCTCCAGCCAGCCCCAGCGCACCATCCATTTGCTGCCCTGCGCGAACCACCAGTGCACGACCGAAAAGCCCAGCGCGGTCAGGCCGAGCCATTTGTGCAGGCGGTACATCTTGTCGAGCCCGTCCAGCTTCGGCTCGAGCCAGCGCGGACGCAGCGCCAGCAGCATCGCCAGGCTCATCAGCGCGATCGCGACGACGCCGGTGTACTGGACGAAGCTGCCGCGGAACGAGAAATACGTGAACGGCTGCGGACGGAAGGTGTCGGCCATGACCCACAGCCCGGTGATCGACAGCAACGCCGCCAGCAGACCCCATTTGATCCGTTGCATCCGCTCCGCTCCTTACTAAACCGTCCCGGCGAACGCCGGTCACCCGTTCCAGCCGCCTCCCAGGACCTTGTACAACGTGACCAGGTTGGTCTGGCGCGCCAGCTGGGCATTGATCAGGCCCTGCCGGGCAGCGTACAGCGAACGTTGCGCGTCGAGCAGCGACAGCGAGCTGTCGACACCCGAACGATACCGCGCCTCCGACAGCGCATAACGCTGCTGCTCGGCATCGGCAAGCGCCTGCTGGGCGGCGAGCTGCTCGTCCACCGTCGCGCGCTGCGCCAGCGCATCGGCCACTTCCCGGAACGCGGTCTGCACGGCCTTTTCGTATTGCGCCACTGCGATATCGCGGTCGACCTCGGCCACCTTCAGACTGGCGCGGTTGGCGCCGCCGGCGAAGATCGGCAGGCTGATCTGCGGGACGAACGACCAGGCACCTGAGCCGGCGTCGAACAGCCCGCCGAGATCGGGACTCGCCGTGCCGCCGGACGCGGTCAGTCGAATGCTCGGGAAGAACGCCGCGCGGGCCGCACCGATGTTGGCGTTGGCACCGATCAGCTGATGCTCGGCCGCCAGCACGTCCGGCCGCGTCTGCAACACGGACGACGAGACACCCACCGGCAGATCGTCCAGGACCGCCAGCGTCTCGACCGTTGCGTCCGGCAGCAGCGACGCGTCCACCGCCGTGCCGACCAGCAGCTGCAGCGCGTTGCGGTCCTGCGCGACCTGGCGCGCATAGGCGGCCGCGTCGGCGCGCGCGGATTCCATGCTGCCGCGTGCCTGCGCCAGCTCCAGGGCCGAGGCGACGCCGAGGGCCTGACTGCGCTGCGTCAGCTCGTACGAACGGCGCCGGCTGGCATGAGTGTCACGCGCCAGCTGCAGCAGGCTCTGATCCGCCGCCAGCTGCAGCCATGCCCCGGACACTTCGGCGACGAGGCTGATCTGCGAGCTGCGCTGCGTCTCGGTCCGCGCCAGATAGGTTTCCAGAGCCTGTCGCTCGAGGCTGCGCACCCGTCCGAACAGGTCGAGCTCGTATGCCGCGAAGGCAAGATCGACGCTGTACTGGCGCGTGATCCGGGACTCGCCGCTCTGCGACAGCGCCGCGGGGGTCCGCTGCACCGTGGCGCCGGCATCGGCCGAGACCGTCGGCAGCAGCTCGGCGCGCTGGATGCGGTACTGGGCCCGCGCGCGCTCGATGTTCAACGTGGCGACACGCAGGTCGCGGTTGTTCTCCAGCGCCAGCGCAACCACCTGCTGCAGACGCGGATCGCGCAGGAACTGCCCGCGCGCGATCTCCGCGACCGGCGACCCGCCGGCTGCGGACGGCGCCGCCGCGGCGCCCGGCCACCCCGCCGGGATCGGTGCCTGCGGTTGTGCGTATTCCGGCGCCAGGCTGACGCAGCCCGTCGCCAGGATCGCGGCCAGCGCCGCCATCGCGGCGCGACTCGGCAGCACGGGCGTCATGACCGCAGCTCCGCCGCCGTCGCGGCATCCGGCCGCGGCCTGGCCTTGAACACGCTGCGCACCAGCACGAAGAACACGGGGATGAAGAAGATCCCCAGCACCGTGGCGCTCAGCATGCCGCCGAGCACGCCGGTGCCGATCGCATTCTGGCTGCCGGAGCCGGCGCCGCCGGCGATCGCCAGCGGCAGCACGCCGAGCATGAAGGCCAGCGAAGTCATCAGGATCGGGCGCAGGCGTTGCCGTACCGCCGTCAGCGTCGCATCGACCAGCGCGGCACCGCGTTCCTGCTCGGCCTTCGCGAATTCGACGATCAGGATCGCGTTCTTGGCGGACAGGCCGATCGTCGTCAGCAGACCGACCTGGAAATAGACATCGTTCGACAGGCCGCGCAGGCCGGCGGCCGCCAGCGCGCCGATGATGCCCAGCGGCACCACCAGCATCACCGAGAACGGCACCGACCAGCTTTCGTACAGGGCCGCCAGGCACAGGAACACGAACAGCAGCGACAACGCGTACAGCGCCGGCGCCTGCGATCCGGACAGACGTTCCTGATACGACAGGCCGGTCCACTCGTAGCCGATGCCGGCGGGCATCTGCTGCATGATCTGCTCGACCACGTTCATCGCCTCGCCGGAACTGATCCCCGGCGCCGGGGCGCCCAGGATCTCGATCGACGACAGCCCGTTGTAGCGCTCCAGCTTCGGCGATCCGTAGGTCCAGCGCATGGTCGCGAACGCGCTCAGCGGCACCATCTCGCCGGCATCGTTGCGGACGTGGAAGCGCTTGATCTGCTCCGGCAGCATGCGGCTCGGCGCATCGGCCTGCAGATACACGCGCTTGACCCGGGTGCCGTCGATGAAGTCGTTGATGTAACTGCCGCCGAGCAGCGTCGACAGCGTGCTGTTGATGTCGGCCATGCTGACGCCGAGCGCGCCGGCCTTCGCGGGATCGACGTCGATCTTGAACTGCGGTGTGTCGTCCAGACCGTTGGGACGCACGGCGACGAGTTCCGGGCGCTGGCCGGCCATGCCGAGGAACTGGTTGCGCGCCTGGACCAGCGCCTCGTGGCCGACGCCGCCGAGATCCTGGATCTGCAGATCGAAGCCGGAGGACGTGCCCAGCGCGCGGATCGGCGGCGGCGCGATCACGAAGATGCGGGCATCACGGATCTGCGCGAGGGCACCGTTGGCGCGCCTCGCGACGGCCTGCGCGGTGTTGTCCGCGCCGGAGCGCTCGGCCCAGTCGCGCAGATGCACGAAGGCCATGCCGGCGTTCTGCCCCTGACCGCTGAAACTGAAGCCGGCGACGGTGAAGATCGACTTCACCTGGTCCTGCCCGAGGAAGTACTGCTGCACCTGACGCATCGTCTGCTGGGTCCGCTGCTGCGTCGCGCCGGGCGGCAGCTGCACCATCACCATCAACGCACCCTGATCCTCGTCGGGCAGGAACGCGGTCGGCATGCGCAGGAACAGCACCGCCATCACCCCGCCCAGCGCCAGGTAGATCATCATCATGCGGCCGCCGCGGCGCAGCAGCCCGCCGACCACACCCTGGTAGCGCTGCGCGCTGCGTTCGAACAGCCGGTTGAACGCGCCGAAGAATCCGCCGTTGCCATGATCCGGCCCGGGCGTCTTGAGAATGGTCGCGCACAGCGCCGGCGACAGCGTCAGCGCGACCAGCACCGACAAGGCCATCGCCGAGACGATGGTGATCGAGAACTGCCGGTAGATCGCGCCGGTCGAGCCGCCGAAGAACGCCATCGGCACGAACACGGCGGACAGCACCAGCGCGATGCCGATCAGCGCACCGGTGATCTGGTCCATCGACCGCCGCGTCGCCTCCAGCGGCGACACGCCCTCCTCGTGCATCACGCGCTCGACGTTCTCGACCACGACGATGGCGTCGTCGACCAGCAGGCCGATCGCCAGCACCGTCGCGAACATCGTCAGCGTGTTGATCGTGAAGCCGAAGGCCGCGAGCACGGCGAAGGTTCCAAGCAGCACCACCGGCACCGCGATCGCCGGCACGAAGGTCGCGCGCAGATTGCCGAGGAACAGGTACATCACCAGGAACACCAGCACCACGGCCTCGATCAGGGTCTTGACCACCTCCTCGATCGACAGCTTCACGAACGGCGTGCTGTCGTAGGGCACCACGAACTCGACGCCCTCGGGGAAGAACGCCGAGAGTTCCCCGAAGCGCTGCTTGACGCGGTCGGCGGTATCCAGCGCGTTGGCGCCGGTGGCCAGGTAGACCCCGAGCCCCGCCGCCGGCTTGCCGGAGAACTCGCCGATGACGGCATAGCTCTGCGCGCCGACCTCGATGCGCGCGACGTCGCGCAGCTGCACGGTCGAACCGTCCGGATTGACCCGCACCACGACGTTGCGGAATTCCTCCGCGGTGCGCAGGCGTGTCTGCGCGGTGATCGTGGCGTTGAGCTGCTGGCCCGCGACCGCCGGCAGGCCGCCGAGTTCGCCGGCCGATACCTGCGCGTTCTGCGCCTCGATCACGGACGTGATGTCGTTGACCGACAGCGCGTAGCTGGTCAGCTTGTCGGGATCGAGCCAGATCCGCATCGCCGCCTGCGAGCCGAGCAGGCGCGTCCTGCCGACGCCGTTGACGCGACTGATCGGATCGACCAGATAGCTGGCGATGTAGTCGCCCAGATCGGTGTTGCTGTAGCGCCCGTCGGTCGACACCAGCCCGACCACCATCAGGAAGCTCGACGACGACTTGGACACTTCGATGCCCTGCCGCTGGACCGCCTGCGGCAGCAGCGGGATCGCCAGCTGCAGCTTGTTCTGGACCTGCACCTGCGCGATGTCCGGATCGGTGCCGGCGATGAAGGTCAGGGTCACCGTCGCGGTACCGGCCGCGCTGCTGCTCGACGACATGTACAGCAGGCCGTCGAGGCCGTTCATGTTCTGCTCGATGACCTGCGTCACCGTGTCTTCGACGGTCTCGGCCGACGCGCCGGGATAGGTCGCGTTGATCTGGACCGTCGGCGGCGCAATCGTCGGATACTGCTCGATCGGCAGATTGTGGATCGACAGCGCGCCGGCGAGCATCACCACGATCGCGATGACCCAAGCGAAGATGGGCCGGTCGATGAAGAAACGTGCCATCGCCGTCGCCCCTACCTGGCGCCCGCTGCGGCGTCCGCGCCGACCGGATGCGGGTCGACCACGGCGCCGGGGCGCAGCTTCTGCGTGCCCTCGACGACCACGCGTTCGCCCGCGGCCAGTCCGCCGCTCACCAGCCATTGGTCGCCGATGGCCCGCGGCGCCTCGATCACGCGTTGCTCGGCGGTGTTGTCGGCACCGACCACCCACGCCACGGCCTCGCCGCGCGGGTTGTGCGTCACCGCCTGTTGCGGCACCAGCAGCCCTTCGCGGTCGACGCCCTGCTCGACCTGCGCCCGCACGTACATGCCCGGCATCAGCAGGCCGTCCGGATTCGGGAACAGCGCGCGCAGGCGCACGGTGCCGGTGCTTTCGTCGACGGCGACCCCGGTGAACGCCAGGGTCCCGGCGTGGGTGTACTCGCTGCCGTCCTCGAGCAACAGCCGCACCCGCACGGCGTCGTCGCCGGCGCGCTGCAGGCGGCCCTGGGCGAGCTGGCGCCTGAGCGCCAGCAGCTCGGCGCTGGACTGGGTCACGTCGACATAGATCGGGTCGAGCTGGCGCACCGTCGTCAGCGCGTCGGCCTGGTTCGCGGTGACCAGCGCGCCGGGCGTATAGGTGGAGGTCGCCACCTGGCCCGAAATCGGCGCGGTGATCCGCGTGTAGTCCAGATTGATGCGTGCGGTCTGCAGGGCCGCGCGCGTCTCGGCGACGTCCGCCTCCGCCTGCAGGCGCGCGGCCTGGGCATCGTCGTTCTGCTGCCGGGACACGGCGTCGATCTTGACCAGTTCGGCATAGCGCTCGGCCTGCAGGCGCAGCGACGCCAGGCTGGCCTGGGCTTTCTGATGGGCCGCCCTGGCGCTGTCGTAGGCGGCCTGATACAGCGCCGGATCGATCTGATACAGCACCTGCCCGGCGCTGACTTCGGCACCCTCGTCGAACAGGCGTTCCTGGATGATGCCGGTGATCTGCGGCCTCACCTCGGCGATCAGATGCGCGGCGGTGCGTCCGGGCAGTTCGGCCGAAACCGTGACCGGCTGCGTCGCCAGCGTCACCACACCGACCGCGGTCGGCGGCGCCTGCTGTGCCTGCTGCGCGGCGGCGCCACCGTCACATGCCACCAGCGTGAAGGCCGCCAGCACCGCACCGAATCCTGTCCACACCGCACGCCTTGTGTATTGTTTTGTCATGGGATTCTCGAATCGATCGGGCCGGCTGCAGACCGGCTCCGCGACGCCCGCTCGGACCTGCTGCCATTGCGGGCAGGCCGAAAAGTGGGGGGACGAGCGTCCTGGAAATTGTTAGAATGAACGTTCATTCTAAATATTGATCCGGACGGAGACAAGGTCTCCGACATCCCGGAACGTCACTGGAGGAAGTGAACATGTCGGCATCAGCACCGCCCTGCCGCGGCCGCAAACCGCTGGAGCAGGCGCAGATCGACGCCCGCCGTGCGCAGGTCCTGGAAGCGGCCGCGGACTGTTTCCGCCGCTCGGGCTTTCACAGCGCCAGCATGGCGGCGATCTCCAAGGCCGCCGGCATGAGCACCGGCCACATCTACCATTACTTCGAGAACAAGGAAGCGATCATCGCGGCACTGGTCGAGCGCGACAGCGACGAACTCAACGACGTGCTCAACAGCTTCCGCGCGCAGAGCGATTTCCTGCAGGCGATGATCGACGGCGTGGACGAGGGCCTCGCCCGCGCCAACCGCCAGGATCGCGCGGCGCTGAAGATGGAAATCCTCGCCGAGGCCGCGCGCAATCCCAAGATCGCGTCGATGCTGCGCGACGCCGACCGTCGCGCGCTCGACGGCTTCTGCTCCTCCCTGCGCGCCGCCTACGCCGCGCGGGGCGCCGATGACGCCTGCGACCTCGAGGCCAAGGTCGTTCTGGTCGGCGCGCTGTTCAACGGCCTGATCGGCCGGACCGTGTTCAGCCCGACACGGGACTGCCCGGCCCTGGCCAAGACCATGCGCCGCGCCATCGCCGCGATCCTGTCGGATGACGACGGCGCCGCCACCGCCGCCGTTCCCCGCTGACCCCGCGCCCTCGCGGCGTCAGCGCGCCGCTTCAGCAGACCCGATCCGGAATCGCGCCGCTGCAGGCCAGCGTCCGCGCGGCGCTGGCATGCGCCTGCTCGAGCGCGACGCCGACATCGGCGCCCGCCAGCCGCGCCGCCATGTAGCCGGCGTTGAAGGCATCGCCGGCACCGGTGGTATCGACAACCGGGCCGGCGTAGTCCGAGCGACGGTGGATGCGGCGACCGCCGACGTCCGCGACCGCCTCGGCCTGCGGACACTTGAGGACGATCTCGCTCACGCCCAGTCCCGCGTGCCAGTCGAGCACCGCCTCGGCGCTGTCGAAGCCCCACAGCGCCGACTCGTCGTCGTAGGTCGGAAACGTCCAGGCGCACATCGCGATCAGGCGGCGGTACATCTGGCGCGCGAGCTGGCGATCGGCCCATAGCGCCGGACGCCAGTTCGGGTCGAAGGCAAAGCGCACCCCGGCGTCGCGCAGACGCTCGAGCAGGCGCCAGAACACCGCCGGCGCCGACAGCCCGATCACCGCCATCGTGATCCCGCTCAGATACAGCCACGGACTGCGCGCCAGGCATGCGTACACCCGCTCGACGCGCTGCGGATCCTGCAGCAGTCGGCGCGCGACACTGTCGCTACGCCAGTAGTCGAAGCGGCGCTCGCCGGCGGTGTCGGTGCGGATCATGTACATCCCCGGCAACCCCGAATCGTCGCGCAGCAGGCCGTCGGTATCGAGTCCCTCGGCGCTGGCGTGGGCGACGATGTCGTCGCTGTAGCGATCCGGCCCGAGCAGGCTGACGTAGGCGGTGGCGACTCCGAGCCGCGCCAGCGTCACCGCGGTGTTGTAGCTGTCGCCGGCGTAGTTCAGGCGGTAGCGCGGATCCGCGGCCGAGCCGCGGCTGAACTCCAGCATCACCTCGCCGAGCACGGCCACGCGGGGCGGCTCAGTCATCGCCATCGCGCAGGGCCCGGTAGTGGCTGGCGAGCACGTCGAACGCGAGCTTGCGCTCGCCGTGTTCGGACAACAGCCCCTTGCGGTTCCAGTACTGCTGCCACTTGGTGTGCAGCCGATACGGCGTACGGAAGTCCTTGAGGATCCACGGCGACAGCCCCCGGATCGCCGGACTCGCCGACAGCATCTCCAGCTGCTTTTCGTAGACGCGGACCTGGTAGTCCTCGCTGAACACCCGCGTCCCCTCGCCGCGCAGGCCCTTGACCGCCTCGGCGCCGAACTCGCTGATGACGATCGGCTTGCCGCAGGCCGCCTGGTAGCGGAAGCCCGGCATCGCGGCGAGCATCCGCTCGCGCACGTCGGCCTCGCGGATCGGAATCCCGCGCCTGCGCAGCTCGCGCGCGATCGGACCGCAGGTATACCAGCCGAAATACTGGTTGTAGCCGACCACGTCGAGCTGTTCGGCCAGCGGATCGTCGATCTGCACCGGCGGTGGCGGCGCGTCGGCCGGGATCATGCCGACGATCTGCATCGCCAGATGCTCGCCGACCCGGCGCATGCCCCGGTTGCCGTGCAGCGCGGCAGTCAGCAGCCGGCTGTCATCTAGCGCGCGCACCTGCCGCGCGAGCGCGCCGAGGAACGCATCGCGCGCCGGCCCCGGCTCGGTCTCGTTGGCGATGCTCCAGAACACCACGGCGGCGCGGTTGACGTCGCGCGCGATCATCTCGGCGTACTGGCGCTGCGCGCTGGCCAGCGCATCGGCGCTGCCGAAGTCGACCGCGTGATACACCGGCAGCTCGGCCCAGACCAGGATGCCGGCGGCGTCGCAGGCGCGGACCATGTATTCGTTGTGCGGGTAGTGCGCGAGTCGCACGAAGTTGGCGCCCAGCGCCCGGATCGCGTCGACCGCGGCGGCCGCATCCTCCGGCCCCCAGGCGCGCCCGGGCGCGGCGAGGCGCTCCTCGTGCATCGAGATTCCGCGCAGGAACACCGGCTTGCCGTTGAGGAGAATCTGATCACCTGCGACCTCGATGCTGCGAAAGCCGATATCGTCGGCCAGCCGGTCCTCGCCGGCGATGATCTCCACGCGGTAACGCTTCGGCGCCTGCGGCGACCACGGCTCCAGAGTGGCGCACAGCTCACCCTGCGCGAGACCGTCGGCATCGGTCAGCAGATCCTGCGAGACGCCGGCTTCGGGAATCTCCAGGCGCACCGGCGCGCCGGCGGCGCGCACGCCGGCCAGGCGCACGCGCACCCGCAGCGTGTCCCGGGACCCGGGCCTGAGCTGCACCACCGCGTGCTCGACGAAGGTCGGCGGCAGTTCGATCAGCAGCACCTCGCGGGTGATACCGCCGTAGTTGAGCCAGTCGTTGAACTCGGTCGGGATCTCGTCGGCACCGCTGCGCGAGTCGACCTTGACGATCAGGCGATTGTTGCCGTCGACCAGATAGTCGGTGACGTCGATATTGAACGGCGTGAATCCGCCGGCGTGCCGCGCCAGCAGGCGGCCGTTGAGATAGACACTCTTGCGGAAGTTGGCGCCGCCGAAATACAGGTAGACGCGCCGTCCCGACGGACGCCGCCAGTCGAAGTCCCGCCGGTACCAGACCACGCCGCGATACCAGAACAGCTCCGGCCGCTGCGTGTTCCAGTCGCCGGGCACGCTCAGCGTGTCGTTGCCGTCGAAGCTGTATTCGAGCAGCTCGTCGGGACCGTCCGCTTCGCCGCGGCCGACGCCGCCGTACATCATCGGATTGGTTTCGCCGAGGTTGCTCTGGTCGATGATGATCCGCCAGTCGCCATGCAGCGCCGTCGCGGGGCGACACAGCGCGCTGCCGAGCAGCGGCGCCAGACCGGCTTCGGGGCGCTCGTCGGCGGGCTTGTGGAAAGGCGTTTCCTCGGGCGGGGCTTCGTCCCAGCGTGTCGTCATCTTCACCTCGGCGTATATGGCATCGGCCGGACCGGCTCGACGCGCCCGCGGCTGCGACGCGCGCCGACCGGCGACGGAACCGACGGGATTACCAGTTGAACAGGCTGCCGTCCTCGAGCCGGGTCACCGGCAGGTAGGCACGGCGGTAGGGGTACCGCGCGGCCAGGGACTCGTCGATGTCGACCCCGTGTCCCGGCGTCTCGCCCGGAATCAGATAGCCGTCGTCGAAGCGGTAGTCGTGCGGGAACACCGCGTCGGTCTCGGCGGTGTGGCGCATGTACTCCTGGATGCCGAAGTTCGGTACCCACAGATCGAAGTGCAGCGCCGCGCCCATGCTCACCGGCGACAGGTCGGTGGCGCCGTGGCTGCCGGTGCGGACGTCGTAGAGCTCGGCCAGCGCGGCGACACGGCGCAGATGGGTGATGCCGCCGGAGTGGACGACCGTCATGCGGATGTAGTCGATCAGCTGCTCGCCGATCAGCGTCGTGCAGTCGTAGATCGTGTTGAACACCTCGCCGACCGCCAGCGGCGTGGTCGTATGGCGACGGATCAGGCGGAAGCGTTCCTGCAGCTCCGCCGGCACCGCATCCTCGAGCCAGAACAGCCGGTACGGCTCCAGCGCCTTGCCCAGCGCCGCGGCCTGGATCGGGGTCAGGCGGTGATGCGCGTCGTGCAGCAGGTGGACGTCGTAACCGAACGCCGCGCGCAGCCGTTCGAACAGGCGCGGCACGTGATCGAGATACTTCTCGGTGGACCAGCGGTCCTCGCGCGGCAGGTCCGTCGCCGCCGGCTCGTAGTAGAGCTTGTCGGCGGAGACCCCGTAGGTCCGCTCCAGCCCCGGCACCGCGCACTGGGCGCGGATCGCGCGGTACCCCATCTCGCGATAGCGCGCGACCTCGGCCAGCGTCGCGTCGATGTCGTCGCCGTTGGCATGGCCGTAGACCAGCACGCCGTCGCGCGAACGCCCGCCCAGCAACTGGTACAGCGGCATGTTCGCGAGCTTGGCCTTGATGTCCCACAGCGCGGTGTCGACCGCGGCGATCGCGCTCATCGTCACCGGTCCGCGCCGCCAGTAGGCGCCGCGATACAGGTACTGCCAGATGTCCTCGATGCGCGTCGCGTCGCGCCCGATCAGACACGGCACGACGTGCTCCTGCAGATACGACACCACGGCCAGTTCGCGGCCGTTGAGGGTGGCGTCGCCGATGCCGTGGACGCCGGCATCGGTGACGATCTTCAGCGTGACGAAGTTGCGCCCCGGGCAGGTCACGATCACGCGGGCTTCGGTGATTTTCATGGGCGGCGGGGTTTCTTCGTTCCGTCAAATGCGCGTGCCTACAATCGCGAGGAAATGTTGCAGTTTGGTGTCTCATGACCCGACCGCCGACGCGGGCGCTGGCGCCTCACCCGGACCGGCTCTTCCCGGCAGACCCCTCGACCCGCGCGATCGCCCGGCGCCTGTACGCGCGCGTCCGCGATCTGCCGATCGTCAGCCCGCACGGACACACCGACCCGGCCTGGTTCGCCGGCAACCGGCCGTTCGCCAATGCCGCGACCCTGCTGGTGACACCGGACCACTACCTGTTGCGGATGCTTTACAGCCTCGGCGTGCCGCTCGACGCGATGGGGATCGGCGCGGACGCCGAACCCGATCCGGCCGCGATCTGGCGACGCTTCGCCGCGCACTATCCGGCGTTCGCCGGTACGCCTTCGCAGCTGTGGCTCGACCACGTGTTCCACACGCTGTTCGGCATCGAGGTCCGGCTCGATGCGACGACCGCCGATTTCTATTACGAGCGGATCAACGCCGCGTTGCAGACCGACGCGATGCGCCCGCGCGCGCTGTTCGAGCGCATGGGCATCGAGGTGCTCGCGACCACCGAGTCGCCGCTGGACGACCTGCGCCACCACCGCAGCCTGCGCGACGCGCCCTGGTCCGGCCGGGTCATCACCACGTTCCGCCCCGACGAGGTGGTCGACCCGGACACGCCGGACTTCGCCGCCAGGCTCGATGCCCTCGGCGCGCTGACCGGCGAGGACACCCACGGCTGGCGCGGCTACCTGGCCGCGCTGCGACGGCGGCGGGCCGACTTCAAGGCCCTGGGCGCGACCGCCACCGACCACGGCCACCCCAGCGCGCTGACCGCGGATCTGTCGGCGTCCGAATGCGAACGCCTGTTCGCCGGCGCCCGCGCCGGCACGCTCGCTCCGGCCCAGGCCGAAGTCTTCCGCGGCCAGATGCTGACGGAGATGGCGGCGATGAGCTGCGACGACGGCCTGGTGATGCAGCTGCATCCGGGCGCGGTGCGCAACCACAACCCGCAGCTGTTTGCGCGCTACGGCCGCGACCGCGGCGCCGACATCCCGCAGCGGACCGACTACGTGCACGCGCTCAAGCCCCTGCTCGACCGCTACGGCAACCGGACCGACTTCACCCTGATCGTGTTCACCCTCGACGAATCGACCTACGCCCGCGAACTCGCGCCAATGGCGGGCCATTACCCGGCGCTGAAACTCGGACCGCCTTGGTGGTTCCACGACAGCCCCGAAGGCATGCTGCGCTACCGCCGCCAGACCACCGAGACCGCGGGCTTCTTCAACACCGCCGGCTTCAACGACGACACCCGTGCGTTTCTGTCGATTGCCGCACGCCACGACGTGGCGCGGCGGATGGACTGCCGCTTCCTCGCCGAGTGGGTCGCCGAACATCGCATCGACGAGGATCAGGCGGCGGAGCTGGCGCCACAGCTCGCCTACACGCTGGCGAAGAAGGCATATCGACTGTGACACAGCTCAACGAAGGCACCCGTCACCATCTGCCGGAAAGCGTTGCGCAGCCCGGCTACGACCGCGCCGCATGGGCGCCGGGCATCGTGCATCTGGGGATCGGCGCGTTCCACCGCGCCCATCAGGCGGTCTACACCGACGATGTGCTGGGCCGCTACGGCGGCGACTGGCGCATCATCGGCGTCAGCCTGCGCGGCACCGCCGTCCGCGACGCGCTGGAGCCTCAGGACGATCTGTACACGGTCAATCTCTGCGGCGACACCACCGCGCAGCGCCGCCTGATCGGCGCCGTCGCCAAGGTGCTGGCCGCACGCGATCAGCCGCAGGCGGTGATCGACGCGCTGGCGGATCCGTCGGTGCGGGTGGTGACGCTGACGATCACCGAGAAGGGCTACGGCCTCGATCCGTCCGGCGAACGGCTCGACCGGACGCGCACCGACGTCGGCGCCGATCTCGGCGGCCAGTGGCCTCCGGTCACGGCGCTGGGTTTCCTCGCGCACGCGCTCGAACGGCGCCGCGGCAGTGATCTGCCCGGATTGACGCTGATCTCCTGCGACAACCTCTCCGGCAACGGCCGCAAGCTCAAGCACGCGCTGCTCGAGCTGTGCCAGACCCGCAACCCCCGCCTGGCGGACTGGATCCAGAGCACCTGCGCGTTCCCGTGCACGATGGTCGACCGCATCGTCCCCGCCGCCCGCACCGAACAGCTCGAGCAGCTGGCCCGGACGCTGGGCATGACCGACGCCGCCGCCGTGTTCGCCGAGCCGTTCCGGCAATGGGTGATCGAGCACCATTTCGCCGGACCGGTCCCGCCCTGGGACAAGGTCGGCGCCGAGTTCGTCAATGACGTGCGCCCGTTCGAGGAGATGAAACTGCGCCTGCTCAACGCGAGCCATTCGATGCTCGCGTGGATCGGCGTCGTCGCCGGGATCGACACGATCGCCGACGCCGTGACCGTCGATTCGCTGTGGCGCATGGTGACCCGGTACATGCACACGGAGGCGCGGCCGACCCTGCAGCTGCCGCCGGGCTACCCGTACGAACGCTACATGGAACAGCTGCTGATGCGCTTCGCCAACCGCGCGCTGCCGCATCGCACCGCGCAGATCGCCGTCGACAGTTCGCAGAAGCTCACGCAGCGCCTGCTCCCCGTCCTGCGCTGGAATCTCGAACACAACGGCTGCATCGAGTGCGCCTGTCTGGGCATCGCCGCATGGCTGCGCTACAGCCAGGGCATCGACGAACACGGCAAGGCCTATGCCGTCGACGACCCCAGCACCGCGGCGCTGGCCGGCTCCGGCCAGCCGCTGCGCGCCACCGCGTGGTCGACGGCGCTGCGCCCGCTGTTCGGGGATCTGTTCGAACGCCACCCGCGCGCCGCGACGGCCGTCGACGCATGGCTCGCCGCATTCGAGCGCGACGGCATCGTCGCCGCGACGGAGCGCCTGCATGGATGAGTTCCACCAGATCCTGCAACGCGCCGCGGTGATCCCGGTGGTGACCCTCGACCGCGCGGAACACGCGCTGCCGCTGGCACGGACCCTGCTCGACGCCGGTCTCGACGTCCTCGAACTGACGCTGCGCACGCCGGCGGCGCTGGAGGCACTGGCGCTGATCGCCGAAGCCCTGCCCGGCGTCACGGTCGGCGTCGGCACGGTACTGGATCCGCGCCAGCTCCAGGCCGCGCGCGTGGCCGGCGCGCGCTTCGCGGTGTCGCCGGGCCTGGATCCGAGGCTGATCCACGCGGCGCGGTCGTTCGACATCCCGCTGCTGCCCGGCGTCATGACCCCCAGCGAAGCGATGCAGGCACGGGCGCTGGGCTGCGACCTGCTCAAGCTGTTTCCGGCCGACGTCGCCGGCGGCATCGCCTGGCTGCGCGCGGTCGCTCCGGTCTTGCCGGCGCTCGCGTTCTGCCCCACCGGCGGGGTCGATGCCGCCAACTGCGCCGCGTATCTGGCCGAGCCCAACGTCCTCTGCGTCGGCGGATCATGGGTCGCCCCGCGCCGCCTGATCGCGGCCGCGGACTGGGCGGCCATCGGCCGGCTGGCCGCTCAGGCCGCCACGCGGCGCATGTCCCGATAACCGGTCCGCGCCGCGCGAACCGCTAGCCGAGCGCGATATTCCACAGCGGCACGGTCACCAGCGACAGCAGGATGCCGGCACCGAGAATGGTGTTGGCCAGCGGCGGCTCGAGATTGTGCTGGTCGGCCAGGATCGCAGCCGAGATCATCGGCGCCATTGCCGTCTGCATCACGCCGATCGTCAACGTCAGCCCGCCGACGCCGGTGGCCCAGCCGAGCATCAGCGTCAGCAGCGGCGCCAGCAGTAGCTTCCACGACAGTCCCAGCGCAACCGGCAGCAGCTGCCCGTCACCGAAGTGCAGCTTGAACCGCAACCCCACCGAGAACAGCGCCAACGGCGTCAGCGTCTCGCCGATGCGCTTGAGGATCGCGTCAGCCTGGTCCGGCCAGCCGCCGAGCTGGCCGACGACGATCCCCGTCACCAGCGCCAGGAACGCCGGGAACAGCAGCACCCGCCTGGCAACGTCGCGCGGATGCGGCTGCGCACCCGAATAGATCGCCGAGACGATCACGCCGCCGACCGCCAGCGCGATGAAGCATCCGAGCTGGTCGGCGATCACACCGACCGCGAGCCCCTCGCGTCCGCGCAGGGCCTCTAACAGCGGATAACCCATGAACGAAGTGTTGCCGAGCCCGCAGACCAGGATCACCGCACCGATGCGGCCGCGGCTCCATCCCAGGCGCCGGCCCAACGGGTGGAACAGGGCCGCCGCGCCGATCATCACCCCGTACTGCGAGATCACGAGGAACCAGAACTGCCACTCGAAGTGCAGGCGCGGGATCAGCTCCAGCACCAGCGCCGGCAGGGCGATGTTGATGACCCACCAGTTCAGGCCCTGCGCCAGTCCCAGCGGCGGGTGCGCGTAACGCGCGACCAGCACGCCGAGCGCAAGGCAGACCATCAACAGGATCAGAGGCGTCACGACAGATACACGGGGGATGCGAAAACGGGCGCCATTAGAAAGGCTCGGCCGCCGATGGACAAGCCCCACATTGAACGCCGACGCACCGGCGGACGCCATCCGCCGATGGTCGTAGCGATCCCGCCGCGCGCCTAGGCGCCCACCGCGGCGAGGCCGGCGGCGCGGCCATGACGCCGGTAGTAGGCCTTGCCGCAGGCATTCTGCTGGTGCCAGTACGCGTGCAGGAACAGCGGCAGCTCGGGAATCCAGAACCGCGACTCCAGCGCCTGCAGTGGCGCCCGCCGCCCGATCCCGATGTCGGCGCTGACCACGCCCGGACCTTCCTGCGCCTGGCGCTGAGCGAGCACATGCCCCTGCGCATCGACGATCTGGGTGCAGCCGACGAACTCGGTGTCGTACGGCGCGCTCAGCGGCATGCCCGGGACCAACATGAATCCGGTCCGGAAGCGCCCGCAATGCGAGGCCTGCAGCACCGGCGCACCGAGACGGCGCGCGAACTCGCTGGGCGCGTTCTCGGCCATGTACCGGTTGTACTGCGCCAGCGCGGCGAGGCCGCGGCCGACCGCCGCGCCCCAGTTGCTCGGCAGGGTCCACCAGTGGGTGCCGGTGATCGCGACATCGACGCGACCGAGCATGCGCCGCACGGTCTGCGTCCGGATCAGCTCCCAGCAGACCGCCGCACCGACCCCGCCCAGCTCGGTGTCGAAGACGCCATCGTCGTGGCCACCGCGATAGAACGCGTTCTCCCACATCGTCGGCAGGTCCTTGTCGTGACAAAAGACCTGTCCGCCAGGGCCGACGAAATGGTAGCGGTTGTAGATCTCGCCGCCCTCGGCGACCAGCATCGACCCGCCGAGCCAGCAGTGGTGCCGCGCCGCCAGGCGCTGGAACAGATCCAGCGCCACGTTGTCCGGCGGCAGCACCGCCTGATGCGCCCGCGCATCGAACGGCAGGCGCGAGGTGCAGAACTCCGGCACCGCGATCAGACGCGCGCCTCCGGCCGCGGCCTCGTCCACCAGCCGCTCGATCCGTTCGAGGTTGGTGGCGACATCGCCGACCTCGGCCTCGAGCTGCACCGCGGCGGCGCGCATCGTCCGGGTCTCAGAAGATTCATTCGTATGCATCATCCACTCCGTCGGTTGGGTCGGCACCGCGCCAACGGCGGCGCCTAGGGCAACTGCGCGACGACCGCGTCCATCAACGGGGCCCAGCCGCGATTGGCGACCGGACTCGCCGGACTCGGGTGCGGCGCATTGAGCACCGGAAAACGCGCTTCGCCGACGACCCGGCGAATGCAGTCGTAGGCGAAGCGGCCGATGCCGATCATCGCCGACGGCTGCAGCGCGTCGACCGCCGCCAGCAGGCCCTGATCGCAGGCGGCATAGAGCTGCGCACGTTCATCGGCCGGCAGCTTGTCCGGCGTGCGGTTGCGTCCGCCGGCTTCCATGAACACCAGCGGGCAGTAATTGAGCACGAAGAAGCGCTCGAAGAACGCATCGGCGCTGCCGTAGCGATCACGCGCCCAGCCCCACAGCCGCTGACCGCTGACCTCACCGCGCGTGCACGCGAAACCCAGGACCGGACGCTTCGGGTTTTCCACGGCAGGCTTGCCGATCGGCACCTCGATACCCATCCAGTCGCGCACCATGCCGACCTCCCCGAAGGGCACGCCGGTCTGCACCATGCCGAACGGTCCGGGATTCATGCCCAGCATCACCACACGTCCGGTCGCGGCGCCGAAACGGCGCAGGTATTCGCGCTGACCCGCCCAGGCATAGTCGAGCGGGTTGTAGACGTGGGTGACCGGCGCAGCGAACTTCAGCGCGTCGACCGCCTCGCGCAATGCGAGGGTCGCCGCCTCGATCCCGCCGCCACGCTGGCGGCTCATGCGCGCCCACCGATGGCGGAAACCCGCCGGCGGACGTGCGCCGGCACGCCGTGATCGGAGAATGCCTGTTTCATTGGGTGTCGGATTCCGGACATGGGGCCCGGAGGCGGTGAACCGTTCCGGACGCTTGCTGACTTGGATCAATCGTACAAGTCTACGACACTCCGTTGAGCCGGCATCTGGCATAGCATGGTCGACAAAGCGCCATTTGTTCGAACCTTCTGTGACTGTACGTTTGATTCTCAGCGCGGCCGTCCTGGCCGCAGCGGCCGCACTGTCCCCGAGCGGGGCGGCCCGCGCGCAGGCGCCGGGCGCGACGGGCGACCCGCAGCCGGAGACGCTGGCGCCGCCATCGCCGCAAACGGCCCGGGCCTGGATCGAACAGATGAAGGACTTGCCGCGCGGGCCGTTCTCGCGCCTGCGCTGGTTCTGCGCGGACGGTCAGGTCCTCGATCCGACGCCGTTCGGCTGCGAGCCCCACGGCGGCGGCGTCCAGCACGGCGAATGGTCGGAGCAGACACGCCTGCTGCGCGCGGCCGGTTACCCCGTCGCCAACGTACTGGCTGACCTGAAACCGACCGACGCGGCCGGCCCGGACGCCCCCCCGGACCGGCTCAGCGAACTGCTGCTCGAAAAATTCCTGGTCGCCTTCGACAACGGCTGGATCCTGCGCAAGGCCCGCTTCTACCGCGGCGCCTTCCAGGAATACAACGAACGCGACAGCGCCAACGCGATCCTGCGCTACATGCTGGGCCACCCGCAGTGGCGCACGCAGCATCTGATGCTGCGCGAGACCGCGCGCCTGCTGCCGCATGGGGCGGACAGCACCCTCCTGACCCAGATGCGCGGGCTGGCGACGACGATCGCCGAACAGGATCCCGGCTTCGAGGCGCTGCGCTCGAAGATCCATCTGGCGCCGGAACCCGCCGACGCCCAGCGCGTCCGCGAATATGCCGCCGGCGGGCGCGCCAAGGCCGGACTGCAGACCGAGTACGCCCGGCTCGTCGAGGCGATCGACGCCAGCTACCAGCGCAAATCACTGCCGACCGCGCTGCGGGCGCTGGCGGTGCAATCGCAGTCGCCCGGCATGAGCCAGAAGCTGCGCGAGCTGGCCAGCCACCTGGAGCAGTACGGCGACACCGCCAGTCAGTTCACCCTCGGCGCCGAGGTGCTGGTCGAGATCCGCAATCACATCCTGGAACTGGGGCCGCCGAGCGTGCGCCTCGACGCGCTGGACCTGAGCCTGCACGCGGAGGGCAACGTCTTCGGCGACAGCCGGACGCTGCTCGAACAGACCGCGGCCACCAGCCGCGCGCATCTGCTCGAATGGCTCGGAACGGCCGCCCGCGCCCTCTACGGCATGGGCCTGCTGAGCTATCGCGAACTCGGCGAGGTCTCGCTGGCGCTGCAGTCGCTGACGGCGATCGAGGTCGACCTCGAAACCTACCGCGACCAGCTGCAGGTGCTGCAGCGTGTCCCCGGATGGGCCTCGCGCCGCCTCGAATACTTCTTCGGCAATGCGATCGACACCTTCCGGCCGATCGAGCCGCTCGCCGACATGTTCATCCCCGACCGTCTGCGCGGCAGCGTGATGCTGTTCTATTCGAGCGTGCTCGAGCAGCTGTCGCGCGACGCCGACAGGCTCGGCAACACGCCGCACACGCTGTTCGGCGAGCCGGTGGGCGAGGCGCTGCGACGGCTGAACCCGGGCATCGCCCGCGGCGTGCTGCGCACGCCGGACGATCTGCGCGATCCGACGGCCGACAGCGCCCAATCGATCCTGCTGGTTCCCGAAACCCTGGCGGACCTGCCGCCGGTGGCCGGCATCCTCACCGCCGACGAGGGCAACTCGCTGTCGCATGTGCAGTTGCTCGCACGCAACCTCGGGATTCCCAACGTCGTCGTCGCGCACAGCCTGATGCCGGAACTCGCACGCCATCGCGGCGAGACGATCGCGATTGCCGCGAGTCCCGGCGGCGTGGTCGAGATCGCCGAGGACGGCCCGCAGTGGCGCCGGGTGATCGGACTGCCGAATGAAAACCCGCAGGCATCGATCGTCGTCGACCCCGACAAGCTCGACCTGGACTACACCGCCCTGATCTCGACACGCGCGCTGCGTGCCGCGTACGCCGGACGCATCGTCGGACCCAAGGCCGCCGGCGTCGGCGAGCTGTCGCACGCGTTCTCGGGCATGGTGTCGCCGGGTCTGGCGATCCCGTTCGGGGTCTACCGCCGCCTGCTCGACCGGCCGGTGGCGCCCGGACAGCCTTCGATGTTCGAGTGGATGAAGGCGCGCTATGCCGAGTTCGCCGTGCTCAGGACCCGCGCGCCCGACGAGTACGCGAAACGGCTGCCGCGCTTCCTGGCCCAGGTCCGCGACTGGATCGTGCAGACCGACCTCGATCCCGGTTTCGTCCAGGAACTGCGGGCGTCCATGGAGCAGACGTTCGGCAAGGACGGCAGCTATGGTGTGTTCGTGCGCAGCGACACCAACATCGAGGATCTGCCGGGATTCACCGGCGCCGGGCTCAACAAGACGGTGCCCAACGTCGTCGGCTTCGAACACGTGCTCGACGCGATCAAGCAGGTCTGGGCCTCGCCGTTCAGCGAGCGCGCCTTCGGCTGGCGCCAGAGCCTGATGGACCATCCGGAACACGTGTACGCCTCGGTCCTGCTGCACCGCAGCGTCCCCAGCGAGAAATCGGGCGTGATGGTCACCGCCGACATCGACAGCGGCGCGCGCGACGTGATCACCATCGTCACCAGCCCCGGCGTCGGCGGCGGCGTCGAGGGTCAGGCGGCCGAGACCCTGCGCGTGTCGATGACCAGCGGCGCGGTCCGCCTGCTGTCGTCGACCAGTGCCCGCACCCGGCGCGTCCTGCCGGAGGACGGCGGCGTCGCGACCGAACGCGCGAGCGCGCCGGACTATCTGCTGAGTTCGGCCGAGATCAACCAGCTGCTGCTGCTGGCGCACGCGCTGCCGGAGCGCTATCCGCAACTGCTCGACGCCGACGGCAATCCGGCGCCGGCCGACGTCGAGTTCGGCTTCGTCGACGGCAAGCTGATGCTGTTCCAGATCCGCCCGTTCCTGCAGAACCGCATCGCCGCCCGCAGCGAGTATCTTGCGGCGATGGATACCGGTCTGCGCGAGTCGATGGGACGCACCGCCAGCATGATGCTGCCGCCGATGGACACGTCCCGATGATGCGCCCCGTCGTCGCCGCCATCGTCGCGCTCGCCCTGGCCGGCAGCGCGGCGCCGGCATCCGCCTACCCGGTCGACGGCTACGACCGCACCGGCATCCGTCGTCTCGACCGCGACCTGCGCATCATGCAGGGGGAGGTCCGGGGACCGCGGCGGCATCCGGGACAGTACCTGCCGACCGGAGAGGTCTATCCGCGCTGGCATGTGTCCGACGGGGCCACCCTGCCGCCGCCGGACGCGGACTTCAGCCGCCAGCTGCGCGCGCTGCTCGATGCCGACGCCCGCCGCAACTACGGCATCGCGGTGCTCGATCTGAGCGATCCGCAACATCCGCTGTACGGCACCCACAACGCCGACCTGCGCGCCAACGTCGGCAGCGTCGGCAAGATCCTGGTGGCGCTGGCGGTCTTCCAGCAGCTCGCCGACCTCTACCCGGACGACCTCGACGCGCGCCTGCGCGTGCTCCATGACACCTGGATCACCGCCGACATCTTCAGCCAGCACGACCACCATCACGTGCCGTTCTGGAACCCAGAGACCAAGGCGTTCTCCAGCCGCTCGATCCGCATCGGCGACCGCGCCACGCTCTGGGAATTCCTCGACTGGATGATGTCGGCCAGTTCCAACTCCGCCGCGGCGATGGTGCAGAAGGAACTGATCGCGCTGAGCCACTTCGGCCGCGCCTATCCGCCCACCGCGGATCAGGAAGCCGCATTCTTCGCCGACACCTCGAACCGCGCGCTGGGCGAGATCATGCTGACGGCGATGAACGACGCGGTCGCCCGCAACGGCCTCGACCCGGAGCGCTTCCGCCAGGGCAGCTTCTTCACCCGTTCCGGCAACAAGCGCGTCAGCACCACGTCGAGCTATGGCACGCCGGAACAGCTGGTCCAATACCTGTTCAGGCTCGAAGCCGGCACCCTCGTCGATGCCTTCAGCAGCACCGAGATCAAGCGCCTGCTGTACATGACCCAGCGGCGCATCCGCTACGCTTCGCATCCGGCGCTCAACGACGCGGCGGTGTATTTCAAGTCTGGCTCGTTCTTCCAGTGTCTCAACGGTCCGGGATCCTGCAAGAAGTACCACGGCGACAAGACCAACCGCCTGGCCTCGGTCGCGATCATCGAATCGCCGGCCGGCGCGCCGCGCTATCACTATCTGGTGGCAGTGATGTCCAACGTGCTCTACGTCAATTCCGCGGTCGCCCACCAGACGCTGGCCATGCGCATCCACCGGCTGATCGAAAGGATCCACCGGCAACCGGCGGCGACACCAACCCCCGAACCGACCTACGCCCCGGTTCCGGTCGACGGCAGCGGCAACGACGATGAGTGACGCGGCACACCCCGAACACGGACTGCGCCGGCACCCGGGCCTGCGCTCGGCCCTGCTGTTCTTCAATTTCTTCCTGATCATCCTGGCCTACTACCAGGTCAAGCCGGCAAGCCGGTCGCTGTTCCTCGAATATGCCGGCGCGGCGCAACTGCCGTACCTGTGGACCGGCAGCGCCTTGTTGCTGATCCTGCTGATGCCGTTCTACCAGCGCATGGTCGAACGCTACAGCCGTCTGCGGCTGGTGCTCGGCACCTGCGGCGCGATCGCATTGCTGCTGATCGGCTTCCGCATCCTGCTGATGCAGCCCGGTGTCGTCACGGTGATCGGCTTCTACCTGCTGGTCGATATCTTCAGCGTGGTGCTGGTCGAGCAGTTCTGGAGCCTGACCGACAGCGTCTTTCGCAGCGCCGACGGCAAGCGCTGGTACGGTCTGATCGCCAGCGGCGGCCTGCTCGGCGGGCTCGCCGGCGGATCGCTGGCCAGCGCCCTGATCCATCTGACGCCGCTGCAGACGGCGGACCTGTTGCTGGTGTCGGCCGGACTGATGGTGCTGATGATGCTGCTGATCAACACTCTGTCGCGCTACGGCCTGTACGACCGGGACCTTCCGCTGGCGGCGACAGCGCCGGCGCCGCCAGCAGCAACCCCGCAACCGGCTCCGCCCGACGCCCGGGGCTGGCGGCTGCTGCGCGGCAATCGCTACCTGATGCTGATCGCGGTGATCCTGCTGCTGTCCCAGGTCTGCGAACCGATCGTCGAGTACCAGTTCCTGCATCTGGTCGAACGCAGCTACAGCGAAGCCGACGCGCGCACCGCGTTCCTGTCCTCGTTCCTGAGCCTGCTCAATGCGGTGGCGCTCGGCGTCAATCTGCTGGTCACGCCGTTCATCCACCGGCGATTCGGCGCGATTGCCGGGCTGATGGTGCAACCGCTGGTACTGGGGATGGCGGCGCTGCTGTTCACCGTCCGCGACCGGCTGTGGGTCGCCGGCGCGATGAAGATCGGCGACCGCGCGCTGTCGTATTCGATCAACCGCGCCTCGCGCGAACTGCTGTACATCCCGGCCGATCCGGCGACGATCTTCCGCGCCAAGGGCTGGATCGACATGGTCGGCTACCGCAGCTTCAAGATCATCGGCAACGTCGCCATCCTGCTGCTGACGCAGTGGCTGCCATGGCCGGTCAGCGATGCCGGCCTGAGCTGGGTGGTGGTGCTGCTATGCGCCGGCTGGCTGTATGCGATCTGGTCGATCCGCAGCGACTACCGCCGTCTCAGCGCCATCGCCGACACCAATGCCGATCCCGCCGCATGAAGCGGCGGGATCGGCGCATCCGTCAGGAAGAAAGGCGCGCCGGCGGCGCCTGAGCTAGAGCTGTTGCGACGGTTTGTTCGCCGCGACGCGGGTCGTGTGGTCGAACACGATGTTGTCCATCGCCACGATCAGTTCGCTCATCCAGGTTCCACCGCTGGGGTCCTGCGCCAGACCGACCGCGATGTAACGACGCCCGTCGCGCTCGACGATGGCGCTGTCGGCGTGATAGATGCGCCAGGAACCGGACTTGCGGAAGATCTGCGAATCCGGGTGGGTCTTTTCCAGCCCGGCGACGAACTTGTGATGGATCGCGGGCGAACCCATGATTTCCTTCATCTTGCGACTGGCTTCCGGCGACACCAGACGCCCGGTCTCGAGCAGATAGTAGAAGCGCGCAACCTGGAATGCGGTGGCGCCGTGCGAGATGTTGTGCAACGGATCGCGGCGGGTCGCGCCGCTGGCGCTGTAGGGCTTGCCGACCCACAGCCCGCCGTTCAGGGCCGGGTCGTAGAGACGGTAGCGCGGCGACTGCAGCACCTTGGCCAGGTAATCCGTACCGCCGACCCGGTGCAGCATGTCGGTCGCGGCCGAGTTCGACGAGCGGCGGATCATCTGCTCCAGCTCGGCAATCGTGGCAGCGTCCAGCTCCTCGCCGTTGTCGGCCGCCTTCTGGAAGGCGCCGAGCAGAATCGCGATCTTGGGCAGGCTCGCGGCGTAGAACATCTGGTCGCCGTTGATCTGCGCCATGCGCGGGCGCTCGGGATCGGTGATATCGACCAGCGCCACGGCCAGACGCCCGTCACGGGCGGCACGCCCCAGCCCCAGCGACCGGACCGACCGGTCCAGCGCCGCCTGCATCGACATATCCTCGGCCGAGCGCAGGGCGACATGCTGCACATGACCGGAAGCCGCCGGGCGTGCCGTCACCTTGGTCAGGCCCGCACCGGACGCCATCAGCGGCGCAGCCGCAACCAGGCCCGCCGTCAGCATCGCACCGCGCAGCTTGCGCAGGGACTTCTTCGCCGCGAAATGCGGCTTCCGCTTCTTACTCAATGTCTCAACCCTCATCAAGAAAGCGGGCCTGCACCGAAGCACCTGAAAATTCGGGCAAACCCGGCCCCGGAACACCGCTCTGCGGCGGTTCTTTCGAGCCTTATCCACATCGTTGGAAAAATATAACACCGCGTCTGTCAATACTGCATTGACCCCGAGCAGCGGCAGGTGACACGAGACAGGCGCAGATTGGTAGGGTTTTGAGGGCCTTTCTCGGGCTCGAAAACACGACCGCGCCCGCGGCGGCGATACACGGAGCACTGCATCTATTGACAGTGATTGAAATCCGGATCACTGTATTTACGTACAGTTACTTCAGTCGCCGCAATGGACCCTCTCACCCGCAGGCAATCCGAGATCCTCGGCTTCATCAGGCAGCACATCGCCGGGCACGGCATGCCGCCGACCCGCGCCGAAATCGTCCAGGCCTTCGGCTTCCGCTCCCTGACCGCGGCCGAGGACCATCTGCGTGCGCTGGCACGCAAGGGCGCGATCGAACTGATGCCGGGGACGTCGCGCGGCATCCGCGTGGTCGCCGACGATCCGGCGCCGGCCGCGGCCAATGACGACGATGCGCTGCCGCTGGTCGGCAGGGTCGCCGCGGGCGTACCGATCACCGCGGTCGAGCAGATCGAGTCCTGGTATCGCATCGACCGCCATCTGTTCCATCCGCAACCGGACTTCCTGCTGCGGGTCCAAGGCTGGTCGATGCGCGACGCCGGCATCCTCCCCGACGACCTGCTCGCGGTGCAGCGCGTCGAGACCGCCGAAAACGGCCAGATCGTCGTCGCCCGCATCGGCGACGAGGTCACGGTCAAGCGCTTCCAGCGCAGCGGTTCGATCGTGCGCCTGTTGCCGGCCAACCCGGATTTCGCGCCGATCCGGATCGACCTGCGTCAACAGGAACTGGCGATCGAGGGCCGCGCGGTCGGACTCCTGCGCACCGGCGGCTTCGCCCTGGCATGAGCCCGGCGGCACCCCTGCACGAGCTGCTGCGCGATCCGCGGCTGTGGCGCGGCGACAGCGTCGCGCCGGTCCGCGCGCAGACGACCGGACACGCCGCACTCGACGCCGTGCTGCCCGGCGGCGGCTGGCCACAGGCTGCGCTCAGCGAGGTGCTGTACCCGCACGCCGGCGTCGGGGAACTGTCGCTGGTGCTGCCCCTGCTGGCGCGGACGAGCCGGGCCGGCAGACCGGTGATCCTGGCATGCCCCGAACACCTGCCGTATGCCCCCGCGTTCGCCGCCGCCGGCGTCGCGCTGGCGCGGCTGCTGGTCCTCGAACCGCCGCCCGGCACCGGCTCGCACGGCGAAACGGACACGCTGTGGGCCTGCGAACAGATGCTGCATGCCGGCGCCGGCACCGTGCTGCTGTGGTCGAGCGACCCGGACGCCACCGCGCTGCGACGCCTGCAGCTGGCCGCCGAATCCGGCGACGGCATCTGCATCCTGTTCCGGCGCGCCACGGCCCGTGCGCGCAACCAGAACAGCATCGCGGCGCTGCGTCTGCAGGTGACGCGTGCGCAGGGCCAGCCCCGCGTCGAGGTGCTCAAATGCCGCGGCGCCCGCCCCGTCGGACGCTACGCCGTCGGTTCGGGCTGAGCGCAGCGCGATGCTCTGGCTGTGCCTGTATTTCCCGCGGCTGCCCGCGGAGGCCCAGGGTCTCCGCGACCGCCTCGACGTCGTCACCGAGCAGCGCGGCCCCCGCCGCTGGCTGATCACCGACGGACCCGGCATCGCGGCCGGCACGCCGCTGTCCGATGCCCAGCCACGCATCCCCGGACTGCGCGCCCACCCGCGTCGCATCTCGGCCGAGCGCGCCGCGCTCAAGGGACTGGCGCACTGGATCTACCGCTACGGCAGCCCCGTGGTCAGCCAGATTCTCGACTTCGACGACACCGGCCGGCCGCCGCAGGCGCTGTTGTGGGTCGAGATCGGCGCCAGCGAGCGCCTGTTCGGCGGCCTCGACGCGCTGTACCGCCAGATCGCCGCCGATCTGGCCGAACTGCAGCAGGATCACCGGCTGGCGATCGCCCCGTCGCGCGGCGGCGCGGCCCTGCTCGCCGTGCACGGCATCGACCCGGGGCCGCGCACGCGCGAGGCCCTCGACGCGGCGCTGGCGCCCCTGCCGAGCGCGCTGCTGCCGTGGCCGCAGGCGCAGCTCGACGCCCTGCACGGCGTCGGCCTGCGCCGCATCGGCGACCTGTTCGAACTGCCGCGCAATGCCCTGGCGCGCCGCTTCGGCCCGGAGCGGCTGCGCGAACTGGACCGCATCCGCGCGCGCGCCCCCGATCCGGCTCCCGCGATCACGCCGCCGCCGCTGTTCCGGCGCCGCTTCGAGCTGGCATCGGAAGTCGATACGGCCGAGGCCCTGATGTTTCCGCTGCGGCGCATGACCCTGGAGCTGCAGGCCTGGCTGCGCAGCCGCGACGTCGGCGTCCGCGGCGTCGAGCTGCACTGCACGCACGCACGCGGCCAGCGCACGGTGCTGAAGCTGCGCTTCCTCAGCGCGCATCGCGACGGCACCCGGATCTTCACCGCGCTGCGCGAACGCCTCGGCCGCGAGGCGTTGCACGCGCCGGTCCGCGGCCTGCTGCTCAAGGCCGAGGATCTGGCCACCGCGGCGGTCGGACAGGGCTCGCTGTTCGACGCCAGCTCCGATCATCAGCTGCAATGGACCGAAACGGTCGAACGCCTGCTGGCACGCCTCGGCCAGTCGGCGCTGTGGAGTCCGGCCGTCCACCAGGACCATCGCCCGGAACGCGCACTGGCGCGCCGCCCCGCCGGCGACGACACCGCTGCGGCCACCGCGCCTGCCGATGACCGTCAGGCCCTCGCCGCCACGCCCCCAGACCGGCCGCTGTGGCTGCTGCCCCAACCGGTCCCGCTGCCCGCCGCGCCGCCGGTCGACGGCGAACCGGAACGCATCGAGAGCGGCTGGTGGGACGGCGCCGACGCCCGGCGCGACTACTACACGGTCGAATGGCAGCAGGCGCAGGCCTGGGTCTTCCGCAACCATGTCGACCGACGCTGGTACCTGCATGGATGGTGGGGATGACCGCGCGCGCGGCGTGAAGCCCGATGCCACTGGCGTCGCGCACGCGCGATCCGGGGGCATGCCGGCATGAACGCCCCCGGCTATGCGGAACTGCATGCCGTCTCCGCCTTCAGCTTCCAGCGCGGCGCCTCGCTGCCGGAGGAGTTGGTGCAGCATGCGGCCGGGCTCGGCTACGCCGCACTGGCGCTGACCGACGAATGCTCGATGGCCGGCGCGGTGCGCGCCTGGCAGGCCGGGCGGAGCAGCGGGCTGCCGGTCATCGCCGGCAGCGAATTCAGTCTGGACGACGGCCCCAGACTGGTGCTGCTGGCCGAAAGTCAGCACGGGTACGCCGGGATCTGCGGTGCGATCACCCACGCCCGGCGTGCCGCGATCAAGGGTCGCTACCGGCTGCGGCGCAGCGATCTGGACAGGCCGCTGCCCGATGTCTGCGCGCTGTGGATTCCGCCCACCGCCGGCCACGCCGACGAGGACGCCGAGACGCTGGCATGGCTGCACGCTCGCTATTGCGGGCGGCTGTGGATCGCCGCCGAACTGCACCGCGACGGCGACGACGCGCAGAAGCTGCAGCGGCTCGCGGCACTGTCGCGGCGTTTCGGCGTGCCGCTGGTGGCCAGCGGCGACGTGCACATGCACACCCGCGCGCGCCGCGCCCTGCAGGACGTGCTGACCGCCCTGAGACATCACCTGCCGGTGCAGCGCTGCGGCCAGCGCCTGTTCGCCAACGGCGAGCGCCATCTGCGCCCGCTCGCCGACCTGCAGGCGCTGTATCCACCCGCGTTGCTGCGCGAGACCCTGGTCGTGGCCGAACGCTGCGCGTTCCGGCTCGGCGAGCTGAAATACGACTATCCGCGCGAGATCGTCCCGCCCGGACACACGCTGCAGAGCTGGCTGCGCACACTGGTCGAGCAGCACATCCCCTGGCGCTGGCCGGACGGATGCCCGGCCGCGGTGCGGACGCTGATCGAGAAGGAACTGGGCCTGATCGCGCAGAAGCGCTACGAAGCATTCTTCCTGACCGTCTACGACATCGTCCGTTACGCACGCTCGCAAGGCATCCTGTGCCAGGGTCGCGGCAGCGCCGCCAACTCGGTGGTCTGCTACACCCTCGGCATCACCGAAGTCTCCCCCGGCTTCACCGAGCTGCTGTTCGAGCGCTTCATTTCCAACGAGCGCGACGAGCCGCCGGACATCGACGTCGACTTCGAGCACGAGCGCCGCGAGGAGGTCATCCAGTACGTCTATCGCAAGTACGGGCGCGAGCGCGCGGCGATCGCCGCAACGGTGATCCACTATCGCCCCCGCTCGGCGCTGCGCGACGTCGGCCGCGCACTCGACATCGGTCCCGATCTGATCGACCACGTCACCCGCTCGCTGGCGTGGTGGGACGATCCGGACGGCCTGCCGCAGCGCCTGCGCGACATCGGCATCGACCCCGACGCGCGTCCGGTCCGGCTGTGGCTGCACCTGGCCCGCGAACTGCTGGAGTTCCCGCGGCATCTGTCACAGCACGTCGGCGGCTTCGTGATCTCCGACGCGCCGCTGTCCGCGCTGGTGCCGGTGGAAAACGCCGCCATGCCGGAGCGCACGATCATCCAGTGGGACAAGGACGACCTCGAAGCGCTGGGGCTGCTGAAAGTCGACGTGCTCGCGCTGGGCATGCTCAGCGCGTTGCGGCGGACCTTCGAGCATCTGCGTGCCTTCGACGGAACCGTGCTGGGACTCAAGCAGATCCCCACCGACGACCCCGAAACCTACGCCATGATCTGCCGCGCCGAGACGCTGGGCGTGTTCCAGATCGAGTCGCGCGCGCAGATGTCGATGCTGCCGCGCCTGCGGCCGCAGAACCTCTACGACCTGACCGTACAGGTCGCGATCGTGCGGCCCGGTCCGATCGAGGGCGACATGGTGCATCCGTACCTGCGTCGCCGCGCCGGACTCGAACCGGTGGACTATCCGCCGCGCCTGCAGCAGGTGCTCGGCCGCACCTATGGCGTTCCGATCTTCCAGGAGCAGGTCATGCGCATCGCGATGGTCGCGGCGGGCTTCTCGGCCGACGAGGCGGATCAGGTGCGCCGCTCGATGGCGGCATGGAAGCGCTCCGGCGGACTGGAAAAATTCCGCGACAAGCTCACCGCCGGCATGCTCGCCAACGGCTACGATGCCGCGTTCGCCGAACGCATCTACAGGCAGATCCTCGGCTTCGGCAGCTACGGCTTTCCGGAAAGCCACGCGGCCAGTTTCGCCCTGCTCGCCTACGCCTCGGCCTGGCTCAAGTGCCACCACCCGGCCGCGTTCATCTGCGGGCTGATCAACAGCCAGCCGATGGGGTTCTACCCGGCGTCGATGCTGGTCGCCGAAGCGCGCCGACGCGGCGTCGAGGTCCTGGCCGTGGACGTCACCGCCAGCGACTGGGACTGCAGCCTGGTGCCGGATCCGCAGCGGCGACCGGCGATCCGGCTCGGCCTGCGCCTGGTGTCCGGCTTCAATCAGGCCGCCGCGCGGCGACTGGCCGATGCACGCCGGACCGGCGCATTCGCCGATGTCGGGGATCTGGCGCTGCGGGCACGGCTCAACGCACGCGAACTCGAGGCGCTGGCGGCAGCCGATGCCCTGCGGGCCCTGGCCGGGCACCGCTTCCAGGCCCGCTGGCAGACCCGTGGCCACGCCCGGCTCGACGGCCTGCTGCACGGCGCGACCCCGCCCGACGACCCCGTGGCACTGGCCGCGCCGGTCGAAGGCGAGGACATCCTGGCCGACTACCGCAGCACCGGTCTGTCATTGCGGCGGCATCCGGCGGCCCTGCTGCGGCCGCGCCTGGATCGCCATCACATCGTGCCCAACGCGCAGCTGCAGCAGATCGACGCCGGCCGGCGGGTGCGCGTGGCCGGCATCGTGATGTTCCGCCAGCGCCCCGGCACCGCCGGGGGCACGATGTTCATGACCCTCGAAGACGACACCGGCATCGTCAACCTGATCATCTGGCCGAAGCTGATCGAGCGCCAGCGCGACATCATCGTCGGCGCCCGCTTCGTGCTGGTGCGGGGCAGGCTGCAACGCGAACAGGACGTCACCCACGTTCTCGCCGAGGCCTTTGCCGACCGCTCGCACTGGCTGGCCGGCCTGCCCCGCCTGTCGCGCGACTTCCGCTGAAGCCCAGCGCAGCAGCGGCTAGGGTGCCACCACCGCCTGCAGCGGCAGTGCGACCGATCCCTGTACCCGCACCTGCACGGCGAACGCGGTGCCATCGCGTACACCGGTGGTTTCGTACTGGTTGGCGTTGGCGCCGAACAGCATCAGGCCGATCTGGTCACCTGGCAGCACCCGCTCGAGCACCCCGCTGAGGTCGACCTGATGCCGGCCCAGGCCGCGCAGCGGCGTGAGCTGGTTGTCGACCAGATCCCAGGGGGTCAGGCCGCCAAGGTGCTTCTGGCCGATGCCGACGAAAATGATGGTGTTGCGATCGTCGGTGTTGCCGGGGTTGTCGACGTCGGTCAGCGTCACGTCCAGCGTCGGGATTCCGGCCAGCAGCATCGGCGCATCGGCCAGCGTCAGCAGCGGAACCGTCGTGGCCTGGCTGTCGTCGACGCCGACCGTCACGGTATTGCCGGGGGCATCGGCGGCGATGTCGAAGGACTGGCCACCACGTTCGACGGTGTCGGCCGGGACCGAGTCGATCGCGGTCAGGCTCAGGCAGATCGGCTGGCTGCCGAGCACGGTATCGACGGTGCCGCCCATGTCCTGCAGATATTCCTGGAACCACGCCAGCACCGCCTGGATCGTGGTGACGCCGCCGCAGCTGATGCCGGTCGAGGTCGGATCGGGCTGGTAGATCACGCCGGGGTCCTCGGGCACCGTGGAGACCCCCAGCGTGCCGGCGATGCCGAGCGTGTTGTGCCCCGCCTGCACGGTGAACAGGCGCACGTCGCCGCCGGCAGTCTTCAGGCAGTTGTAGTTGTCGACCCCTTCGTTGAGATTGAACAGGGTGTCGCGCGAGGACTGGATCAGCAGCGCGTTGATCTTCGGCGGCGCCAGCGGCGGATGCAGCGGATGCGTGCCGGGGCCGCCATTGGTCGCGACGCCCTGGCCGTCGCAGAAATACTTGAGGCTGTGATAGCGCATCGCCTCCTGCAGGCCGGTTCCAGGTGCGTTGTCGGCATACATCTGCTGGAGCTGCTGGTTGATGTACGGGTCGAACTGCTCTTCCTTGCCATCGGCCAGGGTGCGCACCCAGCCGTCCTTGATCACGCCGCCGGGCGTCAGGCTGTAGACCAGATCGTTCCAGGTCACGGACGGCACGATGGCATCGAGGCGACGCTTGGGATCGATCGCCAGCAGCATCAGCTGATAGCCGCCACCGTAGGACGGCCCCACCGCACCGAGCTTGAGGTTGTGCGGATCGCTGCCGTCGGCGCTCGGCCCGTAGGCCAGCCAGTCGAGATTGGCCTCGGCCCAGTCGACGACGCGGATCACGTTGGCGCCCTCGTAGTCGGGGTCCTGCACGCGGATCTTGCCGCCCGACTCGCCATGCGCACGGTGATCGAAACTGATCGCGCCGAACCCCGCGGCGGTCAGCGCCGGCACCGGCGAGAACACCAGGAACGCATTGTTCTGCGGGTCGGTCGACGGCTCGCCGGTCATGCGCGGGCTGCCGAAACCGGAGCCGACCAGCACCAGCGGGTAGGTTTGGCAACCGTCGAGCAGGGTCGGCTCGAATACCGTCGCCGCAATGGTCTCGCCGTCACCCAGGGGCGACGGGATCGTCACGTCGTAGGTCTGGCCGGCGCGGGGCGCACCCCCGCATTCGGGCGCCGGGCGGCCCTGGCCATCCGCGACCACCGGCGGCGGATTGGCGACACCGCCGCCGACCGTGCCGCCGCCATCACCGTCGGACCCCGAGCCGCCGCCGCAGGCACCGAGCCCCAGCGTCATCGCCAGCAACAGCAGGGAGGCCGCGCCGCGCGGCCGCAACAGGTTCTTCATTTCCGATCTCCTCCGGCGAAGTCCGCCTTTGCGCTCCGCTCATCGTTTCATTCTAGGCACGGCGCGGTCCCGACGATTCGTCCGCCGGCAGTATCCGGGCCGGCAAGCGGCGATTCCGACGCAGCGGCCGGCCCCTCAGTCCCGCTCACGCTCCAGCCAATGCACCAGACCCCCGAGCTGCTGGCGCTGAACCCGGTCGACGACCGGAGCCAAGCGGGTGAGGTCCTCCGTGCTGTATCCGCCGACGACATAGCGCAGCGTCAGCGCGGTGCCCGCCTCGACCGCCTCGATCCGCCAGTCCAGCGCGCCGTGCAGGCCCATGCCCTGCATCGGCCCGAGCCCGCCGAGCATGCGCAGCAACCGGCCGGGATCGACGAAGGCGATCCGCATATGCTCGACCTGACGCTCGCCGTCGCTTTCGCAGAAGCAGCCCCCGGCGACCGGCTCGATGCGCAGGGTCGAAGCCTCGCCGAACCAGCTGTGATCCTTCGGCCACCACCGGTCGACATCGGCGACCAGCGCCCGCCATGCGGTCTGCGGATCGGCCCGGACCACATGGCGATTCTCGACCGTGAACCCGAAGGCACTGCTGTCGAGCACTTCGGCATGCAGCGGCATCGCGCAGGCCAGCAGCAGGGCGCATCCGCAACGGGTGGCAAACCGTCTCGAACCGGCAAGGGCGAAAATCATGCGACGCTCCTGATCAGGATCTGGCAGAACCGCGATGCGTGTCATCTTGCCGCCGGCCCGCCACGGCGCCAAACCGCCTCAGCGTTCGATCGTGTAGAGCACGTCGCCGCCGGAGACCGCGCCGGTCTCGGAACTGAGCTTGAAGCCGTGGCCGATATCGTACTGCAGCCGGAAGGTATGCCCCGGCTGGAACAGACCGACGCCATAGCTGACGAACAGGCGCGGCGACAGATATTTGCCGACGGTCAGACTCGCCTGATCAGAGGACTGGCCGGGCTTCGCGCCGAGGCTGACCTCGTCGAACCCGATCGTCTTGCCGAGTCGCTGCGCCAGCCACTCGCCACCGGCCAGACCGAGGCCGAGCGCGGCATCGGCCACCAGTGCCTTGTCGCGCGAGGCGCTCGACTCGTCGAGGCTGCGCCCCAGCACCAGCCAGGACAGCTGCCGCTCCTGCGGCATCGGCGGCGTCGAGAACAGACTGAACTCGGGGTTGTCCAGCGTGCCCCGCACCTGCACGCCGACCGTGATGTCCTCCGTCGGCTGTCGCGTCGCGCGCACTTCCAGACCCGGTTCGGTCACCGCGCCGCCGGTGAACAGCAATCGGCCGGTTTCGATGCTGAGGTTCTGTCCGTAGGCCTTGTACTGCCCGCCGATCAGTTTGATTTCGCCGCGGCCGCGGGTCGGCACGCCCGGCGACTCGAAGATGCGCAGCCCCCCGCCGAAGCGGGTCTTGAGCCCGAAGCCCTCGAATTCAACCGCGTCGCCGAGGCGGATCGCCAGCTCCGCATAGGTCTTGATCCGGCCTTCGTCGGCCTCGTCCTCGCTGCGGATGACCACCTGATCCGAACTCGGGGCGACGCCCCCCTCTAGCGAACGCGGTGCGATCCGCGCACGCGGCACGTCAACCGTACCGTCGATATGCACTTCGCGCTTGGCCATGCTCACCCGGATGTCGGGCGAGATCCAGATTCTCGCCTCGGGCGTGCGCAGGATCTGGAAATCCGCCCCGGTCAGATGCGCGTCGGCGGTCGGTTGCGGCGACCACAGGTCGAGCGCGCCATCCAGCTCGACGGTCCCGCCGTCCGAACGCATCGCACCGGCCAGCTTCAGGGTGCCGTCAACGTCACCGGTCAGCGTCGCGTTGAGATCCTCGATGCGGATGCCCGGCGTCCGCAGGCGCAGGGCCATTCCACTGACGACGATTTGCCCGCTCATGCGCGGGTCGGCCAGATTGCCGCGCAGGGCCAGCTCGCCGTCGAGCCGTCCGCCAACGTCCTCAAACTCGCGGTTGAGCAGCGACAGCCAGGCCAGGCTCGGCAGTTCGATCGCCAGCGTACCGCTGAGCGGCCGCTCGAGGACCGCGCCATCCGGCGCCAGACGCGCGTTGAAGCGGACGCCACCCTGCTGCAGCGGCAGGGCCGCGGCCATCACCATCGTGCCGTCCTGATCCTCGACCAGCACCTGCCCCGCGCCGAACAGCAGCGGCGGTACGCCCTTCTGGGCGAGGCGCCCGGCCCCGCTGTCGATCTGCAACCGCAGATCGGCCAGCGCACCGCCGGCCAGATCGGCATAGCCGAAACCATCGAGTCGGCCTTCGATGTGCGTGGCCGACGGCATCCACGGATCCAGCGCCGCGAGATCGAAATGCTCCAGGCGGAACGCGACACGCTGCGCCGCATCGACCGGCCGCAGCGCGACGCAGGCCCGGGCGACCGTCGACGACAGACAGGCCGGCTCGAGCCGGACCGCGTCCGCATCGATCGTCAGCGGCACCGGCGCCTCCAGGGACCAGGCGGCGAAATCCCGCGGCGCGGCCTGCACGTCCTCGACCTGCCCCGTCCACCGCCACTGTGTCCTGTCCAGGGCACCACCCAGGCGCAGCTTGAGCTGCCCCGGTTGCCCGCTCGCGTCGACGCTCAGCCGGTGGTCATCGGCAGTTCCATCGAGCACCAGGGTCAGCGCGTCGATTTCGGTGCCGGCGCGAACCGATTCCGCCCGCACGTCGAGATGGGTCCGCCCGTCCAGATCAAGGTCCGCACGCGCGTCGAGCCGCTGCACCTCGAACGCGCCGTACCGCGCCTCGGACGCCGCGAGCGTCGCATCGATCACCGGCGCGGTCGGCTCACCACTGAGATGGACACGCCCGCTGGCACGTCCGCCGAGCCCGGGCCACAACGCCGCCAGGTCGCGGGCGTCGATGCGCGCGCGCAGGTCGAGCTGGGGCCATGCTCGGCCGGACGCCCGCACACGACTCGACCCGGACTGCAGCAGGGCGTGCTGCAGGTCGAGCCCGTCCTCGGTATAGCTGCCGGCGACGTCGAGCTTGAGTGGGTAGTCACGCAGCGTGGCCCGATCGCTGGTCACCGTAAAACGCATCCGCGGGACATCGTTCTCGACGACGCTCTCGACCTCGAAACCGGCCGCAATCTCGCCGGGCAGATCGGGCAGCCAGCGTTCCGGATGCACGCCCGCGACGCTGCCCTTGGCATCGATGCGCAGCGGGCCGTCCCAGTGCACGCGGGCCTGCGCGTCGAGCGTACCGGCGTCGCTGTTGACGGCCAGATGCTCGGCCTCGACGTCGGACAGGGAGCCGCGCCCCGCAGCGACGACGGCACCGCTGATGCCATCGGCGACGAAGGCGGCGTCGAGACGGTACCGCCAGTCGTCGAACAGACCCTGCCAGCTCAGCACGCCGCGCTCGCTGCTGACCAGCGGCGGCGCCGCGGTCTCGCCGGTCGCACCATCGCTGGCGTCGCCAGCCGCGGGCGGCGGCCATTGCAGGCGATCCCAGCGCAGCGTCAGATCGGAGGCTTCGGTATAGCCGAGATGCCCCTGCAGGGATGCGTGGGCGAAGCCGTCCAGCCGCAGGGTATCGAAATCGATGCCGTGCGGCCGCATTCGCGCGTCGGCATCGAGCTGCAGCGCACCGACCCACGGGGTGACGGCCGCGAGCCGGTCGATACGGACGCGATCGCCGATCCACTGCCCTTCGAACGCGATCGCATCCAGCACCAGCGGCTCGGCCTCCGCTTGCTCGAGCCGGAACTGGCCGATCTCGAGGTCGCGCACACGGACGCCGATCGGCAGCGCCGTGATCACGCTGCCATCCGCATCCGGTTCCGGGGGTTCCGGCTCCGGCGGCCTCGGCTTGAGCGCCACCACGACAGTGCTGGCCGCAAGCTGTTGTACGCCGACCCGGCCGCGCAACGCCTGCAGCAGCGACCAGTCCAGCTCGGCCTCGCTCAGTTCGACCCGGACCGTGTCGTCCTCGTAGACCAGCCGGCCGAAGCGGATCGGCCCCCACAGCCGCCCGCTGACCGCTTCGGCATGCACCGACCCCAGGCGCGATTCGACCTCGCCGAAGACGAGACGGGCGCCCGCGCCGGTGAACAGGACGAACACGAGCGCCGCCACGACGAGCGTCAGGGCCAGACCGAACAGATCGCGGACGGCGGCAAGCAGGGTGGCAATCATGCGCATCACAGGCCGACCCTCACGCCGAGATGGATCCGGATTCCGCCATCCGGATCATCGAGCGGATGCGCCAGATCGAGCTGGACCGAACCGACCGGCGCCCGGTAGCGGGCACCCACGCCGATGCCGCGATACAGCTTCGGGCTGGGATCGTCGTCGGCACCGCCGACATCGCCGAACACGGCCACGCCCCAGTTCCTGTGCAGCTGCCGCTCCAGCTCGATGCTGGCGGTGGTCAGGAACTTGCCGCCGATCACATCGCCGCTGGCGTCACGCGGACCCAGGGACTGGTACTTGTAACCGCGCACCGACTGATCGCCGCCGGCGAAGAAACGCTGCGATGCCGGCAGCTCGCCGAACTCCTCGACGATGTTGGCGCCGAACTCGTAGCGGGCCAGCGCCCGCGCGCGCTCACCCACGGGCAGAACACCCTTGAGGATCAGATGGGTGCGCACGAAGCTGGTGTTGGCCAGCACGCCGCGCGCCGCGCCGTGCACGTCCATGAACGCCGACCAGCCCCGCCGCGTGTAGATCGGATTGTCGAGATCCGCGCGGTTCAGCGACAGCCCGGGCGTCAGCAGATCGGAAGTCTGCAGGGTATCGCCGAGTTCCGATTCCTCGTGGGTGTAGCCGATATAGATCCGCCGCTTCCAGCGACCGGGAATCCGCGACAGGCTCAGCTCCAGGCCCCACTTGCGGCTGTTGCCGCTGTCGAGCTTCTCGGTCGCCAGCTCGCCGGCCAGACCGATGCTCTCGCCGGGGCGCTCGCCGAGCGGGATCCGGTACTCACCGGTCGCGGAGTTCTTGATCTCGGACAGACGGGTCTCGGCATTGAAGGTATGCCCGCGGCGGTTGAGGCGGCGCACCTCGGTACCGAGGGTCATTCGCGCACCGGTATCGGTGCCGTAGCCCAGGCCGACGTTGTAGCGGGTGCGCGCACGCGGCTCGGTCTCGATCAGGATCGGCACGTCGGGATCGGTTTCCGGATCGCGCTGGGGCAGGATGTCCAGCGACGCGAAGTACCCGAGGTCGCCCAGCGCGAACTGGGTATCGAGCAGGCGCTGCGGATCGAATACCTCGCCGCTGCGGATCGGCACGTAGCGCTGCAGAAAGTCCGGGTCGAGGATGTCCTGCTCGATCGTGACCGGTCCGAAATAGAACCGCGTTCCGGTGTCGTAGTGGAGCACGATGTCGGCCTGGTTCTCGTCGGCGTAGACCCGCAGCTCGGCATGGGTGAAGCGCGCATCGAGGAAGCCGGCGGCGTAGGCGGTGCTGGCGAGCTTGCGCTTGGCGTCCTCGTAATCGGAGTGACTCAGCGGATAACCCGGCTGCAGCGTCCGGATGATCGCCACGCGCACCGGCTGCAGCAGCATCGCGCCCTCGCCTTCGAGCTGCAGGTCGACGACGCGCACCGTCGTCTGCGGCCCGGCCTCGACGTGGTAGCGGGCGTTCCAGTCCGGGGCCTTGCCGGACAGCTCGGTCTCGATCGTGGGGTTGTAATAGCCGTAGGGCTGCAGCGCCTCGCGGATCTCGTCCGGCGCATCACGGTGCATCGCTTCGACCAGGCCCTGGTCCAGATCCTTGTCACGGGCGTGCGCCCGGATCGTCAGCCGCAACTCGACGTTCTCGCGCAGGGCACCGTCGACCCCGTCGACATGCACACCGACCGCCGCGTCCGCCGGACGCACGGCCAGAACGAGCAGGAACACCAACGCGCGCGCGGCGGATGACGGGAAAGGATGCATTCAGCTGGCGTTCAACTAGATAAGCTCTGATACCGGCAGATCGACCGGATCGCTATTATTCCGTAATTCGAAGCGTGTCCCTCACACGCGTGGCGGCGCATGGCATGAGCAGTCTGCATCTTTATCTCGGCAGCAAATCGCTGTCGTCCTGGTCCCTGCGCCCGTGGCTGTTCCTGCGCCATCATCGCGTGCGCTTCTCGGAATCGGTGATCGCGCTCGACCGGCCCGAGACGCGCGCGCAGATTCTCAGACACTCGCCCAGCGGACGCGTTCCCGCACTGGTCTACGGACAAACCCGGATTTGGGATTCCCTGGCGATCTGCGAGTACGCCGCAGAAACCTTCGCGTTGCCGGGCGCCTGGCCGCTGGACCCTGCGGCGCGCGCATTCGCGCGTTCGGTCGCCTGCGAGATGCACGCCGGCTTTGCCGCCCTGCGCAGCGAGCTGCCGTTCGACACCCGGCGCGACAGGGCCCCGGTGGCATGCTCCGACGCCGCGCAGGCCGACATCGAACGCATCTGCGCGATCTGGCGTTCGGCGCGGTCGCGGGCAACCGGCGCCGACTGGCTGTTCGGACCCTTCGGCATCGTCGACGCGATGTTTGCTCCGGTGGCACTGCGCTTCGAGCGCTATGCCGTCAGGCTCGGCACGGTCGAACAGCGGTACGTGGACACGGTGCTACGCCATCCGGCGGTGCAGGAATGGATCAAGGCCGCGGCCGCCGAGTCTCCGGCACCGCAACCGGCGCGTCCGGCCGCACCGTCACAACCGGTGCCCGACGTCCCCGCCGCCAAAGCGGCGAGCACGTCCCCGACCGAAACGCCGCAGCCCCCCGTACCCGTGGTCGCGGCGGCACCCGCGGCAACCGCGGCGGCGGAGGCAACCCCACCAAGTCAGGTCTCGCCGATCGCAGCCGCCGCCAAGAGTGCGGCGGAAACGCTGACCCCGAAGCCGCAACCGACGCCGCATGACGACATCGGCGAGGACGAACTGCCCCCGAGCCGCAAGCGCGCCGCCACGTCCGGCGCCGCCACCGCAGCAGCGGGCGACGGCCGCGAAAACAAGCCCGAACCGCGGCCGAAACTGCGCTCGTTCATCCTGCCGCCGGACTGAAAATCCGGCGAAAAAACTTCAGCCCGCCTGGGGCCGTGACGGCGGCATCCTGTGCCGGGCGTATATCCGATGGACCCACGCCGCACCGGGATGTCCGTGCCAGCGCTCTCGCCAGCGCAGCAGCCCGTCGGCCACGGCTGCGGCAACTGCACCGGATACTCCGGACTCAGATCGGTCAGATACAGCGTGCTCGCCGCCACCAGGTCGGCCAGCGTGAAACGGTCACCGACCAGATAGGGGCCGCACTGGCTGCGGTTCGCGACCCAGTCCAGCGCCTCGGCAGTCCGCCGGCGTCCCTCTCGGGCCCGCGCTGCGGTGATACGCATGTCCATCCGCATCACCGGCCTGACCAGCAGCGGAAACGCGGCGACATAGGCGGCCCGGACCGCTCCGGAAAACGGCTGCGACCAGACCCTGGCCATGTAGCGGCCATGCTCGAGCAGATCGTGAAACGCGGCGAGCCGCACCCAGGGCCCGACGTCCCGGGCGAACCGGTGCGCGACGGTCCACGCCGCCTCGCGCGCCGCGGGTTCTTCCGGCAGCAGCGGATGCCCGGGATGGCGCGCCTCGAGATCCTCGACGATCGCGAGCGAGTCCTTGAGGACGCGCTCGCCGTCACGCAGCACCGGCACGGTCTTCTGCCCGAAGCGCAGCAGCTGCGCAACGTGCGGTCCCGGCAGCAGGTTGTGGACCCGATACGCCAGATCCTTGTGGTCCAGCGCCCAGCGGACGATCTCCGGATACATCGAGAAATTGAACTGCCACAGCTCGATCACGGCAGTCGCCCCACGGGCTCGACACGGTAACCGTTGCGGCGAAGCTGTCCGATCAGGCCGTCGGCCCCCACCAGATGCGCCGCGCCGACGATGATCAGGGTCGGCCGTGCGTCGCTCAGATGCCGGCGCAGCAGTCCCTGCCAGGCCCGGTTGCGATCGGCGAGCAGGCGCGCGTATGCACGTGGATGGTCGCGACGCATGGCTTCGACCTCGTCCTCGAGGAACGTCAGGTCGTGCGCCCGCCAGGCGTCCATCATGCGTTGCGGAGACTGGCTGGCACCGTCGTCGAGCGCGGACGCGAGAAAGGCCGCCCCCAGCACCGGGGGCATCTGCGCGAACAGGCCGAGCTGCTCGGACGGCGTTTCCAGCCAGTCGATGCGTTTGCCGTCGCGGCGCGCGGCCTCGAAATAGTGCTGGTCGATCCCCAGCTGCGGACTGAATCCGGCGCGTTGATAGCCCGCCATTTCCAGGCTGAGCGCACAGAACCAGGCCTGATAGACGTCGCAATGGTGCTGCGGCAGCCCGAGGCGTTCGAGGCGGCGCTGCAGCTGCGCGTACAGGACGGCGTCGATCTGACCACGCAAGCCGTCGGGCGCTTCCCGCGCCGCGGTCATCAGCGCCTGCTGCGCATCCGGCCTGCCGACGGCATCGAGATCGGTCTCGAACACGACGGTCTCGGCCTGCGCATAGGCCTGTTCCAGCGCCGGCGGCAGCGGATGTGCCTGCGGCGGCAGCATGTGGATCGAGCCCAGCAGGTAGTCCCTGGCGCCCTGGCCCTGGACGGCCCACAGAAACGGCGCAGCCGATGCCGCTACGGCGCAGGTCCCGGCCCACAGCCCGAGTCCGGCCAGCCACCAGCGCCACGGCGCGCGCACCGCCACGTTCAGCGCTCCGGCATCAGCCAGTCGCCGCCGGCCGGCGCGTCGCCGCCGAGCGCAGCGAAGTCGAACAGCTTCGGATCGGCGAGCTGCGACGGCGCGACATTGCTCAGCGCGCCGAACACCTGCTCGATCCGGGCCGGGTGCTCCCGCTCCCAGGCGTCCATCATCCGCCGCACCTGCTTGCGCTGGAGCTGCTCCTGCGAACCGCACAGATTGCAGGGAATGATCGGAAACTGCTTGAGTTCCGCGTAGCGCTCGATGTCGCGTTCGCGGCAGTACGCCAGCGGGCGGATCACGACATTGCGTCCATCGTCGGACTGCAGCTTCGGCGGCATCGCCGCGAGCTTGCCGCCGTGGAACAGATTCAGGAAGAAGGTCGCGACGATGTCGTCCTTGTGATGCCCGAGCGCGATCTTGTTGTAGCCGTGCTCATGCGCGTAGGTGTAAAGCGCGCCGCGGCGCAGGCGCGAACACAGCGAGCACATGGTCTTGCCCTCGGGAATCACGCGCTTGACCACCGAGTAGGTGTCCTGCTCGATGATATGGAACGGCACCCCGAGACCGCGCAGGTAGTCCGGCAGGATGTGCTCGGGGAAGCCCGGCTGCTTCTGATCGAGGTTGACCGCGAGCAGCTCGAATCGCACCGGGGCCTTGGCCTGCAGCTGCAGCAGCATGTCCAGCATCGTGTAGCTGTCCTTGCCGCCCGACAGGCACACCATCACGCGATCGCCGTCGGCGATCATGTTGTAGTCCATGATCGCCTGGCCGACGTTGCGGCGCAGACGCTTGGCGAGCTTGTTCTGTTCATGGACGTCGCGGCGGACGTCTTCGGCGGTCACGGACATCGGGGATCACATCGTTACGAAGCCCTTATTGTCGCACGGCCGACGGGGGGCCCGGAGGCGGTGACGGATCGGGGGGCGGCAGCTCGTGGCGCACCCGCAGGAACCGGGCGAAGCGCGGCAGGCCGGCGGCGGTGCGGCCGTCGTAGCGGTAGGTGACCCAGCTGCCGAGCGGCGGTGGCGCCCGCCGTTGTGCGTCCGAAAACCCGGTGCCCAGCTCGAAGCGCAGACCGTCCGCGTCTTCGACGACCAGCGCTCCGAGCATCCCGGCGTACTTGCCGCGCCCCGCCTGGTAGGCGACGACCCGCGCCTCCGCGTCGTCGTGACGCTTGAGCTTGAGCAGATCGTCGCTGCGCCGGGCGCGATATCGCGACGCGCCACGGTGCAGCATCAACCCTTCACCGCCCGCCGCGACAATGGCGTCCAACCGCCGCTGCAGCGCCGCCGCATCGGTCACGTGCAGTTGCTCGACCGGCTGCAGCCACGCGACGCCAGCCCCGCTCAGCAAGCGGCGCAGCCGCGGATAGCGGGTGTCGAACGGCTCCGGATCGGCCGGCAGGTCGAACACCATGTAGCGCACCCGCCGCCACTGCGCGTCATCCGCGGCAAGACTGCGGACGATGCCGCTGAGTTCGTCGAAGCGACCGCGCCCGATCCACAGCTCACCGTCCAGCGCCTGCTCCGGCCAGGCCCGTGTGTACCACTCCGGCGCGGCGATCGCGTGGCCACCGCGGGTCCACAGCCTGCTGCCATCCCAGTACGCGCGGACGCCGTCGAGCTTCTCGCTGACCCAGTAGTCGCGGACATCGATATCCGGGTGATAGCGGTTCGCGAGCATCAGCGCCGGTGGCTGCGGATCGGCCGCATGCAGCGGTGAAGACACCGTGACCCATGCCAATGCCAGCGCGAACGCGCGACACCCGGGGACGATCCATCGTCTCATCGCATTCCCTCCCGTGCGGCGATTCACCGTGACCGGCCGCTATCGTGATGGCCCGATGCTCGCAGCACCGGCGGACTCCGGCAAGCCCTTCAGGCAGGCCTAGGAGAGTCCGCCCGGCGTGGAAAAGCCGCCCGCACCGAAGTGCGGGCGGCTTCCGGATTGACCGCGACGAAGGTGCCTCAGTGCTCTTCGGCGACGAGCTCGGCCTCCGGCTCGGCGTCGTCCCGCACGAAGGTCTTCTCGCGATAGAAGATCGCCACGAAGACGAAGATCATCGACGCCACCGCCATCACGCCGGCGAAGAACAGGAAGTACATCGGCCCGACCAGCGCATAGGTCGAGACGCTGGCGCTGGCGACGTCGAACTCGCCGCTGCTGACGACCGGCTGGCGCGAGATCGCGTCGACCAGGCGCACGCGATCGGCCGCCACGTCGATGTCGCCGACCAGATAGGTACCGGCCAGCGGACGGTGCTCGCCGTCGCCGATGACCACACTGACGCCGCTGTCGCCGCCGAAGTCGATCTTCTGGCCGATCTCGAAGCGGCCGGCATCGGCGAGCTGCACCCAGGTCTGCGCGCCGGTTTCGGCGCCGAGCGCGGTGACGGGCTTGACCATGAAGTCGTTGACCGCGGCGGTGAACAGGTTGCCGACGCTGGTCGACAGCAGGAACAGCGCCATGATGAAGCTCTTCATCCGCAGCGGCGCCTGCTTGTAGCTGAATTCCAGTGCGGTGATCGAGACCAGCACCTCGGCGGCGGTCAGGATCGCGTAGGCCAGGATCTGCCACCACACCGAGGTGACGATGCCGGACTGGATGCGCTGCTCGATCCACGCCACCAGCACGAAGGAACCGGCGACGAGGAACATGCCGATGCCCATCTTGCGCAGCGGCGTGACCGTGAAGAAGCGGCCCATCAACGGATAGATGCCGTAGGTGAACACCGGCACCAGCAGCAGGATGAACAGCGCGTTGACCACCTGGATCTGCGCCGGCAGGATCTCGACACCGGGGATCAGGGTCTTGTCCATCAGGTCCGACTGCGCCTGCAGCACCCAGGTCTGGCCGTTGGACTGCTCCCACAGCGACCAGAAGAACGCGACGAACAGGTAGATCAGTGCCAGGCGCGCGATCACGCCGAGACCCTCGCGCGAGAACACGTCGCGCAGCCAGGCCCTGCCCGCCGGCGGCACCACCGCGTACTTGCTGCGCCCCAGCCAGAACACCACGACCGCGGTCGCCATCATCACGCCCGGCAGACCGAACGCGACCTTGGGGCCGTACTTCGGCAGCAGGATCGGGCACAGCGTGATCGAGATCAGCGAACCGGCATTGATCGAGATGTAGAACCACGAGAACGCACGCTCGATCATGTGCGAGTTGGCGGCGGTGAACTGGTCGCCGACGTTGGTCGACACGCAGGGCTTGATGCCGCCGGTGCCCAGCGCGATCAGGAACAGGCCGAGCGCCATCGACGCCGGACTGTCCGACAGCGCCAGAAACGCGCAGCCCACGACGTACGCGCTGGAGAAGATCATGATCGTGCGGAACTTGCCGAGGAACACGTCCGACACGATCGCGCCGAGCACGGGGAACATGTACGCCCCCGACTTGAACAGCGACTGCCAGGTCGTCGCCTGCGCCTCACCGAAGCGCAGGAAGTTGACCATGTAGACCGTCAGGATCGCGTTGATGCCGTAGTAGCAGAAGCGCTCGGCGAATTCGTTGATGACGATGTACGGAATGCCCGCCGGCATGCGATTGGCGCTCGTGCTCATGCTCCCCTCGAGAATCGATGACGGCCGGGATCCGGCCCGAAAAAGGCGCCCAGTCTAAGCAGTTCCGTCACGCAACTGCCTGAGGATTTCCCCTTCCTCCATGCCGTTGATTTCTATGACCTTCTGAGTGCTGGTCTGGCCCCGGACAACATTCAGCGCCGACTTTGGCAGGCGCAGCCGCTTGGCCAGCAACGCGATCACCGCATCATTGGCCTTGCCTTTCTCGGGCGCGGCGGTGACCGCAACCTTCAGGGTCTCGCCCATCCAGCCGGCGATGGCATTGCGGCCCGCTTTCGGGGCAACCTTGAGGTTGAGGCGGACGGGCTTGGACAAGACGGGGGACCCCGGAAACAGGCAATCAGTGCGCGTTTCGATCGAGCAACGCGCGATATTCGGCGATGGTATCAGCGTCGACACCGGCCTGTTCCATTGCGTGGATCGCTTCCTGCAGCATCGTCCGGCCGTCCCGCTCGCGACCGCTGAGCAGGAGCAGCTTGCCGCGCAAGGCATCCAGCTTGGCGCCCATGCCAACGCCGGCGGTGGCGGCCTGCAGGGCCGCCGGGTCGATCGTGTCCACCAGCGGCAGCCCCCGTTGCGGCGTGTCGCTGTCGCCGTAGGCCAGTGCGAGGAAATAGCGGATCGTCTGCGTCATCGCATTGGCGTCGCCGTAGCGTGCACTCAGGCTGGATTCGGCGCGGCTCAAGGAGTCGATCGCCGCCGCCACGCGGCCAAGCTGATGCTGGGTGATGCCGAGATTGCCCAGCTGCGCGAGCGTGCGCTCGTTGTCTGCGCCGAAGCGGCGCGCCATCCGCTGATAGACGTCCTCGTAGACCTCCAGCGCCCGCGACGCGTCACCGATCTCGTTGTAGGCCTGGCCCAGTACGCCGAGCGCGGTGATGACCAGATAATCGTCGGGACCGCGCGCCTGTTCCATTTCGCGATAGCCCACCTGAATCAGGTCGAGCGCTTCCGCGCTGCGCCCCTGCGCGCGAATCGCACGGCCGAGATTGACCTTGATCAGCCCCGCCCGGCTGCCGATGGACGCGGAATCGAAGCGCGGATCGGCCAGCATCGCCGTCAGCCGCGCCTCGGCGTCGGCGTGCCTTCCCAGCCGCAGCAGACACTGTGCGATGCCGTTGGCGACATTGAACGCACGCCAGGCGTCGTCGTTCCCGGACTCGCGCAGCAGTGTCTCAAGTCGCTGAAACGCGGCCAGCGCGGGTTCGATCTGCAGCTGCTGGAAATGGTAGGTGCTGCGCGCGTCGGCGGCGTCGATCGCGACATGGAGATCGGACAGGCCTGCAGCCGATGTGTCCGCACGCTTCAGGACCTCGCCGGCCTCCTGGTAGTGCGCCTGATTCGACAGCACCTGCGACAGACGGTATTGCGCACGCACGGTCTGCGGATCGTGCGGACCGAATGCCACCACCGCGCAATCGACCGCACGGCGATACAGCGTCTCGGCCGCCTCGTACTGGCCCAGGGCCAGGAAGGCGCCAGCGAGTGTCAGTGCGATGCTGCTTTCGGTCGCGGGCTCGCCGACAAAGCGTTTCTCGAGCTGCTGCGCCGCCCGCTGCAGCACCTCGCGCATGGTCAGATCCTTTTCGTAGGCCTGGTCACGCAACATGCCGGAGGCGAGGATGTCGTCGATCAGAAAGCGGTTGATCGCGGCAGCACGGGCCCGCTCCTGCACCGCGGCTTGCTCGGATTGGCGGGCATTGACCAGCAGCATCAGACTGGCCGCAGTCCCGGCCAGCAATGCCGCCGCCGCGGTCACCAGCCATGGCCGCCGAATGCGGGCGCGCTCCAACGCACGCTCGGCAGCCGCGGCACGCTGCTGCTGGCGGTCCCGTTCCAGGCGCTCTTCGGCCCGGCGCTGACGCGCGCGCAGGCGCTCGGTCAGCTCGACTACGCTTCCGAGCCGGCGTTCCGGCTGGCCGGCGGTCGAGGCCGCGATGTCCTCACGCAGCAGCGGATCATCGACATCCCGCTTCCAGTCCGTCGCCAGTGGCCTGCGCAGACTGCCGACGACCAGCTGATACAACATCACCCCCAGCGCATAAAGGTCACTGCGCACCGTCGGTGGGGCATGCGAGAACAGTTCCGGCGCCAGATAGAGCGGTGTCCCCATCTCGTTGCTGTCACTGCCGGCACTGGCGACGGTCATGCCCATCCGGGTGATGTCGAATGCCTCGAGGCGCTGCGGATCGAGCAGGTGGCTGCTGCCGAAGTCCGCGATCTTCACGCTTGGCCGTGCCCCCGGTCGATGTCCGATCAGCACGTTGCGCGGCTTGAGATCCTTGTGCAGCACACCGATCTCGTGCGCGGCGGCCACGGCGTCGGCGATCCGCAGGAACAGATCCAGGCGGTCCTCGAGCGTCAGTTCCCGCAGGTGCTCACCGTGTTCGGCCCATGCCAGCAGATCCTGCCCGCCGTACTCGAGTTCGAGGAAGAATGGTTCGTCCGCCAGATTCCACCCCAGCAGCCGCACGAAGTCTTCGCGCTGACCGAGGCTCTGTTCCAGCAGGCGCAGTATCGTCACCTCGCGCTTCAGAACGCTGAGCTGCTCGCCGTCGGAGCAGAACTTGAACACCCGCGGTTCGGAGGTCCGCCCATGGCGGGCGAGCCAGACCTCGGAGGCGCCGGCGCCGAGCTGGCGCTCCAGCCGCCATGACGGATGCCCCGGCACCGCCTGGCCGGCGCTGAGCGCGAGCCGCGTCCCCATCCGCCGCCCGGTGGCGATGCGTTCCACCGGGCCATCGAAGCGGTAGCCGAAGCGGGCAACGGTGACGATGCGGGCCCCTTCGGAGGCTCCCAGCGCACGGCGCAGTTTGGCGACCGCGTTGGGGACCACCTGCTCGCTGATCTCGAGCTGCCCCCAGACCTGATCCAGCAGCTCGGCCTTGGTCACCACCTCGCCGGCGTGACGCAACAGCAACGCCAGCACCGCGCGCGGCCGCGGCTCCAGCTTGACCGGGCACCCCCCGACTCGCAGCTCGTTACGGGCGGCATCGAATTCGGCGCTGCCGAAACGAAAGACGTAGCGTCCGTCACCCAACGGACCGCAACCGACCGTCGGAACCTCATCCGAACTCACTCATCTCCCCTTTCTTGTATATCCGCAGCCTCGACCTCCTGCGGCAACCGTTCTCAGCGACGGATGCTCATATCGTGGGCGGGCGCCGGCAGGCCGTCGGGGCAGCCACATCAAAGGCGCCCCAGGTCGCTCCCGACATACACACCCGTGAAGTCATCGATGCAACGGGCACCCGCGCGCAGGCGGGCCAGATTGTGGCGCGCCTGCGCATCGTGCGGATCGAGTCCATGGGCGATCTCGAACGCGCGCTGTGCCGATGCGAGCTGCTCCCCCTGGACCAGCGCCAGCCCCAGGCAATTGAACGCCGAAGCGTATTCCGGCGCCAATCGGACGGCACGGCGGGCGGCTGTCAGCGCTTCCTGCATCCGGCCGAGCGCCGCATGGATCTCCGCCGCGCAGATGAACGTCTCGACACTGGAGGGCGCCAGCCGCAAGGCGCGGCGGATCCGCCATTCGGCCGCATACCGCATGCCGCTGCGCCAGGCCAGTACCGCACCGAGGCGAAGAAAGTCGGCGGTATCGAGCCCGCGATCACAGATGTCCCGACAGATCTGTTCCGCCGCCGTCAGCTGGCCGCTGCTGTAGAGCATCAGGGCCTGCCCATACGCCCGCGCCACGAACGCCTGCTCCCGGCGGTGAATGCACCGATCACGCCATCGCCCCCAGCAGGGGCGACTACGGGCTCCGCCGGCACGCGCCGTCCGCTCGACGCGCGCGCCGGCGTTGCCCCGCTCGCCCTCCCCGGCCAACCCCTGCGCCCAATTGCGATCGGTATCCATGATCAGTCCCTCGTCATCCGTCTGACGTCGCGCAGACGCCTGACCAATGCATGCCCCGACACCGACCGGTCATGAATGCGAACTGCGGCGAGGACACCGTAGGGCGTCAGTGGATTCGGGTCTTCACCATTCGATAACGAAAGCGGATATCGGGGTCGGAAGCGTACATATCCCGAAAATGCCTACTTGGCGTAGTGCATTTTCCTACGCTGCGGCACCGCTATTTCGGTCGGCACGGGCCCGATCAGACACCGCCGGCGTTGCGCATCAGCTGCGTATAGAACCGCACCATGTTGGCGTAGTCGCCGACCTTGATGCGTTCGTCGGTACCGTGGATGCGGGACTGATCGTCCGGCGTATAGACGAACGGGGCGAAGTAGTAGGACTGGTCGGCGATCCCCGCATAGTGGCGGTTGTCGGTGGTCGCCAGGATGATGCCGCTGGAGACGATCGCCGCCGGAAAGATCTGCTGCACGGTGCGCTCGAGGAGCTTGAAGGCCGGCGCATCCGGATCGGACAGCGGCGGCGCCTCGTTGCCGAACTCCTCGGTCGGCCTGACCTCGATGGACGGGTCGTCGATGACCTCGACGATGTGCGTGCGCACGCCGTCGATGCTGTCGCCGGGCAGCAGTCGATAGTTGACCAGCGCGTGAGCCTCCGACGGCAGCACGTTGTCCTTGACGCCGGCGTCGAACACGGTGATCGCCTGGGTCGTGCGGATCAGCGCGTTGGTGATCGACGACTGCGACAGCACCCTGAGCACCAGCGGCTCGAACAGGGCACGGTTGGCGATCAGCAGCCGCGCCGGGAACGGCATCTCCGGCGCGACGCGATCGAGCATCTTCGCGACCGGCGGCGTCAAGCGTGCCGGCATCGGCTGCGCGTCGAGACGCGCCACCGCGCGCGCCAGCCGCGGGATCACCGCGTCGGGCGTCGGGGTCGACGAATGCCCGCCTTCGCCATGCAGACTCAGGCGGAAGGTGATGTATCCCTTTTCACCGGCCATGACCGCGGCCACCGGCGGCTTCACGCCGGCGATGATGCCCTGCGTCACCGCGCTGCCCTCGTCGAGCGTGAAGGCCAGCCGCACACCACGCTGGCGCAGCGTGCGCGCGATCTCGACCGCGCCGCCGGCACCACCGACCTCCTCGTCGGCGCCGAATGCCAGATACAGGGTCCGCGGCGGCGCGAAACCTTCGGCCAGCAGGAGCTCGGCCGACTCGAGCAGACCCATCAGGCAGGACTTGTCATCCAGCGCACCGCGGCCCCAGATGAAGTCGCCGGCGATCACGCCGCCGAACGGGGCATGCGTCCACTGTGACTCGGTTCCGGGTTCGATCGGCACGACGTCCATGTGCGCTGCGAGCAGCGCCGGCGCCAGCGTCTCGTCGCGTCCGGCCCAGCGGTAGAGCAGACTGTGCGTGCCGATGCGCTCGAGTTGCAGCGCCGCGTGCACGCGCGGGTACAGCTCGGCCAGCAGGGCATGGAAATCGTCGAAAGCCTGCGTATCGACCTTGGCGGGATCGGCGTGCGAGACCGTCGCGATCCGCAGGCCCCGCGCGAGGCGCGCGGCCAGCGCGGGCTCGTCCAGCGCCAGCACCGGCGCCGGCGGCACCGCTTCGACCTCCACGCCCAGACTTTGCGCGCGCATCACCAGAACGCCCGCCACCACGACTCCGACGAGCAGCAGCCCGGATATCCATTTCTTCATGGCATTAGGGTAGCCGCTGCAGCCGGATCAGCGGAATTGGAAATATTGCCCTGCGGACGGCGGCCTCCGCCGTGGCGGGGCGCCCGCTCCGGCCATCAGCCCGCCGACGATCGCACCGAGTAGCAAAGTCCCGACCTGGGTCAGCGCCAGCGCCGTCGCGCCCATGCCGGCCAGCATCGCCAGCAGGGGCATGCCGGTGAACACCGTGGTCAGGGCCATGATCGCCATCCCCAGCAACAGGCTCGGCAGCATCGCGGCCAGCAGCGCCCTGCCGACGCCGCCCGCGACCTTGCCGCCGACCACTCCGGCGATCAGCGTGCCGATCACCGGCAGCCAGAACAGCAGCAGGTTCAGCAGCAGCATCACGATCAGGCCCAGCACCACGCTGCCTTCGCGGCGCGGCATCGTTGTCATATCCATCGTCGTCATGTCGGATTCCTCGTCGTAGCGGCCGCATCCTGAGCGCGACGCGGCCACCATTGGCGGGCACGCTCCAGCACGCGACGCCCCCAATGCCCGAGGTCCTCGAGCGCCAGGTAGATCGTCGGCAGCACCAGCAGCGACACCACGGTTGCGAACAGCAGGCCGCCGATCACGGCCCGCGCCATCGGAAAGTAGGACGGACCGCCACCGCCGATGGTGGTGTCCCCCAGCGCCAGCGGCACCATCCCCAGGATGGTGGTCGCGGCGGTCATCAGGATCGCGCGCAGGCGGTCGCGCGAGCCCTTGAGCACCGCCGCCTTGCGTTCGAGACCTTGCGCGCGCAGCTGGTTGATGTGGTCGACCAGCACGATGCCGTTGTTCACGACGACCCCCATCAGCACCAGCATGCCGATCATCGCCATGAACGAGAACGATGTGCCGGTGACCATGAAGAACCAGTACACGCCGATGAACGAGAACAGGATGCCGGTGATGATCGCGGTCGGCGCCAGCACCGACTCGAACAGCGCGGCCATCACGATGTAGATGCAGGCCAGCGCCAGCAGCATGTTCTGTAGCATCACCTGCATGCTTTCCTGCTCGTCGTCGAAGGCACGGCCGTAGCCCCATGAATAGCCGGGCGGGAAACGCATGTCGGACAGCACCTCGCTGACGTGCTTGCGCGCGTCCTCGGAGGTGACGCCGTCGGCGGTTCCGAACTCGATGCTCAGCGCGGTATGGCGATCCTCGCGCTTGATCATGCCGGGAACATCGCCGATCGAAAGCTCCGCGAGCGTCGCCAGCGTCACCCGCTCGCCGCCGGGGATCAGCACCGGCAGCGAGCGCAGCGCATCGAGATCGAGGCGGTCGGCCCTGCGGAACTGCAGCAGCAGGTCGACCTCCCCGGTGTCGGTTCGGTAGGGTCGCAGCTCGACGCCGCGCATGGCGCCGGCCACGACTTCGGCGACGTCCTGGCTCGACAGGCCGTACAGACGGGCCTTGTCGCGATCGACGCGGACGCGGACCTCCCAATCCTCGGCGGACACCTGCAAGCGCACGTCGGCCAGGCCTTCGATGGACCGCATCACGCGTTCGACCTCACGGGCCACGTCGCGCAACTGCTCGGCCGACTCGCCGAACACCTGCACCGACAGCTTCTGGCCCGAGCCCTGGCGGTTCTCGTCGAAACTCGGATCGCCGATCGCGATCTTCGGCAGGCCCTCGCGGATCGCGTCCTTGATCTCCTGCGGCGTGCGACTGCGCGCCTCCTTGTCCTTGAGGATGATGCTGGATTCGGCACGGCCGAGGTCGAAGTACGAATAGACCGACTCGATCTCGAAGGCGTCCTTGTTCGCGAACAGATACGCCTCGACGGTGTTGACCGCCTCCTCGACCTTGGCAAGCCGGTAGACGCCGTTGACGTTGTAGCGCAGGAACAGGCGCTTGCTGTTGTCCTGCGGGAACATGTCCTGTTTGACCGCCATCGCCGGGATCGCAACGCTGGCCAGCACCAGGACGATGAACAGCGCCGTCCACGCCGGGTGGCGCAGCGTCCAGTCGAGCACCCGCGCGTAACGGTCGGACAGGCGCTCGATCCAGCGGCCGCCGCTGCTGCCGTCGATCGGGATGCGCGTGGTCAGCTGCGGAATCAGGGTCAGCGCGATCAGCAGCGATGCCGCCAGCGACACGCAGATGGTCACGGCGACGTGCGACAGATAGATCGTGATCTCGTTCTGCACGCCGAAGATGTTCGGCAGGAACACGATCGCGGTGGTCAGGGTGCCGAGCGCGACCGCCAGCGCCACGCCGTTGACGCCCTTGAGCGTCGCCGCCACCGGATCGGTCCCCTGGGTCCGCGCCTTGAACACCGACTCAGTGACGACGACGGCGTTGTCGACGAGCATGCCGACCGACAGCATCAGCCCCATCAGGCTCAGGATGTTCAGCGAAAAGCCGAGGAAGTACATCGCCGCCAGGGTGATCAACAGCGACAGCGGCACCGCGCTGGTCACGATCGCGGTCATCTTCCAGTCGCGCAGGAACAGATAGAGCACGGCAATCGACAGCAGCGCGCCGACCAGTCCGGCCTCGATCAGATCGTCCAGCGACTGGCGCACGCTGTCGGCGGTGTTGTCCATCACGTACAGGCTGACCCCGGCCATTTCCGGCAGCTTGCGCACCGCGTCGATCTCGACCAACGCGCGGTCGGCGACCTCGACCATGTTCGCGCCGGTCTCCTTGAACACATTCAGACCGATCGCGTAGCGTCCATCGAGGTGCCGGCCGTAGGTCCGGACCGGATCGGTGTAGCGCACATCGGCGATGTCGCCGAGGCGCAGGCCGCGCGCGTCGATGGTCATCGCGCGGATCGCGTCGAGCGAGGCGAAGCGGCCTTCCGGCTTGACGTAGTAACGCTTGCCGGCCTCGATGAAGTCGCCCGCGGTGATCGCGAAGTTGGCACGCTGCAGCGTCGCCGCAAGCTGGCGCAGATCGATGCCGTGCGCGGCGACGCGGTCGGCCGCCAGCTCGATCCGCACCTCCTTGGGCTCGACGCCGTAGAGTTCGACGCGGGAGATGCCCTCGAGGCGCTCGATACGGCGCTTGAGGTTGCGCTCGAGCATGTCGTAGGCGTCCGACAGATCGCGCTCCGCCGACACGCGCAGGGTCAGTACCGGAATGCTGCCGGCCTCGAATTTCTGGATCTGGATGCGTTCGATGTCCGCCGGCAGATCGTCGCGGACCGAATCGATCTTGTCGCGCGCCTCGACGCCCTTGACCGCCAGATCCTGGCCCCATTCGAAGCCCAGGAAGATATTGGTGCCGTTGTCCGACGATTCCGAATTCATGCGCTCGATCCCCGGCAGCGTCGCCAGCGACTCCTCCACCGGCCGGGTGATCCGGCGCTCGACTTCCTCGGGCGTCGAGTTGCGATAGGGGATCTGGATGAAGATGCCCGGAAACTCGATGTCCGGCAGGAATTCCAGTGGCAGGCGCTGCCCGCCGATGACGCCGATGACCGCAAGGCAGACGAATACCATCGTGACCGTCACCGGCCGGCGCAGCGACAGGCCGGTGATGTTCATCGGCCCGCTCCGGCTTCGGGCGCCGCGTCACCAGGCGCGGACGCCGGCTGCGGCGTGTTGCGGTCAAGCAGGGTGTACATCACCGGGATCACCAGCAGCGTCAGCAACGTCGACACCGTCAGCCCGCCGATGACCGTGATCGCCATCGGCTGGCGGACCTCGGCGCCCTCGCCGGCGCCGATCGCCATCGGCAGCAGGCCGAGCACCGTGGTCAGCGTCGTCATCAGGATCGGCCGCAGGCGCGCGCGCCCGGCCTCGATGATCGCCCGATGGCGGTCATGACCCTCGCCGCGCAGCCGGTTGACCAGATCGATCAGGACGATGCCGTTCTTCACGACGATGCCGGCGAGCACGATCATGCCGATCAGCGCGACCACGTTGATCACCGACCCGGTCACGTACAGCGACAGGATCGCCCCGATCGCCGCCAGCGGAATCGTGAACAGGATGACGAACGGATGGACCAGCGATTCGAACTGCGACGCCATCACCAGGTAGACCAGGAACACCGCCAGCGCCAGCGCCATCTGCAGCGAGCCGAACGACACGCGCATTTCCTCGCTCTGGCCGGCGACGCGCGCCGACAACTCGCGCGGGATGTGGATCTCGTCCAGCATCCGCTGCAGCTCCGCCACGCCCTCGCCGAGATCGCCGTGGGCAAGGTTGGCCGAGACGACGACGACGCGCTGCTGGTCGACGCGGCGGATTTCGCTCGGGCCGTTGCGCAGCTGCACCGTCGCCACCGACGACAGCCGCACCGGCTGCGATGACTCCGGATTGATCAGCAGATTGCGCACCGCCTCGACGTTGGCGCGGCTGTTCTCGGCGCCGCGGACCAGCACGTCCACCTCGCGATCGCCGATGCGATAGCGCGTCGCCACCGAGCCGCGCACCGACCGCGCAACCCGGTCCGCGAGCACCGCGGTATCCAGGCCCAGATTGGCCGCCCGCTCCTGGTCGAACAGGACCTGGATCTCCGGATGGCCGGCGCTCATCGTCGTGTCGATCTCGGCGAAGCGGCCGGACGCCAGCATGCGCCCGCGCAGGGCCTCGGAATAGCGCTTCAGGGCGTCGAGGTCGTAGCCGGCCAGCTCCACTTCCAGCGGCGTCTTCAGGGTGAACAGCGTCGGCCGCGTGAACTTGTAACTGGCACCGGGCACCCGGTCGAGCAGGGTCGACAGCGTTCCGATGACCTCGCCCTCGCGTGAAAACGCGACCGGCTTGAGCACGATGTTGACGGTACCGTCGTTCTCGCCGCCGGTCTCGGGATTGGCGTCGAGGCGATTGCCGGTGCCGGCGACCGTATACGCCGCCTGCAGCGCGTCGTTGCCGTGCAGACTGCGCCCGATCTCCTGCAGGACCTTGTCGGTCCGCTCCAGCGGCGTTCCCGGCGGCAGTTCGACCTCCGCCCGGAATTCGCCCTGGTTGAATGGCGGGATCAGCTCGACGCCGAGCCGCGGCAGGATCGACATCGCGAAGCCGAACAGGCCGGCGGCGGCGATCAGAACCAGCGCGCGATGCGACAGCGCCCAGTCCAGCAACGGCACATAACGCCCTTCCAGCCACGCGAACAGCTGCTGCCAGCGCGTCGACAGGGGCCGCAGCACCAACCCGAGCAACAGCCCCAGAATGCGGAACAGCTGCACCAGCGGCCAGGCCAGCATCGACGGCAACGTCTCCAGCACGCCGAAGCGCGCCCGCGACGCGGCGGTGCGTGCGCGCCCGCGGCCGCTGACCACCGGCGTCGCCGGAACCACCGGCTGTTTGCGCGCCGCGCGCGACGCCATCATCGGAATCAGGGTCAGCGACACCACCAGCGAGAACAGCAACGCGCCGGTGACGACCAGTGCCTGGTCGCTGAACAACTGGCCGGCGATGCCCTGCACGAACACCATCGGGAAGAACACCGCGACCGTGGTCAGGGTCGACGCGGTCACCGCGCCGGCGACTTCCGATGCGCCCTTGACCGCAGCCTCGCGCAGACCGAGGCCCTGTTCGTGGTGACGGTGGATGTTCTCGAGAACGACGATGGCGTCGTCGACCAGCATGCCGATCGCCAGCGCGATGCCGCCGAGCGACATGATGTTCAGCGACAGCCCCCATCCGTACATGACGTTGAAGGTCGCGATCACCGACGCCGGAATGGCGACGGCGACGATCGTCGTCGTCCAGGCGTTGCGCAGGAACAGGTACAGGATCAGGATCGCGAGCAGGCCGCCTTCCATCGCGGCGTATTTGACCTCGTCGATCGCCTGGCGGATGAACACCGACTGGTCGTAGAGCGGACGCAGCTCCAGGTCCGGCGGCAGCTGCTTGCCGAGCTGCCCGACGCGACTCTTGATCCTGTCGGCGACGGAGACGGTGTTGCCGTCGCCCTCCTTGTACAAGGCCACCTCGACCGCTTCGTTGCCGTCGATGCGGATGATCGCCTCGCGCTCCTTGTACCCGGACCGGACCTCGGCGACGTCCTCGAGATAGATCGAGCGGTCGTCCCGCTTGAGCAGGATCGTGTCGCGCATTTCCTGCAGCGAGGTGAACTGGTTGAGCGTGCGCACCAGATAGCTGGATGCGCCCTGCTCGACACGGCCGCCGGAGATGTTGGCGTTCTCGGCGCCGAGACGCTCGGCGATCGACTCCAGCGTCAGGTTGAACTGGGACAGGCGCGGCAGATCGACCAGCACCTGGACCTCGTCCTCGAGACCGCCGCTGATCTTGACCGCGGCGACGCCGTCGACGCCTTCGAGCGGTTTCTGCACCACATCCTCGGCGATGCGGCGCAGGCGCTTGAGCGCCGCCTCGTCGGCGGCGGCCGGGCCGGCGTCGCCGCTCTTGAGCGCAAGACCGTAGCGCATCACCGGATCTTGGCTCGGATCGAAGCGCAGCACGATCGGCCGCTTGGCCTCCTTCGGCAGCTCGATCGCGTCGATCTTCTCGCGCACGTCGAGCACGGCGAAGTCCATCTGCGTGCCCCAGTTGAACTCCAGGGTCACGTCGCTGCGCTCGGCCAGCGACGACGACCGCACCTGGCGCACGTTGCGGATCACGCCGACCGCCTCCTCGATCGGCTTCGACAGCAGCGTCTCGATTTCCTCCGGTGCGGCACCCGGCAGTTCGGTGCGGATCGTCAGCGTCGGATACGACAGATCCGGCAGCAGCGTCACTTCGAGCCGCGACTGGGCCACCATGCCAAAGAGCAGGACCGCGAATGTCAGCATGCTGATCGCGACCGGCCGGCGTGTGCAGATTTCGATGATGTTCATAGTGCGGCGGATCCGGTCGCACCCCGCGCCCGGTCCCGTGTTCCCCTTGCGTGTCGCGCCTCAGACCGCATGCGCGTATCCCCTGCCGGGCCGCCGTCCCGAAGCGGGCCGGCGGCGCGCCTCAACCCTTGTCGACGCCCGCCGCCGCGGACTGCACCTCATCGGCGGCCGGTGGCGAAGGGGCGTTGACGACCTCGATCAGGCTGTCGTCCTTGAGACTGGCCTGGCCGGTCACCACCAGCTGCTCGCCATCGGCGAGTCCGTCGAGCACCTCGTAGTGGTCGGCATCGCTGTAGCCGACCTTCACCGGACGCCGGTGCGCGCGACCCTCCTGCACGACGAACACGCTCTGCTGCGCGTCCTCGGTCATCACCGCATCCTTCGGAATCAACAGGGCATTCTCGCGACGGTCGTAGAGAATCTCGACGCGACCGAACATGCCCGGCTTCAGCCCGGCCTGTCCCGGCGCCATCGCCACCGTCACCTTGACCGTGCCGGTCCCCGCGTCGACGACCGGGCTGATCCGCAGGATGCTGCCCTTGAATATGCGATCCGGCCACGCGTCGACGTTCACCGACGCCGGCTGCTGCGGCGCGAGCTTGTGGATGTCGCGCTCGGGCACATAGATCTGGGCCTGCAGCTGGTCCATGCGCGTCACCCGGAACGCCGGGCTGCCGGGCTGGATCTGGTTGCCGACCTTGATGAAGCGCTGCGAGACCACGCCCGCGAACGGCGCGACGATCTCCGCCTCCTCGAGCGACAGCCGCGCCAGATCGTAGGCCGCCCGCGCGCCATCGAGTTCGAACTTGGTCCGTTCGTAGGCTTCGCGCGAAACCAGATTGCGGCGATAGACTGACTCGTTGCGCTTGAAGTCCTGCTCGAGCTTGTCCGCAGATGCCTTGGCGCGCGCGACCTCCAGCCGCAGGCGATCGGTTTCGAGCCGCGCCAGCACCTGTCCGGCGGCGACCGACTGGCCTTCCTCAACCAGGATCTGCTCGATCACGCCGCCGGCCTTGGCGTTGACGGTCGCCTCCTCCTCGGCCTCCAGCGTCGCGGTGCCGCGATAGGCCGCATCGATCACGCCGCGCGCCGCCGTGGCGACCTCGACCGGAATCGCGGCTTCTTTCTTCTCTTCTTCCTGCGCCTTGCCCTGCCCGTCCCCACAGGCCACCAATACCGGCGTCAGCAACAGGATCCCGCACAACGCAATGTGCGCCCTCATCGATCGAACTCCCGAACATGCAATGTTGCCCTGCAAGCACCAAGACCCGTGCCAAGCAGAAGCAACACGTAATGGATTGAATTCAAACTATAAAACCAGAAGCGGGCGTGAGCGCCGAATCAATGCTGCGTCAGATTAACCATGTGTTGGTGAAATACGCTTCGAATTCCGGCGACAAGCCGCCAACGGCGTGTGCCTTTATCTTGAAAAACGATGGATTAACATCGTCTATATCAAGACTCCCCAAGCCCCCGCTCCGGCCACCCCTGTTGGATGCACGAACCCGCCCCAGAGTTGCATCCGGCAGCCGCAATCGCTTGCTGTTAGCATGGTCCGCGTGAATCCACACTTCATTTTGCTAGGAAACAGATTATGGAAGCCGCCAACCAGCGCGTCGTCTACATCCACTACACCCTGACCAACGACGGCGGCGAAGTCCTCGACAGTTCTCGCGGCGGAGAACCGCTGGCGTTCCTCTATGGCGCCGGCAACATCATTCCGGGGCTCGAGAAAGCCCTCGGCGGCAAGACCGCCGGCGAGCAGCTGCAGGTCCGCGTCGAGGCTGGCGAAGCCTATGGCGAGCGTGACGAGCGCATGGTCCAGGAAGTCCCGCGCAGCGCGTTCCAGGGGGTCGACCAGATCGAACCGGGCATGGCCTTCAACGCCCAGAGCAACCAGGGTCCGGTGCGCGTGGTCGTCACCGCCGTCAGCGAGGCGACCGTCACCGTCGACGGCAATCACCCGCTGGCCGGGCAGGCCCTGAACTTCGACGTCGAGGTCACCGAGGTCCGTGCCGCCACCGAAGAGGAAATGACCCACGGCCACGTCCACGGTCCGGGCGGTCATCAGCACTGACGAGCGCCCCGTCCTTCGGGGAACTCAGGCATCATGAACGGGGCCGCAAGTCGGCCCCGTTTGTTTATCCAGGAGCCGTCAATGCGCCGATCCGCCCGTCTACTGCTGGCCGCCTGCCTGGGACTGGCCACCACCGCACCGGCGCAGGCCGCCACCGACACGGCCCTGCAAGCAGCCATCGCCGGCCCGCACCGCACCCCCGAGGCCAGGGCGCGCGATGCCGCGCGCCACCCCGCCGAAACCCTTGCCTTCTTCGGCATCCGTCCCGATATGACCGTCGTCGAGATCTGGCCGGGCGGGGGCTGGTACGCGGAGGTTCTGGCGCCGTACCTGCGTGAACACGGGCAATACTATGCGGCCGGCTTCGTCGTCGACAGCGACGACGCCCCGGCCTACCGCAAGCGCATCCAGAAACGCTTCGAGGCCAAGCTCGCCGCCGAACCGTCGGTCTACGATCGCACCCGGCTCACCGCGGTCGGCCCGCCGGACCGGTGGACCATCGCTCCGGCCGGCAGCGCCGATCTGGTGCTGACCTTCCGCAACGTCCACAACTGGTTGGCCGGCGGCTATGACGCGGAGATGTTCAGGGCCTTCTATACCGCGCTCAAGCCCGGCGGCATCCTCGGCGTGGTCGAACACCGCGCGCCGGAGGGCACCGATTTCGAAACCATGAAGCGCAGCGGCTACGTCACCGAAGCACGTGTCCGCGAACTCGCCGGGGACGCCGGCTTCGAGTTCGTCGCGGCGTCACCGGTCAACGCCAATCCGAAGGACAGCGCCGATCATCCCGAAGGCGTATGGACCCTGCCGCCGACACTCAAGCTCGGCGACCAGGATCGCGAAAAGTACCTGGCCATCGGCGAATCCGACCGGATGACACTGAAGTTCGTCAAACCCGCACACTGACGCGCGGCGCGGCAAGGGCGACTATTCGGCCGCCGCCTGGGCGTAACGCTGGTCCCACTCGTCGCGCTGGCGGATCAGGCGCAGGTCCTGCATCAGCAGGAACGGGCGCGACCGCAGCTTGACGCCGACCTCGCTGACCGCGAGCTCCAGACTGCTGGCCATGCGCAGATGGCCGTCGATCCACTCCGCCCGCCCGGATCGCTCGGCCTGCAGCTGCGGCAGATGCGCCTGCTGTTGTACGAGGTAGGTCTCGATATCAACCGGCTCGAATTCGGTCTGATACAGCCGGTCGTTGAAGAACTGCAGCTCCAGGCGCCCATCGCCCCCCCAGTGGCGGAAGTCGCGCACCGTCAGGATGTCGAAGTTGTTGGGCGGAACGTCCGCCGGCACGTCGTGGTGGATCGATTCGACGGTGGCGATGTAGTCCTGCTGCTCCAGCATCTCCACCACCGTCTCGACGGACATGTAGCTGGACAGACCGTCGATCAACGCAACCGGATCCGGTGCGACCCGGGTATAGGCCGCAACCGCATCGCTCGCCTGCGCCGGCGAGTCGGGCTCCACCGCGATGATCGGCGGATCTGCCACCGGGGGCGCCTCAGGGACCGGATCAGCAGGCGTGGCCTCGGACAACGCCGCCGATGTTTCCACTGCCTCCTCTGCCGGCGCCGGCTTCGGCGCCTGTTCCGCGTCCGCCACCGGCGTTGTTGCCTCGCGTTCGGCCTTGAGCGCAGGGCGCAGGATCAGCCCCACGCCGACCACGATCGCCAACAGCAACGCCCAGCGCAACGGCCGCCAGCGCTTCCACCATGCGGGGGGCTCGAGCCAGTCGCCACTCGATCCAGCCATTCGATTCTTCCTCGGGACGCGGGCACATCACCCGTCTGCGACGCCATCGGCGACGTCAAGGTGAAGAATATACGCATTCCTGTCCCGAAACCGCCCAGCCTCCCTCTAGCGTGACGCCTCTTCGGGCGGACGCGCCGCCCCGATGTTGCGATCCAGGAAACTCAACATCCGCTGGTAAAGCTCGAGGCGATTGTCTTCGTTCCAGAAGCCATGCCCTTCGTTGGACTTGGTCAACCATTCGTACGGCAGATTGCGCGCCTCCATGGCTGCGCGCAGGGCTTTTGCCTGTCCATACGGCGCCCGCGTATCCAGCTCCCCATGGACGATGAGAACCGGCGCCCGCAAGCGATCGAGATGATTGATCGGCGACTGGCGTTCCAGCTCCGCGCGATCGTCTCCGATGTACTTGCCCATGAAGGTCCGCCCCAGACTCCGCACCCCGATGTCGGATTCGCGCTTCAAGTCCGGAAGGTCATACACCCCGACGTAGCCGATCACACACTTGTACAGCTCGGGCTCGCGCACCGCACTCATCAGAGACGCATACCCTCCATAGCTGCCGCCATAGATGCAGATGCGGGAACCATCGACGATGCCCGATTCGACGACGTGCCTCACGCCGTCGGTGATGTCGTCGATCATCATCGTGCCCCACCTCTCCCTGGCAGCCTCGTGATGTGCGTGCCCGTATCCACCCGACCCGCGGAAGTTGACCTGCAGCACCGCATATCCCCGACTCGCCAGCATCTGGGCGTCCGGCGTCCAGCCCCACCCGTCCCGGACGCCGAACGGCCCCCCGTGCGGGTTGACGACCAGCGGCAGAGCCTTGGCCTTGGCATGCGGCGGCAGCGTCAGATAGCCATGAATCTCGGCACCATCGCGCGCCTTGTACACAATCGGGCGTCGCTCTCCCATCTGATCGGGGTCGATCCAGGATCGCATGGCGTAAACGAAGCTGGCCTTGCGGGCCTTCCGGTCGTAGAGGTAGACCTCCCCGGGATTGCGATCGCTGTAGACGCCGAAGACCAGGCGCGAACCGTCCCGGCTCCACGACATCGGCGCCACCGCCTGCCCCGGGAAGCTCCGGGCCAACGCCCTCAGCAGCCGGGCATCCGGATGTTCCGGCTCGACCCAATCGACGACGGACTGCCCGGGTTCATACCGCACACCCAGGGGCACACGCCGATCCGCCGAGAAGAACACCCGATCGACATCCACCTCGTCATTGCAGGACATCGGGGTCAGCTTGCCGCTATCGGGATCCATCTGACTGAGACAGTACCGATCTGTCCCATCACGCGACTTGATGAAAGCCATTCCGTCGTCGCTCCGCACCTGCAGCGGAATCAGCGACCGGCCTTCGGCAGCGGTCCCGATTTCCTGCCATCGATGTTCATCCCGATCGTAGCGATACGTCCGATCGGCCAGCGTATCCGGGTCGGCCGCGACGGCGAACTGCAGATTCCCGGCATCATCAACCAGGAAGCCGGACTGCCCCAAGAGGGGCGCCCGCACCCCCTTGTCGCGGCGTCCGGTCGTCACATCCAGCTTATGGGCATAGCTAAGCAAGTCGCCACGGGCATAATTGACCCAGCGCGTCACCTGAATCCAGGCGCGGTCTGGCTGATCCACCAGCGGCTGCAGCATCTCCCCCCAACCGGCATCTACTGATCCGGAACGGACCCCCAGCCCTGATTCACCCCGGTAGCCATACAGATAACGCCGCTTGGAACCGTCGGCATCGGCGGCCACCAGTTCACCGGTCAACTGCGGTTGCTCGAGCGGGCCATCGCTCGAGCCGATCGCGATCACAATGCGTTCGTTGCTCACCCACCACAGCTCTGCAGCATGCTCGTGCTCGGGCGCCCGCAGGCGGCCCACCACATTCATGTCGGACAGGCGGATGACGGCAACATGGGTTTCATCCCCCCTCGGAACGGTCGCCGCCAGCAATGCGCCATCCGGTGAGAGCTTGGAAAGCCCGAATTCGGCGTGACGTGCGAAGTCCGCCAGCGCTGGCGCGCCTTGCTCCGCCGCCGCTGCAGCCACCGGAAGCGTGAGCCAGACAATGACGGCAGCCAGTCCGCGTTTCATGGAAGCGTTCCCCTGTCATGTTCCGTGCGTCCATTGTGCACACGCCGCGGCGGCGCTGCCGCCAACACCGTAGGAATACGCCGACCCAAGGCGTCGGACAGCGCTCCAAACCGCCAACAGGGCAGCGGCGAAACCCGGAAACTAGTCCTCCGGCTCGTATCCGAGATTCGGCGCCAGCCACTTCTCGGCCTCGGCCTGGGTCCAGCCCTTGCGCTGCGCGTAGTCGGCCACCTGATCGCGATTGATCCGGCCGACGACGAAGTAGCGCGATTCCGGATGCGAGAAGTACCAGCCGCTGACGGCGGCACCGGGCCACATCGCGTAGCTCTCGGTCAGCTCGATCCCGGCATTGCGCTCCACCTCCAGCAGCTGCCACAGGGTGCCTTTCTCGGTGTGCTCGGGGCAGGCCGGATAGCCCGGGGCGGGGCGGATGCCGCCGCCCTGCTCGACGTAGCGTTCGGCGATCAGCGCGTCGTTGTCGAGCTGTTCGTCGGGCATGTAACCCCAGAACTCCCGGCGCACGCGCTGGTGCAGGCGTTCGGCGAAGGCTTCGGCCAGCCGGTCGGCCAGCGATTCGAGCAGGATCGCGTTGTAGTCGTCGTGCTCCGCCTTGAACGCGGCGACGCGCTCGGCGCTGCCGAGGCCGGCGGTCACCGCGAAGGCGCCGACATAGTCGGGCACGCCGCTGTCCCTGGGGGCGACGTAGTCGGCCAGGCAGCGGTTCGGCACGCCGGCGCGGTGCTCGCTCTGCTGGCGCAGGCCGTGCAGGCGCGTCAGCACCTGCGTGCGCGTTTCATCGGTGTAGACCTCGATGTCGTCGTCGTTCACCTGCGCAGCCGGGAACAGACCGATCACGCCGTTCGCGGTCAGCCAGTTCTCCTCGACGATGCGGTCGAGCATCGCATTGGCGTCGGCGTACAGCTTGCGCGCGGCCTCACCGGTGGTCGGACTGTTGAGCAGCTCCGGATAGCGGCCCTTGATTTCCCAGGCAATGAAGAACGGTTGCCAGTCGATGTATTCGCGCAGCTCGGCCAGCGGGTAGCTTCTGAAACTGCGCACATGCTGTACGGCGGCGGCGTGATGCTGATGGTCGCAGGTCGGACCCTCGCAGACATCCCGGGTCTGCTGCAGCAGCATCCGCGGACGCGGCGGGCGATAGCCGTTCCAGTCGATCGGCGTCTTGTTGGCACGCGCGGCGGCGATCGGCAGGAACTTCTCCTGGCGGTCCTTGGACGCGTGACGTTCGCGGATGCCGTCGTACTCGGCCTTGATCTCGGCCATCAGCTTCGGCCGCTGTTCGGCGGACAGCAGGCTGGACGCGACCGGCACCGAACGCGACGCATCCTTGACCCACACCACCGGACCTTCGTAGGCCGGGTCGATCTTCACCGCGGTGTGCGCGCGTGACGTCGTCGCGCCGCCGATCAGCAGCGGCACCGTGAAGCCCTGGCGCTGCATTTCCTTCGCCAGATTCACCATCTCGTCCAGCGACGGCGTGATCAGACCGGACAGGCCGATGATGTCGGCCTTCTCGGCAATCGCGGTGTCGAGAATCTTCTGCGCCGGCACCATCACGCCGAGATCGACGACGTCGTAGTTGTTGCACTGGAGCACGACGCCGACGATGTTCTTGCCGATGTCGTGCACGTCGCCCTTGACCGTGGCCATGACGATCTTGCCTTTCGACTGCGCGGCGTCGCCAGGCTGCTTCTCGGCCTCGATGAACGGGATCAGATAGGCGACCGCCTTCTTCATCACGCGTGCCGACTTGACCACCTGCGGCAGGAACATCTTGCCGGCGCCGAACAGATCGCCGACGACGTTCATGCCGGCCATCAACGGACCTTCGATCACTTCGATCGGACGCTTGCCGGCGGCGGCGAGCTCCGCGCGCAGTTCCTCGGTGTCGGCTTCGACGTGCGCGTCGATGCCTTTGACCAGCGCGTGCTTGATGCGCTCGCGTGCCGGCTGCTGGCGCCAGGCTTCGTCCTCGACCGCCTGCTTGGCGCCGTCACCGCGGAAGCGCTCCGCAATCTCGAGCAGGCGCTCGGTGGCGTCCTCGCGGCGGTTCAGGATCACGTCCTCGATGCGCTCACGCAGTTCCGGGTCGAGTTCGTCGTAGACCACAAGCGCACCGGCGTTGACGATGCCCATGTCCATGCCCGCCTTGATCGCGTGGTACAGGAACACCGAGTGGATCGCCTCGCGCACGGCATTGTTGCCGCGGAACGAGAAGCTGACGTTGGACACGCCGCCGGAAACCTTGGCGCCCGGCAGGTTCTGCTTGATCCAGCGTGTGGCCTCGATGAAGTCGAGACCGTAGTTGTTGTGCTCGGCAATGCCGGTGGCGACCGCGAAGATGTTCGGGTCGAAGATGATGTCCTCGGCCGGGAAACCGACGTCCTCGGTAAGGATCCTGTAGGCGCGGGCGCAAATCTCCTTGCGCCGCTGCAGGTTGTCCGCCTGTCCGTCTTCGTCGAAAGCCATCACCACCACGGCGGCGCCGTACTTGCGGCACAGCCTGGCCTGCTCGACGAACGGCTCGATGCCTTCCTTCATCGAGATCGAGTTCACCACCGGCTTGCCCTGCACGCACTTCAGGCCGGCCTCGATCACGCTCCACTTGGACGAGTCGATCATCACCGGCACACGGCAGATATCCGGCTCCGACGCGATCAGGTTGAGGAAGCGCGTCATCGCGGCGACGCCGTCGAGCATGCCCTCGTCCATGTTGACGTCGATGATCTGCGCGCCGTTCTCGACCTGCTGGCGGGCGATCGCCAGCGCGGTCGGGTAGTCGCCATCCTTGATCAGGTTGCGGAACTTCGCCGATCCGGTGACGTTGGTGCGTTCGCCGACGTTGACGAAGTTGAGATCGCCGGTCAGGTTCAAGGGTTCCAGCCCCGACAGCCGGCACACCGGTTCCGGCGCCGGCGGCACGCGCGGCGTCCGGTCGGCGACCGCCTCGGCGATGGCGCGGATGTGGTCGGGCGTGGTGCCGCAGCAGCCGCCGACGATATTGACCAGCCCGGCGCCGGCGAACTCACGCAGGATCGCGCCGGTGTCCTGCGGACGCTCGTCGTATTCGCCGAAGGCGTTCGGCAAGCCGGCATTCGGATAGCAGGAGATGTAGCAGTCGGCCACGCGCGACAGCTCGGCGATGTACGGCCGCATGTCCTTGCCACCCAGCGCGCAGTTCAGACCGACGGCGAGCGGGCGCGCATGGCGGATCGAATTCCAGAACGCCTCGGTGACCTGACCGGACAGGGTCCGGCCGGAAGCGTCGGTGATCGTGCCGGACAGGATCACCGGCCAGCGCTGGCCGCGCTGCTCGAACACCGTTTCGCAGGCGAAGATCGCCGCCTTGGCGTTGAGCGTGTCGAAGATCGTCTCGATCAGCAGCAGGTCGGCGCCACCGTCGAGCAGGCCGTTGGTCTGTTCGACGTAGGCTGCGACGAGCGCATCGTAGGTGATGTTGCGCGCGCCGGGATCGTTGACGTCCGGGCTGATGCTGCAGGTGCGGCTGGTCGGGCCCAGCGCGCCGGCGACGAAGCGCGGCTTGTCCGGTGTCTTCGCGGTCCATGCGTCCGCAGCCGCGCGGGCGCATTGCGCGGCGGCGACGTTCATCTCATAGGCCAGCGACTGCATGCCGTAGTCGGCCAGCGACACCACCTGCGCGTTGAAGCTGTTGGTCTCGATGATGTCCGCGCCGGCCTCCAGATACTTGCCGTGGATCTCGCGCACGATCTCCGGCTGCGTCAGCGACAGCAGATCGTTGTTGCCCTTCAGGTCCGACGGCCAGTCGGCAAAACGCTCGCCGCGGTAGTCAGCCTCACCGAGTTTGTAGCCCTGGATCATCGTGCCCATGGCGCCGTCGATGACCAGGATATGCCGGCGCAGCAGCGCGTCGAGGCGGTCGTAGGCGGAAGAAATGTTCATGACACAGGCCTTGATTACGGACATTACAGAGATCAGAGCCCGCTATTGTATCTGTTTATGCGGATGAACGGATGCGAGTGCCATCCGGCGGCGACACGCCGCTTGTCCGCTCTTCTCCACCTCGTATCCCCGGCATCCACTCAAGGGCATCTCCCCCCGGTACCTTTGCATCACGGGTTCACGGCAGGACGGAACTTAAACCGGATTGCAGCGGACCAACCGATCTCTCCCCCCAACCCGGATACCCCAACCTCCGGGTTTCTAGGGCCAGGCTTCAAGCCTGGCCTCTTTTTTTGGGCGCCGTGCCCGCACCCCCTTCCGACACCATCCGTCACTGACATCAAAACCAGCGTTGACAGTGACAAATACATTGATTAGTGTAATTGAACGATTGGTTAGCCTTGGCCGATCGCACCCTATTCGAGACTGTTGGAGATCCCCTGATGAGTGCTGTGATGACGACGACGCGCTGGCACGACCCCAAGCGCTACCTGTGGCTTCTCGGCGTCCCCGTCATGCTGCTGCCGATGCTCGGCGGCTGGCTGGTCGACGCGACCGGCCTGTCGCTGTTCTGGTGGTTCATGCCCCTGATCGTGTACCTCGTGGTGCCGGTAGCCGACCTCCTCGTCGGTGAGGACCGCAACAATCCGCCCGAAAGCGCGGTCGCCGATCTGGAGAAAGACCGCTATTACCGCTGGGCCGTGTATGCCGCAGTCCCGATGGAGTACGCGACGCTGATCTGGGGCGCGTGGGTGGCCGGCACCGAATCACTGGCCTGGTGGGAATACCTGGGCCTGGCGATCTCGGTCGGTATGGTCACCGGCATCTCGATCGCCGTCGCCCATGAACTCGGCCACAAGACCGATCCCTTCGAGCAGTGGCTCGCCAAGATCGCGCTGGCACCGACCGGCTATGGCCACTTCTACACCGAGCACAACCGCGGCCATCACGTGCGCGTGGCCACCCCCGAGGATCCGGCCTCGTCGCGCTACGGTGAATCGTTCTACGCCTTCCTGCCGCGCACCATCGCCGGTGCGATGCGCTCCGCCTGGAAGATCGAGAAGGCGCGCATGCAGCGTCGCGGCCTGCCGACCTGGCACTGGCGCAACGATGCGCTGAATGCCTGGGCGATGACGCCGATCCTGTTCGGCGCCCTGATCGCCGCGTTCGGCTGGATCGTGCTGCCGTACCTGCTGATCCAGGCGGTCTACGGCTTCAGCCTGCTCGAAGTCGTGAACTATCTCGAGCACTACGGCCTGTGCCGCAAGAAGCTGCCGAGCGGGCGCTACGAGCGCTGCCAGCCGACCCACTCCTGGAACAGCAACCACGTCTTCAGCAACGTGCTGCTGTATGGCCTGGAGCGGCATTCGGACCATCACGCCAACCCGCTGCGCGGCTACGAGGCCCTGCGTCACTTCGAGGACAGCCCGCAGCTGCCCAACGGCTATGCCGGCATGATTCTGCTGGCCTACTGCCCGCCGCTGTGGTTCGCCGTGATGAACCGCAAGGTCCGCGCCCACTACGGCGGCGACCTGACCAAGGCCAACGTCGTTCCGCGCTTGCGCGCCAAGCTCGGCGCCCCGACCCCCGCCTGAACCGACCCGGACCCTGGAGACCCCTGACATGCGCAAATGGCGTTGTGTGATCTGCGACTTCGAATACGACGAAGCCCTCGGCATGCCGGATGACGGCATCGCACCCGGCACCCGCTGGGAAGACGTGCCCGACGACTGGAGCTGCCCCGACTGCGGCGCTCCGAAAGCCGAGTTCGACATGGTGATCGTCGCCCAGGCCGCCTGACGACGGCAGACCCCACCGCCCCGTCCCGGTGCCCGGCACCGGACGGGGCGGATTTTTTTGAGCTTCCCGCAACAGCCTCGAATCCGAGGTTTGACAGCAATTGAACGATTGATTAGTTTTCGTGAACGATCGTTCAATGAGGGAGTGGCGCACTCCCGGAACCGCAGCAGAACGGAGATTTCCCGCAATGACGACCGCAACCCTGAGCGCGCAGTGGCGCGACAACAAACGCTATCTGTGGCTGCTCGGCGCCGTAGTGCCGGCACTGCCGCTGATCGGCGGCTACCTCTACCACCTGACCGGCTCCCCGCTGTCCTGGTGGCTGGCGATGATCATGGTCTACGCCGTGATCCCGCTGATGGACCTGCTGATCGGCACCGACACCAACAATCCGCCCGAGACGCTGGTCAAGGAGATCTCGCAGGAGACGTACTACCGCTACGCGGTCTACCTGGCGGTACCGGCCGGCTACGCCTCGCTGATCTGGGGCGCCTGGGCCTTCACCCATATGGATCTGGCCTGGCATGAGGCGCTGGGCCTGACGCTGTCGGTCGGCGTGATCTCCGGCATCGGCATCAACACCGCCCACGAACTGGGGCACAAGACACCGGCGCTGGAACGCTGGATGGCGAAGATCGCACTGGCGCCGGCCGCCTACGGCCACTTCTTCATCGAGCACAACCGCGGCCATCACGTGCGCGTGGCCACTCCGGAAGATCCGGCGAGCTCGCGCTTCGGCGAATCGTTCTACGCGTTCCTGCCGCGCACCGTCGTCGGCAGCCTGCGCTCGGCGTGGGAGATCGAGGCCAAGCGCCTGGCACGCGAGGGCCGCGGCGTCTGGTCGATCCACAACAACAATCTGCAGGCCTGGGCGATGACCGTGGTCCTGTTCGGCGGGCTGACCGCGTGGCTGGGCTGGCCGGCGCTGCTGTTCCTGGTCGGCCAGGCCCTCTACGGCCTGAGCCTGCTGGAGGTGGTGAACTACCTCGAGCACTACGGACTGCTGCGCACCAAGCGCGAGGACGGCAGCTACGAACGCTGCCAGCCGCACCATTCCTGGAACAGCAACCACATCGTCACCAACATCATGCTGTACCACCTGCAGCGCCACTCGGACCATCACGCCAATCCGACGCGCTACTACCAGGCACTGCGTCACTTCGAGCACGCCCCGCAGCTGCCGAGCGGCTACGCCTCGATGATCCTGCTGGCGTACTGCCCGCCGCTGTGGTTCAAGGTGATGAATCCGCGCGTCGTCGCCCACTACAGGGGCGACATGAGCAAGGCGAACATCAAGCCCGGCATCCGCGAGCAGGTGATCGCGCGCTACGCGAAGAGCGCCTGAGCCATTCGTACTCGGGGCGGCGCATGGGGTAACATGCGCCGCCTTTTTCGTTTCTTTCACCGAACCCGGACACAGGATTCATGCAGTACAAGAAGTGGCGCTGCCTGATTTGCGATTACGTTTACGACGAAGAACTCGGGGCGCCTGACGACGGCATTCCGCCCGGCACCCGCTGGGAGGACGTCCCCGATTCCTGGACCTGCCCCGACTGCGGTGCGTCCAAGGACGATTTCCAGATGGAAGAGATCTGACGCGCACCCGTAACCGTCGCGCGCTTCCCTCCCGACCCGCCGGACTGACCATGACCGCTCCGATTACCGTGCTCGGCGCCGGACACGCCGCCGTCACCCTGGCTCGCGAGCTGCGCAAGCTCGACGCCGAGACGCCGCTGCGCATCATCACCGCCGACGACGGCGCCTACTACTACAAGCCGGACCTGTCCAAGGCGCTCGCCGCCGGCAAGGACGCTGACGGCCTGATCAAGCAGTCGCCCGACCAGCTGCGCGAGCAGCTCAACGCCGAGGTGCTGACGCAGACGCCGGTGACGCGCATCGCCCCGGACGAGCATGCCGTCTACGCCGGCGATACCCGTTACGACTATTCCAGGCTGGTGCTGGCGCTGGGCGCCGAGGCGATCCGGCCGCCGTTCCCCGGCGACGCCGCGGCACGGGTGCATACCGCCAACCATCGCAGCGACTACGCGAAGTTCCGCGCCGCGCTGCAGCCGGGCGCCCGCGTGCTGATCGTCGGTGCGGGGCTGATCGGCTGTGAGTTCGCCAACGATCTGGCCGCCGCCGGCTACGCGGTCACGGTCGCCGACATCGCCGGATGGCCGTTGCCGCGCCTGCTGCCTGAAGTGCAGGGCCGCGCGCTGCAGGCAGGGCTCGAGCAGATCGGCGTGCAGTGGAAGCTCGAAAACGGCGTTCAATCCCTGAACCTCAGCGGCGACGCGATCCGCGCCGAGTTCGGCGACGGCAGCGGCGCCGAGTTCGACACGGTGCTGTCGGCCGTCGGCCTGCGCCCGCATACGGCGCTGGCGCGCGACGCCGGCCTCGAATGCGCGCTCGGCATCGTCGTCGACGCCCACCTGCAGACCTCCGCGCCCGACATCTACGCGATCGGCGACTGCGCGCAGATCGGCGGCCGTCTGCTGCCCTATATCCTGCCGATCGCCCACGCCGCCCGCGCACTGGCGCCGACGCTGACCGGCACGGCGACCCCGGCCAAGCTGCCGGCGATGCCGGTGATCGTGAAGACGCCCGCGTGCCCGACTCTGGTCAGCGCGCCCGCGGACGTGCCCGGCGCCTGGGAAGTCAGCGGCGAAGCGCCCGACCTCGAAGCGCTGTACAAGGATGAAAACGGCAACCCGATCGGCTTCGCGCTGACCGGCAAGGCCACCGCCAAGCGCGCCCAGTACGCCGCACAGATGCCGCCGGTCTTCGACCCGGCCGCGTAACCTGACCCATAGAGCCCCCGATGTCACAGTTCGACAACGTCAGTGTCCTCAAGCGCGCCAACGTCTATTTCGACGGCAAGTGCGTCAGCCACACCGTGCTGCTGGCCGACGGCAGCCGCAAGACCCTGGGCGTGATCCTGCCGTCCAGCCTGACGTTCAACACCGCCGCCCCGGAACGGATGGAGATCCTCGGCGGCCGTTGCCGCGTCCGCCTGGCTGGCTCCGATGACTGGACCGAGTATGCTGCGGGGCAGTCCTTCGACGTCCCCGGAGCGTCGAGCTTCGACATCGAGACGCTGGAACCCGTTGACTACGTCTGCCACTTCAATTGAGCCCGACGGCCTGAGCCGTCCGCCCCAGCGCCCCGCCTGCGGGGCCGCTGCATCATGAGCGATCGCCCCCGATCCGCTCATCCCTCGCTGGCGCGCCAATGGCGCCACATCCGACATGCCTGGCTGCGCTGGCGCCCGCGCGCCGCCTACTGGACCGCCGCCGCCTCGATCGGCCTCGCCGCATCCGCCTTCGCCTGGTCCAGTGAACTGATCCAGCATGAGTTCGCCGCGCTCGCCGCACGGTGGCCGGCGCTGGTGCTGCTGCTGATTCCGGCCGGCATGGTCTTCGTTTCCTGGATCACCACACGCGTCGCGCCCGAAGCCGCCGGCAGCGGCATTCCCCAGGTTCTCGCCGCGCTGCGCAACGAGGGCAAGGCGATGCGCGAACGCCTGCTGGCGCTGCGCACCGCCGTCGCCAAGATGCTGTTGACGCTGGTCGGGCTGGCCTGCGGCGCATCGGTGGGGCGCGAGGGCCCCACCGTGCAGATCGGCGCGGCCATCGCCAACGTCGTCGGCGCCCGCAGCGGCAGCGCCGCCACCCAGCGCAGCCTGATCCTGGCCGGCGGCGCCGCCGGCGTCGCGGCGGCATTCAACACGCCGGTCGCCGGGATCGTGTTCGCATTCGAGGAGCTGGCCAGCAGCCTCGAGGAACAGGCCAGCGGCACGCTGCTGGTGATGGTGATCATCGCCGCCGTGGTCGCGATGTCGATTCTCGGCCACCGCGTCTACCTCGGCGTCGTCGACGTCCACCTCGTGACCTGGGCCGAATGGCGCGCCGTCCTGATCTGCGGCCTGGTCGGCGGCCTGGCCGGCGGCCTGTTCAGCCGCTGGCTGTTCGCCGGCACCCGCGCGGTGCGGCGGCTGTCGGCGCGTTTCGGCTGGCGCGTCCCGGCACTGTGCGGCCTGAGCGTCGCGCTACTGGGGCTGATGAGCCTCGGCGCCACCTACGGCAGCGGCTACGAGGAAACCCGCCTGGCGCTGGAGGAACCCGGCTCCCTGCCGTGGGCCTATCCGCTGCTGAAGGCGCTGGCCACGTTGATGTCCTACCTCAGCGGCATCCCGGGTGGCGTGTTCTCGCCGTCGCTGGCCGTGGGCGCCGGCATCGGCGCCGACCTCGCCCGGCTGATCGACTTCGCGCCGGCGGCGGCGGTCACGCTGCTGGCGATGGCGGCGTATTTCGCTGGCGTGACGCAGACGCCGCTGACCGCCGCGGTGATCGTCTCCGAAATGACCCTGGACCAGCGTCTGATCCTGCCGCTGATGGCCGCGGCGCTGCTGGCGGCGGGCGTCGCGCGCCTGATCTGGCGGGACTCGCTCTACCGCGCGATGATGCGCGACATCCTCGCCAGCGGCACCACGCAGCCGGCGCCGCTGAACCCCGATGCCAAGGCGCCGGCGCCGATCCCCGAGCCGCAAGCGGACACTCCGCCTGTGGCTGAAACCACAGCAGCTCCGGCATTCGCAACCGCGCCCGATCGCACCGACGCCGCGCCCGCGAGCCCGCAGCCCGCCTCGCCGGCGGCAACCGACGCACCCGCCCCCGGCACGCCCCCCGACAAGACCGGCTGAACCCGGCGCGCATCCGTACGGCAGCAGTCTCAGGTTTTGAGACAGCCCCCCTGTACAACAGGCTCCACAGAAACGGATGTGGAGACCGACATGCAGGCCAGCACGACCCCGCAGCACCCGGACCGCCATGATGCGCCGTCGTTCGAACAGCGCTGCCGCGAACTGTGTGCGGCATGGGGCGAGGGATACGTCGTCGACGCCACCAGCAGTGGCCGGCAGGAACGGCCGACTGCGGACGCACAGGCCGTCATCGTGCGCACCGCCGACGGCGGCAGCCTCGAAATCCGCCTGCGCGGCCGGGACATCGAGGTCCGCGCCACCGGATGGCCGGAAGCCCAGCATCACGGCCTGCGCCGACGCTTCCAGCAGATGCTCAGCGCCCAGGTCGGGGCACACCGCGAAACCGCCGGGATCGCGGCCGAGCTGAAGCGGCGCCTGCTCGATCCGTACGCTCGGGCACTGCGTACGGCGCGACAGCAGGCCCGGCACTACCGCCAGGCTGCGCGGGAACTGGATGCGGGTCTCAAGCGCGCCGGCTTCAGTGCTGCCGACACGCAGGTGGTCGGACGCCAGCTGCAGATGCAGCGCCCGTATCTGCCGCTGCAGGCGGGCACCGCCGCGCTGCCCTCGGCCGCGGTGGTCGGCATCTCGATGCACGAACACATGGCCGCGGCACACGTCGAGCTGCGCAACCTCTCGCCCGACGAACTGGCGGACGTACTCGGCTTCGTCGATGTCTTGATGGCGCAGCGCCAGCGCCAGCTGCGCCTGTGCGCGTGAGCCTGCCGCCGCGCCGGCCTCAGCCGGCGGCGTAGCGCTCGCGCATCAGCTTCTTGTTGTATTTGCCGACGCTGGTCTTGGCCAGCGCATCGACGAAGCGGATCGTGTCCGGGATCGCGTACTTCGAAATCTCTCCACGCTCGGCGAACGCGGCGATGTACGCCTTGACGTCCGCCTCGCTGAGCACGTGACCGTCCCGCAACACGACCAGGGTCACCGGTCGCTCTCCCCATTTTTCGTCCCTGGCACCGATCACCGCCACTTCATTGACCGCGTCGAGCTGGGAGATGTAATCCTCGATCTGGACCGAGGACACCCACTCGCCGCCGGTCTTGATGACGTCCTTGATGCGGTCGGTGATCCGCAGATAGGCACCGTCGAACAGACCGATGTCCTGCGTGTGCAGATAGCCGCCGGCCCACAGTTCGTCGGAGGCCTCGGCGTTGCCGAGATACCCCTGCGTCAGCCACGGCGCGCGCACGACGATCTCGCCGCTGCTGCTGCCGTCCCGGGGCACGTCGTGCATGTCGGGTTCGACGATGCGCAGGTCGACCAGCGGAATCGCCATGCCGGCGCGGCAGCGGTGCGCGAGCTGCGTCGCCGCATCCTGCTGTTCCACGTCCGGGCTGAGCTGCGCGATCGTCACGATCGGGCCGGTCTCCGACATGCCGTAGCCTGCGAAGACGTCGATGCCGAATCCGCAGGCGGCCTGCGCCAATCCGGTCGGCAGCGCCGAGCCGCCGATCACCACCTTCCAGCCCGACAGCGCCTTCGAGTCCTGCGGCAGCTGCGCCAGCAGCATCTGCAGCACCGTCGGCACACAGTGCGAGAACGTCACGCGTTCAGCCTGGATCAGGCGCAGGATCTGCTCCGGAACGTAGCGCCCCGGATACACCTGCTTGACGCCCAGTTGCAGGGCCACATACGGCATCGCCCAGGCGTGCACGTGGAACATCGGCGTCAGCGGCATGTAGACGTCGCCGCGATGGAAGCGCTGCTGGCTCGCCGGGCTGGCCAGGGCCGCCATGCCGGCCAGTGCCAGCAACACCAGCTGCCGATGGCTGTAATAGACGCCCTTGGGCAACCCGGTGGTGCCGGTGGTGTAGAAGGTGGTGGCGCGGGTGTTCTCGTCGAAGTCCGGAAACTCGAACGCGGCCGATGCCGACGCCAGCAGCGCTTCGTAGCTGGCGTGCGCATAGTCCGGCATCGGCGCGTCGTCGTCGCTGATCCAGATGACGCGCTCGACGCTCTGCAACTGGTCGCGAATCTCCAGATACACGGGCGCGAAGTCGGCATTGAGCAGCACGACCCTGGGACGCGCGTGATTCAGCGTGTAGAGGATCTGTTCCGGTGACAGGCGGATGTTCACCGTCATCAGCACCGCGCCCATCATCGGCACCGCGTAATAGGCTTCCAGATAGCGGTGGCTGTCCCAGTCCATCACCGCGACGCTGTCGCCGAAGCCGACGCCCTGTTCGGCCAGCGCGCTGGCCAGGCGGCCGACGCGTTGGCGCAGATCGCGATAGCGGTAACGGACCCGATCGCGATAGACGATTTCCTGATCGGGGGTATTGTTCAGCGGCGCATGCCACAGCTGCTTGATCAGCAACGGGTAGGCGTAGGCCTCGCTGGCGACGAGTGGTTCGGGATGCGGCATGGCGGGGGTCTCCATCATCGGTCAGCGGCCGTCCTGGCCGGCGATCTCCAGCAGCCTCTCGGCCACGGCCTGCGGCGCCGTGCGCTGGACGTTGTGATCGCCGGTCATCTGCATGAGCGTCCATCCACGCTGGCGCGCCCGTTCGGCCTGCGGCGCAAAGTCGTCATCCTCGGGCTTCTGCCCTTCCGCGACGGTCAGGATGTAGGTGGTCGGAATAGCCGGCGGCGTCTGGTGCTGCAGGTGCAGCGGTCCGGTCACGGTCTGCAGCGGCTGCGGCACGTTCTTCGGCGGCGGATAGTCGCGGGTGTCGCGCGGAAAACGCACGAAGCCTTCCTGCGTCAGCTTTTCGAGCATGCCGGCGCGCTTGCGATGGATATCGAGCAGACTCTCGCCGTCGCCGGGGACCACGGCGTCCAGATAGACCAGGTGCGCGATACGGTCCGGCACGCGGTCGGCGACACCGGTGACGACCATGCCGCCGTAGCTGTGACCGACCAACGTGATGTCGTGCAGATCCTCGTAGAGGATGACGTTGACCACGTCCTGGATGTGCGTGTCCAGCGTGATGTCCGGCGATGCCAGATGCACGCGTTCACCCAGCCCGGTCAGCGTCGGGCGATAGACGACGTGTCCCTGCCGGGTCAGCAACCGGTCCAGTGCCTGGTAGGTCCAGCCACCACCCCAGGCACCATGCACCAACACGAAGGTTTCGGCCCGAGCCGCGGAACTGCAGAACGCGCACAGCAACATCGCAATCAAAGGCAACCGCTGACGTACGGCATGCATGGCCATTTCTCCTGGTGTCTGGTGCCGTGCCGATTCAGGACGCCGGACAGCCGGACATCTTCTGCGGCCGTGGCGGCGCGTATATCCCCTCACGGATCTCGGCGGCGCCGACCCCGTCGAGATCGTTGACGATGTCGATCACCGCGCGCGTCAGCGGCAGCAGCGATGGTTCGTGCACCATGTCCAGCCGATCTGCGGGGTCGAACAGATACATCGGCGCGGTCAGGAAGCTGACGATCGGTGCCGACGGGTGAAAGAACGCGGCATCGGTCGGCGGATGCTTGCGTCCGGGCGACGGAAAACCCTCGACCGGCATGATCAGCGAGCGTTCGAGCCTCTCCTTGCAGATCGCCCGCGCGACGCTCTGTTCCAGTCGCGGAATGAAGCTGGTGAACCACCAGCGCACCTCGGGTTTGTCAGTCGGCACCAGCTTGCCGTCGACGGCACGCGCCTCGCGCGCCGCATGCTCCAGGTGGATCTCGGCCACGACCTGCCGTTCCAGAAAATCCTTCTGCGTTTCGGCGAAGTGATGCAGGCCGGCGCCACCGGACATGTGCCCGCCGTTGAGCAGGAACAGCATGTTGTGGGGCCGCTGCTCCTGCGGCAGCTGCGACCAGTAGTAGGCCTGGGCCAGCACCAGCGCGGTGCCGCTGGCGTCCTCGACCGCGGAGTTCCACGGACCGTCATGATGCGAACCGATCACGACCCAGTCGTCCGAGCGGCCGGGCAGCGACCCCATCACGTTGTGCGACATCGCGGGCGCCTGCAGACGCCGCAGGCTGATGCGGGCATGAACGGGACCTTCGGCCATGAAGGCCTTGAGCCGCTCACCGTTGGCCCGGTTCAGATACAGACCCGGAATCGGGCGCGGCCGGGCATCGTAGGGGTTGTAGTAGCGGTCGGTCTCCCAGGGAAAATCCAGGATGCCGATGAAGCCGATCGCGCCGGCGGCGATTTCCGGATCCATGATCTTCTGGAAGCGCTCGCTCATCGGCAGGACCTGGGTCAGCGTGTCGAGCTCGCCGGCGGGGTCGTAGGCCCAGGTGGCGACCTTGTCGCGCATGCGCGCCTGCGGCCAGGCCATCAGTTCGAGTCCGACCACGGCGATCTTGCCGGCCACGTGCGCACCGGGCTGCGGCGACAGCACCAGCTCGCCCTCCAGGGCCTCGGCGCCGGCCGACAACGGCACCGGCCAGGATTCGAGTTCCAGAACCTGATCGGCGTCGCCGTCGTGCCAGACCTGCAGCGACCACTGCTGCGGCTCCCAGCGCATCACCTCGATCGGGTCGAGCGTGACGTTCTGCAGCCCGAACTCGATGAGCCGCTCACGCAGCCACTGCTCGGTCCACGCATCGGCGGGATACGCGGGGCGCCGGAATCCCCGGGCCTCGATCTGCGCGATCCAGTCCATCACCTGCTGCGATGACGCCAGCTGCGGCGTCGCCGCCGATGGTGCCGGCGACTGCAGCGATGCGCAGGCCCCGCAGGCGGCCAGCACTGCGACGGCCACGAGCGCCCCGATCGTCCTTGATGGAATCGTCATGTCAGCGTCCGAAGTTGTACCGGAAGGTCGCGTAGATCGTGCGCGGGGCCTCGATGCCCTCGACCACCGCGCCCTTGATGATCTGGCCCTGGCGCACCGTGACCTTCTCGTTGGTCAGGTTCTCGCCCTGCAGCCGGAACGACCAGCCGTCGAAGGCATGGCCGAAGCCGATCGTCGCGCGCCAGCGCGTGACCGGCCCCTGGGTGTAGCGGTCATCCAGACTGGTGTTGGTGTATTGACTGGACTGATAGTCGAAGCCGCCGCCGATCTGCATCGCCAGCCCGCTGCGCGACAGCGGCACGGTGATCATGCCGAGCATCGTGCCGGTGTATTTCGGCGTCAGCGGGAACGGCTTGCCGGTGGCGTCGCAGTGCGTGTCGCCGTCGCCGTCGGTGTCCTTGTTGTCCGGGAAGCAGGTGTTGGTGGTGAAGTCGAGGTATTCGGTGTCGTTGAGGCCGAAGGTCGAGAACAGCGTGAACCAGTCGAACACCAGCCAGGTCATGTCCGCCTCGATGCCCTGCGAGCGCGCCTTGGACGCATTCTCCACCTTGCTGCCGCCCAGGCCGATGCCGAGCGGGCTGTTGGTGGGCAGGCCGACCAGCACCTGGAAGTCATCCACGTCGAGCCGGAACAGCGACACGTTCAGGCGCATGCGCCCGTCCAGCAGGGTGGACTTGAAGTCGAGCCCCCAGTCGGTGGCGGATTCGGGGCCGTAGATCAGCTCCTCGACGTCGCCCCGATAGGAGAACGCGTTGAAGCCGCCGCCCCGGAAGCCCTTGGCCCAGTGCAGGAACAGACCGATCTCCTCGCTCGGCTCGAAATTGAGCGACACGCGATGCGCGACGTTGTCCTCGCTCAAGCTCAGGTCGCGCTCGTATTCCTCGACGCCCAGCAGCGGCAGCAGCAGCGCGGCGTCGGAACTGTAGTACATGTTGAAATGCGCATCCTTGGTCTCCTGGTTGAAGCGGATGCCGTACTCCAGACCCCATACCGGCGTGAGCTGCCACTGCAGCTGCGCGAACACGGCCTGCGCGTCGGCGCTCTGATCGAAGTCCTGCGTCGCTTCCTCCGAGTACGCCGAATCGGCGATGCCCCCGATCGGCGGGATCAGCGGAAACAGCGCGGCGACGATGCCCGAGACCAGATCCGGCACCGGGCTGCTGGGATTGTCGAGGGTGCTGGCCAGGAGCAGGTCGAGATACGACAGGCCGATGCGGTAGCGGATACCGTCGCCCTGGATCTCGCGCTTCTGGTAGTACAGTCCGGCCAGGATGTTGCTGTAACCGAGATCCATGCCGAACAGGCTCGGCAGGCCCAGCAGGCCATCCAGCTCGGGCGACTCGAGCCTGAACTCCGCGGTCGTCGTCGGCGAGCGGTCGGAATCGAATGCGGCGATCGCCGGCACCGGCGAGATGTCGGTATCGAGCGCGGCGTCGCCGTCGAGCACCGAGTAGCCGCCGAGGCCGACCAGCTCCCATTCGCCGATGTCGAGACGCCACTCCGCGTTGTAGGTCTCCAGCGCGATCCTACGGTAATCCGGATCGTTGATCGTGTTGACGTAGTTGGCGCGCTCGAAGTCGGTCGCGGGGTCGTAGCGCAGGATCGCCGCCCGCATCGTGTCGGAGACATCGAACAGCTCGATGCCGGCACCGAGCGCCTCGATGTCGACCTTCTCGGCGGTCAGGCGCAGGCTGGATCCGAACAGATCGACGAAGTCGAGCTTGAGCCGGACGCCCTTGCGGTTGTTGCCGCGGCCGTATTCGGGCGCGCCATTGAGCGACACCGTCGCGCTGTTGCGGACGAAGCCGGTGCGATCGTCGCTGAGCCCGGCGACGCGGAAGTTGAGGAAGCCCGGAATCATCGGCCCGCCGACGGCCCCTTCGAGGCGACGGCGGTCGAAGTCGCCGTACTGGATGTCGACGAAGCCCTGGTACTCGTCGGTCGGCGAATTGGTGATCAGATGGATCAGGCCGGCGGTGGTGTTCTTGCCGAAGGCCGTCCCCTGCGGCCCGCGGTAGACCTCCATGCGCGCCAGATCGAACAGCGCCGACGTGAAGTACTCCAGCCGCGTATACGGAATGCCGTCGATCGCAACGCCCGCCGGCGGTTCGAACGCCTTGTTGTTCTGGTCGGTCCCGAAACCGCGGATACGCGGCAGGATGAAGTAGCCGGCATCGGCGACCTTGACGTTGGGGGTGTACAGCACCGTGGTGTTGAGGTCGGTGATCGACCACTCCTCGATGAACTGCTCGTCGATCACCGAGATCGAGATCGGCACGTCCTGGATCGGCTCGGCCTTCTTCTGCGCGACGACCACGATCTCCTCGAGCCGCTTCGACGAGGGCGGCGGGACCGGGGTCGGCGTGGGCGCGGGGGTCAGCGGTTCGACCGGCACCGTCGCGACCGTCTCCGGCGCATCCGGATCGGCCTCGTCCGGGCCGGCACCGGCCGCCGCTTCGGGCGCCGGCGCGGCCGGGGCGACGGCCTGCGCCTGGTCCCGGCCGCCACCGTCGTCACCCGCGCCCGCCTCCGCCGGCGCATCGTCGCTCAGGATCGACGACAGCAGCTCGTCGAAATCCTCGTCGCCCGCGGCCTGCGCATGCAGCCCGCTTGCGAACATCCCCAGCGCCAGCCCGATTCCGGCGAGCGCCGTCAGCCGCGCCGTACCTCCGGCGCACCGTGTCTGATCCCGCATCTCTCTCTCCAACGTCGCACTGTGCGAACGGGGTCGTCTAGCGGACGACCGTGTAATGGTGTTTCTGGTCCCAGCGTTTCCACTCGATGGCGCCGGGGTAACGGGCCGGATCGCCCGATTCGACGAAACCCCGGAGTCCGGCCACCAGTGCCGCATGGATGGCCTCACGCTCGGCAACCGTCTGCGGCGCCCAGGTGAACTTCGAGAAGTTCGGTGTCCCGTCGAGGAAGTTGCCGAACAAGAAGGGCACGTCGATGCCGTGATAGGCACCGAACAGCTTGCGCCAGGGCTGCGGCATGCGGTCCCACTCGAAGGCGTAGCGGAAGACCGGCACCGACGTCGCCGCGAGCCGGTCCGCGCTGCGATCCACCAGCCCACGCAGCGTGCGATTGGCGAAGTACGTCGACACCCGGAATTTCAGGTAGGTCCAGGAACCGAAGAAGTCGGACACGCGCAGATCGGAACGGCCGCTGTTGATCAGGTCCCAGAACGCCAGCGTGTCGTGTTCGAGATAGCGCTTGAGCAGCAGCATGCTCGCTTCGCTGCCGACCGAACCGACGATGGTCGGCACCGGGTTGAGCACGTCATCGCCGTCGTCCGGCTCGGCCGCCTGCGGCTTCAGCTCGCCGGCGGCCTCGATGATCCCGCCGGCATCGAGCGCATACAGGTAGTCGCGCAGCGCGTCGCCGCCCATCTGCCCGCGCACCGCATCCAGATCGTCGTCGCGATCGAGCATCCCGTCGCGCCGCAGCAGACGCCGCAACAGTTCGTCGCCGTATTCGCGCGTCTTGTCCGGATTCACGCGCAGCGGAATGCCCGACAGCACGATCGCGCGCGTGAACAGGCCGGACGCCGCCTCCGCGCGCAGCATGGTCCAGATCGCGACTCCGCCGGCGGAGTGCCCCATGACCGTGACGTTGTCCGGATCACCACCGAATGCGGCGATGTTGTCGCGGACCCAGCGCAAGGCCTGCAACTGGTCGAGCAGGCCGAAGCTCGCGGCATGATCCTGTTGCACCTCGGCGACCGGCATCGCGCCGAAGAATCCCAGGCGGTAGTTCATGCTGACGACGACGGCACCGAGTTCGCCGGCCAGGCGCGTCGCATCGTAGACGCCGAGCGACGTGGCGCCGGCGACACCGGCGCCACCGTGGATGAAAACCAGTACCGGTCGCGGTGCGTCCACCGGCGCCGGCGTCCACACGTTCAGGTACAGGCAGTCCTCGTCACCGAAGGGTTTGCCGAAGGTGGCCGGATCGTCGCTGCCGAAGTAGCCGCCCATCTGGATGCAGGCCGGACTGAACCGCGCGGCGTCGAGCACGCCGTCCCACGCCGCCGGGGCGCGCGGCGGCTGCCAGCGCAACGCGCCCACCGGCGGCGCCGCGTACGGGATGCCGAGGTAGCGGACCGTGTTTCCGGCGATGTGGCCCTGGACCAGACCGGTCGCGACGCGCACCGGCGCCGGCACGCTCGCAGCCGCCGCCCAGCTCCATCCGCTCCACAGCAGCAATACCGCCGCGGCCAGGCGCCCGACGCTCACGACACGGCCTCGCCGGCCGGCGCCCCGGTGCCGGCATCGCTGCGCGCGGCATCGAGAAACTCCGCCAGTACCCGGTTGAAAGCCTGCGGCCGCTCCGCGGTGACCGCATGATGCGCGTTCTCGATCACCGCCAGGCGCGCGTTGGGCATCTGATCGACATAGGCCTGCTTCGCCGCGACCGGGGTGTAGTCCTGGTCGGCGCCAACCACCAGCGTCGGCACCGCGATCTGCCCGATGCGGTCGGCGACGCTCCAGCCGATCAGCGCGTCGAGCGTGGCGCGATAGCTGGCCTTGTCGTTCTCGGCGAAACGCTCGATGAACTGCGCCTGCAGCGCGGCATCGTCCGGAAACAGCCGCTTGGCCAGTGCCTGGCCCATGCGCTGCATGCTCATCAGCCGCACCAGCGCCCGGCGCTGCACCAGCATCACCCGCTCGCGCCAGCGCTGCGCGACGAAGGCCGGCGCACTGTTGACGATCGTCAGCGAGCGCACCTCCTGGGGCTGGTCGAGAGCCATCTGGAACGCAACCGCACCGCCGAGCGACAGCCCGACCACGTCCGCGCTGGAAAATCCGGCATGCGACAGCACCGCAGCCGCATCGGCCGCGAAGTCCCGGATCGTCACCCCACCGGCGATCCGCGAGGACTGCCCATGCCCCCTGAAGTCGGGCGCGATCACCGTATGACGCTGCGCGAAGGCCTCGATCTGGGGCGCCCAGTCGCGGCTGCTGGAACCCAGACCATGGAGCAGCAGCAATGCCGGACCGGCCCCACTGCAGCGATAGGACAGCACCCCCCAATCGGATCTCACCACTGGCATGTTCGACTCCCGCACCGGGCGCACCCGGTGCGCCCGGTGCGCCAATGAAAACAAACGTTCGTTGTGATTTTTGCAAACTATAGATTGATATTCCAACTTAAACAAGTAACAATCCAAACATCACGAATCACAACGATCGTTATCAATGGCGAGAGCAGCCCCGGAATCGAATCCCCATCGGCGCATCGCCGCGATCAGCGCGGCGATGCCGCCCGGCGTCACGCCCAAGGGCGCGCGCGGACGCATCCTCAACGCCGCGCTGTGCCTGTTCGCCGACCACGGCTACGGCGGCACGTCGGTCCGCGACATCTGCTCCGCCGCCGGCGCGCAGCCCACCACGCTGTATGCCCATTACCCGTCGAAGGAACACGTACTGGCCGAGATCATCCGTCTTGGCCACGAGGAGCATCACCGCCGGCTGCGCGACGCGCTGCTGACCGCGCAGCCGGACCCGACCCAGCAGCTGTCGGCACTGGTGCGCGCGCATGTGCAGTCGCATTGCGACTATTCGATGCTCGCGGTCGTGGCGACCGCGGAGCTGCATGCGCTGTCGGCGGAGATGGCGACGCCGATCCTCACCCTGCGCGCCCAGTCGGAGCGACTGCTGATCGACGTCATCGAGCGCGGCATCGAACAGGGCGTCTTCAACGTGCCGGACACCGTGATGGCACTGCGCGCCATCGGCGGCATGGGCATGCGCGTGGCGTACTGGTACGAACCCGGCTGCGGACGCACGCCGGAAGAGGTCGGTGGGTTCTTCGCCGAATTCGCGCGCCGCATCGTCGGCGTCATGAACGCCTGAGCGGGAACACACCGCGATCGCCGGGACCGCAGGCGCGGCCGGCGCGGATGTCCGGGGCGACCGCCCCGGGCCGGACACATGTGCATGGACAGGGAGAGTCGGTATGCGCGCTGCTCAATCGCGTGCCCGCTGGTTGGCACGCTGGGGGATCCGGACCGCCGTCGGCGGCGGGTTGATTGCGACCACGGTCGTCGCCGGCGCGTACCTGCTGCTGCACGCAAGCCTGCCGCAGCTCGATGGCACCCGGGGGCTCGAAGGGCTCGGCGGCAATGCGCGCATCAAGCGTGATCGCCTGGGCGTCGTCACCCTGTCGGCACAGAACCGTCTGGATCTGGCACGCAGCACCGGCTTCGTCCACGGCCAGGAACGTTACTTCCAGATGGACCTGCTGCGCCGCGCCGCGGCGGGCGAGCTGGCCGAACTGCTGGGACCGGCGGTGCTGCCACAGGATCGCGAGCGCCGTCTGTTCCGGATGCGGGCGACACTGACTCAGAACCTTGCCATGCTGCCGGACACCGAGCGCGAACTGCTGCAGGCCTATACCGACGGCGTCAACGCCGGCCTCGCCGCCCTGGCGTCGCGGCCGTTCGAGTACTGGCTGCTGCGACAGCCACCCGCCCCCTGGCAAGCGGTCGACAGCCTGCTGGTGCTGGCGACGATGTTCTTCGGCCTCAGCGATCCCACCGCCGCGCGCGACCTGCAGCTCGCCGCCCTGCACGAAGGGCTGCCGCCCGAACTGACCGCGTTCCTGACCTATCCCGGCACCGAATGGGACGCGCCGCTGATGGGCGACGCCTACGATCAACCACCGGCACCGCCAGGCCCGGACATCTACGACCTGCGCAGCTTCGATCCCGGCGGTTTTCCGGAACTCGCGGCCGGCCACGCCGAACACGACTTCCTGCTCGGCAGCAACAACTGGGCGGTCGCCGGCAGCCATGTCCGCGATGGCGGCGCGCTGGTCGCCGGCGATATGCACCTGCCCTACCGCGTCCCGCACATCTGGCTGCGCACCCGCTTCCGCATCGATGGCGACAACAGCCTCGACGTCGCCGGCGTGACCCTGCCCGGGCTGCCGTTCATGATCGTCGGCAGCAACGGCCACGTCGCCTGGGCGCTGACCACGACCTACGGCGACTGGAGCGATCGCGTCCGCCTCGAAACCGACCCGGCCGACCCGCGGCGCTACCGCACACCCGACGGCTGGCGCCGCATCGAAGCGGTCGACGAAACCCTGCGCGTGCGGGGCGCGGACGCCGAGACGCTGACCGTCGACGAAACCCTCTGGGGACCGGTGCTGACCGATGCGCAAGGCCACGCCGACGCGATCCACTGGCTGGCACGCGTCCCGGGCGCGCTCAACCTCGGCTTCACCCGCATGGAACGCGCCGCAGACGTCGCCGAAGCCGTCGACATCGCCAACCGCTCCGGCCTGCCGCCGCAGAACTTCGTCGTCGGCGACCGCGGCGGCCACATCGGCTGGACCGTCGCCGGCCGAATTCCCCGCCGCGAGGGCATCGACGGGCGCATGCCGGCGTCCTGGGCCGACGGCCAGGGCTGGTCCGGCTTTCTCGACGTGGCCGAATATCCGCGCGTGATCGATCCGCCACAGGGCCGGGTGTGGACCGCCAACGCCCGCATCGCCGACGGCGAAGCCCTGCGCAAGATCGGCACCGGCACCTACGCCCTCGGCGCGCGCCAGCAGCAGATCCGCGACGACCTGCTGGCCATCGGCACCGCGACCGAAACCGACATGCTCGCCGTGCAGCTCGACGATCGCGCGCTGCTGCTGCAGCGCTGGCAGACGCTGCTGCTCGACCTGCTGACGGCAGACACCGTGAACGGCCATCCACTGCGCGCCGAGGCCCGCGGCCATGTCGAGGACTGGCAGGCCCGTGCCGTCCCCGGCTCGGTCGGCTACCGGCTCGTCCGGGAGTGGCGCGACCGCGTGCGCGACACCGTGTTCGCGGCACTGATCGCGCCCTGCCACGCCGAGAATCCCGACTGCACCTACGGCGATCGTGCGTTCCAGACCGAAGGCCCGCTGTGGGCACTGGTGACGCAGCAGCCGCCGAACCTGCTGAACCCGCGCTTCGAAACCTGGAACGCGCTGCTGATCGCGGCGCTGGACGCGGTGCTCGAACCCTATGCCGCGATGCCCGGCGGCATCGGCGCGCGCAGCTGGGGCGAGACCAACACCCTGCGGATGCAGCACCCGCTGTCGCGGGCCGTGCCGGCGCTGTCACGCTGGCTGGACATGCCGCCGCAGCCGATGGCGGGCGACAGCGAACTGCCGCGCGTGCAACTCGCCCAGGGCGGCGCGTCGCAGCGCATGGCGGTGACACCGGGCCGCGAACGCAACGGCTACTTCATCATGCCGGGCGGCCAGTCCGGCCACCCGCTGTCGCCCTACTACCGCGCCGGTCACGCCGACTGGATGGCGGATCGGCCGCTGCCGTTCCTGCCGGGCAACGCGGTTCATGTGCTGAACCTGCAACCCGACGGATAAGCGACGACGCTCTCAGGCGGGCGCCAGCGCCCGCTGCTGTCGCAGCGCCAGGGTGACGATCCAGCCGCCGAACAGCAGATCGAAGGCGCCGCAGAACGCCGGCCACCACACCGGCACGCCGGGATTGTCGATGACATGGCCGTGGACCGCGTCGAAGCAGCCGTGCAAAAAGGTGGCGCCGCCGACGATCATCAGTCCCAGGTCCACGCGGCGATGCACACCCCCGATGACCGCCAGGCCCGCGAACGCGGTCGCGACGATCACCTCGATCCAGATCGATTGCCCCGCCATCACCGCGAACAGCACGTAGTAACCCGCGATTGCGATCAGGACCGTGGGAAAGAAACTGCGATCACGGTCGAATCGGCAGACCCGCGCAAACGCGGCAAAGAAAGCCGCCAGACCGAACCCGAACAACAGGGCCGGCATCATCCACTCGTTCTGCATCATGGTCTCCCCACGCACTCAATAAGCCTTCACCCGGGACGCGTCCGGCATACCGGGCCCGGAACGACCGGCAGGCGCAGTGCCCGACGCAGCGCCGCGATCGCGCGCCAGCGGCGTTCTTCGTCACCCTTGATCCGCGCCACGCGATCGAGCAGCTCGGCGATGTCCAGCGGGCCGTCGGCCGCGGCCCGCAGCGCCGCATCCAGGTCCGCCGCATCGCCATCGTCGATGTAGCACTCGATGTGCTGCAGGATCGTCGCGAGCCGCGTCACGGTCCGGTCCGCGTCAGGGGCTTGCGCATCGCGAAGCGGACGAAACCCACGCCGCCGCGTTCCACATATTGTTCGGCCTCGACCCCGAAACCGCGGGCCTCGAAAAAAGGCCGGGCCACCAGGCTCGCCTCGGTGTAGGCCGCTGCGGCACCGGCCGCATCCAGAACGGACTGCGCCCGTTCATACAGCGCGGAAGCGACACCGTGGCGCGCGAATTCGGGCGCGCAGTACAGCAGATCGATATGCCCGTCCGTCGTGTACGCGAGGAATCCCGCGATCACTCCGTCGCTGTCGGCAACCAGCACCGACTGCGAGGCCAGGCGCGAGCGCCATGCCGGCAGATCCGGCGCCGCCGGCGCCCACGCGGCGCGCTGCCGTGCGTCGTAATGCCCGACCGCCAGAACATGAATGGCTCGCGTGAAAACGCCGACGACCTCCGCCAGATCCGCATCCCTGTATTCCCGAACGACCAAGGCATCCCCCTTGTTCCCGCCGCGATTGTCGCGCAACTCCGGCATACCGGCACAAGCCGGCGGCTAGCCATATTCCTACACCGCAAGCGCCGCATCGCCGATTGCAGCCCACCGATACTCCGCGCTTTGATGAACCAAACGGGTATCACATCAAATATCAGCCCGTTGTTGCGCCATATCGACTTTCGCGGGAGGGCGAAATGCAAGTCATACGGCAGTGGGAGCGTGTCTGCGTGTCCGCGTTGTTGCTCGTGATCGTCGCCGGAACGGCGGCACACGCCGAAACAGCCGAGGAAATGCAGAAAAGACTGAACGCGGAAGTCCTGTCTTCCGAATTCGATCCGGGCGACCTGAAGAAAGCGGAAGCCTACGCCGACGACGCTCTGAAAAAGAACATCAAACCGGTTCAGGCCGCACCGAGCTACTGGCAGCCCGGCTGGACCTGCGGGAATCTCACGCGCTACCGGTATTACCGCTATCGCGACTACCGGGACTGCATCTACTACCACCGTTACTACGGGCACTACTGGTAGCAACGCACCGTTTCACCACAAGACCGCTGATCGGTCACATATAAATTCAAGACAAGGGAGCTCATGCCGTGAAGACCGGAACCCTCACGCTGTTCAGGATTGTGCTCGTCGCCGCAATCGCGACGTTGTTCTCGGGCTGTGCCGCAACGCATGTCGCCCTGAGCAAGAAGGACCTCGATGTCCAGACCAAGACCAGCTCGGCGATCTTCATCGATCCCGTGGCACGATCCAAACGCACGGTTTACCTGGACGTCCGCAGCGGCGTGATGGAATTCGACCGGCGCGCGTTCAGCCAGTTCGTCAGACAGCAGTTCGCCAGCAACGGCAACGGGTATCAGATCGTCGATGACCCGGATGCGGCGCACTTCCAGATGCTGGTCTATGTGCTGAACCTCGAAAAGGCCAGCCCCAGTGCGGCTGAGGCGGCGTTGGGACAGGGCTATGTCGGTGGCGGCGAAGTCCTGGCCGGATCGGTCGCCGGCGCCGTGGTCGGCCACAACACCGGCCATACCTGGCAGGGTGGCCTGATTGGCGGCGTCGCCGCTTCCGGTGCATCGCTGATCGCCAACGCACTGGTCAAGGATGTGACCTACATGCTGGTCTGCGACATCTCGGTCCGCGAGCGCGTCGCCGACGGGGTGCTGGTCCGCAAGGACACCAAGATCGACGCCAAGGTGTCCGATGCCGGATCCAGCCAGCAGCGCGTGTCGGAAGTCTCAACCCGCAAGGAATACCGCACCCGCATCGTCACCACCGCCAACAAGGCCAACCTCGAACTCACCGAGGCCCAGGACAAGATGTTCGACAAGACCGCCTACGCCATGGCCGGCTTCTTCTGATCGGCCGCGTCGACCCCGCCGACCGGATCAACCCGCCGGCGGAGTCGACGCAGCGTCCGTGATGACGCGATTGCGGCCTTCGGCCTTGGCGGCGTACAGCGCCCGGTCGGCGCCGCGGAACATCGCGTCCAGTGTCTGTCCGGGCCGCCACTGCGCGATCCCGGCACTGATCGTCACGTGGACCGCACCGGCCGGCGTTTCGAATGCCGTCCCCTCGACCGCTGCACGCAGCCGCGCCATCGACTGGGCCGCCTGGGCCAGATCGGTATCCCGCAACAGCAGGACGAATTCCTCGCCGCCGAAACGCCCCGCGATATCGGTCGCGCGGACATGAGCGCGGACCAGCGCGCCGAAGCGGCTGAGCACCGCATCGCCGGCCAGATGCCCAAATCGGTCATTGACGCCTTTGAAAAGATCGATGTCGATCACGGCCAGCGCAAACACCCGCCCATACCGCCGGGACCGTTCCAGCTCCGCGGCCGCCTGCTCGACGAAGTGGCGACGATTGCTCAGCCCCGTGAGCGGATCGGTTCTGGCCAGAACCTGCTCGCGCTCCAGGGCTTTCTGCAGTTCGCGGTTGACCTGCTCGAGTGCCCGTTTACCGCTGGTGACCTCGATCTCCGCGAGCTTGCGCGCGGTGATGTCCTCATGCCACACCACCGCGTAGGTCACACCGTCGACCTCGTAACGGGAAACCCTCGCAATGAACCAACGCTGCTCGCCCGGCGCGTGGCACGGATACTCCAACTGATGGCACTGCGCCTGTCCGGACAACACCTCGCGCAATCCGGACAGCATCCGCGCCGCGGTCCCGTCGGGATCCGACGACGACGCACGCTCGCAGATCCCGACGTAGTTCTCTCCGACGAAGTCCGCCTTCTCGGCAGCGCCGTTGCAGCGCGCGAACCGCCGCCATGCCTCGTTCACGGCAATGATCGTGCCCTGCGCATCCAGCACCGCGAGCTGTGTGCTGAGCGCGTCAAGCGTGGCCAGGATGAACTTCGCGCCCCACTGGCCCGACTTCTCCGAACTCCGGATCAAGCTCCTCACTGATCCTCCGCCGCCGGCATCTCGGGTTGCCACCCACCTTGTGCGCAGTATGCGCCTCCGGCGCGCATCCTGGCGCCTGGGGGCGTCCCCGGCCGGCGGTCGGCCGATCCCGGCTGCCTCACCGACCGCAACGGTCCGGCATCGGGAACGATGCCCGACGCTCAACGCTCAAGAGTCTCCTGCGGCGCCCCAGCCCGTCAGGCTGGACACCCGCCGCGGCTCAGACCGCTGGCGAACGCGCCGGCATCAGGATCGCCAGCACGATGGCCAGCCCCAGCATCGCCGGCACATCGCCGAGCAGATGGCCGGGCTGATCCATCATGACCGACTGCACGGTCATCAGGCCACCGTGCGCGGCACTGGACCACGCGGTGAACTGCAGCAGGCTGCGATGGGCGGACGGATTGCGCGCCGCGAGGATCAGGAACACCCCCAGCACCGCATAGATCGACAGCATCATGTGCAGGTAGTGCATGCCGGCGTCGCCCCAGGCCCAGCCCGACGGCCAGACCAGCACCAGCGGATAAGCCGACAGGCACAGAATGCCGGACAGCACCAGAAACGGCGGCAACAGCTTCTGTTTCAGCGATTGCATCGGTATCTCCCCCTTTTGGAATCCAGCGGACACGGCTGCGGCGCCCTTAGCGGTCTACAGCCAGCGCCGCACAGCTTGCCGGTAGGCGAGATAGTGCGCCCCGAACTTTTGGCCAAGCATCCGTTCCTCGGGCGCGATCTGGAAGCGGTTCATGTAGGCGACGAAAGCCGGCAGGCACAGCGCCGCCACCGGGCTCGCCAGCCATAGCGCCCACGCCGCCAGTGCCAGCAGGAAGCCGACGTACATCGGATTGCGGCTGTAGCGGTAGATCCCCGAACTGACGATGCGGGACGCGGCGTCCGGCGCCCGCGGATCGACTGTCGTCCGCGCCCGGCGAAACGCGATCACCCCGGCCAGGGCAAAACCGGCACCGGCCGCGAACAAGCCGCCGGCGAACCATGGCCGCAGCGGACTGGTCCACATCCAGAGCGGCAGCGCCCGATGCAGCCCCCACATCAACAGCGCCGTGATCGCCACCAGGACCAATGGCGGCAGCTTCAGCTCGAGCGCGTTCAACGTACCGCGGCGGTCGCAGCCGGCAGCTGGCGCATCCGCAGCAGCAGATAGACGGCGAAGCCGGTCGCCACGCCCGGCACCAGCCCCAGCAGCAGCGCGACCCAGCCATGGCGGACACCGGCGCTGCGCGCCTCGTGAACCACCCACGCGGCCAGCACGCACCAGCACATGATCGTGTCGAGCGAATACCCCGACGCATACGGATTCACGAATCCCGCCGCCAGCGCGCCGAACAGATCGCCGGAAGCCAGCAGCGGCGGCACCACGATGATCGAGAATGCGGCGGCGAAGCCGAGCGCCAGCACCACCAGTACCGTCTGGAACATCCTGTTCTCCCCTGTTTGAAAATCCTGCAGTCCGGACCGCGCGAGCCCGGGGCACGCGTCAGCCTTGCGGATCCTGCGGCCCGACCCAGAACAGCGGGTTGTGGGCCACCTCCCACAAATGGCCGTCCGGATCCTTGAAATAGCCGGAATAGCCGCCCCAGAACACCTTTTGCGGCGGCTTCACCAGCGTCGCCCCGGCGGCCACCGCCCGCGCGACGACCGCGTCGACCTCACGCTCCGAGCCGACATTGTGCGCGAGGGTGACGCCCTCGAAACCGCTGCCGTCGTCCGGCACACCGGCATCCGCGGCCAGCGCCGCGCGCCCGTACAGTCCCAGCCAGCTGCCGTTGAGCGTGAAGAAAGCCACCTCCGGCGGCGACTCCATCCGCGGAAAGCCCAGCCCGGCCTCATAGAACCTCACCGCCCGCGCCAGATCGCGCACGCCGAGCGTGATCATGCTGATGCGTGGTTGCATGCCCCGTCACCGTGACCGTGATCTGCGCATCCTGCCGCAGATCGGCAGCGGTGTCTGTTTCTGACTTGCACGCAAGGTTACGTGCAGCGTTCGGTGTCGGGACAGATCCCTTCGTTGGTGAAGCGTTCCGCATCTTCACCGCAGGCGGATCGAAGACACGCCATACGCGGTCCGTAGCTGTGGACGCGCAATGAAAACTCGAGACTGATCGGCGCCTTTACTTCAGTGCGCTGAAACTCTGCACAGCAACCTCAAAGAAGCTTCCCTTTCCGGTCGCAAGCTGCCGCCCCCCCAATATGCAACCGCTGAGACTCGCTCATCGAAACACATATCGTTCCCGAAGCGTCGCGACCTACTAAGTCCAGATCAGCCCTATAACGGCAAATCTTAGCCTTCCCTCTGTCGTTGAGATGTCGCACGACTACTTCGATATGCACAGAGCTTCCAAATCGATTCGTCCACACATCGAAAGCTGCCTGGGCGAATCCTACCGGGATCACCGAGCATAAAATTACTGTCATGAAAAACGGGACATATTTTTTCGATTTTTTTATCTCCAAATATTCTTTTTTCACCCAGCAAACGGCAGTAACAGAATCCGAGCACAGCGCCTGGAATGGATAGCGCCCAAGACATTGCTTTTGCAGCCTCAGTGAGAACCAAGTTCCCCTGTGAGTAGAGCCTTGCGAATAGAAAGGAAATGGCGATAGCGAATCCAAACAAAATAAGGAGGCGCGTAACCGACTTCATCTATGCGCCCTCCTTACCAATGGTGCCAATCCCATTGCGTCCAGCCGAAGCAGGATCTCCATGCGGCGACTGCGTTTGACCTCCAGCCAGTGGATTCCGTCGATCGCGCCGATGAGGGCGTAGAGGAAGTTGAGGCTCGTTCCCGGCGCTTTCGCCTTGAGCGCGGCGTACAGCGCGAAAGGATCGCTGCCGCGAAGCTGGTCGGCGTTGTCGATGCCGATGTTGCGCAGCGCAGCGGCGCTGCTGGGGCCCAGCCCCTTGAGATCGGCGACGGAGCCGGACCCGGCGTTCATCGGGGACGACGCAGGCGCAGGGGAGACGCCGGATTCGGGCCGGCGATAGTCACATCGCTCGATCGACGGTCCCAGGGCGGCCGTCATCTCGGCGCGCCCGGGCATTCGGGCCGATACGAAGAGATGACCGTCGCAGCCGCAGTCGCTGGACCCGAATCCGTGGATACAGCTGGCACCCGCCATCCGCCCGAGCGCCCGCGCCCAGTCGTGTTCGAGGCGATCCGGAAGATAGCTGCACCAAGCACAGACCGGCTCGGTGCATGCCCGCAGAAAATCGATGTGCCAGCGATGGCGCTTGGTCTCGCGAAAGTGTCGCGACACCCGCGCCCGGACGCCGCCCGGGCCGAAGGCGCTGCCGACGTAGAGGTAGTAGCCCGGCACCAATCGAAGACGCCCCCAGCAACCGACCTCGATCTCCGTGCGCCTGCGGCTGCGCAGCACCAGCGCGTACGTTCCCGGAGCCGCTTTCACCGGCCGCCCTCAGCGGCGCCGAGGGGCCGGAGCAGAAGGCTTGCCCCGCTCATGCATGGGACAAAGATCGCGGCGCTGCCGGCGTCAGCGCCCTACCCGCACTTCGAATAGCCGCAGTCCAGGCAGGTCGGGCAGCCGTCCTTCATGATCATCTCGCCGCGGCAGTCCGGGTCCGGGCAGACGCCGACGATCGCCAGCGCGGCCTCGTCGTCCTCGGCCGAGCGGTCGCGCCCGGAGTAGTCGACATGCGGATTGTCGACGGGCAGGCGGTCGCGGAACGCGCGGGTGCGTTCGAACTGTTCGGCCAGGGCCTCGACCGGGCGTTCCTGGCCGCGCTCGCCGAGGAAGCCGCGCTTGTGCAGCTCCTGCTGGATCGCCCAGGCGATGGCGGCGACTTCGGAGTCGTGCACCATGCCCTTGCCGGACTTGGTCTTGCCGTACCACACCGGACCGCGGTCCCAGGACACCTTGCGCAGATCGGCCAGGGCCTTGATCAGGAAGCCGCCGCGCGCCGCCAGCGACAGGGTGCGCATCGTCGCCGATACCCACTGGTGCTCGGCCGAGGTCTGGCCAGCGGGGATGAAGAATTCGAGCGGGCGCTCGATGCAGACCGGCTTGCCGCCCATACGCCCGCAGACGACGCCGAAGCCGATGACGAAGTAGATCGTCTTGCGCCCGCCGGCCGAGGTCAGGTTGATCTTGGTGGTGATCGACTCCCAACTGCCTTCCTCGCGCCGGTCGATGCGCACGGTCAGCGGGTTGGAGTCCGGCTCCTGATTGGCCGCCTGGCCGTCGCGCACGACACTCCATCCGACGATGCGCTTGTCGATCTTGGCGTTCTTGCTGGTCTCGCTCATGGCACGCGTTCCCGGTGCGGTCGCTCAGAGGCGGCCGTAAAAGCCCTCCTTGAGGGCGTCGTAGAGATTGGCCGCGGTATAGGTGCCGCCGTCGTACTCGACCTCGGCGTTGCCGGGCAGCTGCACGGTGGTGCCGTCGGCGAGCTTGAACTCGTAGAGGGTGTTGGCCAGATCCTCCTCCGACACCAGCACGCCCTGATGCACTTCCGGATTGAAGCGGAAGGTCGTGCAGCCCTTGAGCCCCTTCTCGACCGCGTAGAGGTAGACGTCCTTGAAATCCTCGTAATCGATCCCGGACGGCACGTTGATGGTCTTGGAGATCGACGAGTCGATCCAGCGCTGGGCCGCGGCCTGCACGTCAATGTGCTCGCGCGGATCGGTCCCGGCCGCGGTGCCGCGGAAGGCGTCCGGCAGGTCGTCGGGGTCGACGTCGCTGTCGATCCACTGCCGGTAGGCCAGCAGCTCGTAGGAATCCATGCGGATCGCGCGCTTGGCCTTCTCGCCCGGCACGATCATGTTGCGGATGTAGGAGTGCGCGAAGCTCGGCTCGATGCCGTTGGAGGCGTTGTTGCCGACCGACGCCGCCATCGTCCCGGTCGGCGCGATCGAGGTGGCATGGGTGTAGCGCGCGCCGACCTCGGCGAGCTCCGAGACCAGTTCCGGCTCGACCTCGGCGATGCGCTGCATGTAGCGCGAGTAGCGGGCATGGAGGATGCGACCCGGCACGCGGTCACCGGACTTGTAGCCGTCGCGCGCCAGCTCCGGCCGCATCGCCAGCAGCTCCGGGGTGATCTCGAAGATCTCGGTCAGCACCGGCGCCGGTCCCTTCTCGCGCGCCAGCTCCAGGGCGGCGCGCCAGTTCTCGACCGCCAGGTGCCGGGTCACCGCCTCGGTGAAGTTCACCGACTCCTCGGACCCGTAGCGCAGGCCGAGCATCGTCATCGCCGAACCCAGGCCCAGATAGCCCATGCCGTGGCGGCGCTTGCGCTCGATCTCGCCGCGCTGCTCGGGCAGCGGCAGGCCGTTGATCTCGACGACGTTGTCGAGCATGCGCGCGAACACGCGCACGATCTCGGCATAGGTGTCGAAGTCGAAATGCGCTTCCGGCGTGAACGGCTTGCGCACCAGTGCCGCGAGATTGACCGAGCCGAGCAGGCAGGCGCCGAACGGCGGCAGGCCCTGTTCGCCGCAGTTGTGCGCGTAAAAGCCATTTGCGTCGAAGGCATTGATGCCCGGCACCTGCACGTCGAAGACTTCCGCTTCACCGTCGTCCTCGACGCAAAGCACTTCGGCGACGAATCGCTCTGCGTTCATCGCGCGCCGGTAGTTGCCGAGCAATGCGCGCAGTCGTTGCGCCTTGTCCCCATCGGTGAAGCCAATCTCCTCGGCGAAGCGCTTCAGGTTCTCGCCACTGATGACCAGCTCGTGCTGCGAGCGCACGGCGTATGCGCGCGCACCACCCTTGCCGTCCGGCAGCACCGAGAGGCCTTCCGGCCGTCGCTCGCGATAGATCGTACTGGCGATGCCCAGGCGCAGCAGCATGCGCTGCACGGCACACAACAAGGTTTCATCGGACTGCGCGAGACGCACCGAAACGCCCTTGGCCTGCGAACCCTGGACGGAACCGTCGGTGTCGAACAGTCCGCTCAGAAAACCTCTGTACAGCGCACTCGACGCCCGCTCAATCTGCGGCGTGACGGTCTTGTTGTGCGGCGCGAGGCCATATGCCGCAGCCAGCTGCGTGACTGCCGCGGTGGAAAGGCGGAACTCGTTGCGCTCGCGCACGCTGGTCCAGCCGGCGAAGTCGCGGCGATGCGGCAGCGCTCGCGCGGCCGCGAGCGCGCGCGCCATGACCTGATCCGCACCGTGCCGGCCGTGCTCGCCTACGACGGCGGCGGGTTTCCAGACCGACAGCACCGCTTCGTCGGACTTGATCGTGCCGTCGCCGATCAGCATGCCGAGCAGATAGCCTTCAGCTTCGGTACCCGCTCCGCTCCACGTGGCGGCACGACGATGGTCATGCAGGACGACGTGGTCACCTGGGCGCAGTTCACCGGCTGTGCACCACTCCGTCTGGCGCGACCAGCGCGTCAGACGTGCGGCGCGCAGCAGGCGATGGTCACGCGTCAATCTCAGGCTGTGTCCTTCGCGTGTGCGCAGGCGCACCACCGGCTTGACGCCGGTGCTGAAGAAACCCTCGGCAGTGCTGTCGTGCAGCGCGCCGTCGATCTGCAGGCGCAAAGATCGGCCCAGCAACTCGTGGACCTGACGTGGGCCCGCGTCCGTCTGCACCCAGGTGTCGCCGGTGACGCAGGGATTGGTCGCGCGGATCTGCTCGCAGAACCACAACGGATTCATGCGGTTGTATTCGTCGATCAGGATGAAACCCGGATCCGAGAACTCGTAGGTCGAGTGCATGATCAGGTCCCACATGTCGCGCGCCCGCACCGTGCGGTAGACGCGGCACGCGGTCTGGCCGCGTTCGTTGACGCTGTAGCGCGGATCGCGCAGCGGCCAGCGGCGCCAGACGATCTGCTCGGATTCGAGCTCGTCCTCGAAGGCCGGGAACACCAGCGGCCAGTCGCCGTCCTCGCGCACCGCCTTGATGAAACCCTCGGTCACCAGGCACGACAGGTTGAACGCGCGCAGGCGGCCGTCCTCGCGCTTGGCGAGGATGAACTGCTCCACGTCCGGATGGCCGATCTCGAGGCAGCCCATCTGCGCGCCGCGGCGACCACCGGCACTGGAGACGGTCTTGCAGACCGCGTCGAACACGTCCATGAACGGCAGCGGACCGCTGGTGGTCGCGCCGGCGCCGGACACCGACGCCCCGCGCGGGCGCAGCGAGGTGAAGTCGTAGCCGATGCCGCAGCCGGCCTTGAGCGTCAGCGCGGCCTCGGACGCGGCCTGCATGATCCCGGCCATCGAGTCCTCGATGGTCCGCGACACCGTGCAGTTGATGGTGGAGACGTTCGGCTTGAGCGATTCGGCGCCGGCGTTGGCCATGATCCGCCCGCCGGGGAACGCGTAGTGCAGCGCGTGGTAGAAGCGCTCCTCCCACTGCGACGGATCGGCCTCCGGGCGGGCCAGGGCGCGCGCCAGGCGGCGGCGCATTCCGTCCAGGTCCTCGCCCGGCAGGAAATATTTGCTTTCGGCGATCAGCGCGGAGGCCTGCTGCAACGGCAATGGGGGAAGATCCCGCAAGGGCGTTCGCTGTTTCATGGTCGATCCGGGAGCGTGGGCGCGAGAGATGATCTTACGCCTGTCCCGGCGCCGATGTGAGACAGGTCAATGCGCCGGGCCGGGACCCCGCGAAAGGGCCCGCGCGAGCCACCCCGTGACCCGGTCGGTGCGCTTGAATAAACCCAGACTATCGGTTGGGTAGTCTCAATTTGGGTGTTATTCCTCAGATCATCCGCTAGACTTGCTCCCCGTTTGCGCCCGAATCAAGCCCCTTGAGGATGGGGTAGGGGCGCTTTAGGCGTACGTTTTTAGCGATACAGGGAGCCGTTCATGCCGGTCAAAATTGCCGTGCTCAAAGAAACCCGCCCGAACGAAAAGCGGGTGGCGATGGTACCCGCGGTGGCGGACAAGCTGGCCAAACTGGGCTGCGAGATTCACATGCAGACCGGCGCCGGCGCTGCCAGCCGCATTCCGGACAGTGCCTATAAGAATGTCACGTTCGCCGCCAATCCCCAGGGACTGGTGTCGGATGCAGACATCGTGGTGTCGGTGCAGCCGCCGGCGGCGGACGTGGTCGACGCGATGAAGGACGGCGCGGTGCTGCTGACCTTCGTCTACGCACACCGCGAGACCGATCTGGTCAAGCTGCTGCGCGACAAGAAGATCACCTGCTTCGCGATGGAACTGGTGCCGCGCATCACCCGCGCCCAGGCCATGGACGCGCTGTCGTCGCAGGCGGCGCTGGCCGGCTACTACGCCGCGCTGCTCGGCTCCACCAACCTGGCCCGCATCCTGCCGATGATGACGACCGCGGTCGGCTCGATCCGCCCGGCCAAGTGCCTGGTGATGGGCCTCGGCGTCGCCGGTCTGCAGGCGCTGGCCACGGCCCGCCGCCTCGGCGCGATGACCGAGGGCTACGACGTGCGTCCGGAAACCAAGGAGCAGGCCGAATCGCTGGGCGCGAAGTTCGTCGACACCGGCGTCGATGCGCGCGGCGAAGGTGGTTACGCCCGCGAGCTGACGCAGGAAGAGAAGGACAAGATCGCCGCGGTCGTCACCAAGCACATCCAGCAGGCCGACCTGATCATCACCACCGCCGCGATCCCGGGCCGCCCGTCGCCGAAGCTGATCAGCAAGGCACAGGTGGACGGCATGAAGAACGGCGCGGTGATCGTCGACCTCGCCGCGGAAGGCGGCGGCAACTGCGAATACACCCAGCCGGGCGAGACCGTCCAGGTCGGCCAGGTCACCATCGTCGCACCGCTAAACGTGCCGTCGATGCTGGCCGAGCACGCCTCCGAGCTGTATGCCAAGAACCAGTACAACCTGATTGAGCTGATGTTCGACGCCGAGAAGAACTTCACGATCAACTGGGAAGACGAGGTGCTCGCCAAGGCCTGCCTGACGCACGCCGGTGAGATCAAGAACGAAGCGGCCAAGAAGGCCGTCGAAGGCTAATCGAGAGAGAGTCTCATGGAATACGCAACGACCGTCCTGACGGGCTTCGTCGCCCTCTACATCTTCATGCTCGCGGCCTTCACCGGCTACGAGATCATCGGCCGCGTGCCGTCGATCCTGCATACGCCGCTGATGTCGGGTTCGAACTTCGTGCACGGCATCGTCGTCGTCGGCGCGCTGTGGGCGCTGCTCAATGCGTCGAGCACGCTGGAGCAGGCGATCGGCTTCTTCGGCGTGCTGCTCGGCGCGGGCAACGCGGCCGGTGGCTACGTCGTGACCGAGCGCATGCTCGAGATGTTCAAGCCTTCCGACAAGAAGAAGGGCTGAGGAGACCATCATGAGTGCAGCATTGATCATCGACGCGGCGTACTTCGCGGCCGCGTTCCTCTTCATCTACGGCCTGAAGCGCATGTCGTCCCCGGTGACGGCACGCTCGGGCATCGTCGTCGCCGGCTGGGGCATGGTCGTCGCCGTCCTCGCCAGCTTCCTCTACACGCTGGACGTCAGCGAGGCGGCGCGCCCGCACCTGACCACCAACATGGTGCTGGCCGCGATCGCGCTGGTGCTCGGCCTCGGCTGGGCCTGGTGGAGCGGCAAGAAGGTCGAAATGACCGCGATGCCGCAGATGGTCGCGCTCTACAACGGCATGGGCGGCGGCGCCGCCGGCGCGATCGCCGCGATCGAGCTGTTCGGCCACAAGACCCACGGCAGCATCGGCCTGACCCTGGCGGTGCTCGGCGGCCTGATCGGTTCGGTGTCGCTGTCCGGCTCGCTGATCGCCTGGGCCAAGCTCGACGGCCGCATCAACAAGACCCTGCGCATCTCCGGCCTGCAGGCGATCAACGGCCTGCTGCTGCTGGTCACGGTCGGCCTCGGCGCGCTGATGGTCGCCAAGCACGGTGACGTCACGATGGCCGTCATCGCTGTGTTCTTCATCCTCGCGCTGGTCTACGGCGTGATGATGACGATGCCGATCGGCGGCGCCGACATGCCCGTGGTGATCTCGCTCTACAACGCGTTCACCGGCCTGGCGGTCGGCTTCGAAGGCTACGTGCTGAACAACCCGGCGCTGATGATCGCCGGCATGGTCGTCGGCTCGGCCGGCACCCTGCTGACGCTGCTGATGGCCAAGGCGATGAACCGCTCGGTCAAGAACGTGCTGTTCTCGAACTTCGGCGCCGCCGGTGACGACGGCGACGCCGAGATCGAAGGCAGCATGAAGCCGGTCGATGCCGGCGACGCCGCGATCAACATGCGCTACGCGTCGAAGGTCATCATCGCCCCGGGCTACGGCCTGGCGGTCGCCCAGGCGCAGCACAAGCTCTACGAGTTCGTGAAGCTGCTCGAGGAGGCCGACGTCGAGGTCAAGTTCGCGATCCACCCGGTCGCGGGCCGCATGCCCGGCCACATGAACGTGCTGCTCGCCGAGGCCGGCGTGCCGTACGACATCATCTTCGACATGGAAGACATCAACAACGAGTTCAAGGAGGCCGACGTCGCCATCGTCATCGGCGCCAACGACACCGTGAACCCCGCGGCGCGCACCAACAAGTCCTCGCCGATCTACGGCATGCCGATCCTCAACGTCGACCAGGCCAAGCAGGTCTACGTGGTCAAGCGCGGCCAGGGCAAGGGCTACTCCGGCGTCGAGAACGAGCTGTTCTTCCGCGACAACACCAACATGGTCTACGGCGACGCACAGAAGGTCATGGTGGCGATGATCCAGGCGGTCAAGTCGCTTGAGGGCGGCGGCCACTGAGGATCGATGCGAAGCTTCACCAAAGGCCGCCTTCGGGCGGCCTTTTCTTTAGCCTCGCGGCCTTGCGGCGGGGTCCTCGGCGTGACGACCGGCCAGACTAGTAGTAGATCTGCAGTCCCAGCGCGCCCTCTTCGCTGCGCTCGCCGTCGAGCCAGCGGGTACCGAGTTCGAGACGCAGCGCCAGATTGCGGCTCAACTGCCACTGCTGGCCGAGGCGGACCCAGCCGCGATCCAGCGTCTGCCCGCCGACGGTCGGCAGCGTCGCCGCCTCGAACTGCAGCTGCCAGCCGTCCAGCGGCCTTGCCAGCAGGCCGAGCATCGGCCCGACGCCGAGGCTCTGGCCGCGGTCAAGATCCTTGTTGGCCTCGAAGCGCGCGAACAGGAAGCCGTAGCCGACGATGCCGCCGAAGTCTCCGTAGGCCAGGCCGGGGCCGCCTTCGAGGATGCCGCTGCCGAGACCGCGACCGTAGTCCGCACGTTCGCCGGCCAGCCGGACGCGCCAGGAGATCGGGCGGAACAGCTCGCTGCGCGGCGCGACCGAGACGATGTCGATCAGGCTCGTCGACCAGCGCCAGCGCGCAGGGTCCAGATCGGCGCCGACCGCGAGATCGAGGAAGTTGATCTGCTGGCCGTCGGTATAGCCGCGCGGATCGTCGAGCAGGTCGTGATAGGCGGGGCGCAGCCGCACCATCATGGATGCGTCGCCGTCTTCGACGTGGGTCTCGAACGCGAACCGACGCGTGGCATGGCCTTCGACCGGACTGAGCGCCGGCTGCGGCGGCGCATCGAAGTCGCTGCGCTCACCGGTCGCGGCACGCGCGCCGAGCAGGGCCCTTGAGCGCGGCATCGACTCGTCGCGTGACAGCGCGCCGCTCAGGAAGCGGAAGTACAGCGCGTCGTTGGCCAGGCTGAGCACGCGCGCACGCGCTTGCGCATCGAGTTCGAGCAGCAGCGGATCGTTGGCGGCGCGCTCGCCGCGGGCCAGATCCAGCGCCAGATCCAGTTCGTCCGATCCGAGCTGCCGCGCCTGCGCCACAAGCTGCGTCGCCAGTGCCGGCCGGTACTGCGCATCGCCGGACAGCGGCGCGATGCTGCGCAGGGTGTCGATCGGGATCGCGCGCCAGCGGTACTGGTCGCCCCACTGCAGATCGGGGCGCGCCGCCTGCAGCAGCGTCAACAGCTGATACGAGCAGTTCTTGGTGAAGAAGTAGTAGGTGAACTCGGCGCCGCGCAGCTCCCACAGGTGCAGCAGCAGCAGGCGGATCTGCCCGGGGGTCAGATCGAGCGGGTACTCCCAGAGATCGCGGCTCTCCAGGCGCGCGTATTCCTTGACCTTCTCGTAATACGGCAGGACGCTGAACTGCCCGTAGTAACCGCCGGTGAGCCCCCTGACCGCGAACACCAGGCCGTTGGTCTCCGTGGTGTTGGCGGCGAAGTTGACGGCGTAGGCGAGCAGCGGCGTGCCGTCGCGCACTTCGCGGCCGTCCAGCCGCAGCAAGGTATGCCCGAACATCGACGACGGGCTGTTCATGTACGCCGACGGGAACACTACCCAGACCCGGTCCGGCGCCAGCGCCCCCATCCATTCGTCGCGTTCGGCGCAGTCCAGCTGCGGCAGCTGCGCGGCTTCGAAGTCGAGCTGCTGCGACAGCCACGCGTAGCGTGCGCCGAAAATGCACTGCGCGGGTTCGCGGCGGGGCTCGCGCGGCTGCGGATCGAAGAACGCGGCGAGGGTCGCGTCGAGTTCGGCCGCCGGATCCTCGTGGCCCTGCGGCGCGAGAAAGAACCAGTCGCTGTCGACGGTACTGCTGACGGCGCCGGTCAGGCCCTGCTCGTAATGCAGCAGGGTGTGCCAGTACGGCTGCTCGGCGAGGCGCTGCTGGCGGGCCTGCTGCTGCAGTTGCTGCAGTGCCGGGGCAGCGTCCGCCGCGGCGATGGCCGATCCACCGCACAAAAAGAGAGCGGCCCCAAGCAATGGGGCCGCTCCGTGATGACGTCGCTGCTTAGGCAACGTAATGCGACAGACGCGCGTCCTCGGCCATCGCCGCGTCCAGCGCGCTGAGCACATCACCGGTGGTGACGTCGGCGCTGCTGAACAGGTTGTCGTACTGGCGCTGGGTCAGGGCGTAGAACGCATCACGATCCGCGTCCTCGATCTGATACAGCGACGCCAGCGTCTCCAGCGTCTCGCCTTCGCCGGCAGCCACTTCGGCCGCGAGCTGGTCGAGGTTGGCACTGGCGAACATCGAGCGGCGCGCTTCGGCCGTGATCACGCCATTGCTGGAGCAGCCCAGCGTGCCGCTGGTGATGCCGAAGGTCTGGTTGCCGAAGGTGCCGTTGGTGGTCGCACCGAGCACCTTGAACAACACGCCCTCCTGTCCCTTCATCAGCTGAGTGCCGAGACCGCAACCGATATCGTTGTCCGCCAGAGCCGCGCCGACCGGCATCATCGTGACCAGCGCTGCTGCCAACACTGCTTTCTTCATGGGCATACCCCTGTTTATTTCGACTTGGTGAGTGAAGTTCACCGTTCGTGTGCGCACCTGAACGGTGCAGACACGCTACCCCAACCGTTTCGAATCTGCCATAGGCCGATTTCGGATTCTTGACGGGGGTCACATCCGCCATCGCAAAGGGGCGCTCCAGGCCTCCCGGCCAGCGATTTTCACACCGGGGCTGAGCGGCTCGACAGGCCACGCGCAGGCGTGCTCAGCTTGCGTCATCGTGCCGCATCGGCACATAATGTTTTGACATCAAAGTAAATCCCATGTCCGCGCAGACCCTGCAGTTAATCGGCGCCCTGCGGCGCATCAGCCAGTCGCTGGACTCGCATTCCAAGTTCATCGAGCACAGCGCCGGCCTGACGCTGCCGCAGTTGCTGTTGCTCGAGGCACTGCGCAGGGAATCGGCGCCACTGACCGCCGGGCGACTCGCCCAGCAGGTCAGCCTCACCCAGGGCACGGTGACCTCGATTCTCGACCGCCTCGAGGACCGGGGCCTGATCCATCGGGGACGCGCAGCGGACGATCGTCGCCGCGTGCTCGTCACGTTGACGCCACTCGGACACACCAAACTCGACAGCGCCCCGCCCCTGATGCACGCCGATTTCCTGCGGCGCTTCGACGCTCTCGCGGAGACGGAACGGGATTTGCTGCTTCAGACCCTGGAACAGATCGCGGCGTTGATGCGGGTCGGGGAACCCGCGGCGCCAACGACATCAAAGGAATCCAAAGACCGTAAGGAGGTCCAATGTGTGGCTTTGCCGGCGAGCGCCGATTTGATGGAAGGCTCGCCGATACCAGTGCGGTAGCGCGTATGACCGATGCCCAGGCGCGTCGTGGACCCGACGGCGCCGGGCTCTTCCAGATCGGTCCGCTCGCGGTCGGCCAGCGCCGGCTCAAGATCATGGATCTGAGCGAGCATGCCCAGCAGCCGATGATCGACAACGAACTCGGTCTCGGCATCGTCTTCAACGGCGCCGTCTACAACCACCCCGAGCTGCGTGCCGAATTGCGCGAACGCGGTTACCGCTTCTGGTCCGAGGGCGACACCGAAGTCCTGCTCAAGGCCTACCACTGCTGGGGACCCGATTTCGTCCAGCACCTGCACGGCATGTTCGCGTTCGCCATCTGGGAACGCGACTCCGGCCGCATGCTGCTGGGCCGCGACCGGCTCGGCATCAAACCGCTGTACTGGTCGCGCAGCGGCGCCCGCCTGCGCTTCGCCTCGACGCTGCCAGCCCTGCTCAAGGGCGGCGACGTCGACACCGACATCGATCCGGTCGCGCTGCACCACTACCTGCACTTCCACGCCGTCGTGCCGGCACCGTTCACGATCCTCAAGGGCGTGCGCAAGCTGGCGCCGGCGACGCTGATGTTCGTCGAAGCCGACGGACAGACCCGCGAGGAACGCTACTGGACGCCGTCCTTCGAGCGCGATCAGGCCGATCGGACGCGGACCTTCGAGGACTGGCGCGACCAGACGCTCGCGGCCCTGCGGCTCGCGGTCAAGCGCCGCCTGGTGTCCGACGAACCGGTCGGCGCACTGCTGTCCGGCGGTGTCGACTCGAGCCTGATCGTCGGCCTGATGGCGGAGGCCGGGTCGAATCTGAAAACCTATTCGATCGGCTTCGAGGACGTCGGCAAGGAAGAAGGCAACGAGTTCAAGTACTCGGACATCGTCGCCGCGCACTTCCGGACCGATCACGAGCAGATCTTCATCGACAGCCGCACGCTGCTGCCGCGCCTGCCCGAAGCGATCGCCGCGATGAGCGAGCCGATGGTCTCGCACGATTGCGTGGCGTTCTATCTGCTGTCGGAAGCGGTGTCGAAGCACAGCAAGGTCGTGCAGTCGGGCCAGGGCGCCGACGAGGTCTTCGGCGGCTACCACTGGTATCCGCCGATGATGCAGACCCAGGACGCGCTGACGACCTACGCGCAGGCGTTCTGCGACCGCAGCCACGACGAGTTCACGCAGGTGGTCGATCCGCGCTTCGTCGGCGGCGACCATGCGCGCGAGTTCCTGCGCGCCCACTTCGATGAGGCCGGGGCGCCGGAGCCGATCGACAAGGCGCTGCGCCTGGATACCAACATCATGCTGGTCGACGATCCGGTCAAGCGCGTCGACAACATGACGATGGCCTGGGGACTCGAGGCACGCGTGCCGTTCCTCGACCACGAACTGGTCGAACTGGCCGCCCGCATGCCGGGCGAACACAAGGTGGCCCCGCATCACCCGGAGTTCGGCGGCAAGTACGTGCTCAAGGAAGCGGCGCGCCTCGTGATTCCGGCCGCGGTCATCGATCGTCCCAAGGGCTATTTCCCGGTCCCTGCGCTGAAGTATCTGCAGGGCGATTTCCTCGAATACGCCCGCGGCCTGCTCGAAGCACCGGCCGCGCGCGAACGCAGTCTGTTCCGGCGCGAGTATCTCGAGACGCTGTACGCCGCACCCGACGCGCACATCACCCCGCTGCGCGGCTCGAAGCTGTGGCAGCTGGCGGCACTGGAAGGCTGGCTGCAGGCGCACCTGAGCTAGGAGGTTGCCATGACCCGTAAAGACACCCGGGACGCACGCAGCATCGCGTCGGTGAACCCTTCGTCCGTCGATGGCCCGATGACGCTGGCGCACCACCGGACGGCGTTCGAGGAGCGGCAACAGCCCAATCGCCAGGACGTGGAACTCGAATGCGGCTGGGGCAAGCTGATCCTCGCGCATACCTTTCTCGACCCGCAGAAAGTCGCGGAGGCGGTGCAGTCGGAGCGTTCCGGCGCCCGCAACATCGCGATCTATGTGCGCGATCCGCACGTGATCCTGGCGCAGTGCCCGCAGCAGTTGTTCCTCGACCCCTCGCATACCTTCCGCCTGGCGCTGGACCGCTTCGATCCGCCGGAGGCGGCAGCCGCCGGCTATCGCATCCGCCGGCTGCAGACGATCGAGGACGCCGAGGCGATCAACCGCATCTACCTCGCGCGCCACATGGTCTCGGCCGATCCGGGCTTCCTGTGGACGCATCGCGAATCGCCGAACATCACCTATCTGGTCGCCGAGGACGAAACCTCCGGCGCGATCGTCGGCACCGTCACCGGCGTGGACCACGTGCACGCCTTCGGCGATCCGGAACGCGGTTCGAGCCTGTGGTGCCTGGCCGTGGACCCGGACGCCACCCTGCCCGGCATCGGCCAGGCGCTGGTGTGCGCACTCGCCACCGAATTCAAGCAGCGCGAACGCGCGTTCATGGACCTGTCGGTGATGCACGACAACGAACAGGCCATCGCGCTGTACGAGAAGCTCGGCTTCGAGCGCGTGCCGGTGTTCGCGATCAAGCGCAAGAACGCGATCAACGAACGCCTGTTCACCGGGCCGGCGCCGGTCGGCGATCAGCTCAACATCTATGCCGGCATCATCGTCGACGAGGCGCGCCGTCGTGGCATCGCGGTCGAGATTCTCGACGCCGAGGGCGGCTACTTCCGCCTGACCTACGGTGGCCGTTCGGTCACCTGCCGCGAATCGCTGTGCGAGCTGACCAGCGCGATCGCGATGTCGCGCTGCCAGGACAAGCGCATCACCACCCGCCTGCTGCGCGGTGCCGGGCTCAGCGTTCCCGAACAGCGCCAGGCCGGCGACCGGGACGAGGACAACGCCTTCCTTAAGCGGCACGGCGCCGTCGTCGTCAAACCCGCCAACGGCGAGCAGGGCCACGGCATCAGCGTGGACGTCCGCAACGCCGACGAGCTGCGGACTGCGATCACGCATGCGCGCAGCGTCGACGACAACGTCCTGATCGAACGCTACTGCCCCGGACAGGACCTGCGCATCATCGTCATCGGCTACAAGGTCGTCGCCGGTGCGCTGCGCAAGCCACCGGTGGTGACCGGCGACGGCCGCCACTCGGTGCGCGAGCTGATCCAGAAACTCTCGCGCCGCCGCGCGGCCGCCACCGGCGGCGAATCGACGATTCCGCAGGACGCCGAAACCGAGCGCTGCATCCGTCTGGCCGGCCACGACATCGACGAAGTGCTCGACGAAGGCGTCAAGCTGGCGGTGCGCAAGACAGCCAATCTCCATACCGGCGGCACGCTGCATGACGTGACCCACGTCCTGCATCCGCGCCTGTGCGCGGCCGCGATCGAAGCGGCCAAGACGCTGGAGATTCCGGTCACCGGCCTCGACTTTCTGGTACCGTCGCCGGCACGCCCGGACTACGTCATCGTCGAGGCCAACGAGCGCCCGGGCCTCGCCAATCACGAACCGCAACCCACTGCTGAACGCTTTCTGGATCTGCTGTTCCCGTTCAGCATCAGCCGCGAGACATCACTCCATGCCGAATACGCAGAAGCTGGCGATTGATAACGAATACCTGCGCCAGACCCTGTTGGAACTGCTGGCGATTCCGAGCCCCGTGGGGCTGACCGATGAAGTGGTCCACTACACCTGCGGCAAGCTCGATGAACTGGGCGTGCCGTACGAGATCACCCGCCGTGGCGCGATCCGCGCCACCCTCAAGGGCGAAACCGATCGCCCGGCCTGCGCCGCGGTCGCGCATCTGGACACGCTCGGCGCCACCGTGCGTTCACTGAAGGACAACGGCCGTATCCACATGATGCCGCTGGGCACCTGGTCCAGCCGCTTCGCCGAGGGCGCGCGCGTCACGCTGTTCACCGACCACGGCTCGTACCGCGGCACCATCCTGCCGCTGATGGCCTCGGGGCACGCATTCAACGAAGGCGTCGACACCCAGCCGATCAGCTGGGATCACGTCGAGCTGCGCGTCGACGAAAACTCGAACAGTCGCGAAGACCTCGAGAAGATGGGGATCAACATCGGTGACTTCATCGCCATCGATGCCCAACCCGAGCTGCATGAGAACGGCTACATCTCGTCACGGCATCTCGACGACAAGGCCGGCGTCGCCGCGCTGCTGGCCGCGATCAAGGCGATCGTCGAGTCGGGACTGACGCTGCCGGTGTACTTCCACCCGATGTTCACCGTCACCGAGGAGGTCGGCTTCGGCGCCTCGGCAATCCTGGACGAACGCATCAGCGAGATGGTCGGCATCGACATCGCGATTCCGGCCCCGGGACAGAACTCGCGCGAGCACGGCGTCACCATCGCGATCTGCGATTCCAGCGGCCCGTTCGACTACCACCTGACACGCGAGCTGATCGGCCTGTGCCAGCGCCACGGCATCGAGCATCAGCGCGACGTGTTTCCGTTCTACTTCTCCGACTCCGCGGCTGCGCTGCGTGCCGGCTTCGATATCCGCCATGCCCTGATCGGCTTCGGTGCGGATTCCTCTCACGGCTATGAGCGCACCCACATGTCGGCCCTGACCGCGATCGCCGAACTGCTGGCGCTGTACGCACAGAACGGCCCGGTCATCGCCCGTGACCGCAAGGCGATCGGACCGCTCGAAGGCTTCCCGCACCAGTGGGATCCGCAGGACCTCGAGGCTCCGGAACCGCTGCCCCACCCCAAGGAATTTCTGTAAGCCGATCCGGCCGGGCCCCATGGGGTCCGGCCGGCGCTCTCCCGCCGCGGACACCGAACTGGGCGCAGACCCGGTGTTTGAGGCAGAATCCCCGGCCTGACCCCGCTGCGAGCGGGCTGCGTCCCCGATCCGCCCATGCGGCGGCACTCCCGATCGAACCGGCACCGGGGCCGCATACGAACTTGAATTGAACGATTGATCAAGGAGCGCAGAATGGTTCCGTTCTCACTGCAGGTGGCCGTCTACCGGCTGGTCATGCTGGTCCTGAAGCTGGCTTCGAAAGTGCTGCGCTTCCCGCAGCCCGAACTGTTCGCCGGCCCGGGCGCCTCGCTGCAGCTGTGCGAGGCGATCGCCAGGGATCGCCCCGGCAAGGTGCTGATCGTCACCGACGCGATGCTGGTCAAGATCGGCCTGCTCAGCGACATCGAGTCCAAGCTCAAGGAACTCGGCGTCGAATACGCGCTGTTCGACGGCGTGCTGCCGGACCCGACGATCGCGCTGATCGAGGACGGCCTGAAGGTTCTGCAGCGTGAAGGCTGCAGCGCGATCCTCGCGATCGGCGGCGGTTCGTCGATCGACGCGGCCAAGGTCATCGCCGCCCGCGCCCGCAACAACAAGTCCGTCGCCAAAATGGCCGGCCTGTTCCGCGTATGGCGCGGCATGCTGCCGCTGTACGCGATCCCGACCACCGCCGGCACCGGCTCCGAGGTCACGATTGCCGCGGTGGTGTCGGATCCGTCGCAGCAGAAGAAGTTCGCGATCATGGATCCGAAGCTGGTCCCGGCCAAGGCCGCGCTGGACGGCAACCTGATGCGTGGCCTGCCGGCGCCGATCACGGCGGCAACGGGCATGGACGCGCTGACGCACGCGGTCGAGGCCTACATCTCCCGCAACGCCACGCCCGGCACCGACGCCGACGCGGTCGAGGCGACACGCCTGATCATGCAGAACCTGCCGAAGGTCATGGCCGATGGCGGCGACCTGGCGGCACGCCAGAAGATGGCGGTGGCGTCGTACCAGGCCGGCGTCGCGTTCACCCGCGCCGGGGTCGGCTACGTCCACGCGATCTCCCACAACTTCGGGGCGCGCTATCACACGCCGCACGGGCTGGCCAACGCCATCGTGCTGCCCTACATCCTCGAGTACTCCAAACCGAGCTGCACCGATCGCCTCGCGGAGCTGGCCCGCGCCAGCGGCATCGGCCAGCCGGGGCAGTCGGCGTCGCAGCTCGCCGACGCGTTCATCGCGCGCATTCGCGAGATGAACGCACAGTACGGCGTCCCGACCCGGCTCGACGCGCTCAAGGCCGATGACATCCCGGCCATCGCCGCCGCCGCGCTGCACGAGGCGCACTGGACCTACGCGGTGCCCCGCTACATGGACCGCACGAGCTGCGAGGGCCTGATCCGGCGGCTGCTGCCGCAGGGCTGACGCCGCCACCGTCGAGGCGAAGGCCCCCACGACGGGTTTTCGCAAGGCAAGCGAATCGGCTAGCCTGCGGACATCCATCCGGGGAGACCGATGCGCGGATTCCGCTATTACGACTTGCTCGTCGCGGGCATGGTGGCGGTCCTTCTGTGCTCCAACCTGATCGGCCCCGGCAAGGTCGGCACCCTGCACCTACCGCTGATCGGCGCGGTCAGCTTCGGCGCCGGCAATCTGTTCTTCCCGATCGGCTACATCTTCGGCGACGTGCTGACCGAGGTCTACGGCTATGCCCGGGCGCGGCGCGCGATCTGGGCCGGCTTCGGCGCGATGCTGTTCGCGACGCTGATGGCGGCGATCGTCGTCGGCATCGAACCGAGCCCCGACGAACCCTGGAACGCGACGCTGCAACCGGCGCTCGAGATCGTCTTCGGCAACACCTGGCGCATCGTCGCCGCGAGCATCCTCGGATACTGGGTCGGCGACTTCATCAACTCCTACGTGATGGCGAAGATGAAGCTGTGGACCAAGGGGCGCTACCTGTGGACCCGCACGATCGGCTCCACCATCTGCGGCCAGGGCGCCGATTCGTTGCTGTTCTATCCGATCGCGTTCTACGGCATCTGGTCGGGCGAGGCGCTGATCGCGGTGGTGATCTTCAACTTCCTGATGAAGGTCGCGGTCGAAGTCCTGTTCACGCCCGTCACCTACTTCGTCGTCGGCCGCCTCAAGCGCGCCGAGGACGTCGACACCTATGACCTGGACACCGATTTCACGCCGTTCTCGCTGGCCGACAGCGGCATCCGCCGTCACCTGAAGCACGACGATCCGGGCGCGCGCTGAGCGTCGCCCGCAATCCCTCACCTCCGAGTCCGACCCCGCGACCATGTCCGAGCCGCTGCTCCTCTCCGCAACCGCGCTGGCCCGCGCGATCCGCGAACGCCGCCTGCGCAGCGTCGATGTCGTCGACGCGCATATCGCCCGCATCGAGCGGATCAACCCGACGATCAATGCCGTCGTGCAGCAGCGCTTCGACGCGGCCCGGGCCGAGGCGCACGCCGCCGACGCGGCCGTCGAGCAGGGACAGGCGGATCTGCCGCCGCTGCACGGCGTGCCGTGCACGATCAAGGAAAACTTCGCCTTCGCGGGTTATCCGCAGGTCTCCGGCCTGGTCGCACGGCGCAATGCGATCGCGGATGCCGACGCCCCGACCGTCGCGCGCCTGCGCCAGGCCGGCGCGATCGTGCTGGGCTTCACCAACACTTCCGAGCTGTGCATGTGGCTGGAGTCGAACAACCGCGTCTACGGCCGCACCAACAACCCCTATGACCCGCGCTGCATGGTGGGTGGCTCCAGCGGCGGCGAAGGCGCCATCATCGGCGCCGGAGCCTCGCCGTTCGGGCTCGGCGCGGACGTCGGCGGTTCGATCCGCTTTCCTGCGTTCTTCAACGGCGTGTTCGGGCACAAGCCCACGCCCGGCATCGTGCCCAACACCGGGCAGTTTCCGTTGCCCGAGGGCCGCATGAACCGCAACTGCGTGACCGGGCCGCTGGCGCGGCGCGCCGAGGATCTTTGGCCGCTGCTGCGGATCCTCGCCGGCGCCGACGGCATCGACCCGGAGGCGCGTGACGGCGCGCTGCAGGGGAATCCGGACGCCGTCGACGTCGGCGCGCTGCGCGTGCTGTCGATCGAGGAGAACGGGCGCCATCGCGTCGCCGCCGACCTGCGTGCGACGCAGCGCAACGCGGCGCAATGGCTCGGCACCCAGGGCCGGGGCCTGAGCACACCGCGGTTTCCGTCGATGAAACGGTCCTTCGAGATCTGGTCGGCGCTGATGCAGCAGGCCCAGCCGCAGCCTTTCGCCGAACAGCTCGGGCAGGGCCGTCGCATCTCGGTGGCGCGCGAACTGCTCAAGCTGAGCGTCGGGCGCTCCGCGCACACGGTGCCGGCGCTGGCACTGGCCGCGCTGGAGCGCGTGCCGATGCCGGTCGAACGCTATGCCCGCCTCGGCGCCGCGCTGCGCGCGGAACTGATCGAGGCCATCGGCCCGGACGGCGTGCTGCTGATGCCGCCGTACACCAGCGCCGCGCCGCGACACAACGTGCCGCTGCTGCGGCCGTTCCACTTCGCCTACTGCGGCCTGTTCAACGTGCTCGGTTTTCCGGTCACGCAGGTGCCGCTCGGCTTGAACCGCGACGGCCTGCCGCTGGGCGTGCAGGTGGTCGGCATTCCGGGCAACGACGCGGTCACCATCGCTGCCGCCCGCGCGCTGGAACGGCGCTTCGGCGGCTGGACGCCGCCGCCCGGCATGCACGACGCCGGCTGAGCCGGGCCGGCCTCAGGAGCACGGGCGCGTCCGGCGCCGAATGCGGCTCAGGCCTTGCGCAGCAGCGCCAGGCGGCACAGCACGATGCCGGAAAGCACGACGATGCCGCCGACGGCCTGCTGCAGCCCGAATCGCTCCGACAGCAGCACCCACGCGAACAGGCTGGCCGCCACCGGCTGCACCAGCAGGCTCACCGACGAGAACGACGCCGGCAGGTGCGCCAGCGCGTAGGCGATCAGCCCCTGTCCGCCAACGTGCGACAGCAACGCCAGCCCGGCCAGCATCAGCCACGACCACGCGGTCGGCGGCCACAGCGCCTCGCCCGAAGCCAGCGCGAGTGCGAGCGTCAGGACGGCGCCGGCGGCGCTGGTCCAGAACATCACCTGCACGGTGTTGAAAACGCGGCGCTGGCGGCTGACGCCGAGCAGATAGCCGGCATAGAACACCGCCGCAGCGACGCCGAGCAGATCGCCGAAGGCGGTCGCCGGCCCGATCTGCAGGCTGTCCGCCACCAGTGTCGCCGCGCCGATCAGCGCCAGCGCCAGGCCGACGACGAAACGGCCGCTGATGCGTTCGCCGTACAGGCGCCACGCGGCCAGCGTCACGAACACCGGCGCCATGTTGGCCAGCAGGGTGGCGTTGGCCACCGAGGTCCAGCGGATCGAGTGATGCCACAGGGCAAGATCGGCGGCGAAGAACGCGCCGGCGAGCCACAGCCAGCGCAGCGCACGCGGCGAGACGCCATCTGCCCCGGCTGCGGGCGGCGGCTGCGGCAGCCGCCACAGCATCAGCCCGAGCAGCGGCAGCGCCAGGGTCAGGCGCCAGAACGCCGCGACGCTGGGGCCGACGCCGGCGACGCGCACAAAGATCGGCGCCAACCCGATGAGGATGGCGCCGACGATCAGCGCGGGCAGCGCGCGACGGGCATGCGCGGCATTCACCCGGCTTCGGCGGCCTCATGCTGGCGCTGTTTCCAGCGCTGCATCTCCACGTCGTAGTCCTTGACCAGGGTGCCGAAGACGCGATCCCAGATCGGCATGAAGCCGCCGTAATTGCCGCGCACGCGGGCGTGGTGATAGTCGTGATGCAGCGCGCCGTCCGAGCCCGGCAGCCAGTGCGTCGGCGACCACCGGAAGGCATAGCCGGCGTGTCCTTCGGCTGCTTCCCACTGCCGGAACGCGATCCACACCCATAACAGCGCGACATGCGAGCCGAGCAGCGCCGGGCCGAGAAACGCCAGCGAACCGGTCAGCACGTACTCGATCGGATGCATGTAGTGGCCGGTGATCGCCCACGGTGCGAGCACGCGATGATGCAGGCCGTGCACGTGCTTGAGCAGGAAGCGCTGATGCAGGCTGCGGTGCATCCAGTAGTACAGGAAGTCGTCCAGATACAGGCAGAACAGGAACTGCAGGATCAGCACCCACCACGGCGGCAACGGCCCGAGATGGATGCCGGCGAGCCGCATCAGCGGCCATGACAGCAGCGCGACCGCGAACATCCAGATGTTGTTGATGACCCAGCGCTGCAGCGACTGGCGCACCATCCGCGGCCCCTGGACCAGAATGTTGCGGCGCTCGGCCTCGGCCTCGCTGAGATCGGCGCCACGGGTATTCGGGATCTTGTAGCGGCGCGCCCAGCCAGGATTGCGCGCGGCAATCCAGGTCAGCGGCAATGCGAAGACCAGGAATGCGAGCATGCTCAGCAGCACCGTGGCCACCGGCACATACCAGAACATGGGGTCTTGATAGGCAGTCAGGATAGCGTTCACGCGGCAAGACTAACCCGACTGACGGCAGTTATCATCGGCGCGCAGCCGAGTGCGCCATCGCGCCCGCCCACCGGCCGCAGCGCTCCCGGCCTCGGCCCTTATGCACAACACTGGCGGATCACGATTGACTGTCACAATCAAGACAGGATCGCGTCAGAATCTCGCAATGTTCGTGGATCTGTTTGAATTCTATAGATTTATATTTTGAACTCCGCCAGCAATCCGACACCCCGTCCGACCGCGGCAAAACCCGCCGGACTGCGCTGATCGTTGGTCCACAAAGTTATCCACAAGCTTTTGACTGCCCTTCTCGCCAGCATCGCCTTGCCCGTCCCGCTGTTCCGGGCCTTTGACTACCGGGTGCCGCCGACGCTGACCGAGGCGGTCCGGCGCGGCGCGCGGGTACGGGTCCCTTTCGGCCGGCGCGAGTTGATCGGCGTGGTGCTGGCCACCCAGCCCGATAGCGACGCCGACCCGGCGGACTATCGTGATCTGATCGAGGTGCTGGACCCCACCCCGCTGCTGCCCCCGGACCTGCTCGGTCTGTGCGAGTGGGCGGCCGGCTACTACCACCACCCGCTGGGGGACGTCGTCACCAGCGCCTTGCCCGGACGTCTGCGCAAGGGCGCCGCGGCCGAACGCGACCAGCCGCTGGTCTACGCGCTGACCGATGCCGGTGCCGCCGCCCGACCGGCCGTGCCCGAACGCTTCCGCGCCCAGCGCGCGGTGCTCGACGCGCTGCAGGGTGCCCCGCTGCCGCGCGATGCCCTGGCCTGCAGCGCCGGCGTGCTGCGCCAGCTCGAGGACAAGGGCTGGATCGAACGCCGCGGCGTGCAGACGCAATCGGCCGGGGTGCCGGCGTCGCCGGCGCCGACCGCCGAGCAGGCGGCCGCGCTCGAGCAGCTCGAACGCGACGACGGCCGTTTCGGCGTGCACCTGATCGAGGGCGTCACCGGCAGCGGCAAGACCGAGCTGTACCTGCGCCGCATCGCCGCGTGCATCGCGCGCGGCCAGCAGGCGTTGGTGCTGGCGCCGGAGATCAGCCTGACCCCGCAGCTCGAAGCCCGCTTCCGCGAGCGCTTCGGCGACGGGGTGGTCAGCTTCCACTCCGGGCTCGGCGACCGCGGCCGCGAGCAAGCCTGGCTCGGCAGCCGCAGCGGCGACGCGCGTGTGGTCATCGGCACGCGCTCGGCGGTGTGGCTGCCGTTCGCGCGCCTCGGTCTGATCGTCGTCGACGAGGAACACGACACCTCGTACAAGCAGCAGGACGGACTGCGCTATTCGGCCCGCGACGTCGCGATCATGCGCGCGCGCAAGCTCGACATTCCGATCCTGCTCGGCAGCGCGACGCCGTCACTGGAGAGCCTGTACAACGCAGGCGCCGGCCGCTACCGGCACCTGCGCCTCGAACGGCGCGTGCACGACACGCCACCGCCGCAGATCCGCCTGCTCGACGTCCGCGGTCTGCCGCTGGATCACGGCCTGTCGCCTCCGCTGCTGCAGGCCGCCGAACGCCATCTGCAACAGGGCGGTCAGGTACTGCTGTTCCTCAACCGCCGCGGCTACGCGCCGGTGCTGCTGTGTCACGTCTGCGGCTGGAGCGCGCCGTGCAACCACTGCGACGCCCACATGACCCTGCATCAGGGCCGTGGCCTGCTGATCTGCCACCACTGCGGCGCCCAGCAGCCGATTCCGCGTGCCTGCCCCTCCTGCGGCGAACGCCGGCTGCTGCCGGTCGGCGCCGGCACCGAGCGCGTCGAGCAGGCGCTCGCCAACCGTTTTCCGCAGTACGCCGTGGCCCGCTTCGACTCGGACCGCATCACCAGCCCCACCGCGCTGGAGCGCCAGCTCGCCGACATCCGCGAAGGCCGCGCCCGCATCCTCGTCGGCACCCAGATCCTCGCCAAGGGCCACGACTTTCCGGGACTGTCGATGGTCGGCATCGTCTCCGCCGACCAGGCGCTCTACGGCAGCGACTTCCGCGCGCTCGAACGCATGGGCCAGCTCGTCACCCAGGTCGCCGGACGCGCCGGACGCGCGGGCCAGCCCGGCGAGGTGTGGCTGCAGACCCATGAACCGGAGCATCCGCTGCTGCGGGTGATGGCCGAACAGGGTTACCGCGCGCTGTGCGAACGGCTGCTGGTGGAGCGCGAACAGACGGCGCTACCGCCATTCAGCCATCTGGCGCTGCTGCGTGCCGAGGCCCGCGAACCCGACGCCGCGCTGCGCTACCTCGACGCGGCGTGGCCCCTGTTCGACGGCCACGCCGGCGTCACCGCGATGGATCCGATGCCGTCCGGGATGGAACGCCGTGCCGGCTACACCCGCGCGCAGCTGCTGCTGAGCGCGACCAGCCGCGCGGCGCTGCACCGCACGCTGGCGGCGGCGGTGCCGCGCCTGTCGCAACTGCCGGACGCACGCCGGGTCCGCTGGTCGATCGACGTCGACCCCTACGACCTGATGTGAACAATCAGGGGCCGACCAGCTCCCGCAACGCCTGCAGATAGGTCTCGACCGGCAGGTCCTCCGGCGCCACCGAGGTCGCGGTCATCAGCGCCTGCTGCTGGCGCGCGTTGAACGATGCCAGGGTTTCGTTGGCGCTCAGCGGCGACGGCACGATGTCAGGCGGGGCCCGGTGATGGGTGGCCTGTTCGTAGTCGTAGGCGATGCCGATGCCGGTGCCCTCGTCGAAGCGGCGCACGAAGATCTCCATGCCGCGCGGCACGCCGACGGATTCATCGAAGCCGACCGGCACGACGATCGACCCCATCTGCGTGGTCGACCCGAAGTCGCAGGTGCGCCCGCCGGTCGGTCCCGGCGACAGCAGCAGCGCGTCGACGCGGACCGGCTCGCCGTTGCCGTCGACGACCGGATCGCCGTCGGCGTCGGCCACCGCGTCCATCACCGAAGTGACGTAGTCGCGCATGTCGACGATGGCCTGCAGTTCCGCCGCGGTCGGCGCCTGGTCGGGACTGCTGGTGGCGGCGACCACGCCGATCAGGCCGGCGGTCCGCACGTCGACGCGCAGCGTCTCCAGGATGCCGTCGATGCCGGTGCAGGCGCCGCGGCCGTTGGTGTCGGTGGCGAACAGGCTGCTGACGCAGTGCCGGGGACTGGCACCGCCCTCGGACTCGAACTGGCGGAAGTAGTCGTTCATGTCGTAGTGGGTCGATCCGGCGCCGAGGCTGACGAAATCCGGCAGATAGACGTCGTAGATCCGGGCGCCCATGGCCTCCATCTGCGCCGCGGCGGCCTCGATCAGCGCGCCCTGCGCGCCGGTGCCGTAGGGTTCGGTGTTGCTGCCGAGCTGGCGCAGGATGCCGATGTTGCGCCCGGCGACGCCGTACTTCGCGCGGTCCAGATACTGCGCGTACGACGGTGGCCGCGCCGTCGCCGGGTAGTCGAGGGTCTTGGCGTCGCGCGGGTCGACGCCCGCCATCGCCGTCAGCATCAGCGCGGAGTCACGGACCGAACGCGTCATCGGCCCGCCGGTGTCGCGCGCATGCGACAGCGGGAAGATCCCGTGCTGCGAGATCACGCCGAGACTCGGCCGGATGCCGACCAGGCCCTCGACCGAACTCGGATGGCGGATCGACTGGCAAGTGTCCGAACCGGTGCCGCCGAGCGCGAAGTTCGCCGCCAGCGACGCCCCGGTGCCGGACGACGACCCGGCCGGACTTTCGGCGGTGTTGTACGGATTGGTGACCTGGATCGCGCGACCCGAGAACCCGGTCGTGAAAAACGCGAACTCGTCCTGGTTGGCCTTGCCGAGGATCAGCGCGCCGACGGCGCGCAGGCCGGCCACCGAATGCGCGTCGACCCCGGCCTGATGGCCGAGCATCGCGTAGGACCCCGAGGTCGACGGGTGATCGTAGGTGTCGTAGTTGTCCTTGAGCAGCACCGGCATGCAGTGCAGATAGCGGTCGCCGACGCCATGATCGCGCGCGTACAGCGCATCAAGCGTCGCCGCCTGTTCCAGCGCATGCGGATTGATCATCAGCACGCCGCGGATCGGCAGCAATCCCGTGGGCTGCGGCGCATCGTTGTAGGCGAAGATCCGGTCGATGTACATCTGCGTCAGCTTCACGCAGGTCAGCGTGCTGCCGTCTTCGAGCAGGCGCTTGCCGGCGAAGGCCTCATGCACCTGCTGCAGGTCGGTTTCGACCAGCTCGAAGGGCTCGGGGCTGACGCCGCCCCCGGCATTGTCGTCGTCTCCACCCCCACCGCAGGCGGCGACGAGCAGGCTGGCCGCGGCGACGATGGCGGCCGGGCGACGGAACGTGGCGGATCGCATGAACAACTCCTGGAGAATCGGACAGCAGACGGTGACGGGAACGGGCCGCGCGGCGGGGCCGGCGATCAGGGCAGCAGGCGCTGGAACATCAGGTCGGTCAGCTGCACGGTGCCGGCCGGGGTCGCCCCGAATGCCAGCTCCAGCGACTGCAGCCGCGACAGGTCGATGCCGGTGAACGCCCCGAGCGGAACGCGCACGGCGTTGAGCGTGGTCTTTTCGGAGCCGCCGGCGTCGAAGGCGTCGCCGGGCGGATCGAACAGGGCCCGGCTGTGGGCGGCGGCGCCGACGCGGACCGCATGCCCGGCGGTGTCGGTCAGCACGATCTCGAAGTCCTGTCCGCCGGCGTTGGCGGCGTCACCGTGCGACACCCCGACCCGCAGGCTCAGGGTGTCGTAGGCGCTCGCGTCGAGGCCGCCGAGTTCGGTCGTGTAGCGCGCCGGCGCCTGCCAGTTCAGATACAGCTGCGGCGCGGTCGAGAAGGTCGGCGCGGCCACGGCGCAGCCGCCGCCGTCGGCACCGCTGGGGGCACACCAGCCGAAGTCGCCGAAGCCCTCGAAGCGCACCGGCAGGCCGAGCATGTTGGTCTGCAGGGCGGTGTCGTCGAGCGTCGCGTCAATCAGCAGGCGCGCATCCGGTGCCGGCTGCACGCTCAGGTGATAGCGCGCGTCGCACGGCGCCACACCGTCGGGACAGGCGCTGGCGGGCACGCCCGACCGACCCGTCCAGTACGCCGCGAACGCGGTCTCGCCGCCGATGAACGCGCGGAAGAACGAGGCGATGAAGAACTGGCCCAGCGCGCGCTGCCCCTCCGGCGTGTCGCGCTGCTGGGTCGACGCCTGCGTGCCGCAGTGGGCGTCGGCCGCGGTGCCGTGGATCGTCCAGTCGTCCGAGGTCCAGACCGTGTTGAAGTAGTTGTGATTGGCGCCCATCGCCAGGATCTGTAAGCGCGGGCCGGTCCCGGCCAGGCGCGATGCATCGTAGACATATGCGCCCATCAGGTTCTCGACGTCGCCGTCGCAGTACGGCAGCAGCGTCGCAAACGCCACGCCGCCCGGATCCGCGGCGGCGATGACCTGGCCGTTGTAGTCGGTCGGCGCCAGCGCGAACACGGCCCTGATCGCATGCGGTTGCGCGCGGCCGGCGTTGACCGCCACCGCCTTGTCCACGCCCTCGCCGCCACGCGAATGGCCCATCAGGCCGACACGGGAGAAATCCAGGCGCCCGCGCAGCGCGTCGAAGCCGTTGCCGCCGGCCTGGTCGATCTGCCTGAATTCATCGAGGTGACGCAGGATCAGTTCGGCCCGCGCCAGCGCGCCGGCATCGCCGCTGCTGGCGCTGCCGTCGTGATCGTTGATGTCGTTGGTATCGATCGACAGCACCGCGTATCCGTGGCTGGCGAGGTTGTCGACCAGATAGTCGTAGCCGCGGTAGCTGTCCGCCGGGGTGATCACCGGCGCCAGATCGGGGCAGTTGTCGTCCCCGACGGGCACCGGCAGCTGGCCGATCCCGGTCTCGCAGGTCTGGTGCCGGCCATGCTGGAACAACAGGACCGGATACGGGCCCGGCGCGTCCTGCGGGTAGCGGATGTAACCGTGGATATCGGTTTCGTAGCTGGCGCCGGTCTGTTCGTCGGCGACGCTCATGCGGCCGAAATCGTATTCCTGCTCGAGCGTTTGGTACGCCCCGCGCACGGCGGCATCCGGCGCGATCGCCGGCACCGCCGGCCACTCCGGACCGGCATCGGGCATCGCCGCGGCCGGCATTTCCGAAGCGCCGCATCCGCACAGCAGCAACAGCGCGGCAGCTGCCACGTGGTTTCGCATCGTCCTCTTCCCCGAATCTTTCGGCGGCCCTTCATGAAGGCCGCTCTGTGGATACCGGCTCAGGCCGCCCCCGGGGATCGAGCACGATGCATGCCAGGCATCGGGAAATTCACCAGGCGCGAACGGCGCCCCCCGCCGCTGACGCCGACTGATCCAGGTCAGCGCCGGACGGGTCCGGGACGCATACTGTGGCGGGTACGGGATTCATGCCCGTGTTCGCCAGGGGCAGTCCGTCGCCATCGGCGCCCCGCTCTTGAAAAGGTTCGGCCCGGTTCGATGACCGGGCCGAATCCGTTTACCGCCCTGGCATCAGGCCGTGACCGCAGCCGCCTTGCGGCGGGTCCCGCGCGTCGCCTTGGCCGGCGTCCGGACCCATTCGTAGTCGTTCGGATCGGCATGCCGGGTCCGCAGCCAGAAGCGCCAAGTCGACCAGGGCCAGATCGTGAAGTTGACGCCGTCGGCGCTCTGGTACCAGCTCTGGCAGCCGGTGCTCCAGACCGTGTGCTTCATGTTGGCCTGCACCTCGTCGTTGAACTTGCGCTGCACCTCCGGCTTGACGTCCAGATACGTCGCGCCGCGCTCGTCGAGCTGGCGCATGCAGTCGAGGATGTAGCGAACCTGCGCCTCGATCATGAAGATGATCGAGTTGTGCCCCAGCGCGGTGCTCGGGCCGACCAGCTGGAACATGTTCGGATAGCCCGACACGGTGGTGCCGAGATACGCCTCCGGACTGCGCTTCCAGTCTTCGGCCAGCGTGTGGCCGTCGCGGCCGACGAGCTTGAAGCCCTTCATGTAGACGCGCGGATCGACGACGAAGCCGGTGCCGAGAATGATGCAGTCTGCCGGCCGCTCGACACCGTCGGCGGTGACGATGCTGTGCGCCCGCACCTCGCGGATGCCGTCGGTCACCAGCTCGACGTTCTTGCGGTTGAAGGTCGGGTAGTAGACGTTGGAGATCAGCACGCGCTTGCAGCCGATCGTGTAGTTCGGCGTCAGCTTGCGGCGCACCTCGGGATCGTGGACCTGGCGCTTCAGGAACAGCAGCACCAGCTTCTGCAGCGCCTTGGCGATCGGCGGGTTGAAGATCGGCCATACCCGCGACTCGTTGCTCCAGTACAGACGCGCGCGATGCAGCTTGCGCAGGATGTCGAAGCGCGCGAACAGCTTCTTGCGGAATTCCGGATAGGCGCGCGTGTCGCGCGGGATCACCCATGCCGGCGTGCGCTGCATCACCGTCAGCTGTTTGACCTTGGGCGCGATCTCCGGGATGTACTGGATCGCACTGCCGCCGGTGCCGATCGACACCACGTTCTTGCCGTTCAGATCGTAGTCGTGGTCCCACTGCGCCGAGTGGAAGACCTTGCCCTTGAATTGATCGAGCCCGGGAATCTTCGGGATCTGCGGCACGTGCAGCGGCCCCGACGCGAGGACCCAGTGGCGGGCGATGATGGTGGTGCCGTCGGCCGTGCTCAGGCGCCAGCGCCCTTCGTCCTGCAGGAACTCGGCGCCGCTGACCTCGGTTCCGAAACGGATGTACGGCCGCAGCCCGTACTTATCGGTGACATCGAGGATGTAATCCTGGATCTCGCGCCAACCGGCATAGCGCATGCTCCAGTCGGCCTTCGGCGCGAACGAGTACGAGTACATGTGCGACTGCACGTCGCAGGCCGCGCCGGGATAGGAGTTGTCGCGCCAGGTTCCGCCGACCTCGTCGGCCTTCTCCAGGATCAGGAAATCGGTATTGCCCTCTTCGAGCAGTTTGATGCCCATGCACAGGCCGCCGAAGCCGGCGCCGACGATGGCAACGTCGGTGTGCAGGGTGGACGTCGGTGCGTGACCGTCAGCAGCCATGTTCAAATCCTCCAGTCTTGTAGTCACCGCCGATGGCGGGGGATGGAGGGACTGTAGGGACGTCGTTTACATCACTCAATGTCACAAATGTGCGGAAATTGATTTTTTCGGCCACAATGCTTACCTGTCCCCGGAGCCGATTGCCGTCGTGACCAGCCGCTCGATCCTCGGTCTGATGTACACGCTGCAGGGCCTGCGCAGGCTCGGCGAGGACCCTGCGCCGGTTCTGGCCCACTACGGTCTGGACCTGGACACGCTCGACCCGAGCACGCGCATCGACCGTGCGCTGGAGCTGCGCATCTACGTCGAGATCGCCGAATCCCTGCGCGACCCGCTGGCCGGCCTCAGGAGCGGCGAGTTCACCGGCTTCGCCGGCTACGGTCCGTTCACGATGCTGCTGATGACCTGCGCCAGCGCCCAGCAGGCGATCGAGGTCGGCGTGCGCTACCAGCAGCTGACCTTCCTGTTCAGCACGCTGTCGTTCGAGCGCGGCGAACCGGCCAGCGCGCTGACGCTGGTCCCGCTGCCGCTGCCCGACAAGGCGTTCCGCTTCCGCATCGACGGCGAGGTGTCCGGAACCTACAAGCTGCTGCGCGACCTGCAGGCCACCCTCGGGGTCGACCTCAACGCCGAGGGCGTCGACCTGCCGTACCCGCGCCCACCCGAGGCCGATGCCTACGCGCGCCATTTCGGCTGCCCGGTGCGCTTCGACCAGCCGGTGGCGCGGATCTGGATCCGCAATCTCCATCTGACGCTGCGCTTCCCGACCCACGACCCCGCCGCCCACGCACTGTACCGCGACCTCTGCGACCGCCAGCTCGCGCAGCAACAGGCCGAGCTCCGGAACCTGTCCGAGCAGGTCCTGCGTCACCTGCAGCTGTTCCGCAACCATTTCCCGCAGGCGGCCCAGGTCGCGCAGATGTTCGGCCTGTCCGAGCGCAGCCTGCGACGCCGGCTCGGCGACGAGGGCACCCACTTCCGCGACCTGCTCGCCCGCGCCCGCTTCGCCCGCGCCAGCGAACTGCTGACGCAGAGCGACCTGAGCGTCGAGGCAATCGCCGAACAGCTCGGATACGCCGAGCCCGCCGCGTTCATTCACGCGTTCCAGCGCTGGGCGGACACCACGCCGCTGGCGTTCCGCAACGCCCGGCGCGGCTGACCCGATCCCGAGGCGCAGCCCCATGCCCGAATCACCACCGATCCTGCGCGCCGCCGTGGCCGCCGACGCCGCGGCGATCGGCGCGCTGATTCTGGATCTGGCGCCCGACTTCGCACCGCAGCCCAGCGCCGCGCTGCCACCCGCCTTCACCGCGTCCCTGGCACCGGAGCGGCTGGCACAGCGCATCGACGACCCCGACCACCGCTTCTGGGTCGCCGAGCGCGACGGCCGCATCCTCGGCGTGATCGCGCTGGCGCGCGGCACGCACGTGCTGTACCTGTTCGTCGACCGGAGCTGCCATCGTGGCGGTGTCGCCCGCGCGCTGTGGGAGCGGGCGCTCGCACAGACCGCCGCTGCGCAGACCTGGACGGTCAACGCCTCGGTCTACGCGGTGCCGGTGTACCGCCGCTTCGGCTTCGAGCCGACCGGCCCCGCGGAACTGCGCAATGGCCTGCGCTGCGTGCCGATGCGACGGGACCGTCCGGCGGACCATGCACAGCCACCCCGGCAGACCGGTTAGAATCCGCGCCTGACAACGCTGTCCCCGACACCTTTAATGAAAGAGCACCTGCAGGAGCTGCTGGCGACCGCGCTGAAGCGTTTGTTCGCCGACGCCGGCGTCGAACACGCCGCGACCATCCAGCTCGACCCGACCAAGGACGCCAAGTTCGGCGACTTCCAATCCAATCTCGCCCTGCAGCTGGCCAAGCCGCTGGGCAAGCCGCCGCGCATGATCGCCGAGGCACTGGTCAAGATGCTGCCCGACTCGACCCGGGTCGCCAGGATCGAGATCGCGGGGCCCGGCTTCATCAACTTCTTCCTCGCCCCCGCCGCGTTCCAGGCGGTGGTCGCGGAGATCATCGAACAGGGCGAGGACTACGGCTGCGACCGCTCCGGCAACAAGGGCCGGATCATGGTCGAGTTCGTCTCCGCCAACCCGACCGGGCCGATGCATGTCGGCCACGGCCGCGGCGCCGCCTACGGCGATTCGATCTCCAAGCTGCTCGCCGCGACCGGCTGGCAGGTGTGGCGCGAGTACTACATCAACGACGCCGGCCGCCAGGTCGACATCCTCGCGCTGTCGGTGTGGGTCCGCTATCTGGAGCTGTGCGGTGAGAACGTGCCGCTGCCACAGCGCGCGTATCCGGCCGAGTACATCCGCAAGACCGCGCAGGTGCTGCACAGCGAGCACGGCGACGGCCTGCGTTTCCCGGCCGCAACGGTCCTCGACGACCTGCCGCAGGAACCGATTCCGGGTCCCGCCGACAGCGAGCAGGAAAAGGCCGCGGCCAAGACCGGGCAGGAAACCTACATGGACGCGCTGATCGTGCGCGCCAAGACCCTGCTCGGCGAACGTTACGAACTGATCCGCAAGGCCGCGCTGACCGATCAGCTCGCGGCCATCCGCAAGACGCTGGCGGACTTCAACGTCGAGTTCGACCAGTGGTCGTCGGAGCGGGAGCTGGTCGACAGCGGCTTCGTCAGCACCGCGCTGACCCGCCTCGAGCAGATGAACCTCACCTACGAGAAGGACGGCGCGCTGTGGATGCGCACCGAGCAGTACGGTGACGAAAAGGACCGCGTCCTGATCAAGGCCGACGGCAGCGCCACGTACTTCTGCAACGACCTCGCGTATCACGTCAACAAGCTCGACCGCGGCTACCCGACGCTGATGGACGTCTGGGGCGCCGATCATCACGGCTACATCGCGCGCGTACGCGCGGCGATCGAGGCGCTGACCCAGCGCAAGGATGCGCTCAACGTCCAGCTGATCCAGTTCGTCACGCTGTCGTCGGGACGCATGGGCAAGCGCAGCGGCAACTTCGTGACCCTGCAGGATCTGGTCGACGAGGCCGGCACCGACGCGACGCGCTTCTTCTATCTGACGCGCTCCCACGACCAGCATCTGGAATTCGACATCGACCTGGCGCGCTCGCAGAGCAACGACAACCCGGTCTACTACGTGCAGTACGCGCACGCACGGATCTGCCGGGTGTTCGAGCAGCTCGTGGAGAAGGGCGGCGACTGGGATCCGCTGACCGCGAAGCTGACGCTGCATCGCCTCACCAACGAGCACGAAAAGACGCTGCTGACGCTGCTCAACCGCTATCCGGACATGCTCGAGCGCGCGGCGTCGGCGTATACGCCGCATACGGTGGTGTTCTTCCTCAAGGACCTGGCCGAGGCCCTGCACGGCTACTACAACGTGCACCGCTTCCTGGTCGAGGACGACCCGGAACTGCAGGCGGCGCGCCTGGCATTGATCGCGGCCACCGGCACGGTGATCCGCGCGGGGCTGAAGATTCTCGGCGTCAGCGCGCCCGAGAAGATGTAGTGCGGTCGCGCCCCGATTCCCTGCCGACGCCCGCAGGCTGCCGCTGATGTCCCGCGACTACGCGCATCGCGGCGCCGGCGCCCGCCGGCCCGCGCGCAGACGCCCCGCCAAGGCGAAGCCGCGAACCGCCGTGCCCGGCTGGATCTGGCTGGTTGCCGGCCTGTCCGTGGGTCTGGCGGTTGCGGCGTTCGTCTACATCTCGCGCCCGACGGCGCCGGCCGACGAACCCCCCGCGACCGCGGGATCGGCCTCCAAGCCCCAGGCCAAGCCGGAGGCCATCAAGCTGCCGCCGGCGGAGAAGCCGCGCTTCACGTTCTACGAAATTCTGCGCGACCAGGAAGTGGTCGTCCCCAATGAGCAGGCCCATTCGGCCACGCCACCGCCGCCGCCGGACCGCAAGAGCGGCAGCCCGGCTGCGGCCGCTGACGGGCGCTACGTCATCCAGGTCGCCTCGTTCCGCTCGCAGACCGAGGCCGACCGCCAGAAAGCCAGCCTGGCGCTGATCGGCATCGAATCCCGGATCGAGTCGGTCACCATCGACGGCAAGACCACCTACTACCGGGTCCGGATCGGACCGGAGAGCGACTGGCGGCAGGTGCAGACGACGATGGCGCGCCTGGAGGACAACGGCATCGAACCGATGCTGATCAAGCTGCGCTGAGCCCCCGCGCGGCAAGTACATTCCTGTCATTTTTCAGTCATCTACGGCACCCGGGCGGTAGCCTCTCCTGACAAGGAGCAGCCCCGCGCCTACACGTCCGGCCCCGCCACGCAAGGGGCGGGCAGGGCCGTATGTTGCACTGCACGAAAATCCCTACGGCGTTTGCTCGGGCTTTGCCTACACCGCCTCCGGGCGCCCCCCGACGCACGCAAGCACGTGTATCCCCTAGTGTTATCACCGTCAGGTTGATCGGTCGCATCACGCCCTTGTGATGGGTTGTGTCCGTTCAGCCGCACCCGCCCGTTGCCATCGACACCCTCACCCAAGTGGGGATGTGGCGCTCGCGCGGGTGCCATCCGGATTTGACCCAACTTGTTAGGAGTATCCATGAAGCGCGTGCGATCCCGTGCAGTGCCGACGCGTGCACTCTCGGCCTGCCTGCTGTTGTCGCTGGGCCTGGTCGGCTGTGACAACAATGATTCGAACAGCCTGCCGCCGGCGCCCGACATCAGCTTCGATGCCGTGCCCAGCCAGGTCGAAGCCGGCGGCGCCATCCCGCTGGTCTGGAGCGCCTACGACGCCAACACCTGCACCGCCAGCGGCGGCCCGAACGGCGAATGGAGCGGCCCGGTTCCGATCACCGGCTATCGCATCCTGACCGCGCCCGACGTCAGCGGTACCTACACCTACTCCCTGTCCTGCGAAAACGAGGGACAGACCAGTTCCGACAGCGTCAGCGTCCAGGTCATCGCCGTGACCGGCGACGTGTCGCTATCGCTGACGCCGTCGCTGCAGACGATCGAGGCCGGGACCACCGCGATTCCGCTGCAGTGGAGCGCCACCGGCGCCGACAGCTGCACGGCCAGCGGGACGGATCCGGCGTGGACCGGCGCGCGCGGCACCAACGGCAGCTTCAGCCCGAGCCCCGCAACCGCCGGCGTCTACATCTACAACCTGCGCTGCAGCACCGCCACCGGCGACAGCGCCAGTGCCAGCGCGGTCATCAACGTCACCCAGACCGGTCCCGCGGTGCAGATGACGTTCAGCGACCGCCGCATCGCCGAAGGCGAGACCAGCACCCTGAGCTGGACCGTCGACGGTGCCACCGGCTGCGAGGCCTCCGGCGACGACCCGGCCTGGCTCGCGACCACGCCGACCGCCAGCGGCGGCAGCTTCGTCGCGCAGAACCTCGCGGCCGGCGGCTACACCTACGGCCTGACCTGCACCGATGCACAGGGCGATACCAGCGCGGCCGAGACCAGCCTGTCGGTGGCCAACGCGCCGGCGCCGACCATCGACGGCTTCATGGTGACCGGAACCGATCCGGCGGTGATCACCTGGTCCGCCACCGGTGCCACCGACTGCCACGCGTACAGCCCGACCGTGCCGGCCTGGAACGGACCGCGTGAGACCTCCGGCAGCGAGGAAATCCCGCTGGCCGACATCACCCTGGCCGACGGCGAGGACTACAGCTTCGCGCTGATCTGCAACGGCCCCGGCGGACAGACCTGGGCGACCACGGCTGCGCCCGCGGTCGAATCCGCCACCGCGTCGGTGTCGCTGCTCGCGTCGCCGACCCGCGTCAACCCGGGCTCGCCGATCACGCTGACCTGGAGCTCGGCGAACGCTTCGATCTGCAGCGCCACCGGCGATGCCCCGACCGGCTGGGCCGGCACCAAGGCGACCTCCGGCCAGATGCAGGTCAACGCGCCCTCCGAGACCGGCATCTATGCCTACTCGGTCGCCTGCGTCGATGCCTCGCTGGAAGTGCCGGCAGAGGCCACGGTCTACGTCACCGTGGGCAACGCCACGCCGACGGTCGATCTGCGGGTCAACGCCGCCAAGACGGCCGCCGTCAACGCCGGTGAGGGCCTGACGCTGAGCTGGACCTCCGCCTACGCCCTGACCTGCACCGCCGACGGCGGCGTTCCGGGCCGCGGCTGGGCGGGCGAGCAACCGCTGCAGAGCGACGGCCTGTTCGTCGACAGCACCGGCCTCGCCGGTCACTACGACTTCACGCTGCGCTGCGGCGTGCCCGGCGGCCAGAGCGCGGTAGAAACGGTCGGCGCCGACGTCGCCGGCGACCTCGACCAGTGCGGCGTCGGCGTGCCGTCGCTGCTGCTGACCGGTCACGACGTCGAGATCCCGTGGGCCCGCACGTCCAGCGTGGCGGTAAAGATCCGCAGCTCGGTCGGCGAAACCCCGATCGGCGTCATCAGCGCCGGCGACGGCAGCGAGGTGATCGATTCGGATCTGGAATCCTTCACCCAGCTGCTGCTGCCGCTGGACCTGCTCGGCATCGGCAACATCGTCGTCGACGTCTACTCGACCGATCAGAATCCGGACGGCACTATAAAGCCGCTGCCGATCAAGCTCGGTCAGCAGGCCGGCTTCATCGTCTCGAACCCGAACCAGTGGCTGTCCCTGTCGCTGCTCGGCCTCGACAGCATGTCGGTGATCACCGGGGTCGACGCCGACGGCAACGTCACCCTCGGCGATGCCGACTACAGCAATGCCGACGGGCTGCTGCTGACGGCGCTGCAGCTGGTCAATGACTCACAGCGCTTCTTCGTGTCGATTCCGCTGGACGACGCCACCACCGAGGCCGGCATCTACGGCATCCGCTACAAGATGAAGGGCGGACTGCTGGCAGTGGCCAAGATGCTGAACGTCTACGGGGCCTGCTTCACCGACGAGTAACCCCCCGTCGACCCCGACCTGAAACAGCCCGGCCTCGCGCCGGGCTGTTTTTTTGGAGGTTCGGTGCGACGCCTCGGGTCGCGGCCAGGACCTGTTGATCCTCCGGCCGATCGCCGCGACCGCTGTCGCGGCAACAGCCCCTAGGACAGTCCACGGACGATGGCGGCAGCCAGTACCGCCAGCAGGATGACGATCGCCACCACCGTCAGCTTTCCCGACAGCGTCGACGGCCGCCCCTCCAGCGCGAACCGGGCATCGACGGCCTGCTTGGCCTCCTTCAGGCTCATGCCGCTGATCTGGCGCAGCCGTTTGATCGCGGCGATGCGGCGTCCGGCACGCGCCAGCGCGATGACCTCGGGATCGTTGACGGCGGCCCGCGACGGCGCGTGCGGGGAAGCGGCCTTCGACCCCGCGTCCGGCGTGGCCGCTCCGGCGAGTGCCGCCTCGGCGTCGGCCAGGGTGCGGATCCGCGCCACGGCGTCGGCGGCCGCGGCGAGGCCCATGCCGGTGCGCTCGCGCAGCAGACGCACCGCCTCGACCTTGCGGCCCTGGCGGATCAGCTCGATCAGCTCGTCCGCGCCGCCGCTCACGCGTGGGCTCCGTTCAGCGGATGGCGCCACAACTCGACCGCGGCCGGATCGAGACCGTAGTAGTCCCGCAGCAGGCGGTACAGCTCGACGTGATGGTGCCTGAGCGCCGCACCGCGCTGGAAAAAGGCCTCGGTCACCACCGCGAAGAACTCGCCGGGGCTTTCGGCACCATAGGCGTCGATGACCGGCGGCCGCCGATGCCGCCGCAGGCGCTTGAACTCCCGCTCCATGATCTCGGCCCAGTGCGCATAGTCCTGCAGCGCCGGCACCCCTTCCATCTCCGGCGTCTCGTCGTCGAGCTGGTGGGCGAATTCGTGCACGACGACATTGGTCTCGTCGCCGTGCAGCGCGGCCTCGACGTCACGCCAGGACAGGATCACACGATCGCCGTGCCAGGATTCGCCGAGGTGTTCGAGCGGTTCGTCGTGCACCAGACCGTCGTGGTCGGGCAGCTCGTGGTGGACGAAGAAACGGTCCGGGTACAGCAACACATGATGGACCGCCGGAAACACCCGGTTGTACGGCCGCAACAGCAGCAGGCAGGCCAGACCGGCGACGGCGATGCGCATGTCGTCGGTGACCTCCAGCCCGTTGCAGCCGACGAACTGTTTCTCGCGCAGGAACGCCTCGCAGTGCTGCTCGTAACTGCCGCGCTGCGCCGGCGCCACGAAGGCGCTCTGCGGCACCAGCAGCGTCAGCCGTTCGCGCCACCGCGACGGCGGCTCGGCGACGACGCGCGGGCGCCGCGGCTGGAACATCCATCCGAGCACCACCGACAGCGCGATGGCGAGTGCGACGAAGGCCTCCACCGAACCGCCGCCCATGCCCCGGTCTCCGTGCGCCTCAGGCCGGCTGCAGGTTGGCGACCGACAGCATCAGCCACTTGGTCCCGGCCGAACCGAAGCGCACCTCGACCCGGGTGCGATCGCCGTCGCCATCGAACTGCAGGATCGTGCCCTCGCCGAAACGCGCGTGCGTCACCCGCTGGCCGAGACGCAGGCCGTTGGGGCCGCTGACCGGTTGCATCGCCTTCGGCATCGCGGTGCGCGGCACGCCCACCTGCGACTCGCCGCGATAACCGCCGCCGTAGCCGCCCCCACCCGGACGCCGCGCGCCGTAGGCACCACCGCCGGCGAAGGCGGGGCGCACCATGTGGGCCCGCGGCCGGGTCTCGACGAGACACTCCGGCGGGATTTCCTTGAGGAACTGCGACGGCATGCCGAGCTGCTCGACGCCATGCAGACGGCGCAATTCGGCATAACTCATGTACAGGCGCTTGCGGGCACGGGTGATGCCGACGTAGCACAGCCGGCGCTCCTCCTCGAGGTTGCCCTCGTCGGTCGCGCGGGCATGCGGGAACAGGCCGTTCTCCATGCCGACCATGAACACGATCGGAAACTCCAGGCCCTTGGCCGCGTGCAGGGTCATCAGCTGCACGCAGTCCTCGCCGGGACCGGCCTGTTCCTCGCCGGATTCGAGCGCGGCATGGGTCAGGAATGCGGTCAGCGGGTCGACCTCGGGCTGCTCGTCACCGGGCTCCGGCGCCTTGAGCTCGAAACCGCGCGCCGCGCTGATCAGCTCGTCGAGGTTTTCCAGGCGCGCCTCGGCCTGTTCGCGCCCCTCCTTCTGGTAGTGCCCGCGCAGGCCGGAGCGCTCGATCACCCGCTCGGTCATCCGGCTCAGCGGCAGCTCGCGGGTTTCGGCGGCGATCGACTCGACCAGCGCCATGAACTCCTTGACCTTGCCCGCCGAACGCCCCAGTGCGGCGCCGGCCAGACCCGCGGCCTGCCACATCGACACGCCATGGTCGCGGGCATACTGGCGCAGGCGCTCGACCGTGGTCGCCCCGATGCCGCGCGTCGGCGTATTGACCGCACGCTCGAAGCTGACGTCGTCGTGGCGGTTGTGCAGCAGGCGCAGGTACGCCAGCGCGTCCTTGATCTCCTGGCGCTCGAAGAAGCGCAACCCGCCGTAGATCCGGTACGGAATGCGTGCCCGGATCAGGGTCTCCTCGAGCACGCGCGACTGCGCGCCCATCCGGTACAGCACGGCGATGTCGGAATACGCGCAGGCCCCGTCGAGGTGCTCCTTGACGCGGTTGATCACGAACTCGGCTTCGTCGTACTCGTTGAACGCCGCGTAGAGCTGGATCGGCTCGCCTTCGCCGGTATCGGTCCAGAGCTTCTTGCCGAGGCGCGCGGTGTTGCGCGCAATCAGACCGTTGGCGGCGTCGAGTATGGTCCCGGTCGAGCGGTAGTTCTGCTCCAGGCGCACGATCTCGCAGCCCGGAAAGTCGCGCGACAGATCCAGCATGTTCTCGACCCGCGCGCCGCGCCAGCTGTAGACCGACTGGTCGTCGTCGCCGACCGCGAACAGGATCCCGGTCGGGCCGGCCAGCACCTTCAGCCAGCGGTACTGCAGGGTATTGGTGTCCTGGAACTCGTCGACCAGGATATGCCGCAGGCGGCGCCGGTAATGCTGCTGGATCTCGGCGTTGTCGCGGGTCAGCTCGTAGGCGCGCAGCAGCAGCTCGGCGAAGTCGACCAGCCCCTGGCGTTCGCAGGTCGTCTGGTACGCGGTATAGATCCGCACCAGCTGCTGCTGGGTCAGGTCCTCGACGCTACCGAGATCCTCGGGGCGGCGCGCCTCCTCCTTCTGCGCGTTGATCCAGCCGGTGACCATCTTCGGCGGCCACTGATCCTCGGGCAGATCGAGACTCTTTGACACGCGTTTGACAAGCCGCAGCTGATCATCGGCGTCGAGGATCTGGAAGTTCTGCGGCAACCCCGCTTCCTTCCAGTGCAGGCGCAGGATGCGGTGGGCGATGCCGTGGAAGGTTCCGACCCACATCGCCCGGATCGGCACGTCGACCAGCCGTTCGATGCGCCCGCGCATCTCGCTGGCGGCCTTGTTGGTGAAGGTGACCGCGAGGATCGACAGGGGTGACAGCCCCTCGGCGGCGATCAGCCAGGCGACGCGATGGGTCAGGACACGGGTCTTGCCCGAACCGGCGCCGGCCAGCACCAGCCGGTGCTCGAGGGGCGCGGTGACCGCCTCGCGCTGCGCAGTGTTGAGCGGGGCCACCAGGGCGCCGAGCGTGGGAGAAAGATGGTTGAACTGCATGTTGCCGACATTGTAGCCGCCGCCAGCGGCGATCACCGGCATCCGCATCCGGCAGACGGCCGGTATAGTGCATGAGCGCGTACCGAACCAGCATCAACACAAGTACATCCGAACAAATGGCTGATTCACCATCGACGCACCGCGGCGCGATCCACTGGGGCTGGGCGCTGCTGATCACCACCGCTGCCGGGATCGCACTCTGGGCACGCCCGCTGGTCCCCGCCGACGAAACCCGCTACGCGGCGGTCGCATGGGAGATGTGGCGGGACGGGCAATGGTGGGTCCCCTACCTCAACGGCGAGATCTACAGCCACAAGCCGCCGCTCCTGTTCTGGCTGATGCACCTCGGCTGGTGGCTGTTCGGCGTCAACGAATGGTGGCCGCGGCTGCTCGGCCCCGCCGCGGCACTGGCATCGGCGGCACTGACGCAGCGCATCGGCCTGCGCCTGTTTCCAGGCCACCCCGAAATCGCCGCGCGTGCGCCGTGGCTGCTGGTCGGCGCGCTGTACTGGCTGGCCGACGCCACGATGCTGATGTTCGATCATCTGGTGACGGTGTTCGTGGCGCTCGCCTGGCTGGGCCTGCTGCGGATGCGCGACGGCGCCCGCGGCGGCGCTGCCCTGACCGCGATCGCGGTCGGCATCGGCATCATGGCCAAGGGCCCGGTCGTGGTGCTGTTCACCGCCCCGGCGATGCTGATGCTGCTGCCACTGGGGGATGCCCGCTCCGCGTGGCGCTGGATCGGCCGCTGCGCCGCCGCCGGCCTGTCGGGGCTTGCGATCGCCGCGCTGTGGCTGGTCCCGGCCCTGCGCGAGGGCGGCCAGGCCTATGCGCATGCCCTGTTGTGGAACCAGGGCGCCGGACGCGTCAGCGAATCCTTCGACCACGCCCGCCCGCTGTGGTGGTATCTGGCGGTCCTGCCGCTGCTGTGGCTGCCGTGGAGCCTGACCCCGACGTTCTGGCGCGGGCTGTACCGGGGCGCGCGGCAAGGCCTCGCGGGTTCGACGGGCCTGCGCTTCTGCATCGGCGTCAGCGGTTTCGTCTTTGCCGTGATCTCGATCATGAGCGGCAAGCAGCCGCAGTACCTGCTGCCGATGTTCCCGCTGCTGGCGCTGATGATCGCCGCGACGGGCGCAGAAACCGGCCAACGGCTGTGGATCGCCCTGCCGGTCGCCGCGCTCGGCCTGCTGATGCTGGGGCTGCCCCTGGCCGCGGCACAATTGCCGAAGCTGCCCTGGGCGGCCGGGGTGTCGCCGCTGTGGGGCATCGCCCTGGCCGCGACCGCGGGCGCCCTGTTGTGGCGCTGGCGCGGCAACGGCACGGCCGCGCTGGCGCTGTCCGGACTGCTGTCCGCCGCGGCGACGCTGGCGCTGTACACCGGCGTCGCCCGACCCGCGCTGGAGCGCTTCGACCTGCGCGGACTGAGCGACCGCATCGCGGCCGAACAGGCCCGGCGCCCGGTCGCGTTCGCCGGGGTCTACCGGGGCCAGTTCGACTTCTTCGGCCGGCTGCGGCAGCCACTGCAGGAGCTGCACGGTCCGGATATCCGGCACTGGCTGACACAGCACCCGGACGGCCTGATCGTCGGCGAGATCAAGCGCCTGGATCAGAGCCCCGAGGCACAGGCCGCGATCTGGACGTCCCCCTATCGCTCGCGCTACTTCGCCGGCTGGACCGCCGATCGCCTCGCCGCGCACCCCGATGCCTTCGCCGGCGGCGGCAATCGCGCGGTGGTCGACGAAGCGGATCCGGACTAGGGCCTGCTGGCGCTACGGCGGCCGCAGCGCGCCCGCCTACAATGGGCGCCGATGGGGCCGGCATCAGGCCGGCCCGTGCCCGGGGAGAACCGCACATGCAGACCATTCTGATCACCGGCGCCAGCACCGGCATCGGCCGCGCCACCGCCGAGCTGTTCTTCGAGCGCGGCTGGAACGTGGTGGCGACGATGCGGACGCCGCGACAGGAGCGGACCGATCCGCGCTGGCTGGAACTGGCGCTGGACGTGACCGACGCAGCGTCGATCGACGCGGCCCTGGATGCCGCCCACCAGCGCTTCGGCGATATCGACGTGCTGGTCAACAACGCCGGCTACGGCCTGGTCGGCACCTTCGAGTCGATGGACGATGCGCAGATCCGCAAGCAGTTCGAGACCAACGTGTTCGGACTGATGCGCATGTGTCGCCTGATGATCGAACGCTGGCGCCCGCGCGGCCGTGGCGTGCTGGTCAACGTCGCGAGCATGGGCGGACGCCTCGCGTTTCCGTTCTACAGCGTCTACCACGCCAGCAAGTGGGCGGTGGACGGCTTTTCCGAATCGCTGCAGTTCGAGCTCGAACCCACCGGCATCCGCGTCAAGCTGATCGAACCTGGTGCGATCAAGACCGATTTCTACGACCGCTCGGCGGACTTCACCCACGACCCCGCGCGCAGCGAGTACAACGCGGTCGTCGAGACCGGCATGCGCCGGATGAATGCCGCGGGCGCCAAGGGCGCGCCCCCGTCGGCGGTCGCCGAAGCGATCTGGCAGGCCGCCACCGACGGATCGAAACGCCTGCGCTATCCGGTCGGCAGCGACGCCCGGGCGCTGCTGCTCCTGCGTCGCCTGTTGCCGGACGCGTGGTATCGCACAGCGATCCGTAAGCAGCTGCTGGGCTGACTCGTCTTCAGTCCGCGCGAACCGGCGCGACGCGCCTGGCGCGGGTGCGCAGGTTGATCATCTCCACCGCGGCGGAGAACGCCATCGCGAAGTAGATGTAGCCCTTGGGTACATGGAAGCCCAGACCCTCGCCGGTCAGCGCCATGCCGATCAGGATCAGGAACGCCAGCGCCAGCACCTTGATCGTCGGGTGCCGCTCGACGAAGCTCGAAACCGCACCGGCGAAGAACATCATCACGCCGATGGCAATGACGATCGCGGCGATCATGACGCCGAGGCGGTCGGTCATGCCGACCGCGGTGATGACCGAATCGAGCGAGAAGATGATGTCGAGGATCATGATCTGCACGATCACCGACACGAAGCCCGCGGCGGCCTTGCCGACCGCGAATTCGGCCCCTTCGTCTGCCGGCTCCTCGACGTGGTGGTGAATCTCCAGCGTGCTTTTGCCGATCAGGAACAGGCCACCGGCGAACAGGATCAGATCGCGGCCGGACACCGGATGCGCCATCACCTCGAACAGCGGCGAGGTCAGCCGCGCCACCCAGGCCAGCGACAGCAGCAGCAGGATGCGCGTCAGCAGGGCGCCGGCCAGGCCGAGCGTGCGCGCCCGCGCCCGCTGCGCTTCCGGCAGCTTGTTGGCCATGATCGACAGGAAGATGATGTTGTCGATCCCCAGCACGATCTCCAGGGCGGTGAGCGTGAGCAGGGCGGCCCAGAGGTCGGGTTCGAGCAGGACGTGCATGGACGTGGTGACGCGCGGCGAACGGGCCGCCATTGTAGCGAGCCGCGGTTCCGCCGGGCCGACGGGCAGGGCCGGGCGCGAGAACGGCGCCTCGAAAGCGGGATGCGGGAGTGGATCTGAAAGGGAGAGAAAAGCAACACCGGTGCACGTCGCACCGGTGCCAATCTGACGCTGTATTCGCGAGCTCTCCTCCCGCTTATCACCCGGGGCAGCGCGTCAACCCGCCATTCCGTGGTGTAAGTGCCCGGTTGTGACCGGACTTTCGCACTTTGCCTTTCTTCGGCTCACATCATCTGTCACCGACGTCAGAAAACGCCGCACAGAGGTGTGAAGGGGTGTAACCTTAACCTGAATGCTTGCTCGGAAATACTCGGATATTCGGAAAAGTTCCCGGAACGATCAGAAATATATGCAAGGCATTGATATAAAGGTAAAAAAGATCCCCAAGCAGGCCCGGGCCCAAGCCACCTACAAGGCCATGCTGGACGCGACAGCTCAGATCCTGTCCGAGGAGGGTTACGCGGCCGTCACCACCAATCGCGTCGCCGAAACCGCCGGCGTCAGCATCGGCTCGCTCTACGAGTACTTCCCCAACAAGCAGTCGATCGTCGCCGCGGCCATCGGGCGTGCGCTGCGCGCGGTGGTACTGGAGGTGTCCGACGGCCTGCGCATGGCGCTCAAACAGCGCAGCGAACGCAGCGCCGTCCACTACTGGATCCGCGCGATGACCGAGGCGCTCCAGTGTCGCGCGGATCTGCTCAGGGTGGCCCTGCGCGAGGTTCCGTTCCTGTGGCAGATCCCCGAGATGCACAACCTCTCGGACGCCCTGCTCGACGTCGCCCGCCGCGGCCGCGAGCGGATCGCGCATCGTGTGCGCTTCGACGATCCCGAAGCGAGCACCTATCTGCTGACGACGATGGTCTGGTCCGCGATCCTGCAGTACGTGCTCTATCCGCCGCAGCAGCTGTCGCGCGACCGCCTGACCGAAACCCTCGTCGACATGGTCCTCAAGCTGTTCTAGAGAGAGCCGCCGATCCGCAGCCCCGTATCGACGTACAGATGGGGCAGGCCCAGATCGGCCAGCCAGCGCGCCCCCCGCTCGGCACCGTGCAGCATGGCCACGGTGGCGGCGGTCCCGGCGACCAGGCACTGCCCGGCGCGCACGCTGACGGCCGCCAGCCCGTTCACCGGCCAGCCGCTGCGCGGGTCGAGCACGTGCCCGTAACGCCGGCCGTCGCATTCGACATAGCGTTCGTAGTCCCCGCTGCTGGCCAGCCCGCCGCGATCGACGGCGATGGTCGCGATCGCGCCGCTCCCGCGCGGGTGGCGCACGCCGATCTGCCACGCCGATCCGTCCGGATGCGGACCGAGCGCGTGCAGGTCGCCGGCCAGATCGACGAGCCCGTGGCACAGGCCATGCGCCTGCAGCACCGCCGCGGCGCGGTCCGCCGCGTATTCCTTGCCGAAGCCGCCGAAGTCCAGCTCCATACCGGGCCGCGTCAGCTCGATGCGGGGGCGGCTCCACCGCACCCGGGACCAGCCGACCAGCGGCAACAGCGCGTCGATCTGAGCCTGCTCCGGCACCCGCCCGGCCTTGAAATCCCAGGCGCGGCGCAGCACGCCGGAGGTGATGTCGAACGCGCCGTCGCTCTGGGCATGGGCCGCGGCCGCGTAGTCGAGCAGGGCCGCGGTTTCCGCGTCGACCTCCACCGCACGACCGCTGCCGGCGGCGGCGTTGATCATCGCCACGACGCTGTCGTCGCGATAGCGCGAGTACTTGGCCTCGATCCGGCGGACCTCCGCCTCGGCCGCCGCGGCGGCGACCGTCAGGTCGGCACCCGAGGCGGCATACAGATGCAATGCGCAGGGTCCGCCGAGCGCGCCGAAGCGATGCACGCATCGGCGCATCATCCCCGCCCCCCGTCGCCGCGGCCGCTTCCGCGCCGCCCGATGTCCGTTGCTTCCATGGCCGTCCCGTTGCGCATCACGCGCCTGCCGTCGACCCGCATCGTCCCGCATTTGGCCCGCGGGCGTCACCCGCGCCCGGCGACGCTGTCATCGTGATGACATCGAACCGCAACAATCCGAACACCTGCGCACGGGACCATGTCGTCTGTGAAAACAGCGCAATCGAGCCAGACCATGCCAAGACTGCGAATCGCCTACGGCGTCATGGGTTACGGCCGCGGCCACGCGATGCGGACGATGTCGGTGCTGCCGGCCCTGATGCGCGAACACGACGTGACCGTGTTCGCCGGCGCCGATGCCTACGACGTGCTCGCCCCCCGCTTTCCGACCGTCCGCATCCCCACCATCGGCTACCAGTACAACGCACGCGGCAGCCATTCGCTGGTCCGGACGCTGCGACGCAACTTCGAGCCGATGACCGACCTGCTGTTCCACGGCGAAGGGCGCGCGGCGATCGAGGCCGAATTCGCCAGCCGCGACATCCAGCTGGTGATCTCCGACTCGGAAGCCTGGACGCACCGCACCGCGCAGAAGCTCGGCCTGCCGCGCATCAGCTTCGACCACGTCGGCATCATCGCCTACTGCAAGCCGCACTTTCCGCCCGAGCTGTGGGCGGTGGGCCGGCGCGACGCCTGGGGCTATCGGGCGCTGATGGGGGTGCCGGAACGCATCCTGATCTCGAGCTTCTACCCGGCCGAGCCGGCGTATCCGCAGGTCCGCATCGTCGGCCCGATGCTGCGCGACGAGGTGCTCGGAACCCAGCCGAGCGACGGCGACTACCTGCTGGCCTACTTCAACAAGGGTGAACACCAGTACCTGCCGCATGTCGATCGCGCACTGCGCCTGCTCGACTGCAAGGTCGTCGTCTACGGCACCCGCCACCGCGGCGAGGACGAGAACCTCGACTTCCGCGCGCCGAGCGTCGAAGGCTTCGTCCGCGATCTCGCCGGCTGCCGCGCGGTGCTGTCGACCGCCGGCAACCAGCTCATCGGCGAGGCCATCCATTTCGGCAAGCCGATCCTGGCGGTCCCGGAGAACGCCTTCGAGCAGCGCCTGAACGCGCACATGATCGAACGCATGGGCGTCGGCGCCCGTGCCGAGCTGATGACGCTGAGTCCGAGCGACATCGACGGCTTCCTCGGCAATCTGGACTGGCACCGCTCGAACATGAAGGAGCATGCCGACGACGGCCGCGCCGAGGCGCTCAGGATCCTGCGCGGCTATATCGCCGAGCTGTCCAGGGAGATCAAGACCACGCGCAAGCGGCCCGCGACCCTGCGCGCCGCCAACGGGGCTCAGCTGCGCGGCGCCGGCAGCGCATAACTGCCGGTGACGTGTGCGACGACGGTCGGGTCGTCGCCGGTCGACAGCCGGACCTCCATCACCGCAAGCCGCTTGCCGAGGCGCAGCATCGACGCCTCGCCGATGACGTCCCCCGGCTGGGCCTTGCTCAGGAAGTTCATGTTGAGGTTGGTGGTCACCGCCATCAGCTGCGGACCGATATGCGCCAGCACCAGCGCGTACATCGCCGCGTCGGCCGCGAGGAACAGCGTCGGCCCCGACACCAGATTGCCGGGACGCAGCATGCTGTCGCGAAACGGCAGGCGGATGCGCGCATAGCCCGGCTCGACGGCCTCGACCTGGAAGCCGCCGCGGCCGGCCATCACCAGCCCCTCCCGGATCGCCGCCTCGACTTCCTGCGCGTTGAGTTTGAGTTCCAAGGTCATGACGCCCCCCATGCGAGCCCGCGAACGCCGTCGAAGGCGAGTTTCAGAGACAGGATCACCAGGATCCACTTGAACAGCATCGAGAACTGCGCCTCGCTGACGCGCCCGTTGAGGCGCCGCCCGAACGCGGTTCCGGCAATCACCGCCACGCAGACCGGCAGCAGCAGCAGCGGCCGCTCCAGCGCATTGAAGCCGACCACTCCGTAGGCGAGCACGCGCAGGCCGTGACCGAGCATCTGCGTCAGCGCCAGCGTGCCGATCGTGGTTTCCTTGCGCCAGTCCGGACGGAAGAACAGGCGACCGACCACCAGTCCGGTGGCACCGACGAACATGCCGAGCACCCCGTTGAGCGCACCGGCCCAGAAGAACGCCTTGCGCGGCGCCATCGGTTCGCCCGATGCGCGCCCCGGCGCAAGGGACGCCAGGATCAGGCCGGCGAGGACCAGCCGCACGATGTCGGCGTTGATGTGAACCGCGAACGGCGCCACCAGAAAGGTCGCCGGCGCAGCGGCGAGCAGGAACCAGCCCGCCGCGCGCCATTCGACGTGGCGGGTGTACGCCAGGGTCCGCGAGCTGTTGGAAACGAACTGCACCGCCGCGAACAGGGGCACCGCCTCGGCCGGCGCCATGCCCATCGCGTAGAAGATCCCGATCAGGACGGTTCCGCCGCCGAGTCCGGCCACGCCGGACAGGGTCGCGGTCAGGAATCCCGCGACCGTCAGGATCAGCGTCAGCGTCAAGAACGGCTCCCCAGCCACTGCTTCCGGATCGCCGCCTCAGCGATAGCGGTTCTGGCGGACATCCCGCACATCCGGCGGCGGCGCATTGGCGATGCGCTGCCACTGCAGATAGCTGCGGATCTCGGCCAGCGTGGCGCGACCGTTGTGGTCGGTGTCGACGGTGGCGAAGACATCCAGCAGCTGCGGCATGCCGGCCTCGGCCTCCGCCGGCGTCAGCGCCTCGTCACCGTCCACATCGGCGGCCTCGAAGCGGTGTCTGAGTTCGTCGATGTCGGCATGCTCCATCCCCGCGCGACGGGGCCCCGCGCACGCACCCAGCATCAACAGCGAGAGGCCGGCGACGAGGCCGGCCCGCATTCCGGTGCGCATTCGGATCGCGCCGAGGATCACGTCGTTCATGCGCGGCAGTGTGCCTGAAGCGGCAATCCGGCACGAGTTCGTGCGGCGGGCCGCGGCCTCAGCCGACCAGCCACGACGCCAGCAGCAGCATCAGGCCCATGCCGATGACGTCGGTGAAGGTGGTCAGGAAGATGCCGCTGGCGACGGCCGGATCGGCGCCGCAGCGCCGCAGCGTCATCGGCACCAGCACCCCGAACATGCCGCTGGCCGCACAGGAGCCGACCATCGCCAGCAGAATCGCGAGCGCGAGCATCGGCGCGCCCGGCGCCTGCGTCGCGATCGCGTAGGCATACATCGCCACCGCCGCGACCACGCCGACCAGCAGTCCGTTGACCGCCCCGAGCAGCACCTCCTTGCGCAGCAGGCGCATCACCGGGTGGCCTTCGAGATCGCCGAGGGTGACACCGCGCAGCGTGATCGCCAGCGCCTGCGATCCGGTATTGCCGCTCTGCCCCGCGAGCACCGGCAGAAACGCGGCCAGCACCACGACCCGGGCGATCGTGTCCTCGAACACGCCGACGATCAGCGCCGCCCCGAACGCGGTCAGCAGGTTGATCTGCAACCACGGATGACGCATGCGGAACGACTGCCAGAAGCCGGTATGGATCCGCTCGGCCTTGTCGACACCGACCATCTGGCCGGACTGCGCGGTGATCTCGATGGTCTGGTGTTCGAACAAACGCCAGCCGCGCACGATCCCGACCAGACGGTCCTGCTCGTCGACCACCGGATACACCGGGTAATGCCGGCGCAATGCCGCCTGGATCGCGGCGTCCAGCGGCATGCCGCGCTGCAGGCGGAACGGATCGGCCAGCATGACGTCGCGCAGCGGCTGCTGCGGTTGCGCCAGCAGCAGGTCGCGGATCACGATCAGGCCGACGAGGCGTCCGCCCGCGTCGTTGACGAACAGATACGTGATCGCGCGCGCGTCCTCGGCGCCGCGCAGGGCATCGATGGCGTCCTGCACCGTCGCCGACTCCACCAGCGCCACATATCCCGGTTCGGTCAGGTCGTCGATCCACTCCGGCACCTCGACCGCGCCATCGGCAAGCACGCGCCCCGCGTGTGCGCGGGCATGGTCGGGCAGATGCGGCAGCAGGTCGCGCAGGTGATCGGGCTCCAGCTCGGCCAGCACGGCCGCGATCATCTCCGGCGCTTCCCGTGCGAGCAGCGCGGCGGCATCCAGCGGCACCCGCACCCGCATGGCGCGGACCAGATCGGCGATTCGTTGAGCATCCATCGACAGGCCTCCGTGACGCCGCATTATGTCCCGAGTCGGCCCGCGGTTTGACATGTGCCCGGCGCGGCACATACTACGCGGTATGTTCAGAGGCCGATCATGAAACCCGCCGTCCGCCGGCAGCCCGATCGCACGCGGCAGATGCTGCTGGAGTGCGCGTTCGAGGAAATCCTGCGCTCGGGCTTCCGCGGTGCCAGCCTCGACGCCATCCTCGAGTCGAGCGGCGTGACCAAGGGTGCGCTGTATCACCATTTCGGCAGCAAGACCGCGCTGGGTTATGCGGTCGTCGACGAAGTCGTGCGGCCCTGGGTCGAGGACGCGTGGCGTCCGGTGCTGGATGCCGACGACGTCGTCGACGCCGCCCTGAAGCTGTGCGACGAACTCCAGCGGCAGCGCACCGAGCAGGCGCTCGAATACGGCTGTCCGTTCAACAACCTGATCAACGAGATGTCCCCGATCGACGAGGGCTTCCGCACGCGCCTGCAGCACATCCTCGTCGACTGGCATCAGGGCATCATCGAGGGGATCCGCCGCGGCCAGCGCAATGGATCGGTCCGCGACGATCTCGACCCCGAGGCGGCCGCGGCCTTCGTCATCTCGTCGGTCGAGGGCGCGGTCGGCCTGGCCAAGGCCCAGCAGTCCCCGCAGTTCTACGAGGCCGCGGTCCGCGGCCTCCATGCCTATCTAGAATCGCTGCGACCGCCACAACGGCGGCGCAGTCGCAAATGAATCCCGGAGGAGCCCCCACATGTCATCCCGCCTGCTGCCCCGCATCGCCGCCACCCTGTTGACGCTCGGCGTCGCTTGGTCGGCCCAGGCCGAAACGCCCGAGGAAAAAGGCCTGGCCATCGCGCAGGAAGCCGACCGCCGTGCCGAGGGTTACGGCGACACTTCGGTGACGATGCAGATGATCCTGCGCAACCGCGCCGGCGACGAGTCGGTGCGCGAGATCCGCTCGCGCTCGCTGGAAGTCGCAGACGACGGCGACAAGTCGCTGATCATCTTCGACGAGCCCAAGGACGTCGAAGGCACCGCGCTGCTGACGTTCTCGCACAAGACCGCCGATGACGATCGCTGGCTCTATCTGCCGGCGCTCAAGCGCGTCAAGCGCATCGCCGGGCGCAACAAGTCCGGCCCGTTCATGGGCAGCGAGTTCTCGTTCGAGGATCTCGGCTCGCAGGAGATCGAGAAGTACACGTACAAGTACCTGCGCAACGAAACGCTCGACGGGCAGGATTGCTTCGTGATCGAGCGTTATCCGGTCGAGCAGGACTCCGGCTACACCCGCCAGGTCGCGTGGATCGACACCGCCGAATACCGCACCCAGAAAGTCGATTTCTACGACCGCAAGGAAACCCTGCTCAAGACCCTGACCACCAGCGGCTACCAGCAGTATCTCGACAAGTACTGGCGCCCGGACCGCATGGACATGGTCAACCACCAGACCGGCAAGTCGACCACGCTGCTGTTCAAGGATTACGTGTTCGGCAACGGCTACACCGACCGCGACTTCGACCAGGCCAGCCTGAAGACCGCTCGCTGACGCCCGCCGTGTCCCGCCCGCCGGCGCAAGCCGGCGGGTGCGCAACGATCCGATCCGGAGTTCTCACATGAAGCGCCTGCTGGTCTGCGCCGCACTGCTCGCTCCGCTCGCCGTCCCGGCGCCGGCGCGGGCCGAAGGGCGGCTGAAGTGGTCGATGGAGCTGTCCGCCGAGGGCCGCTACTTCCCGGACGACGCGGCCTATGCCGGGCAGTCGGACGACAACGCCTCGGCGTCGGTCTCCGCGCTGCCCGAGGTCTACTACGAGTGGAGCCGCGACGGCAGCCTCACCTTCACCCCGTTCGGACGCTGGGATTCGCTGGACGACGAACGCAGCCACGCCGACATCCGCGAACTGGCCGTCCAGCAACGCCTCGGCAACTTCGATCTGCGCGTCGGCGTCAGCCGTGTGTTCTGGGGCGTGACCGAATCGGCGCATCTGGTCGACATCATCAACCAGACCGATCTGGTCGAGAACCTCGACGGCGAGGACAAGCTCGGCCAGCCGATGGTGATGCTGTCGTGGACCACGGACTACGGCGTGTTCACCGCCTTTGGCCTGCCGTACTTCCGAGAGCGCACGCTGCCCGGCGCGGAAGGCCGTTTCCGTTCGCAGTTCGCGTATGCCGAGGATGATGCGATCTACGAGTCCGGTGCCGAACAGCGTCACTTCGACGCAGCTCTGCGCTGGAGCCTGTCGACCAGCCTGTTCGATCTCGGCATCTCGCATTTCTCCGGCACCGGGCGCGAACCGCGCTTCGCACCGCGCGTGCACACCGAGGATCCCGGCGCCCTGGCCTCGCTGATCGGTCAGCTCGGCCTCGACGGGCTGCTGCGACGGATCGCGACCCAGGGCGACCCGGACGTCCAGATCGATCTGGTCCCGGTCTATGACCTGATCGACCAGACCGGGCTCGATCTCAACGTCGTCACCGGCGGCTGGATCTGGAAGCTCGAGGCCATCCACCAGAGCAGCCGCGGTCCGGACTACACCGCCGTCGCCGGCGGCTTCGAGTACACCTTCTTCAGCGTGTTCGACAGCAGCTGGGACATCGGCGTGCTCACCGAATATCTGTGGGACAGCCGGCGCGACGATCCGCAGCCGGAGCTGACCGCGGACGATCTCGACGGCGACATGCTGCCGCCGCAGATCTACCCGCCGCTGTTCCAGAACGACCTGTTCTTCGGCACCCGCCTGTCCGCCAACGACGTGGCCGGGACCGAACTGCTCGCCGGCATGGTCGTCGACCTGGACCACAACGGCGCGTTCGGCAATGTCGAAGCCTCGCGCCGCATCGGCAACGACAGCAAGCTGTCGCTGGAGCTGCGCGTCTTCGACGGCAGCGACCCGCAGGATCCGCTGTCGCTGCTGCGACAGGACGACTATCTGCAACTCGAGTACACCTACTATTTCTGATCCCGCGCCGCCTGCGCCGGCGCCATCGACGGAGCCCGCGATGTACACGCTCTATGGCATGACCGGCAGCGGCAACTGCTACAAACCGGCGCTGCTGATGCGCCAGCTCGGGATTCCCTACACGTGGATCGAGGTCGACCTGCTGCGCGGCGCCACGCACAGCCCCGACTTCCTCGCCCTGAACCCGACCGGCAAGGTGCCGGTCCTGCAACTGCCGGACGGCCGCTGCCTGTCGGAATCCAATGCGATGCTGTGCCTGCTCGCCGAGGGCACCCCGCTGCTGCCGTCCGAGCGCTGGGCCCGCGCGGAAGTCATGCAATGGCTGTTCTTCGAGCAGTACAGCCACGAACCGGCGATCGCCACCGTGCGCTTCTGGGTGCACTACCTCGGCAAGGCCGAGGCCTGGCGCGACCGCATCCGCGAAACGCGGCCCAAGGGCTACGCCGCGCTGCAGCGGATGGAACTGCAGCTGTGCCGCAGCGACTATCTGGCCGGCGACGCCTATTCGATCGCCGACATCGCGCTGTACGCCTATACCCATGTCGCCGACCAGGGCGGGTACCGCCTGGGCGATTTCCCGCGCATCGAGGCCTGGTTGCGGCGCGTGCAGCGGCAGCCGGGGTACTTCGCGATGGCGGACCGACCCTAGCGGAACCGGCCCGCCCCCGCGCTGCCGCTCAGAAGCGGTAGTGCACGCCCAGGTTGACCACCGGCCAGTACTTGTAGTCCTTGGCGTCGTCCTCGAGGTTCTGCCGCTCCTGCTCGAGTTCGCTCTGGAAGGCCTGCGCCCGCGGATCGTTCGGATCGTTGACGTCGAAGCCCGCCAGCCCGTTCGGATTGCAGGCCACCACAGTCGAATCGCAGGCATTGCCCGTGGCGGTCAGGCTGATGCCGGGCGAACTGGTGAACATCACGCCGACGTCGAAGCTGAAGCCGAAGCCGGTGCCGCTGGGACGGCCGCCCCAACCGATGCCGACGTAGGGTGCCGCGCCGCCCAGATCGATGTCGCCGTCGAGTCGGCCATCGGCGGTGTACTGGCGGTTGCCGACATCGAACTGCTCGTTGTCGCCCTCGGCCACCAGCTTGATCTCCGGGGCCCCGGTATAACCGCCGGCCGAGATCCGGAATCCGCCGGCGAACGGCCGGTAATCGAGCATCACCGCCCCGGCATTGAAGCGGAAGTCGCCGTCGTAATCGATGCCGTCCTCGGTCACGCCCTGGCTGAACGACCCGAAGTAGTAGCCGGCGCGCAGGTCGAAATGGGAACCCAGCGCCAGCGCGTACTCGGCGCCGATCCCGCTGGTGCCGACCCGGACGCCCAGACCGCCGCCGCTGGCATCCTCCGCCGCGCCCGCCACCGATACGCCTCCGGCCAGACAGGCGGCCAGCAGCAGTTTGCTCTTCATCATGCTCTCTTCCCCGAAGATTCCGGTTGATCAATATTCAAATGTGCCGCCGCGTTCCGCTCACGGCCGGCTGCGGATGCGCGTCACCAATCGTAGGCCAGTTCGATCACGAAGTCCGGCGACGATTCGATGACGACATCCTCCTGCATCGCAAGCTGGACGCGGCCGCCCCGGACGCTGCGATACAGCACGCCGAAGCTCAGCTGCCCGCCGCCCTTGCTGAGCGGGTCGAGCTTGCTGTCGTCGTACAGCGGGCCGTGACCGTAGAACTGCGCACCGAGGCTCCACGCCGGCGTCACCGACCAGCCCAGCGAAATCCAGCCGAACGGCACGACGCTGCGCGCCTGGTCCTGCATCGGCCCGTCCGCGTTGGCCACAGCCACGCCGCCGGCGACGACCCCGCTCCAGCGCCGCGCCGCGTCGAGCGCATAGGCGCGTTCGTACCAGGCCGCGCCGCCAAGCGCGCCGCCGAGGAAGCGGTCGGCGTCCCCGGTCGGCAGCTGCAGCATCGCCGCGGCACGGCCGCCGAGAACCCCGCAGACCGACGCACCGGCCCGCAGGTCGCCGACCGCGGTATCGCTGCCGTCGATGTCGAATACGGTGACGCCGTCGCGAACGTAGCGGTAGCGGTACTGGTCGCGCTCGATCTGGTCGCGACCGCCGTTGGGCAGGCCGAACCAGTCGTGCCAGTTCTCGATGCTGCGGTCGAGCACGCCGCCGCCGGTGATCAGCAACGGCGCCTCGGCCCAGAGAGTCAGCCGGTCCAGTTGCCAGCGATACTGCAGCGCCAGCCGCAGGATCTCGCCATCGAGCAGCAGGTCCTCACCACCGGACCGGGCGATGACCGTCTCGGTGGTCCAGTCGAGCTGGATCCGGCCGCCGGCGCCCGCCACGCCGGTCCCGGCCGCCGGCAGCGGCGCGAAGCGCGCCAGCGTGGCCTGGTTGAATGCGGAAAAGACAAACGGATCCGCCACCGTCTGGGCATCGGCGGCGCCCGCGGCCATCGGGCCGAGCATGGCGCCGATCAGGGCGAGTGCCCGCAGGGAAAAGTTCATCGCACCGGGATTCCTTGAAAACTGATCAGGGGCGGGAAAATCGACCGGCATTGTGCCTGCTTTGGGCCCGACCGCCGACCCCACCCAGACCCGATGACGCACGCGACATGAAACGGCCATGTTGTCAAGCGTCCGATCTGTTAGGATCGGCACCCCCCAAATCGCTGCTGCACGGGCTTATACGATGCGTCACGTCACCGAAAACACGCGGATCAAGTCGGTTCGCGAAGTCTCCACCCCCGCCGAGATCCAGGCCGAACTGCCGCTGAACGACGCGGCGGCCCAGACCACGTTCGATACGCGACGCCAGATCCAGGACATCCTCTACGGCCGCGACGACCGCTTGCTGGTGATCGTCGGCCCGTGCTCGATCCACGACATCGACGCCGCCCTGGACTACGCCAAGCGCCTCAGCGCGATCCGCAGCCAGCTCGACAAGCACCTGCTGGTCGTCATGCGCGTGTACTTCGAGAAGCCGCGCACCACGGTCGGCTGGAAGGGCCTGATCAACGATCCCGATCTGGACGACAGCTTCGACATCAACAAGGGCCTGCGCACCGCGCGCAAGCTGCTGCTGCAGCTCAACGAACAGGGCATGCCGGCGGGCGTCGAATACCTCGACATCCTGACGCCGCAGTACCTGACCGATCTGGTGAGCTGGGGCGCGATCGGAGCCCGCACCACCGAATCGCAGCTGCATCGCGAGCTGGCCTCGGCGCTGTCCTGCCCGGTCGGCTTCAAGAACGGCACCGAAGGCAGCGTCAAGGTTGCCGTCGATGCGGTGATGTCGGCCAGCCATCCGCACCGCTTCCTGTCGCTGACCCACCAGGGCCACCTGGCGATCTTCGAGACCACCGGCAATCCGGACGGCCACATCATCCTGCGCGGCGGCAGCGCCGGCACCAATTACGACGCCAAGAGCGTCGACGCCGCCTGCGCCGCGCTGACCAAGGCCGGCCTGCGGCCGCAGGTGATGATCGACTTCTCGCACGCCAACTCGAACAAGCAGCACAAGCGCCAGATCACCGTCGGCCAGGACGTCGGTCATCAGGTTGCCGGCGGCGACGACCGCATCGTCGGCGTGATGATCGAGTCGCATATCGAGGAAGGCCGCCAGGACGTCACGCCGGGCACACCGCTGACCTACGGCCAGTCGATCACCGACGCCTGCATCCACTGGAACGACACCACCGAGCTGCTGCGCAGCCTCGCCAACGCGGTGGAGCAGCGGCGCCTGCGCCAGGCCCGCAGCGCCTGATGCGATCCGGCGTCGCGGCACTGCTGGCGACGCTGATCCTGCTGAGCGCCCGCCCCGCGGGCGCGGCCGGGCATTGCGACGCCGATCGCATCGCCGTCACCGTGCTCGGTTCCGGCGGGCCGGAGCTGGACGATGGCCGCGCCTCCAGTGGCTACCTGTTCGAACTCGACGGCGTCGCGCGCATCCTGATCGATGCCGGCAGCGGCACCGCGCTGAATTTCGAACGCGCCGGCGCCCGCTTCGAATCGCTAGCCGCCATCCTGCTGACGCACCTGCATGTCGACCACAGCGTCGACCTGCCGAGCTTCGTCAAGGCCGCCTACTTCAGCGAGCGGGAGCGCGACCTGCCGGTGCTGGGCCCGCCGGGCAACGCAGGCGTGCCGGCTCTGGACGCGTGGCTGCGGACCCTGTTCGCGGCGCCGGACGGCGCCTACCGGTATCTGAGCGAATACCTCGATCCGGAAGCGGCGGCGGCCTTCAAGCTCAGACCGCATGTCGTCGACCTGCCCCTGCCGGAAACGGTGGACGGCCCGCACCGGACCTACCGCCATCGGCTCGACGGGCTGGCGCTGACCGCGACGCGGGTCCACCACGGGCCGATCCCGGCCCTGGCCTGGCGGATCGAGGTCGCCGGTTGTGCCGTGGTGTTTTCCGGCGACACCAGCAATCGCCTGCACGGGCTCGATGCGCTGGCGCGCGGCGCCGATCTGCTGATCGCCCACAATGCCGTCCCCGAGGGCGCCGCCGGCTCGGCCCGTGCCCTGCACATGCCGCCGTCGGAAATCGGCCGGATCGCGCAGGACGGCGACGTCGGGCGCCTGCTGCTGTCGCATCGCATGCAGCGCACGCTCGGGCGCGAAGCCGAAACCGTCGCCGCCATCCGGCGGCACTACCCGGGGCCGGTCGCATTCGCCGAGGACGGCGCGCGCTATCCGCTGCGGTGACTCCGGCGCCGGCTCAGGCACCGAACAACGCCGCCACGCGCCACAGGATCCAGGCCAGCAGCACCGCCATCACCAGGCTGAAGATCGTCACCGCGCGCAGCAGCCTGACGATCCGCTGCGCCGCCGCACCGCTGGCGACCGGGGTGTCGCGGACGACGGCCTGACCCGGCGGCGGATACCGCCCGGCACCCCGTACCTTCACCGCCAGACGCCAGCAAAACACCGCCAGCCCCAGCAGCGGCAGCTCCGCGAGGAGGCCGATGCCGGCCAGCAGCACGTGGACCCGGGTCAGCGCCCGCTGTCCGGCCGCCGCCGCGGCATCACCACCGATCCAGGCGCGAATCGCCTCGGCCTGCAGATGCAGACCCGTCGCGACCAGGCCGCCGATCAGCGCGACAACCAGCAGCAGCACCACGGCGCGGCGCCGCGCGCGGGAATCGGCCGGCTGGATCTCTCGCATCAATGTCACCCGGTCACAGGTAGCGCAGCCACCATACGCGATGGCGCGCCTTGAGCGCGGCGAACCACAGGCAGGCCGGATACAGCGCCAGCACGATCCCGGCCCAGAACAGATAGACCATGCCCAGGCCCAGCCCGTATTCCTGCGGCAACTGGAAGAAGATCACCGCGATCCGCGCGGGCGCGAAGCCCTGTGCCGCACCGAGCGCAAGCGCCAGCGTGTGGATCACGTACAGATGCAGCACGTAGAAGAAGAACGGCACGCGGCCGATCACCATCAGGGCATCGGCCCAGACGCCACGGGCCCGCTCGAGCCACCCGAGCAGGATCAGGGCCGGGCCGAGGGTCATCAGCAGGTATTGCAGCGACGGCGGATATTTCGTCGTGTTCAGAAAATCGACCAGCACCGCCGCGGCGTCACCCGCGCCGCTCCAGGGCCTGGGATCGCCGTAGAGATTGGCGCCGCGCACGATCAGGAACAATGCCGCAACGGCCACACCGAACCAGACCAGCAGGCGCGCGCGCATCGGCTGATCGCCTTCGAACGCCGGTCCCAACGCATATCCAAGCGCCATGACCCCGACCCAGGGCAGCAGCGGATAGACCACGAACACGGTGGGTGTCGACGGCCACGGCAGCTGCCCCTGCACGTGCAGCAGCAGCCACCACCACGGCGCTTCGGCCGCCGCCGGCTGGATCGCGTCCAGCGCGTTGTGCCCGACGATCATCAACAGCGCCAGACCCGCGAGCAGCGACCGTGGCAGCCAGATCAGTCCGGCCAGCGCGACCATCGAAAGCCCCAGCGCCCAGATCACCTGCAACGGCAGCACATAGCCGGGACCGAGATTGAAATTCCACGCGAAACTGACCGCTGTCAGCTCGACGCAGACCAGCCAGACGCCCCGCGACAGCAGGAACCGCGCGACGTCGCGCCGGGCGTCCGCAACGCCGGCGCGCATGGCGCGCTGCGCCCCATACAGATATGCCCCGATCCCCGCGAGCAGCATGAAGGTCGGAGCGCACAGATGCGTGATCCAGCGTGTCAGGAACAACGGGACCGCGGCGGTGGCGAAGTCCGTCGTCGGCGCCGTGAGCATGTCGCGTGCATGGTCCAGCGCCATGATCACGATCACCAGCCCGCGCAGACGATCGATCGAATTGAGCCGGTGCGCCAGGGCGGTCATTGCCGCAGATCCTCCCGATACCCAGTGGCGCCCGGAACCGTCCGCGTGCCTCAGACCAGACGGCGTGGCAGCTCACAGGACGGCGGATCGGTGCGCAGTCCGAGCTTGCTCCAGAAGATCAGCAGCGCACAGATGCCGGTCAATCCGGCGAAGGTCAGGAAGATCACCGGCAGATACAGGAACCCTTGGACCGTGTCGAAGCCGGTCAGCCCGATGCCGACAAGAATGACCCCGGCCACCGACAGGAACAGCATGCGCCATGCGTTCATGTACGCCCCCAAGTCCGCCGACGCCGAACCGCGCCCGCTCCGACGATACCGTGATCCGGATATCGGTGGAACCGGGATCAGGGCGCGGGCTCGAGCAGCGGTGCCAGGAACGCCCGCATCAGCTCCAGCACCACGTCAGCCTGCTCCTGGTGCGGACTGTGCCCGCATTCCGGCACCAGCTCGGCCCGCGCGTTCGGCACTCTGGAAACGATCGATTCGACCTGCGCCGCGGTACCGTACTGATCGTCGACCCCCTGCATCACCAGCGCCGGACAGACGATCGATTCCAGCCCCCGTTCGATGTTCCACGCACGGAACCCGTCACCGAGCCAAGTATCCGCCCAGGCCGAGAAGATCGTGTCGGTCTTGTCGCCATGATATTTCGCCAACCCCCGCAGCTTGCCGGCGGCATAGGCCTCGACCGCCGCGCGGATGCCGTCCAGCGTGACCGGCTCGACGAACACATGCGCCGCCTCGGTCACGATCGCACGCAGGCGGGCCGGCCGCGCCGCCGCGTGCAGCAGCGCGATGCTGCCGCCGTCCGAATGCCCGATCAGGACGTAGTCCGCGCCGGGCAGAAGCTGCTCCAGCACCGCCGGCAGCTCCTGCAGCGCCGCTTCGTGCAGATAGCCGATCGTGCGCGGGCGGACGAGTGGCGAAGATCCGCCGTAGCCGACGCGATCATAGAGCAGGCCCGGACAGCCCAGCGCCGCGCACAGCCGCGCCGGAAATCCGCGCCACATATCGATGCAGCCCAGTCCTTCATGAAGAAAGACCAGGGTCGGCCGCACTTCGTCGCCGGCGATCCGCTCGTAGCGGAGCCGCGTATCGACCAGATTCAATACCGCCACTGCGCGCCTCTCGGAATCTGACATTGCGGCGCAGCCGCCGCCGATGGCGCGGCCTCGGGACCGAAGCCGCACCGGACGTCATGAACAACTGCAGCGAAGAACGCTCAGGCTGCCGGCACCAGGATCTCGTCGATCTGCATCACCGGCTGCAGGTTGGTGAAGTTGGCGACGTCGCCGATGATCTCGGCACCGTGCTGCGCCAGCATCGCCTGGAATGCCTCGGGCGACTTCACCCAGAAGTTGGCCATGCACACGAAGGCCGGCGCCGAGCCGTCCGGCGCGGCGAAGCCCTTGCGGATCTCGGCCTTGACGACGTTGTCGCCCGCATGGCCGGCGACCAGCGGAATGTGCTTGCCGGTGTAGTAGTCGAAATCGAAGGTGCCGCCTTCGCGGCGCGGATAGGCTACGGTTACGCAATACATCGGATGCCCCTTGTGAGGTGGGTGAAAGATGGAACCGGCGCGCCGGAGGACTGCCGGCTAGGCACTCTTCTCGAACGCCGCCTTGTAGACCGAATCCCGTGGCTCGGCGAATACGCGGCGCAGCATCGGCTCGAAGAACGTCAGCGGCAGCGTCTCGGCCTGCGCGTCGAACGCCGGGCCGTCATACCGCGCGCAGAACTCCTCGGTGCGCGCGAAATGCGGATGGTCGCGGAAGCCGTCGCGCAGATCGCGGTTCAGGCCGATGTGGTGAAAGAAGTAATAGCCCTGGAAGATGCCGTGATGCTGCACCATCCAGTGGTTGGCCTCGGACACGAACGGCTTGAGTATCGCCGCCGCGATATCCGGATGGTTGTACGGCCCCAGGGTATCGCCGATGTCGTGCAGCAGCGCGCAGACGACGTATTCCTCGTCCCGCCCGTCGCGGTGGGCGAGCGTCGCCGTCTGCAGCGAATGCGTCAGCCGGTCGACCGGAAAGCCGCCGAAATCACCGTCGAGCAACTGCAGGTGGGTGATGATGCGATCCGGCAGCGCCCTGGCGAAGGCGACCGCCTCGGGCAGGATGATCTTCCAGTCTTCGGCCGTGCTGTGGGCCATGTCGGTGAACGTGGCGCGCACCGCGCCGGGGTCGCCTGACGACATTACTGCTCTCCTCGTTTTTTCATCGGTGCGACGGCACCGTCGCACACGTGGGGTTCTCGCCCCAGTCGAGCATAGCCACAGCGGCCTTCCAAAAACCCGATCGATCGTTGGGGATTTGCGCGCCCGCGCACCGATGCCGGGCCGCGATCAGCCGGGCAGCACCCGGATCTCGCGTTGCGGAAACGGAATCTGGATGCCGTTCTGGCGCAGCGTCTCGAAGATGATCAGCAGCAGATCGCCGCCGACCCGGTTGCGGCCGTCGTCGATGCCCTCCATCCAGAACTCGACGAACATGTTGACGCCGGAATCGCCGAAGCTGTCGATCTCGCAGTCCGGCCGCTCCTCGAACGGGATGTGCTCGCCGCTGATCACCTGCGGATGGCTCGCGACGGCCTCCCGGATCAGCTCGCAGAGGCGGCGGATGTCGGTGTCATAGGCCACCGAAAAATCGACGCGATAGCGTTGCTTGCGATCCCGGTGCGTCCAGTTGGTGAACGGCCGGGTGATGAAGGTCTCGTTGGGCACCAGCACGGTCTTGCCGTCGAAACTCTCCAGCGTGGTGTAGCGCAAGGTCAGCTCGCGGACGTAGCCGGCCTGCCCGTCCTCGATCTCGACATAGTCCCCCACGGACAGCGAGCGGTCGAAGAGAATGATGATGCCGGAGATGAAGTTCGACGCGATCGACTGCAGACCGAAGCCAAGCCCCACGCCGAGCGCCCCGCCGAAAACCGCCAGTGCGGTCAGGTTGATCCCCATCACCTGCAGGAACAGCAGCGACACCAGCAGGGTCAGCACGATCTGGAACAGCTTGGCGACAACCTCGCGCGTGCGCAGGTCCAGGCGTTCCTGGCTCCGGATCATGCGGATTCCGGCGCTGTTGGAGACCCAGCCCAGCCAGAACAGCAGCGATCCGAACACCAGCACCCGCAGCAGACCATTGACGGTGAAGCGCAGGTTGCCGATCTCCACCGCCATCGACTCGAGCGTGCCGGTGATCGGACTCAGCCAGCCGAACAGGTGCAGCGTCAGCAGCGGCAGGCCGATGATCCGCAGCAGCCGCCCCCCGAACGGCCCGACCCGCAGCGAACGGATGCCGCTCTCGAACAGCCACAGCACCGCCAGCACGGCGGCGGTCCGCACCAGCCATTGTTCGCCGAGCAGGGTCTCGCACAACGCCGCCGCCAGCATCAACAGCAACGCCGCCAGCGCCGGCAGCAGCAGCGCATGGAGATGGCGGACGGCGCGCAACATCGGAGAGGCGTCCGGATCCAGCGCCCGCAGGCGCGCCGCGAGCATCCAGCCCAGCAGCAGCGCGACCACCGCTGCCCCGAGCTGGACGTAAGTATTCGTCGCGGTCAGCGCACGCTCGGCATGCATCATCAACAGTTGCGCGGTCTTTTCGGCGGTACCGGCGTTCATGGCTTCAGAAAGCTGGATCGGTTCCGTTGACGGTCTTCGGCAAGACTGCTCCGGGGACCGGGCGAAGTCCAGCACTCCGGGTCGAGGGTCCGTCCGGCGTTCGACGCCGGCGCACCGGGGAGATGACGCGCATCCGGGTGCGACGGCGTCAACCGCGTGTCACCTGCATCCTGCAGAATGAGGGGTTCGGTCCATTTGCCCGCCGTTATCCACGCACCCCGATCCATGAGCAAGGTTCATCTTCAGCACTTCACCCCGGTCACGCCGACCCTGTCCCGCCGTGCCGTCCTCAAGAGTCTTTCGACCCTCGGCCTGGCGCCGCTCCTCAATGCCTGCGTCGACAGCAGCAGCCCGGCATCCGGCGCCGCGCCGGGCATCGACGAGAGCCAGCAACCGCCCAGCAGCTTCAAGCACGGCATCGCTTCGGGCGATCCCTATGCCCGCTCGGTCCTGCTGTGGACCCGCGTCACCCCCGAACGCGACGCCGATATCACCGTGCACTGGCTGATCGCCGCCGATCCGGAACTGACCGAGGTCGTCGACTCCGGCAGCTTCACGACCGACGCCGGGCGCGACTACACGGTCAAGGTCGTCGCCGAGGGGCTGCAACCGCAGACGCACTACTGGTACCAGTTCCGCGCCGGCGACGCGACCTCGGCGGTCGGGCGGACCAAGACGGCGCCGACCGCCGACGCCGCGCTCGACCAGATCCGGTTCGCCTTCACGTCCTGCGCCTACTATTCGATGGGCTTCTTCAATGCCTATCATGGCGTGGCCCAGCGCGACGATCTCGACGTGGTGCTCGCGCTCGGCGACTACATCTACGAGGACGGCGGCGACGAGCCGCTGGCCACGCCGTTCGCGTTCGGCCGCTACATGGAACCGGCGCACGAGATCGTGTCGCTGGAGGACTACCGGATCCGCCACGCGCTGTACAAGACCGACCCCGACCTGCAGGCCGCGCACGCCGCGCATCCGTGGATCTGCACCTGGGACGACCACGAGTCCGCCAACAACAGCTACACCACCGGCGCCGCCGACCACACCGAGGGCGAGGAAGGCAGCTGGACCGACCGCAAGCGCGCCGCGATCCGCGCCTACTTCGAATGGATGCCGGTTCGCGACGAGTTCAATCCCAACGACCGGGACCTGCACCTGTACCGCCGCATCCGTTACGGCGACCTGCTCGAGTTCTTCGTCCTCGACACCCGCCTCGAAGGCCGCGATCCACAGGCCGCGGACAGCGACGAAGCCGCGCAGCCGGGACGCCACATGATCAGCCCCGCGCAGGAGAACTGGCTGCTCGACGGTCTGCGCAGCACGCCGGTGCGCTGGAAGATCATCGCCCAGCAGACGATGCTCTCGCAGCTGTTCGTCAGCCCCGGCAATCCGTTCTCGTTCGACTCCTGGGACGGCTACGTCGACCAGCGCAACCGCCTGCTCGACGCCTTCGCCGGCGACGACATCAACAACGTCGTCGTCATCACCGGCGACATCCATACCGCGTTCTGCTGCGAGCTGACCAAGGACCCGACCGATCGCGACGCCTACACGCCGGAGTCACAGGGCGCCGTCGGCGTCGAGTTCGTCTGCCCGTCGATCACCACCCAGGGCCTTCCGCCGGTCGTCGCCGAAGCCATGCGCCTGTCCAACCGGCACATCCGCTACGCCGAGGGCGCGCTCGAAACCGGACACGGCTACGTCGTCGTCACCGCGACGCCGGAACGCTGCGAGGGGCAGTGGATGTATTCGCTATCGGTGCTCACACAGATCAAGCAGGAACGCGAAGGCGCGGTCTGGGGCGTCAACGACGGCGAGACCCGACTGACGCGCGGCTGAAGCCGGCGGACCGGGCGGGCGTGCCCGCCCGGCAGCGGCACCTGGCATGTCGCGTTGCCGCGAACGCAGCACCGTGGCCCCCGGCGTCTCGCGCCACGCCTCATGTCGCGGTCGCGGGCGGCTGCTTGTCCTGCGGCAGGTTGTGCATCCAGGCCGACTCCTGGGTCCGTTCCCGGATCCGCCATCCCTGCGGCGTCCGCACCAGCACATCGCGATACCACAGACCCACGAACAGGACATGCGGGCTGCCGTCGGCCGCGGCGGAGATCATCATCACCTGCGCCGCCGTCCGCGCCGACGCGGTATCGCCCGACAGCTCGACGACGGACGTCGAAATCGTGTGCTGAGTCCCGTCGATCGGCGCCAGCGCGCCGTCGAGGTAAGTCGCCATATCGGCAGCGCCGCAGCGCGGTCCGCCGAACGCGCTGTAGTCCAGCACAGCATCGTCGCTGAACAGCGCGGAAAAAGCCGCCCAGTCGCGCCGGTCGACGACGTGGCAGTACCGTGCGAGCAGATCCTGAATCCCGGCCCGGTCCGAAAGCGCCTGCAGGTCCATGACGACACCCTCCGCTGTGATGGAGGCCCAACGTCTCATCGAGCCGGCGTCGCGACATCCCGCAGACGGCTGAGATCGGGCATCGCCTGCAACGGCATCGCCGCCGCTACGCGGGCATCAGGACCAGCTCCATGTCGCAGCGATCGAGTCCGGGAGCGTAGCCGTCCCTGAGCACGCCACGGAGCTCGAACCCGAAGCGTGCGTAGAACCCGGTCGTGTGCTGACTGGTGTTCAGACGGATCACGGCGATTCCCGGCATCGCCCTTGCGCGCCCGATCCGCTCGACCAGCAACAGCCGGCCCACCCCCTGGCGATGACGGGCGGCGTCGACCATGCCCCAGCACATGTCGGCCCGGCGCCGCTCCGGATCGATCGCCAGGCCGCCACAGGCCACGACGGCGCGGGTGCCATCCTCGACAACGAGGTAGGGCCCCGGCAGATCCGCAAGAAACTCCGCGTATGCCGCCCGCTCTTCCCTGTGGAAATATTGCGGCACGTTGCCGTCAAAGATCCGCAGGCACGCCGCGGTGTCGGACGGCTGAAAATCTCTTACCCGCATCCCGTCATTCCAATGTCCGATGAGGCGCATCGGCCGCGATCGCCAGGGCCTCGCCACACAGGTCCACACCGTCTCCTGGACACCCGACGCCGCATCGGCCTCACACGAACGCTTCCGGCTCCAGATCCGGCAACTGCGCCCACAGTCCATCCGAGGTCGGATGGGTGCGCAGCGCCTGCACGACGACCGCCAGTGGCTCGGCCAGCACGCCGGGCAGATCGCATTCGCCGGGGCGCATCACCGGAAACGCCAGCCGTTCCACCGGCGGCGTGAACTGCGCGTCGATGTCGTCGCGGTTGCCGCGCGCGTCGATGCGGTACCAGCCATGTCCGGGCAGCCACACCGCGTTGAGCCCGTGCAGGCAGTACGGCGCGCCGTCGTCGTCGCGGCTCAGACGCTGATAGCAGAAGCCGGCCGGGATGCCGTTGGCCCGCAGCAGGGCCGCCAGCAGATGACTCTTCGCGTAACAGTATCCGCTGCCCTGCGTCAGCACCTCGGACGCGCTGCAGGTCACTGCCTGCAGGCCATGGTCCCGCGAATGGCGAATCCCGTCCCGCACCCATTCGAAACAGCGCCGCGCCACGACGGCGGGATCGTCCGCATCCCCGGCCAGCGCGCGTGCGCGTGCCCGCACGTCCGGATGCTGCCAGTCGATGACGTCACTAGGGTCCAGGTATTGCTGCACGGGAATCCGCTCCGAGGGTCTTGCACAGGTAATGGGAGGCGTGGCCTCGCGGCCTGTCGGGCAATGTTGCCATATGCCTGTACCCGCATCGTTCGTAGAAGGGTCTGGCCTGCCAGCTGGTCGTTTCGACCAGCGCCTTCTCGCAACCATGCCGGTGGGCGAACGCCTCCGCGGACAGCAGGATCCTCCGGCCCACCCCTGCCCCGCGGCAGTGCTCGGAGAGCCACAGCAGTTCGATATGCAAGGTGTTCCAGAAACAGCTGGCACGCAGTCCACCCACAACCGTGCCGGCGCCGTCCCGAACCAGGATGCAGAAACGCAATTCGGCTTCGACGGGCTCCAGGTCCGGAACGGCGTTCCGATTGAAATTGACGATCCCGTCGCTCAGCGCCTGGGCATCGGCGGCGGAAGGATGGGTCGTCAGTTCGATGTCCATATTTCGGCCTCTGCATCGGCGTCACGCGGATGTGCAATTTGATCGACCGCCCGCGCTCAGGCGCCCGCCGCGGGATCATCGACCGGCATGCCGTACGCCCTCAGTTCACGCACCAGCCCGGCAACCGACGCGTCCGCCGGCTGCCCCGCCGTGTCGATCGTGATGCGCTCCGACGTCCACGGGTGATACTCGCGCGCCTGCACTTCTTGCCAGCGCGGCAACACAAGGCCGGGAATCTCCGCGGCGCGCGCTTCGACACGCCGGCGGTGCTCGACCGGATCCGAACAGATCACCTCCAGATCGACATACCGCGCCCCTGCATCCAGCGCCACACGATGCCATTCCTCGCGGGTCAGCTCGATCGGATTGCAGGCATCCGCGACGACGCTCCGTCCCAGGCCGAGATTGTCCGACGCAATGCGGTACGCGAGCCGGTAACCCTCGCCTTGCACCTCGATCGCGCACAGATCCCGCAAAGCCTGTTCGACCGTATCGATCCGCACATACGCAGCCGCCGTGAACCGGGCGAGCGCCCGCGCCAGTGTCGACTTCCCCACCCCGGGCAGTCCGGAAAAGATGTAGAGCACCGACTTCACGTGCCGGTCCCTGCGCACCGGTCAACCCGGGCGCGCGGCAAGGAGCGGCCACAGCCGCGCGGACAGACGGATCGACGACATATCCGCTTCACGAATCCGGAACCCGACCCTGCCGCAGCTGCCCGTAGACCCCCAGGCGGTCGGCGATCTGCCAGTGCCCCGTGAACCACCCGTCGTCGACGTAGTAGACCGTGGCGCCGGACATGCGGATGGTCCGACCGGTGGCCGGGAAACCCGGCAGATCGCCCCGATGCGTCGCCGTCCATTGCCAGGTCATGACCACCCGCCCCGGCTCGGCCACCAGATCCCGGATCGCGAAGCGCTGATCCGGAAACGGCGCACGGGATCGCCGCAGGCGGTCCTTGTACGCGGCACGGTCGAGCACCTGGCCGTCCCAGGGATCACCGGGATCGTGATGGAGGGTGTAGGCGTCCGCGATGTAGTGGTCGACGGCCGCGACGTCACCGGTGTTCCAGACCGCGTCGATGAACCGGACCAACCGGGTCTTGTCGGATGATGGCCCGCCCATCACCGCGGCCCGGTCGTTGCGCCGGCAGGCCGCACGCCGCGGATCAGCAGCCACCCGCAGAAGCCCAGCTCCGCCACCACGGGGACGACGTAGGCCGGCGCGAACGGCGCCACGTATTGCGGCACGACGAAGCGGATCAGACTCCCGGCCAGATAGACGACGCCCGCAGCCATCAGCAGACCGCCCAGCACCGACGGAAAATCCCGGGACCGGCGGACCAGCACCCCGAGCATGATGGTGGACAGGGCGAAGAACAGCAGGCCCAGGTCGTAGCCATGGCGATGCATGTCGAGAAACAGGCTCGCCACGGCCTCGCGCTGATCGGGCGGCAGGCCTGCGACACCGGCGCCGCCGGTCAGGACCAGCAGGGCGCTGTGGTAGTTCAGCAGGTTCGCCCCGAGCACGGCGGCCTGCGTCAGGCGAAACGCCGCCGCCATCAAGGCCAGCAGCTGACCGGCCGGCCGCAGCAACACATAGAACAGGACGGCGATCGCCACGTCCGCAAGCAGCATGCAGGCATCCGCGACGAAGCCGGCCCGGAACAGCCCCTGCCCGGCAAGGATGTGGGCGGCCGTCGCGGGCGCGTCGCCCTCCACAACCAGCCCTCCGCGCACGACGGCCTCGCTGAAGATCCCGCAGACGATGATGATCAGATACAGCACGCCGGCACCGCGGGCGAGCTGTTTCGGGGAGGGGCCGCCGGAATGGTCGGTCACGTTGTCCGTCTCCTGGTGCACGAGCGTGGGGCAGTTGCAGCGGCACCGCCGCCGCGGGCTTCCGATTCTGGAAGCTTACTTTGACAATCCGCGCACGGTGTCCGCGTTGGCGGGAACCGCCTTGCGCGCCGCGGCGAACAGCTGCCACGCGAACAGCAGCTCGATGACGGCACCGGCGCATGCGCCGACCGCAGCCGGCGGACGGCCCAGCCCGACACCGAGGCCGGCGGCACACAGCACCGCACCGAGCAGCCAGTACAGGCGCAGACCGTACAGGGTCTGGAACGTCAGATAGCGCCCGCCGATGAACAGCAGCATCGCCGCGAAGAACCATTCCACCCGGACCAAGCTCAGGCCGAAAGCGACGGCGATGCATGCGACCAGCGCGAAGGTGCCTTCGCCGGCCAGGCGGCCCAGCGCATTGTCGGGCGCGTGTCTGCCGCTGTGCCCGAGCAGGCGGGTCAGCACGAGGCTCAACGGGAAGATGAACATCCCGCCGATCAGCAGCGTCCACACCGCCAGGCGCCCCGACGCGAACAGCGCGACGGCGGCGGCCAGCAGCCACACCCCGCCGGAAACCAGCACGCCGGGCGCACCGCACAGATAGGCCTTCCGCATATCGGCCTGGGCGTCGACGCAGGTCAGATTGTTCACGTGTCCTCCATGAGTGGCATCGCGCAACGGGTCCGAAGGGACTAGAGCAGCGTTCCGACGATCCGGGCCAGCGCCGTCCGGTCGCGGTCGCCGAGCGGCGCGAGCAGCGTCGCGGCGGCCTCGGCGAAAGTGGCTTCGGCCTCCCGGTAGATCCGCGCGCCGGCCTTGCTCAGCGCCATCAGGCTGACGCGCGCGTCGCGTTCGGCTGCGACCTTTTCGACCAGCCCGATTTTCTCCATCGGACCGAGCAGGCGCGTGATGCCCGATGCGCTCAGGCCCGCCCCCTGTGCCAGATCGATCCGCCGCAACCTGCCGTGCGGGGCGCGCTGCAGCTGGCGCATGACCAGGAACTCGGTCAGGCTGATTCCGTGCACGGACAGGGGGCCGCTCAACTGTTTCTCGATCCTGCTCTGCAGATGCGTGAGCGCGACGATCAAATCTGCTTCCGGCGTGTTCGGCATGATGGCTCTGATGGCGGGTGGACCGCGTCAAGCTTGTGGGAGAAATACGGGACCAGGCGGCCGCGTTGCTCAGGAGTCGGACTGCAGCAGACGGTCGAGCGTGTCCATGTCCGGCATCTCCGCGTACTGCACGGCGTTGCCGCCGATGACATCCCAGGACGCCCTGGACTGGACGTACAGATGCGCCGCAACCCCGTTGCCGGTCTCGGCGTCTTCGAGCAACCCGGCCGGAACCCAGTATTGGCGCCCGTTCTGCATGGCATGCGGCACGGTGCTGCCGCAGACCCGGCAGAAATCCGACCGATAGCCCGACTCGCGCACGAACGACGCAATGCGATCCTCACCGGATATCCACCTGAACTGTGCCCGGTTCAGGAACATCGCCGTATCCGAAGCCGATCCCGACAGCTTGCGGCACAGTGAGCAGTGGCATTGATAGAAGTTCGGCAGCGGCCCGCTCACCTCGAACTGAACCGCACCGCACAGGCACTTCCCGATCATCGGTTTCCTCTTCCGCATGGATTGGACGGACGCGGATCTGACTCAGACCCCATGCATGCCCGGCAGAAACGCGCAGGTCTTACGCGGCACCGGAACCATCCAAGCATAGCCCCGCGACACCCGCCCTCACAGTCGCGTCGGCAGGGTGGACTCGACGATCGGCAGCAAGCGGGCGTCGAGCACGGCCGCGGTCCGGTGCCCCATGCCCGCCAGGTACTGCTCGTCGGATGCGAACGCAAAGAAGCGCTCCACCGAGCTTTGCCGGATCAGCATCACCACATCCCACTGCTCGTCTTCGGGGCCGATGAAATAGGGCCCGCCATCGCCCAGCAACAGCAGCGACCCACCGCTGGCTTCGAGAAACGGCAGCGTGTGATCGATATAACGCTGGAACGCCTCGCGGCCGGAGATCGGCTGCGCCGGCGCCAGCGCCGGAAAGTCCGAGTAGTCCGCCGTCTGCCTGAGGCGCAGCATGTTGAGCATCACCACCTCGCCGGCAATGTTCCGCCTGAACAGTGCGGCGCCGGATGCCTGCGTGGGCTCGAGATAGGTTGCTGCCGTCACGGTCGCGCTCCTGGATCAGGCCACGGCGGGCGAATCGCGCCGGCAGGCACCTGATTGATAAATGGTTGAAGGCGCAAGTATTGGCGCAGATTGTTGCGCTGTCAACTATTGATCAAGACCAGAACGCCAAGGCGGCGCCGCGAGCGAATGACCGGCTCAGCCGGGCAGGGGTCCGTTAACGCGATGGGCGATCGCCATGGCGTCAACAGGCCCTAATTGCCTTCGAAGCCGAACCATTTCTTCATCCGGCCGCGGATCAGGAACAGGATCAGCGCAAACAGCAGCGCGACGAAGGCGCCCCAGAAGTCCAGCAGCTTGGCCCAGAACACCGTGCCCAGTTCCCCGGCCTTCTCGGAGATGATCTCCTCGCGATTGACCGCCACCGTCACCTTGAGGGTGGCGGTCGTCTTCGGAATCGGCGTCCCGCTGCAATCGGCGGTATCGAACAGAAACACGTTGGCGCCCACGTTGAAGATCCCGCTCCGGCGCGGCTTCAGCACGAAGCGCACCTCCGACCCGCTTGGATGGATCCGGATGCATTGCGTTTCCGCCGGCTCGATCTCGAACGCGGGCGCGAACGGCTCCACCGTCGCCGACTGGCCCACCGCAGGCAGCGTCGTCGCATCCCGCGTCAGGCCTTCCGGAAAGCTCGGTTGATGATCGGCGCGACCGATCCAGACCCGCAGCTCGCCCGACACGCCGGGAATCTGCATCTGCTCGTCCGCCGCCAGCTCGACCCGGTACTCGGCAAGGGCGTCGCCGCCGGCACGGTCCCCGCCGGGCTCCACCGCCGGATCGTCCGGACCGGCGGCCGTCGGCTCCAGATCATCCAGTGCCACCTCATCCGGCAGCGCCGTCTCGAAATCCGCTGCGGCGGCCTCCTCGACGATCGCCTCGTCGGGGATTTCAACGGCAGCATCGTCCGTCTCCAGGGGCTCGGGCGCCGCCTCGACCGGTGGCGCCTCATCCATTGGAAACTCGGCGGGTTGTTCCGCGGTCGGCGCGGTGTCCTGCCCCTTCGAGCAGGCGGCCAGCCCCGCCACGACCGCCCATACCAGCAGCGCGCAAGCCCGGCTCCGCCCCAACCCGATCGTTCTTTTCATTGTCGACTTCCCTGTCGTCCGGCCGACATAGGGTAATGCAGCGTACCGGGCGGTGTAAGCCGGCGCCGCGGCTACCCTGGCGACGCCGGTCCGGACCCCGGCGCACCCGCCCGGGCGCGCATCCGGGCACTCACACCCGCACCGACCGCCTCGGCAACATGCCGTCCCCACAATGCGTAGGCCTGCGGACCGGGGTGGAATCCATCCTCGGCCATGAAGTCCGTCGCCGGCGGAAACGGGATCGGCAGGAACACGCAGTCCGCCTGTCCGCCGGCAAAAGCCGCCATCAGCGCGTTGAAGCGCCGCGCCCGCAGGCCCAGCCACCACCGCAGGGGATTCGGCAGCGCCGGGAACAGATGCATCGGCGGCAGGCTCGAAAACACGATGGTTCCCGCGCCGTAGCGTTCGCGGAGCAGCCGCACGATCGCCTCGAGATTGCCGGTCCAGCGCGTCGAGCGCGTCAGCGAGGTGACGTCATTGACCCCCACCGACAGCACCACCACGTCGTACCGGCCCTCCGGCTCGGCCCGGAGGCGCGCCAGCAGCTGTGCCGACGTATCGCCGGACTGCGCCAGCAGCTTCCACGACACCGCATGGCGGGCGCTCAGCGCCGCGACCAGATGCCCCGACAGCGCCTCGCGCTGATGCCCCGCGCCGACACCCGCCGCGGCGGAATCGCCTGCAATCAGCACCGACAGGCGCGAGCCGCCGCCAGCCGTCCCCGCGCGCTCGCCATCGGGCTCCGGCAGCACCCGCGTCACCCGGCGCACGTACTTCCCCTGGATGAAGAACACCGGTGCCAGCGCAACCGCGGCGAGGTGGTAGATCATCGGCATGCCCGCAACGACGCCTGGCATGCCGGCCGCAGACCGATCAGACGCGGCCGGCACGGTGATATCGCCACGTGATCAGCGCCGCGCCCAGGACGCCGGCGCCCATGCACAGACCGTGCAGGGCATCGATCGAAACCGCGCCCAGCAGCGGGTTCGTCATGCCGATCGGCCACCAGGGCCGCATGTCCGCATGCATGAGCGCATCGAGCATCACATGTGAACAGGTTCCGACGAACGCGCCGGCGAAAGACGCCCGCCACGTGATCGGAAAATGAGGAATCTTCGCGCGCTCCAACACCCAGGTGCTCACCGGCCTGCCGACCGCACCGGCGACCAGACCCACCACCAGCGCGCCGGCGACGGTGTGACTCACACCGTGCAATACCGGCCATCCGCGGATCATCGCCATCAGCGGCTCGATGTCCATGAGCACCTGGGCACCGCCGAACACCATGAAGCTGAACGACCGGCCGGCCACGCCCTTGAATGCAGCGCCGGGGCCGAGATGCAGGGGCGTCAACGGCATCCGCTGCGCGCGCCACGCCGAACCGTCCCACGGCGACCGCAAGGTCGGCACTCAGGCATTCCGCGACACCTCATGCGCGGGCACCAGATCGCTCACGTCCGCCCCCAGCGGACGCATCGCCACCCGGCAGAATGCATTGCCCGGCGTCGCCTGGGATGACAGGACAATGAACTGCCCACCCGCGCGCCTGACCACCTCGCGATCGAACTGCATCATCCGATGGCATGCGCGCACATCGCCGGTGCCCCGCAGCGGGCATGGGGTATGGATTTCCGCAAAGACGGTATTCGCCGTGATGTCCTTGATCGGAACCTGCTTGGCCGACGGGAACCCGCGCTGCCATTGCCGTCCGAGCCCCTCGAGCGAATCGGCGTGCCGGATCCGTTTGGTCCTGATGGTGGCTCTGGCCAGCAGATTCATGCAGGTTTCGGTCAACGCGTTCAGGCGCTCCTGCCGCGCCATCCACGCCGACACCCGCAGCACCGACTGCACCGACCGCTTGATCAGCAAATTCCGGATATTCACAACGCTCCCCCGTCTTGCGCCAATGCCCGGATCGGGCCTTCAACCGCTCTTGTTGTTCTCGTCCCAGACCATCGGCTCCCAGAGTTCCAGCTTGTTCCCCTCCGGGTCCAGGATCCACGCGAATTTCCCGTTCTCATGGGCCTCCGGGCCGCCCACGATCGCCACGCCGTCTGCACGGAGTTGCGCGATCAGAGCATCGAGATCGTCGACCCGGTAGTTGATCATGAAAGCGGCGTCGCTGGGGCTGAACCACGTGCTGTCGCTGGCGGCGACGTGCCATACCGTCAGCCCCCCGTCCGCGACCGCGTCATCCGGCCATTTCAGCACCGCACCGCCCCAGCTCTCCAGCGGCAAGCCCAGGTGCTGCTGATACCAGGCGGCGAGCGCCGCGCTATCGCCGTGGCTCTTGAAGAACACCCCGCCGATTCCGGTCACTCTGGCCATCGTTCGTCCATCCCCTTTCAGGTGTTGATGCCGCCGGCTACCGCGCGCCCGCGCTCCGGCGACCCGGCCACTCCACACACGTCCGTATCAATCGGCGGCCTCCGGCGCACGCAGAGCCTTGCTGTAAAAGCCGGACGGATCGAAACAGCAGACCCGCTTCTTGCCGGACGCGAGCATCTCGCACGCATCGTCGATCCGCTTGGCCCGGGTCTTGAGCTGCTTTGCCGAAGTGATCCAGTGGATCCAGTCCAGTCGTGCGATGGTCGTCGTCGCGTTCCAGACACGTCGCGCATCGAGGCTTGCGGCCAGCGCCGCCTGAAGATCCTCCGGGACCTCCGGCTCGGGCTCCGCGCTCACCGGCATGATCTCCAGCGTGACGACATCCCCGGCAGTCGCGCCGGACGCACGCAGCAAAACCTCATTGACCCGCAACCAATGACTCAGCTGCCCGTCCGGCTCCAGCGTCGCCTGGAATGCGTGTCCGTTGAGCGTGCCTTCGATCGTCGTCCTGCCGCGTCTCGGCAGCGTCTCGCTCACCTCCCGTGGCAGCACCAGAAACGCCCATGACGCGTCCGTCCCGGGCTGGGCGGGTCGCATCAACCGGGCCCGGAATCGGGACTTGGGATCGCCCCGGCTCACGTCAGCTCCGCCTCGCCGAACGGTCTGGCATATCGTTGAGCGCTGCCGGCGCAAGCGGGAGGGAAGCACCCGCGCCACGGCCGCCGGGCGGTCGCAGTCCGGTCAACCGGCTTCTGCACGGCGGGCTTCCAGCGCCTGGATGAACCGGCGTTTGTCCTTCGGCGAAATCATCACCGATCGGCCTTGTCCATAGTCGATGCGCAACCGGTCCAGAGACAGCGCGGGGCTGGACAGCGGACTCGACGTGGGCGTGATGTCCCTGATCGCCCTGATCGGCACTTCCCACCTGAGTGGACCGCTTCTGACCGACAGGGTCGTATCGCCCAATGTGTAGTGCGTGCTCGCCAGGAGCCATCCGGGCAACCCGGCGCCGATGACGAGAATCGGCAACGCTGCCAGTACGGCAGCGGCATCGCCTGACCGGACGGAAACGAAGAACGCGACGAGGCATCCCACCATCACCCCGACCAGAACGACGCCCAGCCACGTATCGACCTTTGACTTGTATGTCTGCTCCATCAGCTCGCTCCAGACAGCGTGCCGGCCCGACCGCCCGACATGCCATATCTCACCAGCTTCTGCGCCGCACCGCACGCGTGGTGCCCGCGGCGCACACAGGTCCAGGCTCGCAGGGCCGGCTTCGACGAAGACCGTGCGCGGCAGCAAACCCGCCTGCAGGGCATCCGCTGCTCACGTCGAATGGATCTCCAGCTTGAAGCCCTCGGCCTCCTCGGGCGCCTGGAAGTAGGACGAGACATGCATGAAGTCCTCCTCCGTCAGGTGATGCGAACCTTCCGGTCGCTCGACATTGCGCCGGGCGATGCGCGCCAGGCACGCCTGGTCCGGAGTATCCAGGACGTGCAGCACGTGGCCCGCTCCGGCCTGCTCGAACAGACTGCGGAACCAGCCGCGACCCGCCCTCGTGTTTGCCTGGAAATCCAGCACCACCGATTGCCCCACGGTCAACAGGTCGACGACGAGCGGACCCACCGCCGCCTTCAGCTTCCGCGAAACCCGGATGTAATCATCGAAGCTCTGCATCTGATCGCCGAACAGACGCGCGAGCCAGATGTCCTCCGAGATCAGCACCGCGTTGTGATCCTGCGCGAGGCGTGATGCGACGGTCGTCTTGCCGGAACCGGCTTTGCCGCAGAAGAAGTGAAGTGTCGGTTTGTCGTTCATGTGCACGGTGTGTGTCATCCGGTGTCCGCCGTCCCCCGGCCCGGAAAACGCGGCGCAAAGCGTTCGTTTTCGATTCCAAGCCCGTTCGCGACGAAGCTGACGGCATGATAGAGACCGGCGAGCATGAGCAGTTCGATCAGCTGGACGTCCGAGAAGTATTGCTTGAGTTCGATCCACAGCTCGTCCGACACCGTCGACGAATCGTGTAGTTCGTCCACGAGCCGGATCAGACCGAGTTGCCGCTCACTCCACAGGGGCGGGTGAACGGCAGCCTCGGTCGTGTCCGCGATCTGCTCCGCACTGAAGCCGGCCTTGTCCGAAAAAGCCGCGACGTGAACCCCCCATTCGTACTCGGCCCCGCAGACCGCGCACGCCCTCAGGATGATCAGCTCACGATCCGCGATCGAAATCGACCCTCGATCGAGCAGCCCTCCGCGGACCATCCGGGACAGGACGCGCTCGTTGTTTCCGACCGTTCGAAAAATCCTCAGCGGCTCCGCTCCGGGCGGCATGACGACGCTGAACGACTCTGCCACCTTGCTGGAATAAGGCGCCTCGAGAGGCTGGATCCGTTGATGGGGCATAGGACACCTTGCTACTTTATCAGTAGCAAACAATATATTGCTACTTAATGAGTAGCGCAAGCATTACGGTGACCTGACATGAACGAAAAGCCGGCGATCGCGGAAATCGTGGACCTGCTCAGCAAGAAGTGGGTCATGAGAATCATCTGGGAACTGCGTGCGGGCCCGCTCACCTTTCGCCAGCTGCAAAGCGCCTGCAACGATCTCTCACCCACCGTGCTCAACAACCGGCTGAAGCTCCTTCGCGATGCGCAACTCGCCTTGAACGACCCTTCCCGGGGATACACCCTCACAGACATGGGGCGGGATCTGCTGGAGGTCTACAAGCCCCTCAATCAGTGGGCGATTGCCTGGCAGGCGGCGAAGAACGACACCCCGGAAACCCGGCGGCCGCGCTAGGCGGCACCGCACCGTTGGCGCTCCACCGGAGCGAGGGGCCCGCGCATCGTTGTGGCGACCGGTCGGCTGCCCCTTCGCTGGATGGCGACAAAACCCCGTGCCGGCGCGCACCCGGGCATTTCCGGCATCGGCCGCTCAATTCCGGAAGCTCGCCTCGCCAAAATCCGGGCAGGCCTCCACTGACTCCGGCTGCAGCGCCTGCTGCCGGCTGTCCGCCAGCCAGCAATCGTCGAAGATGGAGCAGTAGCAGTACGCAATCGAGTTTTCGCGATTGGCGATCACGGCCTGGAACTGCCGGGCGAGCGCCGGATCCGATACGGAGATCAGATCGACCTTCCGGTCCGGGCTTGTATGTTCAGAGCAGACCATCACGGTAGAGTCTGAGCGTCGATAAGACGGCCAGACCGGCCCGTGCAGCTTGGTACGTGCTGGGGTGATCGAACCCGTTTCTGAGTAGAGAGCGCACGGCCG
>JAQVDP010000042.1:2474-5192 GCA_028698335.1 Nevskiales bacterium | reverse complement strand
GCCGTTGGCGTTCGGCTTGGGCGGCGTCGCCGCGCCGGCCTACGCGGCCCAGGTTGGCGATGTCGTCAACGCCAGCGGGACGTGGCTGGCAGCGCAGGTCGAGTCGCAGAAGGTGGTCAACCAGCTGGGCGAGGAGCGCCGTGACCTGGAGGGCGAGTACCGGTCGGTGCTGCGCGAGATCGAAGGCCTGGACGCCTACAACCGTCAGCTGCAGCGGCAGATCGATCTGCAGCACGCGGAGATGGACGACCTCGACCAGTCGATCGCGCAGGCCACGACGGTCGATCGCCAGATCCTGCCGCTGATGCTGCGTATGGTCGGCGCGCTGGAGCAGTTCGTGTCGCTGGACATGCCGTTCCTGGAGGACGAGCGCGCCGAGCGGCTCGGCTTCGTCAAGGACGCGCTGGACCGGGTCGATGTGACCGTCGCCGAGAAATTCCGGCAGGTGCTGGAGGCCTACACGGTCGAGCTCGAGTTCGGGCGCACGATCGAGGCCTATACGGGGATCGAGACGATCGAGGGACAGAAGCTCGAGGTCGATTTCCTGCGAGTGGGGCGCATCGGGCTGTACTACCAGACGCTGGACGGCACCCAGAGCGGGATGTGGGACGCCAAGGCCAAGAAGTGGGTGGAACTGCCGACGCGCTACCGCAATCCGCTGCGCGAAGCGATCCGGGTCGCGCGCAAGCTCGTCGCGCCGAATCTGCTGACGCTGCCGCTGCCGACCGCTGGAGCTGCCTCATGACTGTGCTGGACACGATTCGCAACCGGGCGCTGGCAACGGCGCTCTTGGGCCTGACCTTTTTGCCCGGCCTGGCCGCGGCGCAAGGCGACGCTGCGGCGCAGGCCGATCCGGCCGCCGAACAGCGCCAGGCCGACACCCTCGACGACCTGCTCGACATGGTGCGGACCAAGACGCTGCAGGACCGCAGCGCCCTGCAGGCGCGCGAGGCCGAATTCGCCGCCGCGCGCGATCGCCAGGCCAAGCTGCTGGCCGAGGCTAAGGCCCGGCGCGATGCTGCCGAGGCGATGTCGCGCAAGCTCGAAAAGAACTTCGACGACAACAAGCTCGAGATCAAGACCAAGGAGCAGCAGCTCACCAACAAGCTCGGCGCACTCAAGGAACTGTTCGGCATCTTCCAGCAGACCGCAGGCGATCTGCAGGGCATCTTCCACAACTCGCCGGTGTCGGCGCAGTATCCGGGACGCAACGAGTTTCTCGAGGCCTTCGCCAAGAAGATGAGCCGGGCCTCGCAGATCTCCACGATCGACGAGATCGAACAGCTCTGGTTCGAACTGCAGCGCGAGATGACCGAAAGCGGCAAGATCGCGCGCTTCGAGGCGCCGGTGCTGACCGCCGAGGGCCGCGAGGCGACCAAGCAGGTCGTGCGCGTCGGCGAATTCGATGTGGTCACCGCCGATCCCGATCCGCGGTATCTGGTGTGGCGCGGGGACCAGCAGACCCTGGCCGAGCTCAAGCGCCAGCCGGATGGCCGCTATCTCGACATGGTCGACGACTACGTCGCCGCCGACGAGCCGCTGGCCGGCTTCGGGCTGGATCCGACCGGCGGCTCGCTGCTGGCGCGGCTGGTGGAGACGCCGCGGCTGAGCGACCGCATCCAGCAGGGCGGCCTGGTCGGCTACATCATCATCGCGATCGGCATCGTCGCGGCGCTGGTGGCGCTGGAACGCATCATCATGCTCAGCATCGTCGCGTTGCGTGTGCGCAAGCAGCGCCAGGACGTCGGGCACCCCAGCGACGGCAACCCGCTGGGCCGGGTGCTCAAGGCCTATCACGCCAATCAGGGCGTCGAGGCCGAGACCCTGGAGATGAAGCTCGGCGAGGCGATCCTCAAGGAGATGCCGGGGATCAACCGTGCGCTGACCTTCCTCAAGATCGTCTCCGTCGCGGCGCCGCTGCTGGGCCTGCTCGGGACCGTCACCGGCATGATCAACACCTTCCAGGCGATCACCCTGTTCGGCACCGGCGATCCGAAGACCATGGCCGGCGGCATTTCGCAGGCGCTGGTCACGACCGTGCTCGGTCTGTGCGTGGCGATTCCGGTGGTGTTCCTGCACTCGGCCGCGGCGCAGCGCGCCAAGGCCATCCTGCATCTGCTGCAGGAGCAGGCCGCCGGCCTGATCGCCGAATACATGGAGCGCGGGCTGGGCAAGAGCCACCCGTCGACGCAGGCGGTCTGAGCGCGAGCGGGGAGCGTAAGCCATGACACGGCTGATACTGGCCCTGATGGACATCAGCGAACGCATCCGTGCGTTCGTTGATTCCGGCGGATGGGTGCTGCTGCTGATCGCCGGGGTGATCTTCCTGATGTGGGCGCTGATCATCGAACGCTGGGTGTTCTTCCGCTTCGTGCTCGGACAGCAGGAGGCGCAGGCGCAGGCGATCTGGGCGCAGCGCGCCGAACACCATTCGTGGTGTGCGCACCAGGTACGCCGCGCGCTGATCGCCAACGTCTATCTGAGCGCGCAGCAGTACCTGCCCATGATCAAGACCCTGGTCGCGGTGTGTCCGCTGTTCGGACTGATGGGCACGGTGACCGGCATGATCTCGGTGTTCGACGTGATGGCGACCTCCGGCATGGGCAATCCAAGGTTGATGGCGTCGGGTGTGTCGAGCGCGACGATCCCGACGATGGCCGGCATGGTCGGCGCGCTGTCGGGCCTGTTCGCGATCCACGCGCTGGAGCGCACCGCCGC
>JAQVDP010000042.1:0-2374 GCA_028698335.1 Nevskiales bacterium | reverse complement strand
CATGAAAATTCTCAATCAGGTACAGCAGGAATCCGACGAATCGAGCATCGACCTGACGCCGATGCTGGACGTGGTGTTCATCATGCTGATCTTCTTCATCGTGACGGCCAGCTTCATCAAGGAGGCGGGGATCGAGGTCAACCGTCCCGAGGCGCAGACCGCGACCAAGCAGGACAAGGCCAACATCCTCATCGCGATCGCGGCCGATGGTCAGATCTGGATCGACCGGCGGCGGGTCGACGTGCGCAACGTGCGCGCCAATATCGAGCGCCTGCACGCCGAGAACCCGCAGGGGTCGGTGGTGATCCAGGCCGACAAGGACTCGACCAACGAGAAGCTGGTGGCAGTGATGGACGCGGCGCGCCAGGCCGGTGTCTACAACGTCTCGATCGCCGCGGGTGAGCCGTAACCCATGACCGGATCGAGCATCGCCACAGCGCCGGGCATCGCCAGCGTCACGCCCGGCGCGGTCACCCCGGCCAGTGCCCTGCGCATGGCGCTGGGGGCGGTGGTCGCGTGCGTCGTCGCCTTCCTGCTGTTCTGGCTGATGGCCGAACTGGTCGCCTCGGGTCGCGAGGCGATCACCGAAGCGCCGAAGGGGCGCATCGTCGACTTCGTCCGGGTCAAGAAGGAACAGAACCTCGACGTCGACAAGCCCAAGCCGCAGAAGCCGGACAAGCCCGAGGCCCCGCCGCCGGAAGTGGCGCCGGATCAGCAGGACGCGGCCAACCCCGATGCCGGCGCCGTCAATATCGGGCCGATGAGCGTCGCCGACGACGTCGCCGTCAACGCCGGTTTCGGCCTGTCGGCGAGCGACGGCGAATATCTGCCGATCGTCAAGGTCGCGCCGATCTATCCGAGCCGGGCCGCCAGCCGCGGCATCGAGGGCTGGGTGCTGCTCGAATTCACCGTCACCGAAACCGGCGCGGTGCGGGATCCGGTCGTGATCGAGGCCGAGCCCGCGGGTATCTTCGACCGCGCGGCCGAGAAGGCGGTGCTCAAGTTCAAGTACAAGCCGCGCGTGGAAAACGGCAAGCCGATCCCGGTGCCGCACGTGCAGCACCTGATCACGTTCAAACTGGAGAAGTGACGTGAAGCATCGATCACCCCTCCAGCGGCATCTGGCCGTGCTCGTCACGGCGCTGGTGCTGGGCGGCCTGTCGTTCGGCGCCCGGGCCGAAGACAAGGACAAGCCGGTCCGGCCGCCGACCAAGGTCACCCAGACCCTCAGCCAGAAGGTCTACAAGCAGCTCGAGGAAGCGCAGAAGGCCTACGACGCCAAGCAGTACGCGGAAGCCTTGAAGTTGATGCAGGACATGAAGTCCGGCTACGACAAGTTCAACGACTACGAGAAGGCGACGTACTGGAACTTCATGGCGGCGGTGCACTACGCGCTGGACGACACGCCCAACACCATCGCCGCGTACCGGAACGTGCTGCAGCAGGCCAACGTGCCCGACGGCATGCGCAATACCACGCTGTTCGCGCTGGCACAGCTGCACTTCGTCACCGAGGACTACGACGCCGCGATCAAGCTGCTGACGCAGTGGTTCAAGGCGGTCGAGGACCCGCAGCCGGACGCCTACCTGCTGCTGGCGCAGGCCTTCTACCAGAAGCAGGACTACGGACGGGCCGAGAAATCGATTCTCGCCGGCCTGAAGAAGGCCAAGCAGCGGCAGGTGCCGATCAAGGAGAACTGGCTGGCGCTGCTGCGCGCGGTGTACTACGAACTGGGCGACTATGCGCGCTCGGCCAAGGTGCTCGAACTGCTGGTGGCGACCTACCCGAAGGAGACCTACTGGCTGCAGCTGTCGGGCATGTACGGTCTGCTCGGCGACCAGGCCAGGCAGGCCGAAACCCTGCACGCCGCGTATCAGGGCGGGATGGTGAGCAAGTCCGCCGATCTGCTCAATCTGGCCCGGCTGTACATGGCGCAGGAAGCGCCGTATCCGGCGGTCGAGGTGCTGACCCGGGGCTTCAAGGACAAGACGCTGGCGCTGAACACCGAGAACCTGGAGCTGTACGCCCAGGCACTGAGCATGGCCAAGGAGTACGACCGCCAGATCCCGGTGCTGGAGAAGCTCGCCGAGACCAGCGGCGAGTCGCGGCACTACGTGTACCTGGGGCAGGCCTACAACCAGACCGGGGACTACGCCAAGGCCGCCGCCGCCTTCGCCGCCGCTCTCAAGGCCGACGGCCTGGACAAGCCCGGCGAGGTGCGCGTGCAGCTCGGGACGGCGCAGTACAACGCCGGCCGCCTCAAGGCGGCGCGCGAATCGTTCATGCAGGCCGCCGCCGAACCCGACGTCACCGACATCGCCAACAACTGGGTCAAGTTCGTCTCGTCGGAAATCCAGCGCAAACAGGCGGTCGC
>JAQVDP010000034.1 GCA_028698335.1 Nevskiales bacterium | reverse complement strand
CCAGCAGGCTATCCAGCAACGCAGACGGCACAGCCGCATTCTTCTTCTTTACGGTCATCGCTACTCCTTGGAGCGAGGCAGTCTCCTGCCTCATGACCGTTTACACAAAATCTGGGACACGCCCTGGAAGTCGGCTTCGCGACAAGAGCGGCCGATAACCAGGGTAATCGCTCTGCCCCCGCCGAAACCGAGCCTGCGAGTGAACACTAGTGGAGTCGTCGCATTGCATCCACTCAGAACAATGGCGGCCCTGAAGTAGCCTTGGCCTGTGCAGCCATGTCGGCAATAAAATTAGGACTTGCGGCCCCTTCTCGTTCAGTTGGCTTCACCATCGTTCGAAAATCTCTCTCAATCTCTTTCCAATCGTCGATGCTCAAGCGCATCTCAAGCAATGCGGCTTGTCCACGCTGGAGAGCATCCGAGAGTCTAAGCACAAGGTGTGCGACTGACCCTGGGTCTATGGGGTCGTCCTTCTCATTGATGCGAAATATGAGCTCATTTCTCCAAAGATTTAGTGCTTGGTGAAAGCGAAGTAGCCGCGCGAGCACTCTTGTTGGAATGAGCGCGTGCTCGTGGCTAAGGGAATTGAATACATGGACGTCATCGGGCACGAACTTCTGGATATAGGATCTACGCACGCCAGTTTTGGTCGCAAGCGCACTCCAAGGTTTGCCGTAGTCCCAAACGACTGGTCACGTGTGGTCAATTCATTGAGTCGAATGCTCCTTCGGGACTGACAGCCGACGCCCGATGCGCATCCGCACAGCCAACCATCGTATGTGGTGTCTTCGCTTGAACATGCCTATCGCTGCCTTGACAACCTCAGCGCCGCCAGCCCGATCAACGCCAGCGCCGTGATCGTGAACGGGATCGTGCTGGCGCCGACCAGATAGCCGACAGTGCCGAGCCAGTCGGCTTCGCCGTACTTTGTCATTCCGGCCGATAAACCCCTGTTATTCGACAGATTGGCACAGTGGAAGAAGACGGTGTTGCCCCAGCCGGTGTAGACCATGCCCCAGACGATCCAGGCCTGGGCGCGGCGGGTGGCGCGGATATGCGGCAGGGCCAGGCCGGCGATCATCATCATCAGGCCGTTCATGACGCCGGCGACGTGGGCGACACGCCAGCCGCGTTCGCTGCCGGGAATGGCGGCATCCACGTCGATGCTGACCGGCCAGACGGTGTAGGCCTCCAGGATCGCGAACACGAAGCCGAATCCGGACAGCAGCCCGATGATGGCGATGATCGCGCCGTGCGTGAGCAGGCGCAGCCGTCCCCGTGCCGCGGGGTCCAGTCCCGCCGAATCCGACTCCGTCATCGTTTCGCCCCTTGTTGTTTTCAGGTTCCTTGCCGGGGGCCCTGCGCCCCCTTCTCCTCGATCCGCGCCGCCCGCCCCTTTCCTGCGGGCAGCGGCGACCGGCGTACGGCAGTTGAACCGATTAAGTTGACACCGTCAACTTTTTGAACAGTGCCCCGCCCGATGTGAACGCAGGCGGCCTACTTGAAGACCTCGCGCCGGTATTGGCTCGGCGAGACGCCGGTCCACTTGGTGAAGGCGCGGGTGAAGGTGGTGCGATCGGAGAAGCCGAGCTTGGCGGCGATGGCGTCGATGTCCAGCGCACGGTCCATCAGCATGGTCCGGGCGGCGTTGCCGCGCACGGCGGTCTGGATGTCGATGAACGAGGTGCCGGCGTCCTTGAGGCTGCGCTGCAGGCTGCGCTCGCCCATCTTCAGGCGCAGCGCGACGTCGCGGATCGACATCGACGGCTTCTGCGACAGCAGCACCTCGATGGTCCGGGCCAGTCCGCTGTCGGCGCGCAGTTCCTGCAGGCGGCGCTCCAGCCGCAGCTGCGCCTTGGCGTGCAGGGTCACCGAGCGATGCGGCAGCTCCAGATCCAGATAGCGCACCGGAAAGCGGATGCCGTCATGCGCGGCGCCGAACACCGGGTCGCAGTGGTACTGCCGGCGGTAGTCGGCCAGGGCGATCATCGGCGGGTGGCGGAAGAAGATCTCGAACTCCATCGCCTGCCCCATCATCTGTTCGATCAGGCGGGTGACGACGGAGACCACCACCTCCATGTAGGTCGCGTAGCCCTGGCGCTCGTCGCGGCCGTGCAGATCGAAGCGGATGGTGACGGTCTCCGCGTCGATCGCGTAGTCGGCGTGCAGCTCGGGATTGAGCAGGATCGGCAGATCCCCCAGCAGCGGCAGGATCTGGCGCAGCGAGGTGCAGGACGCGAGGTAGGCGTCGATCTCCGGCGCCTGGTCGAAGGCGAAGTAGTTGCCGAGCACGAACGGAAAATGCGCGCGGGTCGAATGCGCGACCGCCGCCTCGTGCAGGCGCACGATCTCGTCGATGTGCGGATAGGTGGCGGTGTCCGAGGTGTCGTAACCGCCCGGGTCGACCTCGCGCAGCACCAGATCGAGGCTGAACCCGCAGATCACGCTGACGCGCGCGAACAGGGACAGGACATGCGGGTTGAGAGTCAGCACCTGGGCGGGTCGTGGCGGTGGGGCGAGTCACTCTGCCACACCCCGCCCACGGCTGTCCTTGCTCTTGGTCGTTCCCTGGTTTTTTGTATTCGTCGGTGCGGCCGGTCAGGCCGCGAGCAGCGTGGAGCGGCTGGCTTCCAGCGGATCGCCGCTGGCTTCGTAGGTCTCGTTCCAGACGCGGTAGCAGCTCGGCTCCTTGATCTGCGTCGGGTGGAAGCCGGGCTTGAAGTACTGCAGCACCGACGGCGTCATGTGCGCGAACACGCCCCCGAACGGCTTGTACAGCCACCACAGGCCGCTGGCCCACAGCCTGGCGCGCTGGCCGAAGCTGAAGCCGTCCGCCTTGAGCACCTTGCGCAGGAAGTACAGCGTCAGCACCTGGAAGGTGACGACTGCCGCGGCCATGATGCCGACGCGGGTGAAGTAACCGACCTTGGCGGTCTTCTGCATCACGTCGAAGGCCACGGCCTTGTGCTCGAACTCCTCGACCGCATGCCACGCGAACACCGCGCGCATGCGCTCGTCGGCGCCGTGCAGGAAGTTGTCGTTGTCGAACACCGCCTCGGCCATGATCGCGGTGAGGTGCTCCACCGACGCGGTGTACACCAGCGGCCAGGCCTGCGGCAGCTTGCCGAGCTGCCATTTGAAGAAGCGGTCGCAGAACGCCTCGACCTCGTCGACCGGCACGCCCTGGGCGCGCAGGCGATCGTTCCACTGGTTGTGGACGATGCCGTGCTGGCCTTCCTGGCGCATGAAATCGCGCACCTCGGCGAGCTGCAGCTTGTCGGTGATGCGGTCGCGGAAGCGGCGCACGCTGGAGATGAAGAAACGCTCGCCGATCGGGAAGGTCATCGACAGCGCATCGACGAAGCGCGTCTTGAACGGATGCCCGTCCAGCCAGTAGCGCGGGATGTCGCCGTCCAGACCGAAGTCCAGATCGGTCCGCGGCACGATGTGCGTCTTGATCTCGTTGTTCATCGCTCGTCCTCCATCTGCGAGCTTCCGATCTTAGGAAGCCCGCCCCGGCCGGCGATAGGGTATTCGGCGACAGGATGTGGCATCCGGCGCATGCCATGCCCGGCGTCATTGCATTCGAAGTCGCCACACACCTCCTGCGCGGCCGCCCTGCCCGCGATCCGCGTTCGCATTCCCGCCGCCGAGCGCCTCCGGGGCACCGGATGCGGCCAGCCGGCAACGTCGCTTATGGATTGATTTCGTTTGATTTTCAATCAAATCCCAGCGCGGAGCCGGGGCGATCCACCGGCCCGCCGCATGGGGCGTTGCCCCTCAACAGGTTCACTGGTAGGATAAGTGGCCTCAGCAGGAGCCATTCATGTTTCAGACGATCAACAAGCGGTCCGTCTCGGACGAAGTGTTCGATCAGTTGCGCAACCGCATCGTCTATCAGGAGCTGAAGGCGGGAGAGGAGCTGCCGTCCGAGCGCCTGCTGTCCGAAATGCTCGGCGTCGGCCGCAACGCCGTGCGCGAGGCGATCAAGCGCCTGCAACAGGCCCGCCTGGTCGAAGTGCGGCACGGCGGCATGACCACCGTGCTCGACTACCGGCGGGAAGCCAGCGCGGATCTGCTGCCGAACCTGCTGCTCGACCAGCAGGGCCGGATCCAGGTCGACGTGGCGCGCAGCATCGTGCGGATGCGGCAGGTGCTGTCGCCGGCCATCGCCGCGGACGCGGCCGTCCACGACAACGCGGCGACGGCCGACCGCCTGGATGCGATCGTCGACGCTATGACCGAGGCCGTCGCCCCGGCCGAGCTGCAGCGTCTCGCGTTCGAGTTCTGGGAGATCCTGGTCGACGGCAGCGGCAACATCGCCTACCGCCTCGCCTTCAATTCGCTGCGCAAGACCTACGAGCCGCTGTGGGGCCTGCTGACGCAGATGCTGGGCCGCGACCTGCGCAAGCTCGGCACCTTCCGCGAACTCGCGCGACTGATCCGCGAGGGCGACCGCGACGGCGCCACGCGCTGCGCGCGCGAATACATCGACGGCAGCAGCGACGCGATCTACCAGTTTCTGGAGCTGTACGAACAGCACGCACAACACAAGTCGACCGACACGACACAGGGGGAGCATCCATGACGAGCAGCACTGATCCGTCCGCCGGCACGGCGGCGCCCGCGAATCCGGCCACCGCCGGCGCGTTCTTCAAGGCGTTCTACGGCTACATGAGCCCCTGGATCCTGACGGCGCTCGCGCTGGGCCTGATCGGGTTGCGCGTCTACCTCGGCAACTGGCACGCCGCGGACCTGATCGCGCCGCTGTGCATCGTCGCGTTCTGGCCGGTGCAGGAGTGGCTGATCCACGCCTACATCCTGCACATGAAGCCGATGACGATCTTCGGCCGGACCTTCGACCTCAGCGTGGGCCGCTCGCATCGCGCGCATCACGCCAACCCGTCGGACCTGAGCGACATCACCATCAACAAGGAAGTGTTCCCGACGGTGGTCCCGGTACTGATGGCCCTCGCCTACTGGTTGTTCCCGACCGCCGAACTGGCGACCGGCGCGCTGGCGACGTACTTCGCACTGGCGCTGCACTACGAGTTCTGCCACTTCCTCGGCCACACCACGTGGTGCCCGCCGTTCGAGTACTACCGCCGCCGCCAGCGCATGCATCGCCTGCATCACTATCGCGACGAGAAGCTGTGGTGGGGCGTTTCGACCGGACTGGGAGACTGGCTGCTGGGCACCGCGCCGGACCTGAAGACGGTGGAGAAATCGCCGACCGTGCACAACGTCCACGGCCTGCTGCCGAAGGAGAGTCACTGAGCTGAAAATCGGGCGTCCCGTCGACGGGACGCCCGCGCGGCACCGCAGTAACCCGGGCACCCCGGCAGATGCAGGCACGGGCTCAGGCGCACACAAATCAGAAGTAGCAGGGGGAGGAGACATGCTACTGGCGACACTGGTGCCGACGACGGCACCCGACCCGCGTTCGCGCGGCCGCTGCAGGCGTGCTGCCCGCGCAGTCCTTATGGGCTGTGCGCTACTGGCGGCGGCGGCGCATGCGCGCGCGGCGGAACCCGATGATCCGGACTTCGATTTCGACAGCTTCCTCGACGAGCTGCTGGTCGACGACGCCGGCACCGGCGCCGACGCGCCGAAGACCGGGCAGGCGGCGTCCGCGCCCGCCGAAGCCTCGCCGCAGTCCACGAAGCCGTCGGAACCGGCGGCACCGGCCCGGCCGGCCGAACCGGCACCGGCGTCTGCATCGTCTGCCGACGCGGCGACCGGGCTCGACGTGATTCCGCTGCCGGAGAAGGACGCACCGAAGACACCGCGCCCGCCGCGCAAGCGCAAGGCGCTGGAAGAGATCGTGGTGACCGCGCAGAAGCGCGAGGAGAACATCCAGTCCGTGCCGCTGTCGGTGACCGCCATCGGCGGCGACGACATCGTCGACAAGAACATGGGCGACATGAACGAGGTCGCCACCTATGTTCCCAATCTGGACGTGCTGGCGACGCCGTCGTTCCCGAGCATCTACATGCGCGGCCTCGGGTCCAGCTACAACCGCGGCTTCGAACAGTCGGTGGCGCTGCTGATCGACGACGTCTATTACGGCCGCGCGTCCTACATCAACCAGGCGACGATGGACCTCGCCGCCATCGAGGTTCTGCGCGGCCCGCAGGGCACGCTGTTCGGCAAGAACGCATCGGCCGGCGCGATCCATTTCCGCACCGCGATGCCGGAACCCGACTTCGGCTTCAACGGCGACGTGCTGCTCGGCGATCTCAACCAGCAGCGCATCCGCCTGACCGCGACCGGACCGCTGACCGACAACCTCAACTGGCGCGCCGCGGTGATGCGCCAGACCCGCGACGGCAGCGTCTACAACTCCACCATCGGCATCGACGAGGAGAACATCGACAACCAGGGCGCGCGCCTGCGCTTCGTCTGGGACGCCACCGACGCGCTGAGCGTCGGCCTGACCCTGAACGCGAACAGCATCCGCCAGCATGGCGAGGGCAGCCAGCTGATCCGCGCGCGCGGCCGCCACCTGGCGGCGATGCAGGTGTTCGACCCGCGGACCTCGGCGGACCCGTTCGACGAACTGACGGCGAAGGACAGCCAGGGCCGCGTCGCCCGGGACGCCTACGACGCCACCATCAAGGCGGACTGGACCTTCGGCGACGACTACGTGCTGACCAGCATCAGCAACTACACCGCGCTGGACGAGAAGGTGCGGATGGACGCGGACTTCTCGCCGGTGCCGTTCCTGATCCTCGACAACAACGAGGTGCTGAAGCAGTACAGCCAGGAACTGCGCATCACCTCGCCGCCCGGCGACATCGAGTTCGTCGGCGGTCTGTTCTACATGCGCTCGGACCTGCGCGCCGACTACAACCTGCGCGAGTTCCTGCTGCTGACCGAGCTGCTGCAGGTCACCGGCGAACTCGAGCGCATGGCCTGCCTGCAGCTGCCCGACCCGCAGGGCTGCCAGGACCAGGTGCTCGACGATGCCGCCAGCGGGCGCCTTGCCGGCGAGCTGATACAGTCCCGCCAGGCACTGGCCGGCGGCCCTGCGCCGATCGAGACGGCGTTGACCCGCTTCGACCAGGTCACCGACAGCGTGGCGCTGTTCGGCCAGGCGACCTGGCATTTCGCCGACCGCTGGTCGGCCACCTTCGGCGGCCGCCTGAACTACGAAGCCAAGTCGCTCGACACCGGCCACCGGCTGATCAACAACCTCACCGGCGGCGAAGGCAACGCGGTGATCACCGGCGTCGCCTGCGACCAGTTGCTGCCGATCGATCTGCCGCTGCTCGGCGACCTGCCCTCGCCGGTGAACTACTGCCTCGGCCCGAACCCGACCGGCGCGCTGATCTTCCCCTTCATCATCTCCGGCGACACCCAGTTCGAGGCCCAGCGCGACCGCGAGACCTTCAACTTCATCCCGAAGATGTCGCTGCAGTTCGACTTCGCCGACACGGCGATGGCGTACTTCACCGCGGCGCAGGGCTACAAGTCCGGCGGCTTCACCGGCCAGCCGAACAACGCCGTCAACCTGGAGTTCGACGACGAAACGGCGCTGACCTACGAACTGGGCGCAAAGTCCGAGTGGCTGGGCGGCGCGGCGCGCCTGAACGCGTCGCTGTTCTACACCGACTTCCGCGACCTGCAGGTCTCCACCTTCAACGGCGTCGCCTACGTCGTCGAGAACGCCGCGTCGGCGACGATCTACGGCCTCGAATACGAGGGCATGCTGATGACGCCGTACGGCGTGCTGCTGGGCCTCAACGGCGCGTTCACCCATTCGGAATACTCCGAATTCAGCCAGGCCGCATGCACGGCCGAAGACACCAACCCGCCGCCCTGCGACCTCACCGGCCGGCGCCTGCGGCTGGTGCCGACGATCAAGTCCACGTTCACCGCCGGCTGGCAGGGCCAGCTGTTCGACTGGCCGTTCCTGACCCAGGCCGGCATCACCGCCAGCTACACCTCGGACGTCGCCCTGGCCACCGATCTGGATCCGGTCGACGTCCGCATCGCGGGCACGACCTACGGGCTGCGGTTCGGCTTCAAGTCGGCCGACGACGGCTGGCACGTGACCCTGTTCGGCGACAACGTGACCGGGCACCGCTCCCTCGCGGCGGCGCAGGACACGCCGGGCTTTCGCGGCACCCATTTCGGCGGCGCCTATGTGGACGCAACCTATGAAGTCGAACTCGGCTACCGGTTCTGACCCGGCGACGGCGACCCGTCGGCGGGCCCGCCTGATCGCCGGCTACCTCGCCGCCGGCCTGCTGTCGGCGCCGTTCCGGCTGTGGGGCGCGGAGTCCGCCGACACCTGGCACCTCGACCGGCAGGAGGACGGCATCGCCGTCTACAGCCGCGCGGTCGAAGGGTCGCAGGTGCGCGCGATCCGGGCCGAGGCCGACATCGCCGCCGCGTTCGGCGATACGGTCGCGCTGCTGCTCGACGCGCCGATGCGGCCGGCATGGGACGAGATCTGCGCCGAGGCCACGGTGGTCCGCCGGGTTTCGGACCGCGAGGACCTGATCTACGTGCACAACGACCTGCCCTGGCCGGTCAGCGACCGCGACATGCTGCTGCGCCGGCACTGGTCGATCGCCGCCGACGGCTCGCGGGCGCAGATCCGCGCCGCCGCCGCGGAGGACGGGCCACCGCCCATGGCCGGGCGCGTCCCGGTGCGGCAGGCCGACGGCGTCTGGACCGTGCAGCGTACCGGCGTCGCCAGCGTGCACCTCAGCACCGTCGTCCACGCCGAACCCGGCGGGCCGATCCCCGCCTGGCTGACGAACGCCCTGTCGGTGCAGGGGCCGTACAACGCGCTGCGGAACATCCGGCACCTCCTCGAATCCGGCGCCTATCCGCCCGCCGGGCTGGACCCCGGCGGCGAACGCCTGCACCCTATCGGCGGCCCCCAGGCGCGGATCGTCCCTTGACGGACGCCGACGCGAAGACCGGGGCCGTGATGGCGGGGGAGAGATGAGGCACCGACGGAAGAACCGCACGACCTGGCAGCGCGTCCAGGTCCTGACCCGATATTCCCAGCGCACCGGGTTCTACGACCTGGTGCTGGTCAATGCGCTGAAGGCGCTGCTGGTCGTCGCCGCGCTGATCGGCCTGCTGTGGCTGGCCGGCCCGTACCTGTCGGTGTACCAAGACGAGCTGCGCCTGTTCATCGAGCGCCGCCTGCCGCCGGCCTACGTCTTCCCGCTGTTCTACGTATCCGAATCGATCCTGGGCATCCTGCCGCCGGATCTGTTCATGCTGTGGGCCAAGTCCCGCTATCCGGACACGCCCTATCTGATGGTCACCGCACTGGCGACGATCTCCTACCTGGGCGGCATCACCGCGTACGGCATCGGCAGCCGCATCGAGCACATTCCGCGGGTACACCGCTACCTGTTCGAACGCCACGCCCGGCACGTGGCGTTCATGCGCAAATGGGGCGGCGCGTTCATCGTCATCGCGGCGCTGCTGCCGATTCCGTTCGCGATCGCCAGCACCATCGCCGGAATGATCGAGTACCCGTTCCGGAGCTACCTGCTGCTCGGGCTGACGCGCTACATCCGCTTCTACGCCTACGCGCTGGTCCTCTTCAACGTGATCTAGGGGCCTGTCAACGCTATGGCAATCGTTGCGACGGAGAGGGTATTGGCGCAGGGCAAGGCGCCAGCCGCGCCGCTTGGTGATTCCAGGCAAGCGGCTGGCAACGCAGCGATCGTCCATAGCGTTAACTAGGTCCTAGGGGCGCTCCCATGACATACGACATCATCATCGCCAACGGCCACTACTTCGACGGCACGATGCCGGCGGACGAGCACGCCGGCCGCGGTCCGATCCGGCATCTGGGCATCGCCAACGGCAAGGTCGCGGCGGTCAGCGCCGATCCGCTGACGCCGGGCGAATCGACCCGGGTCATCGACGCAGGCGGGCGCTGGGTCTGCCCCGGGTTCATCGAGGCGCACTCGCACTACGACGCCGAGATCATCGTCGCGCCCGAGCTGGCCGAGTCCGTGCGCCACGGCGTCACCACCGTGATGACGGGCATCTGCTCGATCTCCATGGTCTGCGCCGACCCGGAGGACTGCTCGGACCTGTTCACCCGCGTCGAGGCCGTCCCGCGCGACCAGGTGCTGCCGCTGCTGCACAAGCTCAAGCGCTGGCGCTCGCCAGCCGAGTTCCGCAACTTCTTCGAGAGCCATCCGCTCGGCCCCAACCTCGCGCCGTTCATTGGGCACTCCGACATCCGCGTGCGGGCGATGGGCCTGGACCGCGCGGTCAGCGGCGTGGAGCCGACCGCCGAGGAAATGCGGGCGATGGAGACCATGCTGGAGGAAGCGCTCGACGCCGGCTTCGCCGGCCTCTCCACGATGACCACCAAACTGGACCGCATGGACGGCGATCGCGCCTGGGCCAAGCCGCTGCCGTCCACCTACGCGCGCTGGCGCGAATACCGCCGTCTGCATGCGATCCTGCGCCACCGCGGCCGGGTGCTGCAGTCGGCGCCGGACGCGGTCGGCAAGATCAACATCGTCGCCTTCTTCCTCAGCGCCATCGGCTGGTTCCGCAAGGCGCTGAAGATGTCGCTGCTGACGGTGCTGGACCTCAAGTCCATGCCCAACCTCCACGTGCTCGGGCCGCTGGGCGGACGCTTCGCCAACACCGTGCTCAAGGCCAACCTGCGCTGGCAGTTCCTGCCCTCGCCGTTCGTCATCTACGCCTACGGCCTGGACTTCAACTCCTTCGGCGAGCTGGCCGACGCACGCATCCTGCGCGACGTCCGCAATCCGGAAGACATGTACGCCGAGGCCGCCAAGCCCGAGTTCCGCGCGATCCTGCGGCGGAACATGAAGTCGATGCTGTCCGCCGGCCTGTGGCATCGTGAGTTCGCCGACGCCTGGGTCGTCGAATGCCCGGACGCGTCGCTGGTCGGCAAGAACTTCGCCCAGATCGGCCGCGAGCGGAACCGCGACGCCGTCGACACCTTCCTCGATCTGGCCCTCGAATACCGCGAGCGCCTGCGCTGGGGCGTGCAGTTCGCCGGCGAGCGCGTCCACGTGATGCGCAAGCTGTGCAAGGACCCGCAGGTGCACATCGGCTTCGCCGACTCCGGCGCGCACCTCAAGAACCTGGCCTCGTACAACTTCCCGCTGTGCATGCTCAAGTACGTGCGCGACGCCGAACTCGAGGGCAAGCCGTTCATGTCCACCGGCCATGCGGTCCACCGGCTCACCGGCGAACTCGCGGACTGGTACGGCATCGACGCCGGCCACATCCGCGTGGGCGACCGTGCCGACGTGGTCGTGGTCAATCCCGAAGGCCTGGGGCCGGAGGTGTTCGACATGTGCGACGTCGACTTCCCCGCGTTCCACATGACGCGGCTGGCCAACCGCAACGACCGCGCGGTCGACGCGGTGCTGATCAACGGCAGGCTCGCCTACGACCGCGAGCACGGCTACGCGGCGGACCTGGGCAAGGCCACCGGCTACGGCCGCTTCCTGCCGGCCCGTCCGGATGCGGACGACGCGCGCAGCCCGCAACCGGCGAGCGCGGCCGCGACGTGAGCCCGCATCGAACGCCGACCGCTCCCCGCATCCGCCACGCCGCCGCAGCGCACGCCGCCGCCGACACCGGGTCCTGAGCGTGACCGACCTGCTCCACGCCTGGCCGTACTGGATGCTCGGCGGCTTCATCCTGTTCGCCTACACCGCCGAGGCCATGACCGGCTTCGGCAGCATCGTCATCGCGCTGTCGCTGGGCGCGCTGATCCTGCCGATCGACGACCTGCAGACCGTGCTGGTGCCGCTGAACATCTGCATGACCGGCTTCCTGAGCTGGCGGCACTGGCGCCATATCGACTGGCAATTGCTGGCGCGCCTGATCATGCCGTTCATGCTCGCCGGCACCCTCGCCGGCTACGGGCTGCAGCCGCTGCTGGGCGGCGCCCTGCTGAAGATCGGCTTCGCCGTCCTGGTGCTGTGGTTCGCGCTGCGCGAGCTGCGCCGGGCCACGCGCGGACAGGTCAGCGAACCGAAGCCCGGCTGGTGGAGCCGCACCGTGGTGCTGGGCGCGGGCGTCACCCACGGCCTGTTCGCGTCCGGCGGACCGCTGCTGGTGTACGGCCTCGCCGGCCTGCACCTGGACAAGGCGCGCTTCCGCGCCACGCTGATCCTGGTCTGGTTCTCGCTGAACAGCCTGCTGACGATCCTGTTCTTCAGCCAGAGCCGCCTGCAGCCGCTGGCGCTGCAGGTGCTGGCCTACCTGCCGCTGATCCCCGTCGGCGTGATCCTCGGCGAGCACCTGCACCACCGCGTCGACGACGCGGCGTTCCGCCTGTGGATCTATCGCGTGCTTGTCCTCGCCGCGTCCGCGCTGCTGCTGTCCGGCCTGATGCGGCTGTGATCCGTCCGCGCATATGACGTTTGAGGTCATATGACGCCACGCGTTATAAACAGGCCGTGATCATCAGCTTTCGGGATGCCGAGACGGAGCGCGTCTGGCGGGGGATTTCTCCCGCCGGCTGCCGAACGACATCCAGCCGGTTGCGCGGCGGAAACTGCGCATGCTCAACAACGCCCAGAGCCTGGATGACCTGCGCATGCCGCCACCCGATCGGCTGGAGGCACTGAAAGGCACTCGCCGAGGGCACTACAGCATTCGCATCAACGATCAATGGCGGATCTGCTTTGCCTGGCGGGCCGGCAACCCCGAAAACGTCGAGATCGTGGACTGTCACTGAGAGGCGCATGGCCAAGAAACTGCCCAACATCCACCCCGGCGAAATCCTGCTGGAGGAATTCCTGCAGCCGATGGGGATCAGCCAGAACGCACTCGCCCGTGCGATCGGCGTACCGCCGCGCCGCGTCAACGAGATTGTGCTCGGCAAACGGTCCGTCACCGCGGATACCGCGATTCGCCTGGCACGGCATTTCGGGACCAGCGAGAAGTTCTGGATGGGCCTGCAGGCGGATTACGATCTGGAGGAGGCGCGCCAGTCACTGGCGGCCTGACGCCCGGTATCCGCCGCCCGGGACGCGGCCAGGGACCGCGTCAGAAGCCTTCGGCCGGCTTGTTGGTGATCCACACCGTCTGGTACGGCGCCAGCTCGATCTTTTCCTCGATTCCCTCGTAGACCCGGCCGCCGATCAGGTCGTACCAGCTGTCGGTGACGATCAGGTTCAGCTCCGTCAGGCTCACGGACTGCGGCTCGCGGCTGATGTTGTTCAGCACGAAGATGCTCTGGCGGCGATCCATGCTCTGCCGCCAGAACGCGAAGATCTGCTCGCCCAGATGCAGGGTGAACTGCGTCGCGTTCGGATGGAACGCCGGTTGCTGCGCGCGGATGCGGATAAGGCTCTTGAGCGCGGTCAGCACGCGGCCGTGGGTGTCGGCCGGGTCGGACAGGACCGCCTCCAGCGCCGGGCGCTCCCAGCGATGGCGGTTGATCGAACGGGCGTGCCCGGTTTTCGCCACCAGCGCGTGGTCGTTGCGGGTGCCGATGAGGCTGTGGATGTAGAACGCCGGGATGCCCTCCAGGGCGAGCATGATCGCGTGGGCGCAGACGAAGCGCTCGAAGCCGAACGCGTCCGGCCCGTCCAGATGGCCCTGCAGGGCATCGTAGAGCGCGATGTTGATCTCGTAGGGGCGGCGCTGGCCGTTGTCCAGCGCGCGCCAGGACACCTGCCCGCCGCTGCGTTCGGCCAGCGCGATCAGGGCGTCGATCTCCTGCTCGTCGAGCAGGCCCTCGGCCGGACGCAGGCCGATGCCGTCGTGCGACGCGAGGAAGTTCAGATAGGTGGTGCCGTTGCGCGCCGGCGGCATGCTCATTATCCAGCGTTTCAGCGCGCCGCAGCGGCCGCTGACCAGGCTGAACAGCAGTAGCGGCGGCAGCGAGAAGTTGTAGACCAGATGCGCCTCGTTGCCGTTGCCGAAGTACGACAGGTTCTCCCGGTTGGGGATGTTGGTTTCGGTGATGATCAGCGCGGAAGGGTCCTCGTGCTCGATCAGGCAGCGCAGCAGGCGCACCACCTCATGCGTCTGCGGCAGGTTCAGCGAGCTGCTGCCCTCCTGCTTCCACAGGAACGCGACGGCGTCGAAGCGGAACACCCGCACGCCCTGGTCCAGGTAGTGACGGATGATCCGCACGAACTCCAGCAGCACCGCGGGGTTGGCGAAGTTCAGGTCGATCTGGTCGTGGCTGAACGTGCACCACACATAGCGCAGGCCGTCGCGGGTCTCGGTCGGGCGCAGCAGCGCGCTGGTCCGCGGCCGCACCACCGCGCGCAGGTCGGCACCGGGGTCCATCTCCACGAAGTAGTCGCGCCCCGGCGACTCGCCGGCGCAGTAGTTGCGGAACCAAAGATGCTCGGCCGAGCAGTGATTGATGACCAGGTCCGACATCAGGCGCCGCTCCTGTGCCAGCGCCCGGAGATCGCCCCAGTCGCCCAGGTCTTCACGCACGCTCAGGTAGTCGGATACCGCGAAGCCGTCGTCCGAGGTGTACGGAAAGAACGGCAGCACGTGCACCCCGGTGATCTCCGGGGCCAGATGCGCGTTGAGAAAGCCGCGCAGGCTGCGCAGGCCGGGCTGGCCGTCCTCGACGACCGAATCGCCGTAGCTGATCACCCAGACATCGGAGGGATCCCAGTAGTTACGGAACTGCTCCGGCGTCGGCGTGCTCTCATCCAGGCGCATGGCGGCGAGCAGCTCGCCCGCCAGGGCGCCGGCATCCCGCTCCGGATACAGGGCGCCCAGATGCGCCTCCACGCGCAGGCGGAAGTTGCTGGCCGGCGCGGACATCAGGCGTACGCCTGGTGGTCGTCCTCGACCGCCTGGTTGAGCATCGGGAAGATCCCGTCGATGGCGCTGACCACCCGGTTCCAGCTCGGAATGAACGGGGTCTCCATCGGGTTTTCGAGAAAGTGCGCCCCGGCGCGCACGATGTTCTGCGCGAACATCTCCACCGCGCGCTCCTCGGCGTGGATGTCCACCTTCAGGCCGTTCATCGTCGCGTCGTTGGCGTAGGTCTCGATGAAGTCCAGCGCGATGCGGTAGTACGTGGCCTTGATCGAACGGAAGTGCTCGCTGGTGAACACCACGCCGGTGGTCGCCAGCTTGCGGTAGAGCGCCTTGATGATGTCCACCGACATCTTCGACAGGCCCTTGCCCGCGTCCTCCGGCGACAGATCCTGATGCTTGTGGTCGTAGACGTCGGCGATGTCCACCTGGCAGATCTTGTTGGTCGCGTAATTGCGGTACATCTCCGACAGCACGCCGATCTCCAGGCCCCAGTCGCTGGGAATGCGCAGGTCGGTGACCGCGTCGCAGCGCATCGAGAACTCGCCGGCCAGCGCATAGCGGAAGCTGTCCATGTATTCCAGGTACGGAACCGGACCCAGCACCGTCTTCAGCGTGCGCAGCATCGGCGTGACCAGCAGGCGGCAGACGCGGCCGTTGAGCGAACCGTTCGCCACCCGCGAGTAATAGCCCTTGCAGAAGCGGTAGTTGAACGACGGATGCGCCACCGGATACAGCAGGCGCGCCGGCAGCGCGCGGTTGTAGGTGACGATGTCGCAATCGTGCAGGCCGACCGCACCGCCGATGCCGGTGGAGAGCTGGTAGCCCAGGCAATACCAGACGTTGCAGCCCTTGCCGAGTTCGTGCGGCGCCAGCCCCTCCTGCTCCAGGCGCTGATGGATCGCCTGCATCCTCGGGCCGTCGTTCCACAGCACGCGGTGGCGCTGTGGCAGCGCGCCGAAGAATGCCCGCGCGGCGCGGTACTGCTGCTCGTCGGCCCGGTCCAGGCCTACGATGATCTGCGTCAGGTAGGGCAGCTCCTTGAGGATCTCCAGGATCGGCCCCATCGCCGGCCCTTCGAGTTCCGAATACAGACAGGGCAGCACCAGCGTCAGCGGCCGTTTCTGGTTGAAGGTCCGCAGCTCGGCTTCCAGATCCTCCACCGGACGGTTCACCAGGTTGTGCATGGTGGTGATGACACCGCCCTGATGGAAATCACTCATCGTCTACACCGCCCCGTAAAAGACCTTGCGCAAAAAGCTGCTGGATCGCCTCCGCCCACCCGGCCGGCCCCATGGACGCGGTGTCGATCACACGCGCATGGGCACCGATATCCGGCAACGGGTGCACCGGCGAGCGTACTCGAACCGCCACATCCGCGGCAGCCAGCATCGCCGCGTCGTTCTGTCCGTCTCCCAAAGCCACTAGCAAAGGTCGGTCCAACATCGCCCGCAGCGCCGGCAGCGGCGTGGCCTTGTCGTGCCGCCCCTGCACGTGGAAGAAGCGCCCGCCGCGCAGCAGCTGCAGATCGTGCCGCTCCAGCAAGGCCTTGAATTCATGGATCGCGTCGTCGCCGTCCAGCCAGCGCAGCGGCTCGCTCCAGCCCCGCGCCAGCGCCTGCCGCGCCGCCTCGGCGCTCAGCCCGGTGTGCTGCTGCACCCCCGCCACGCCCAGGTCGTCGAAGCTCTCGAAGCGCCAGCCCATCCGCCCGCGCAGATCGCGCAACACCGCCAGCAGCTCCGCCCGGGGCCGGCCCCAGGCCTGCAGGAGCGCGCCGTCCGCACCGAGCAGCGCCGCGCCGTTCTCCACCACGTACGGCGCGTCCAGCTCCAGGCGCGCATGCCACAGCGCCGTCTCCGGCACCGTCTTGCTCGTGTTCAGCACCAGCGGAATGCCGGCCGACCGCAAGCGCCGCAAGGCCGGCAGCGCCGCCGTGTAGTCGTAGCTGTGGTGATCGAGCAGCGTGCCGTCCATGTCGCTGACGATCAGCGGAGCCGGCGCGTGTCGGTCCTGGTCACTCATCCATCTGGCATCCCGTTCCTGTGCGAAGGCCCGCGGCCTCAAGCACCCGTCGTGCGGGTGGAGTCAGCAAGAAGTCTGCCGCAAATCTGCGGCAACTCGCATCAGGACCGGACGCGGTACCGGCTGGAACGCCCGCCTCAGTGGCAATCAGTCGTCTGAAGACTGAATGACCGTGTCCGCCAGCTTGGAGAATTCTGCAGGAGAGATCGGTGAAACCGATTCGTCATCGTTCAGGTTGCGCCGATCCGATCTCGCGCGAACGGCCACAGCGCGGAAACGCATACTGGCGTTGCCGTACCCATTCGGCGGATGCCGGAATGGACATATCCGTCGACGTTTGCGAGCGGACACCGTCCGTAACAGCCCTCCCCGCTTCGACCCGAACAATCGGCATCAGCCGTGTTCACGCCGAACCTGTGCGGCGGCAGCTTGTCACAAGCCTATCGCACGAATAGCAACATTCGATTGGTATCAGAAAGTCCGGCGGATTAGGGTGCTCGGCAAGCCCGCAGCATTCTGACCCCGTGGTACCCCACCCCCAAGGAGACGAACATGAGCCTGAGAATCAACGACGTGGTACCGAACCTCGACCTGGAAACGGATATCGGCAACTTCAAGCTGCACGACTTCATCGGCGACAGCTGGACCATCCTGTTCAGCCACCCCAAGGACTTCACGCCGGTGTGCACCACCGAATTCAGCGCGGTCGCACAGCTCGCCGCGGAATGGGAGAAGCGCGGCACCAAGGTGATCGGCCTGTCCGTGGACGGCGTCGAGGAACACAAGGCCTGGAAGGCCGATATCGAGAAGTTCGGCGGCGCCAAGGCCGGCTTCCCGATCATCGCCGACGACTCGCTCGCTGTCTCCAAGGCGCTGGACATGCTGCCGGCGGATGCCTACCTGCCGGACGGCCGCACCGCCGCCAACTCCGCCAGCGTCCGCGTGGTGTTCATCTTCAGCCCGGACAAGAAACTACAGCTGTCGATGACCTACCCGATGTCCGTGGGCCGCAACTTCGCCGAAGTCCTGCGCGCGCTGGACGCCCTGCAGGCCACCTACGGCACCCCGATCGCCACCCCGGCCAACTGGGTGCAAGGCCAGGACGTGATCGTCGCGCTGTCGCTGGATGACGCCGCCGCCCGGGAGAAGTTCGGCGAAATCGACATCAAACTGCCGTACCTGCGGACGACGAAGATGCCTGGCTGAGCTTGGGGCGTCGGTTCAAGTGAGAACGGGAAGGGGCTGGCTGGCCCTTCCCTTTTTTGAGGTTGGTCACACTCACAAAACTGACAACCCTACATCGCGTAGGTAGCTATAGGTTTCGTCATAGAACTTTGGGCTACGAGTTGGGTCGCGGCGGTCCCCTTCGGGGACAACGATGGCCATGCCCTGACGGGCACGCGTCAGGAGTACCCGATAAGCGTTTAGTTGGAATCGCTGTTTGTGTGCTTGGTGAATTTTTTGCCAGCGATCACCTCGGAAGCTGAAGTGTTGCCATCCGTCGCTTCCCCGTCGGAAATCGGCGTCCCAAGCTACACAACTCCAGTCGAGCTCGAGTCCCTGAACGTGAAACTCGGTAGCCACATCCTCAAGGTAGTAGCTGCTACGCACGTCGCCCTTTTCATTGAGAAACCAGTGCACCGGATCTATGGGTGATCGGACGTCAATGGCGTATGGCTTTAGACGTTGCGCCTGGCTGGACACCACAAGACCGTAGCGCTCACTTCCACGCGCCTGCGCCCGAACCCATTCCTTCGCGTCGGTGAACGAGCGAGTCAGCACGATCGGGTAGCGCGTTTTGAATCCGTCGTAAAGCTCCTTCGCGCTGTCGATGTCACCGTCAAGCGCAGCCTTAACCCATGCACTGACGGATTCGGCGCGAAATGATCGCATCGACACTGACAAGTGCAGTTCCCGGTGACAATGAACCCGACGACTTACTGCCATCTGCTGCAACAGCTCAACCGCTTGATACTCGCGCTCATGAAGGTGCGGCGAAGCGAACACGTCCCAGCCGGTGTATTGATCGCGGATTGCCTCGATCCATCCGCCGATCCCGGCCTCACCCGTGTTGATCTCTTGCCCGCCGCCCACGAGGCAAACAATGACCGCCCAGTCCGGGTGACGGTCCATGCAGGAGATCAGAAAAGCCGGCTCGGACTGGTTGAATCCGGCAATTCCTTTCTTTTGCCTCATGAAGTTTGCCGTTTGAGTCAGATCCCAAGCGCGTTGTGCCTCGTCAAACAGGGCGACGTGCTCGGCCGGGGGGTGCTCGCTATCCTTCAGTCCTTCATCACGGAAATGGTGCACGTTCTGGATGAACGCCTTGACCTCGCTCTTGGCCTTTCCCTTCTTTGTACGCTCGCCATTGAGCTTGCCTTGCGCAACTCGATCACGCGCCAATGCCTCGTGAAGAATCTTCACCAGCGGCCCGTTTCCGGATAGAAACACGCTGTACAGCGCGCTGTCCGGATCGATATGCCGTGTTGCAATGTTGAGACCTACGAGCGTCTTACCTGCACCGGGGACGCCGGTTACGAAACAAATCGCCTTGCGTTTCTGCGCACGGCACTCCGCAATAATCTGCTCGAGTCGTCGACTCGTTTGCGCCAAGTTAATTGCACCTGCATCGCTGCGAGACAATTCCTGTACGTTGTGTCCCGCGTAAAGCGCCGTTGCGGCCTCCACTATCGTTGGCGTGGGTTGATACCGCCCTGTTTCCCACGCGGCGGTAAAAATCATCTCGTCAGGAAAAGCCGCAAGCACCGCTTCGATGGCGCCGGCAAGCCCATCAGCATTGGCTGTGATCGGGTTTAAAACGCGGTCGTCCTTGCTCGCGCTAACGTGCGCGGGCGCCACAACCTTCGCCTGCGTTGCGATCAGGATCGGTGCAATCACTGCGTGATGGCTGGTCTCGTGGAAGTGCTTGAGATCCAGTGCGTAGTCCATAACCTGATCCATTGCATGCGCATGAAATCGGGCCTCGCCGACCTTGTACTCGAGTACGAACAGCACGCCCCCCACTAGAACGAGTACATCGATTCGACGTCCCATCCGTGGGATGGCGTACTCGAAATAGACGCTGCCTTCGCCGTGGCGAGCCGCGAGTCCAGGGATCAGTTCCCGAAGGTGTGCAATCTCGAACAGCCAAGCGGATCGCTGCGTGTCTTCTACTGCGAAATCACTTGACCGCACGAGAGCGCCAAGAATGGCGTCGTCGCTCTGCCCAAGAAAACTTCGGAACGTATCGGCGTATGCGGCGCGCAGCATTTGTGGTGACGGGACTGGGACGTCAGGCCGCCAAGTGCCGCAGGCGTTTGAGTTTCGAATTGATTGGTTTGGGATACCCGGTGATCCGGTGGTAGATATCGGCTGCGAAGTCGAAGGATCCGAAATCGCCGATGCAGGTCACCGTGTAATCAGGGTTGCGTCCATAAAGTGACCAGAAGCAGTCGTGCCTCAAGGCCTTGGCCAACGCCTTGTCGTCGTGGGCCAGCACCTCGCCGTTCGTCTCTGTCGCCGGCGCGACCTCATAGCCAATGAACTTGCTCATGGAGTTCCTCCGGCGGTGGAAGCAGGTGTCAGATTGCTGCCAGTCGTTTCACGGTGTCTGGATAGCGCTCTACCATACGGATTAGCACCGTCGCCTGAGCGTTTGGCTTTGCCCGGCCCTGTTCCCAGTTCTCCAGCGTGCGCACGTTGGTTCGCAAGTAGTCTGCGAACACGGCTCGCGAGATGTTGAGCTTCTCGCGAAGTGCGATCAGCTCAGGTGCCGATGGTGCTTTCAGGGGCTTTGCTGTAGCTGTATGTGTACGCAGCGTGCGCTTGCCGGTACGTTCTTCGACCAGGGCGTCGAAGCCTTCCTGTAGCTCCGCGAAAAGGTTCCGCTTTTGGGGCTGCTTCTTGTTCATTTCAAACTCCTTGCCGCGATCTCGCGCTTCACAAGGGTTTTGAGTGTGCGGCGCTGATCGGGCGTCAGGTCGTTCATTTCGTCTTTGTCGTAGACGGTGAACAGCCAGAACTGCGGGCCGCCGGACCACCAGTAATAGATGATCCGCAGCCCGCCACGTTTTCCTTTGCCACGACGCGCGTCTGCGAATCGCAGCTTGCGCAGGCCGCCCGTGCCCTGAATCTCATCCCCGGCTTCCGGGGACTTCATCAGTTCGTTCTGCAGTGCAGAGAACGCCTTGTCACTTAGATACTCCTCACGATTGCGTTCAAACGCCGGCAGTTCGATAAAGGTGGCCTTCACGTAAGTGCGAAGTTATACGTAAGTTGCGTATAGTGTCAATCCCAGCTCAACGCCCCACCCGTCTGGTATTCGGTGACGCGGGTCTCGAAGAAGTTCTTTTCCTTCTTGAGGTCCATGACCTCGCTCATCCACGGGAACGGGTTTTCCGCGCCGGGGTAGATCTGGGCGAGGCCGATCTGGCTGCAGCGACGGTTGCAGATGAACTTGAGGTAGTCGTTGAACTGGTGGGCGTTGAGGCCGAGCACGCCGCGCGGCATGGTGTCGTGCGCGTACTGGATTTCCAGTTCCGTGGCTTCCATCAGCATCCGCTTGATCTCTTCCTGGAAGTCCGCGGTCCACAGGTGCGGGTTTTCCAGCTTGATCTGGTTGATGACATCAATCCCAAAGTTCATGTGCATGGACTCGTCGCGCATGATGTACTGGATCTGCTCGGACGCGCCCATCATCTTGTTGCGGCGGCCGAAGCTAAGCAGCTGCACGAAGCCCACGTAGAAGAAGATGCCCTCGAACACGACGTAGAAGGCGATCAGGTCGCGCAGCAGGCGGCGGTCGGCTTCCGGCGTGCCGGTGTGGAAGTCCGGGTCCGACAGCGACTGGGTGAACTGCAGGCTCCACGCGGCCTTGTCGTGGATGGACGGGATCTCGCGGTACATGTTGAAGACTTCGGCTTCGTCGAGGCCGAGGCTTTCGATGATGTACTGGTAGGCGTGGGTGTGCAGCGCTTCCTCGAAGGCCTGGCGCAGCAGGTACTGGCGGCATTCGGGGTTGGTCAGGTGGCGGTAGACCGCGAGCACGAGGTTGTTGGCGACCAGCGAGTCGGCGGTGCTGAAGAAGCCGAGGCTGCGCTTGATGATGGTGCGCTCGTCCTCGGTCAGGCCGTTGGGGTCCTGCCAGGTGGCGATGTCGGCGGACATGCCGATTTCCTGCGGCATCCAGTGGTTGTTGCAGGCGGACAGGTACTTGTCCCAGGCCCACTTGTACTTGAACGGCACGAGCTGGTTGAGGTCCGCCCGGCAGTTGATGATCTTCTTGTCGTCGACCTGGATGCGGCGCGCGCCCATCTGCAGGTCTTCGAGGCCGGTGGCGCCGGCGACTTCGGTGCCACTCACGGCCCGCTCGACCACGGCCGGGTGCGGCTGCGCCCTGGGGGCGGCCGGTTGCGGCGCGGGGGTGGCGGTCGGCTGTGCGGCGGTGCCCGGCTTGTCGTCCCAGTCCAGCATCGTTGTGTGCTCCTTGCGGCGCGCTGGCGAACGGACTGCGGCGGCAGGGTCCGGCGGCGCCATGGTGAATTCGTCTGTCCCCTACGGGGCCGCGCCGACGCCGGAAACCGGGCTGGAAGGAGGCGGGATGGCCACGGGCTGCGCAGCGGCGACGGCCGCTTCAGTCCGGTATTCAATCCCTGTAGTAAATCGATCCCCTGCCCGCCCCGGCGACGCATCCCCGAGATGACGGCTAGGTTGCACCCGGCCCGGGGTGAAGTCAAGGGCGAAACACTACAGGTTGTGTCCGGCTCGCCATGCGCTCGCAACATGTAGGTAAAGAGCACAGCTTTTCAGACGCTTAGGCACAGCTTTATCCACAGCCCGGCGACGGCGCGAACCTCCGATCGGCGTCGGTGGGACGGGTCCGGCACTATCCGCCGCCTATGCCAAATCCCAACTTTGGGTAGGGGAAAAAGTGACGGCGAGACCGCTGCATAACCCCTTCTGATTTCGGACAATGAGGCATCACATTGACGGGAGCGGATCTTGAGCACGAGCTTCTTTCTGGCTGGCGCCGAACAGCAGCTGCGGGACCACCCGCTGATCAA
>JAQVDP010000019.1 GCA_028698335.1 Nevskiales bacterium | reverse complement strand
GCGGCAGCCAGACGGTGACGCCGGACCGCACCGGCGAGATCAGCTACCTGATCAGCTGCGCCGGCAACGGCTCGCCGGCCAACGCCTCGGTGCGGGTGACGGTGACCGAAGCCGCGCCGCCGGCGGGTGGTGGCGGTGGCGGCGCCATCCAGTGGCCGCTGCTGCTGGGACTGATGGGTCTGGCTGCGCTTCGGCGGGTGCGTGCACCCGCCGGAGGGCGGCGCTGAGACATGCTGGATGGGCCGCAGGCTGGTTCCACGGCGCAACCGAAAACGGACGTTGACTGCAGCCGTCTGCGAAGGTTCGGCTGAATCAGGTAGAGCCTCTGCGTCGAGTCGACCTGAATAGATACAACCCTGCCGAAATCAATGGTGAGTGTCGTCTCGCATCGAGCCAGACTGGCGGCGGGAGCGGTTCATCCGAATCACCGGTCTTCCCGGCTTGGCACAAGCAGCTGTGGTCCGTCATTCCTGACGCTGTTCACCGCCCGGCTGATCTCCCAGGTCCTGGCCGCTCCCACCGAGTAGGTAGCGATCATTTCGCTGGCCACGGCGGTGGTGCTCATCCTCGGATCAAGCCACGCCATCCATGCCCCCGCGTGCAGCACGACTGGCATGCGGTCGTGAATCTCGGCGATGGACTCCGGTGCATCGCGCGTCAGAATCGCCACCGTGTCGATGGGGTCCTCGCCCCCAGGCGGGTGCCAGCGACTCCAGAGCCCTGCGAAACAGAATCCCTTGCCGTCAGGACTGGTCAGCACATGCGGAACCTTCCCGTCCGGGCCTGCCATCCATTCGTACCAGTGGGTTGCGGGGATCAGACACCTCTGCCGGGCGAATGCGTGGCGCCACATCGGCTTGTTGCCCGCTTCTTCGGCTCGCGCATTGATCGTTGAGAACCGGGGCGGTGTCCTCTCCTTCCACCAGTGCGGAATGAACCCCCATCGAGCGGCCGCGACCCGGACCCCCTGGATTTCAGGATCGTGGAGGATGACCGGAACCAGGGTGGCCGGCGCGATGTTGTACCGGGGTTTCAGCTCCCGCAGCTCCTCCTCGATGTGCTCGCCGAATGCCTCGCCCACGGAGGCCCACGCGTTCCGCGCGGTCGGTGCGATTGCGTAGCGTCCACACATCCTTCACCTCCCGGAGTAGATCCGGATTGAGCGAAGCCGAAGGCGCCGTCCAGGAACATGCCAAGGCCCCCGGCTGGTCTCGAATTCCATTCCGTGCACCACGGTATCGCCTCGGGCATGGTCCGTCATGCGGGACTGTGGTTGAAGGGGGCACGGCATCTTCTGGCCGCGCCATTTCGCAGGGCCTGGGTTCCTGTGACGACAGCCCTGCGGAGTCCTGGCATCCCTCATCGAATCGCCCCTTTGCCAGGAACATCCAGACAGAAAGGGATGGGCACGGAAGCGGTGGTCAAATTTGCGTGATTTCAAATTTTCGTGGGCACGAAATGGGCACCATTTGGGCACGGAGACCATTCGCCTCCACTGGAAACCCCTCGGCAACGGCCTGCAGAAGGACCGTCCCGTCGGCGCAGGAATCACGTAAGTCACTGAAACAAAAAGCCCCTGATGCGTATCCGCGTCAGGGGCTTCGGACTGAAAACTTGGTGGACAGTACAGGGATTGAACCTGTGACCCCCGCCGTGTGAAAGCGGTGCTCTACCGCTGAGCTAACTGTCCATTGCGATAGGGGGGCGAAGCATAGTGAAGCCGCTGAATTCCGTCAAACTATTCGTGCTTGGCGGAGCGTTCCGCGGACTGGGCGGCGACGCATCTCGCGATGCGTCCCTCGATGAAGCGCCGCTCGGCGGCCTGCCCCGCCAGGGGCAGCGCCCGCTCCCAGGCGCGTCTGGCGTCGGCAAGCCTGCCCAGGCGCCAGCACAGCTCGGCGCGCGCCGAGTGGACGAACAGGTAGTCGTTGAGGTCGCCGCGTTCGAGGATCGCGTCGATCAGCTCCAGCCCGGCCTGTGGCCCGTCGCGCATGGCGACGGCGACCGCCCGGTTGAGCTCGACGACCGGGCCGGGCTCGACACGCCGCAGCAGGTCGTAGAGGGCCACGATCTGTGGCCAGTCGGTGGCATCCGCGGTCTGCGCCTCGGCATGCACCGCCGCGATCGCGGCCTGCAGGCTGTAGGCCCCGACCCGGCCCGACTTCAGCGCGCGCTCGACCAGGGCGATGCCCTCCCCGATCAGCTCGCGATCCCAGAGCGTGCGGTCCTGCCGGTCGAGCAGGATGACATCGCCCTCGGCGGTGCTGCGGGCGCGGCTGCGCGACTCCTGCAACAGCATCAATGCGAGCAGACCCACGACCTCGGCGTCGGGCAGCAATTCGAGCAACAGGCGCCCGACCCGGATCGCCTCGGCCGTCAGCTCGCGCCGCGTCAGGGCATCGCCGGACGAGGCCGAGTAGCCCTCGTTGAAGACGAGGTAGATCACCCGCAGCACGCTGTCGAGCCGTTCGGGGAGCTCCGGCCGCGCCGGCACCTCGTAGGGGATCTTCGCGTCGCGGATCTTGGCCTTGGCGCGGACGATCCGCTGCGCCAGCGTCGACGGCGGGGTCAGGAACGCCCGCGCGATCTCCTCGGTGGTCAGCCCGCAGACCTCGCGCAGCGTCAGCGCGATCTGCGCATCCGGGGTCAGCGCCGGATGGCAGCAGGTGAAGATCAGACGCAGACGGTCGTCCTCGACCCCGTCGAGATCGACCCGCGCGGGATCGCCCGCCTCCAGGTCGATCTGGTCGATCAGCTGCTGATGCGAGGCGTCGAAGCGGACGCGGCGACGGATGTTGTCGATGGCCTTGAAGCGCCCTGCCGACACCAGCCACGCGCGCGGATTCGACGGGATGCCGTCGCGCGGCCATTGCTCGATGGCGGCGGCGAAGGCATCGTGCAGTGCTTCCTCCGCCAGCTCGAAATCACCAAGCAGACGGATCAGGGTCGCCAGCACACGGCGCGACTCGTTGCGGTAAACCGCCTCGGCCTGCCGGTGCGCCTCGCTGACGTCGCCCATCACGTGCGTCCTGCTGCCGATGAGGACGCCGATTACGCCGCCTCGTGGTCGATAATTCAAGCCGCCGAGCCGGAGCTACAGATCGACCAGCCCCTTGAAACCTCCGTAGATCATGCGCTTGCCGTCGAACGGCATGGTTTTCGGGTCCATGCCGCAGAGCCTTGAATCCTGCATGACCTTGGCGTTGACCTTGTCACGGTGCGCGCGATTCCTGAACACGATGTACGAGAACATCACCGTCTCGCCCGGCTTCAACTTGACGCTCTGCGGAAACGAGGTCCACTTGCCCGGCTTGACGTCGTCCGCCACCGATTCAAAGAAGGCCAGCGCACCATGTTCGCGCCAGATCCTGCCGGCCTTGCGCGCCATGCGCTTGTAATCCGGCAGCCGCTCCAGCGGTACCGGCACAATGAATCCATCCACATAGGCCATCGAAGGGCTCCGCTTGATTGAACCAATGAGCGCGAGCTACATCTCGCGCATTGCGCGCTGCATGTCCTCGGGCGTCATGTCACGCTGATGCGTCGCCACCGACCAGTGATGTCCGAACGGATCGATGACGATGCCATAGCGGTCGCCCCAGAACATGTCTGCCACCGGCATCATCACCGTGGCGCCGGACGCGACGGCCTGCGCCACCACCGCATCGACATCCTCGACGTACAGATGCACCGTCACCGGCGAGCCGTTCAGGGCTTTCGGACCCAGCGCGCCGTGCTCCGGCATCTCGTCGACCAGCATCACCACCGAGTCGCCGATGCGGACCGCGGCATGCATCAGGCGGCCGTCCGGCCCCGGCAGGCGATGGATCTCCTCGGCGCCGAAGGCCCGGACATAGAAGTCGATGGCATCCGCGGCACCGGCGCAGACCAGATGCGGCGTCACGTCGTGCATGCCCTGGGGCCGATAGTTCACTGTGCTCATGAGGGTTGTCTCCTGTGGTCACGGTCTCATTGCGGTTGCGGCATCGCATCCATGTCGACGTACGCCAGTTCCCAGACGTGTCCGTCGGGATCCTGAAACGCATGGCCGTACATGAACCCGTGGTCCTCGGGCTCGCGAAACGTCGACCCGCCGGCAGCCAGCGCCTTGCGCACGAAATCGTCGACCTCGTCACGACTGTCGCAGCTCAGGCACACCAGCACTTCGGTGCTTGTCCTGGCGTCGCAGATGGGGCCGGGGGTGAATCCGGAAAATTTCTCGTGCGTCAGCAGCATCACGAGAATGTTGTCGGCAACGACCATGCACGCCGCGGTGGCATCGCTGAACCGCGGATTGAAGCTGAAGCCGAGCTGGCTGAAGAAGGCCTTGGCCCTGTCCAGATCCCGCACCGGCAGGTTGACGAAAATCTGCCTGGACATCCTGTCTCTCCCGTTGGAAATACCTCGAATGACGACGCGGCAATCAGCGCCGGCCGGCGGCTTCCTGCATCTCGCGGAAGCCGGCAGCCGCCTGCTGCACGTCGTCGGGAAACTCCTCGAACTCCTGCACCTGGCGAACCTCGATGACTTCGTTGTCGCCAGCTGGACAGCGCCGGGCCCATTCGATCGCCTCCTCGCGCGAGTCGACGCGGATCATCCAGTAGCCGCCGAGGACCTCCTTGGCCTCCGCGAACGGCCCGTCGGTGACCAGCGGCTTGCCGCCCTTGAACGAGACCCGCGCACCGGCCGACGGCGGATGCAGGCCGTCGAGGGCGAGCAGAACGCCCGCCTGCTGCAGCGCCTCGTTGTAACGCATCATCGCCGCAACCGCGGCGGCGTCCGGCATCGTGCCAGGTGCGGCGGATTCGTATCCGCCAGGAATCATCAGCATCATGAAACGCATCTCGGGTCTCCGGATCCGGGCGGGCTGCGAACTCCGGCGACCACGCCGGCGCAACCCCAGGCCATGGGTGTCTTCGATGTATCGTCGAATGAGCGCGGCCGAAATCGACATGCCGTCATCCCCGGCTTCAGCGCGGGACGTTCGCCAGGTAGGGCCCGGCCTCCTCGAGCGCGCGGGCGTAGGACGGCCGCGCCATCAACCGGGCGAGATACGCCGCGGTCTTCGGATGACTGGTGCGGAACGGCTCGACCATGTCGGCGTAGAACAATGCCGGCGCAGCGGCGCAGTCGGCCATGCTGAAGCCGTCCCCACAGGCCCAGGTGCGGGACGGCATGTCCGCCTCGATCATGTCGATCGCCGTGCGCAACTGGCTGCGGCTCTGCTCCACCCCGAACGCATCGCGCTGCCCCTCGGGGCGCAGGCGATCGGTGACAATCTTCTGCATCGGCGTGTTCACGTAAAGATCGTAGAAACGGTCGCGCATGCGGACCTCGCGCGCCGCATCCGCGTCCGCGGGCAGCAGCGGCGTGCGTCCCGGATAGTGCTGATGCAGATACTCGATGATGATGCTGGCTTCCGGCACCACGCGGCCGCGCGCCACGTCGTGCAGCAGCGGAAACTTGCCGACCGGCCACAGCGCGGTCAGCCGCCCCCGGGACTGCGGATCGGACAGATCGATGAGTTCCGGCGTGAACGGGACATCGTTCTCGTACAGCGCGGTCAGCGCCTTCTGGCAGAACGACGACAACGGGTGGAAATACAGGCTCAGCGACATCGGCTTCACTCCGTCGAATTGGATTTCCGGGCATGCGCCCGACTCAGGCCCCGCCCCCGTAGCGGCTGTCGGTGCGCAGCGTGTCGGCGAGGGGACGGACCTCGATGCTGCCGAAGCGCGCCGAAGGCCAGCGCCCCGCAATCTGGATCGCTTCGTTGAGATCGCGCGCCTCGATCATGAAGAACCCGCCCAGGGTTTCCTTGGTCTCGGCGAAGGGTCCGTCGGTGGCGGACAGGCGGCCGTGGCGCATCCGCACGGTCGTGGCCGTGCGCACCGATTCGAGCGGCGCCGAACTCAGGTGATGTCCGCTGCGCTTGAGCGCCTCGACGTAATTGAGGGTTTCCTCGCGCAGAGCATCCCACTCGGACGCCGACAGGCCGTCCAGAATGCGCTCGTCTTCATAGGCCAGACAGATGTACTTCATCGCCGTGTTCCCCCGGGGTTTCGATCAGGATCGATCCCTGGTCGAACCGGCGGCCGCGAATTCGACATCGCGGCCGATCCGGTTTTCCGGAAACTCAGGGCGCCAGCTCGCGCACCGGCCGGACCTCGATGCTGCCGACCCGCGCCGGCGGAATCTTCGCCGCAATCCTGAGGGCCTCGTCCAGATTGGCGGCCTCCACCAGATAGAACCCCGCGAGCTGCTCCTTGGTCTCGGCGAAGGGCCCGTCGGTGATCGATGCCTTGCCGTCCCGCACGCGCAGCGTCGTCGCGGTGGCCACCGGTTGCAGCGCCTCGGCGGCGATCATCTGCCCGCTGGCCCGCAAGGCGTCGCCACAGGCCATGCACTCGCTGTCGGGAAAACCCTCGAGCGCCCGCTCGTCGCTGTACACCAGACACAGGTATTTCATCTTCGGCTCCGGTTGTCCTGAATCCATGTCCTGGATGGTCGATCGCACCGCCGCGGAATCGACATGATGACGGCCACGACGGTGACACGCGGGCCACTGCCGCGCAATCGGGCCTATTGCGCGGCGTCGAGCTGCTGGCCCAGACGGCTGGCGAAGCGCTCGGCGAGCGCCGTGATGGTCAGGCTCGGATTGACGCCCAGGTTGGCGGCGACGACGGAACCGTCCATGACGAACAGACCCGGATAACCGTGAACCTGGTGGTCGGTGTCGATCACGCCGTCCACCGCGCTGCGACCCATCGCGCAGCCGCCGAGGATATGGGCGGTCACCGAGGTGCCGAACAGGCTCTCCGGCGCGACGTTGAACGGCTCGCCGCCACAGGCCTCGGCCAGCGCCCGCGCCGCGGCGTTGGCTTCCGGGATGTACGTCGGCGCCGCGTGTCCGGGCACGATGCGCGAATACAGGCCGCGGCGCCCCAGCAGGGTCCAGCGTCGGCCGAAGCGCAGGTCCAGCCTGTTGTCCAGATGCTGCATCACCGTCAGCACGCTGATGCGACGCGTCCAGCGCCGGCCGAACCAGTTGCGCCACAGCGGCCGGCGCAGGCCGGCCCAGAGCGTGCGCACCGCGCGGCGCAGCGGCTGGTCGTCGTCCACCAGGCGGGTCATGTACCAGCGCATGAAGTGATAGTTGTCGGGGAAGCGGTTCTGGGTGATGTGGGTATGGGCGTTCGGATAGAAATCCGACGACACCGCGACGCCGTCACTCAGATCCTTCGCCGGATCGGGATGCAGGGCCGCGACGATCGCCTCGCTGTTGGTGCGCACTCCGTCACCGAGCCGCGCGGACAGCGCCGGCAGCGTGCGCGCCGCGTCGCGTGCGGCAAACAGCAGTTTCAAGGTGCCGATGACGCCGGCGGCCAGGACCACGCGGCGCGCACGCAGCTCCCGCTCCGGCCGGCGCGGCTGGCGGACCCGCAGCGCGTAGCCGCCGCCGTCCAACGGGCGCAGTCCGACGACCCGATGCTCGGGCAGGATCCGGGCGCCGTGACGCTGCGCCAGATGCAGGTAGTTGTAGTCGAGCGAATTCTTCGAACCGTACTGGCAGCCGGTCAGACAGCCGCCGCAGTAGCGGCAGGTCGTGCGCGGCGGACCGTCGCCACCGAAGAACGGATCCGGCACGGTCTGGCCCGGCGTCTCGCCGTCGCGCGCGAACAGGATGCCCACCGGCGTCGGTCCGAAGCTGGCGCCCGCGCCGAGCGCCTCGGCGGTCTGCCGCAGCAGGGCGTCCATCTCGGTCAGGCGCGGGTTGGGGGTGCGTCCGAGCATGTGCTTGGCGGTGGCGTAATGCGGCCGCAGTTCGCTGCGCCAGTCGACGCCGAGCTGCGACCAGGCCGGATCGGCGTAGAACGCATCCTTCGGCTCGAGCAGCACGCTGGCCCAGACCAGCGAGCCACCGCCAACGCCGACGCCGCTGACCAGCCCGACGTGGCGCAACAGCGTCTGCGCGAAGAAACCGCGCAAGCCCAGAGCCGGAACCCAGAGCAGCCTGAACAGGCTGCGCTTGGCCGCCGCGATCTGCTCGGGGCCGACCCGGCGCCCCTGCTCCAGCACCAGCACGCGCTGTCCGCGCTCGGCCAGCCTCAGCGCGGTGACCGCTCCGCCGAAGCCGCTGCCGACGACGATGACATCGGCGTCAAAGCGCGTGCTCATCGGCCACCCGGTGCAGCAGGAACGGCAGGCCGAGGCGCCGCAGCAGCGGCAGCCGGAACGTCATCATTCCCAGCAACGTGTCCGGACCGAGCTGACGGAATTCGTCCTCGACATACCGCAGCGACAGCGGGGTCGAACGATCGTAGGTGGCGGCGACAACCGGGCGGCCGTCGAGCCTGGACACCTGATGCGCCTCGCGCATCGGAATGATGCCGCGCAGCTCGCCGCCGCGACGCACCAGGTTCTCGCCCCGCCCGTCGGCCGCGAAGCGCTTGCCGCACCAGCCGCGCAGCACCGACAGCGGCATGCCGACCGCGGCGGCCGCGAGCAGCCAGCGCGGTCCGATCAGCTCGGCGCGCCAGGTTCCGGCCAATGCCGGCGGCGGCGGCAGCTGCGCGAACAGCGCGCGCGCCGAGGCCAGTGTGTGTCCGGGATCCGGGGTCTGCACATCCGTATGCGTCTTCATCGTCCGGCAGTGTATGCAAGGAAAATCGGTCAGGGGGATTACCTGAACCTGCGCTTCCGGTACCCTGCGCGCCTCGCTATTCGCCCCGGAGTCTCTAGATGAGCGCGATTCGCCCCCTGATGCTGGCGATCCAGAACCGCGACACCGAAGCCGCCCGCGCCGCGCTGGAACGCGACGCCACCCAGGCGACCGACCCGTTGCCCGGCGGCCTGTCGCCGCTGATGTTCGCGCTGTACAACGGCGCACATGAAATCGCCGAGCTGCTCAAGCCGTTCCGCCCGCTCGACGTGTTCGAGGCGGCCGCCAGCAACGACGCCCGCACCGTCGCCCGCCTGGTCGTCGACGACCCGCAACTGCTGACCGCGCACAGCGTCGACGGCTGGACCCCGCTGCATCTGGCCGCGTTCTTCGGCGCACGCGAGGCGGCACTGACCCTGATCGGCCTCGGCGCGCCGATGGACGCGGCCTCGACCAACCCGATGGCGAACACGCCGATGCACGCCGCGATCGCCGGCGCCGCCGGCGAGAGCCTGGCACCGCTGCTGATCGCGCTGGGCGCGGACGTGCACTACGTCGGCGGCAGCGAGGTCAACGCCCTGCACCTGGCCGCGTCGCGCGGCTTCGAGTCGCTGTGCCGCCTGTTGCTGGCGCGCGGTGTCGACCGTGGCACAAAGACCGAGGACGGCAAGACCGCCGCCGAGATCGCCCGCGAGCGCGGCCATCTCGGCACCGCGGCACTGATCGAACTCAACGAGGCCTGATTTACCACTGCCGGGCACCCGGATTGGCACCGGTTCTTGCTTGTGGATCGCCATCCGGTGCCCGCGCCCTCGCCGCGGCGGGCGCCGCCTTCGAACCGCCCGGGTCGGTGACCGACCCCAAGCCAAGGAAAATCCAGTGGATGCGATCATCGATGCCGTCAACGGCCTGATCTGGAGCCGCGCGCTCATTTACCTGTGCCTCGGCGCGGGCCTGTATTTCTCGATCCGCACGCGCTTCATGCAGGTTCGCGGCTTCGCCGAAATGATCCGTCTGCTGCTGCGCGGCCGGCGCTCCGCCGCCGGCGTGTCGACCTTCCAGGCGCTGGCGATGTCGCTGTCCGGACGCGTCGGCACAGGCAACATCGCCGGCGTGGCGACCGCGATCACCTTCGGCGGTCCCGGCGCGGTGTTCTGGATGTGGGTCGTCGCCTTCCTCGGCGCGTCGACCGCCTATGTCGAGTCGACGCTGGCGCAGATCTACAAGGAGAAGGACGACCAGGGCCTCTACCGCGGCGGTCCGGCCTACTTCATCGAAAAGGCGATGGGCCAGAAGTGGTACGCATGGACCTTCGCGGTCGCCACGATCGTCGCCACCGGTTTCCTGCTGCCCGGCGTGCAGGCCAACAGCATCGCCGCCGGCCTGACCACGGCGTGGAACGTGCCGCCGCTGGCCACCGCCGCCGGCGCCTGCGCACTGCTGGGCTTCATCATCTTCGGCGGCGTGCGCCGCATCGCGCTGTTCGCCGAGATCGTGGTGCCGTTCATGGCTGCGGCGTACATCCTGGTCGCCCTGGTCATTCTCGGCATCAACGCCGAGAAGCTGCCGGGAGTCGTCAAGCTGATCTTCAGCAGCGCGTTCGGGGCCGAAGCCGCCTTCGGCGCGGTGCTCGGTCTGGCGATCGAATGGGGCGTCAAGCGCGGCATCTACTCCAACGAGGCCGGCCAGGGCACCGGCCCGCACGCGGCCGCGGCGGCCGAGGTCGACCACCCCGCGCAACAGGGGTACGTGCAGGCGTTCTCGATCTACGTCGACACCCTGCTGGTCTGCACCGCGACCGCGTTCATGATCCTGTCGACCGGGATGTACAACGTCGCCGACCCGGCCGGCGGCATGCTGTTCGAGGCCCTGCCCGGCGCCGAGGCCGGCCCGGCCTACGCCCAGCACGCGGTGGAGACCGTCGCGCCTGCACTCGGCGCCGGCTTCGTCGCGATCGCGCTGATGTTCTTCGCGTTCACGACCATCGTCGCCTACTACTACATGGCCGAGACCAACGTCATGTTCATCAACAGCCATGTGCACCGGCCGTGGATGATCCTGATCCTGCGCATCGGCGTGCTGCTGACGGTCGCCTACGGCACGGTGCGCACGTCGAGTTCGGCGTGGGCACTCGGCGACATCGGCGTCGGCCTGATGGCCTGGCTCAACATCGTCGCGATCCTGATCCTGCAGAAACCGGCGCTGCTGGCGCTGAAGGATTACGAACGCCAGAAGCGCGCCGGCGCCCAACCGAGCTTCGACCCCGACGCGCTGGGCATCCGCAACGCCGGCTTCTGGCGCAAGCGCTGATCGCGCGGCTCGCCCGTCAGCCCGCCGCCTTGCGGGCCGCCCGCGCCGCCTCGCGGCGTTGCCTGAAGAACGCGCGCAGATGCCGCGCGCAGGCTTCCTCGCAGACGCCGCCGCGCCATTGCACGACGTGGTTCAGCTTCGGCGCGGCGATCACGTCGTAGACCGACGACACCGCGCCGGCCTTGGGATCCCAGGCGCCGAACACCAGGCGCGACACACGAGCGTGCACGATCGCGCCGGCGCACATCACGCAGGGTTCGAGCGTCACGTACAGCGTCGCGTCGGCGAGCCGGTAGTTGCCGGCACGCTGCCCGGCGGCGCGCAGGGCGACCATCTCGGCATGCGCGCTGGGATCGTGCGTCGCGATCGGGCGGTTCCAGCCCTCGCCGAGGATGCGGTCGCCGGACACGATCACCGCGCCGACCGGCACCTCGCCCGCGGCCTCCGCGCGGTGCGCGAGCAGCAGCGCGTGCCGCATCCAGTGCTCGTCCAATGCATGGAGCGTTTCACTCGAGGGGCGCACAGGGCCGGCAGTCTGCATTGATTCCTTGCTCCATCGGTTCCGGGGTTGCGGCCTATTGTCTCGCGTCGCCCGGCGAGCCGTACTGGGAATCAACCAGCGGGGCGCCGCCGGAACACCAGCCGAAGCTGCTTCTCGGACTCGATCAGCGCGAAGAACAGGACCCCGACCGCGACGATGAGCGCGCCGTCGGACACCGACACTGCCTGCGTGCCGAACACGTGCTGGAGCGGCGGCAGGTAGGTCACTGCAAACTGTGCCAGGGTCACGACGATGACGCAGATCCAGACGACACGGGTTCCACGCGCCGCCTTCCAGGTCAGCGACGTGCCATGGATGTTGCGGATGAAGAAGAGGTGAAAGATCTCCAGCACGACCAGCGTGTTCATCGCGATCGTCTGGGCGAGACCGGATGAATATCCCTTATCGACCGCGTAGGTGTACATACCGAAAACTGCGGCAAGAAACAGGACCGACACGACGATGATGTGCCAGATCAGCTCACCCCTCAGCAGGGGTTCCTGCCGTGGCCGTGGCGGACGCCTCATCGTGTTGTCCTCTGTGGGCTCGAAGGCCAGCGCCACACCAAGCGTGATGCCGGTGATCAGGTTCACCCAGAGAATCTGCACCGCGGTAACGGGCAAGGCCATGCCGAGAAACAGGGCGACAACGATCGTCATTGCCTCGCCCGCATTGGTCGGGAGTGTCCAGCTGATGACCTTCTTGATGTTGTCGTAGACCGTGCGTCCCTCGCGAACTGCGGCAACGATGGACGCGAAGTTGTCATCGGCCAGCACGAACTCGGATGCCTCCTTGGCCGCCTCGCTGCCCTTCTGCCCCATCGCGATACCCGCATCCGCGCGCTTGAGCGCCGGCGCGTCATTGACGCCATCACCGGTCATCGCGACCGTCAGGCCGTGCGCCTGCAGCGCCGTCACCAGCCGCAGTTTGTGCTCCGGGCTGGTCCGGGCGAAGACATCGGTGTCGACGACGACGCCAGCAAGGTGGGCATCGTCCATCTTCTCCAGCTCCGCGCCGGTCAGCACGTTGTCCGGACGCTGCAGGCCGATCTGCCGGGCGATCGCCACGGCCGTGCCGGCGTGATCGCCGGTGATCATCTTGACGCGGATGCCGGCGTGACCACACTCCGCAACCGCCTCGATCGCCTCGGCACGCGGAGGGTCGATGAGACCGGCGAGTCCGATCAGCACCATCTGCCCGTCCAGATCCGCCGTGTTGAGCACGAGGTGGTCCTGCGGGACCGATCGCACTGACAGGGCGAGCACCCGCTGCCCCAGCCCAGCAATCTCATGGACTCTCCGGTGCCAGTAGGCCGGATCCAGCGCCTCGACGCCGCCGTCGCTCGAGCGTTGCGCCGAGCACATCTCGATGATGCGCTCGGGCGCTCCCTTGGCGTGGATCCACGCGTGCCCCTCGTGGTCGTGGTGGAGAACCGCCATGTAGCGATGAGCCGCATCGAAGGGGATCGTGTCGGTTCGCTTCCAGTCTCCGAACGGATTGGCCCCCTGCCGGGCGATCTTGGCAGCCAGGGCCTTGAGCGCGCCTTCCATTGGATCGCCCTCGACCCGCCAGCCGTTCTCGTGGCTGCGCAGCGCGGCATCGTTGCACAGCGACGCCGCCCGGGCGAACTGCGCGAGCAGCGTATGGTCCGCCGGATCGACTTCGGCATCGGCGAGACGGATGCTGCCTTCAGGCGCGTAGCCGTTGCCGGCGATCGAGAACGTGTGCCCCGCGCTGGCCAGCGTCGCCACCATCATCTCGTTGCGGGTCAGCGTCCCGGTCTTGTCGCTGCAGATGACGGATACCGACCCCAGCGTCTCGATCGCCGGCAGACGGCGGACGATCGCATTGCGACGGGCCATCGCCTGCACGCCAACCGCCAGGGTGATCGTCAGAACCGCGGGCAGCCCCTCGGGGATCGCCGCCACCGACAGACCGACCACGGTCATGAACAGCTCGGCGAACGGCAGGTGCCCGACGAAGTACCCGTATACCAGCAGCACCGCAGCAATCATCAGGATCAGAATCGTCAGCCAGCGCGCGAATCGATCCATCTGGCGCACCAGCGGCGTGGTCAGCGTCTCCACCCGGGACAGCATGCCGCTGATCCGACCGATCTCGGTCGACGGACCGGTCGCAACCACGATGCCACGCCCGGTGCCACTGGTCACCAGCGTGCCGCTGAAGGCCATGCAGGAACGGTCCCCGAGGGGCGCCCCCTTGGCCACCGGCCTCGTCTTCTTGTCCACGGGGACCGACTCTCCGGTCAGAATGGCCTCCTCGATCCGCAGCCCGGCGATCTCGATCAGGCGGAGATCGGCCGGCACCTTGTCACCCGCCTCAAGCAGGACCACGTCCCCCGGCACCAGAAACGCGCTGTCGATGCTCTGGCGCTCACCGCCGCGCAGGACGGTCGATCGTGGTGCAAGCATCTGACGGATCGCGCCCATCGCCTCCTCGGCACGCCCTTCCTGGATGAACCCGATGATCCCGTTGGCAATGACCACGGCCAGGATGACCCCGGTATCGACCAGATGGCCCAGCGCGGCCGTGATCACCGCCGCGCCCAGCAGCACGTAGATCAGAACATTGTGGAAGTGCGCCAGGAACCGCAGCACCGGATGGCGCCGGGGCGCTTCCGGCAATCGGTTCGGCCCATGCTGTTCGAGCCGCCGTTCCGCCTCGCTGTCGGACAGGCCGCTTGTTCCGCTGGCGGTCGCGGCGACAACGTCGTCGACGGACATCGCGTGGGAGCCCGGCTCCAACGCGGACGCATGGACGGCCTGCCGATCGCCGCTTCGTTCGTTCGCTGTCACCATCTCCCCGCCCCTTGTGCCGTTCATGGAACCTGCGGGCGCTCGGATGCGAGCGCCGGAATGGCGGTGTGATGCTGCCGCACGCCGCCCAGAATGATCTCCAGCGCGCGGTCCGCCGCATCCTGAAATGGCTCGAGCACTACATCAGCCCCCGCGGCGACCAGAGCCTCGGTATCCTGCAGGTGATGGGAGGTCACCGCCAGCCGCCCACCGAATCCTCCGCTGCGGACGAACTGGATCAGCGTTATCCGTGTATCTTCCCGGCTGGCCGGCCCCCACGGCTGAACCGGTACGGTGGAGACGATCCACTCCGCACCGGACAGCGGCAGCCCCGCGACAAACTCCGCGTCCGTCGCGTCGCCGAATGTCGCCTCCAGCCCGAGTTCGTGCCAGCGCCGCACCGCGAGCGGATTGAAGTCCACCCCCAGCACTCTGACCCCGCGCGTTTTCATCCGGATGCCGATCGCGGTGCCGAAGCGCACCAGGCCGAAGACCAGCACGCCGTAACGCCGCCGCCCCTGTTCCCCGTCGCCGGGTTCCAGCGGCGTCCCGGCACGTTCGAAGATCCCGAGAAATGGCTCGAACACCGCGTAAAGGCGGTGGGAATACGTGATCATGTAGGTCGACGCCGCAATCGTGACCATTCCGACCATGGTCACCAGCCCCAGCGCCCCTTTGTCGACATGACCGAGCGATACTCCCATCGCCACGAAGATCAGCGAGAACTCACTGATCTGGGCAACCGTCAGACCGGCGAGAAAGCCGGTCCGCTTGCGGTAACCGATCGCCCCCATGATCGCGAGCACGATCAGGGGATTGCCGATCAGGACAAAGAGCGAGAAGACCATCGCCGCCGTCGTATGCGTGCCGAGTGTCGACAGATCCAGCCCCGCACCCAGTGCGATGAAGAAGAACAGCAGCAGGAAGTCCCGCAGCGGCGCGAGGCGTGCCGATATGGTTTCCCGGTAGGGGGTCGATGCCAGGGCGATGCCGGCCAGCAGCCCGCCAACCTCCTTGCCGAGCCCGACCATGTCCGAAAGCGCGGCGAAAATCGAAGCCAGGGCAATGGCAAAAATCACCAGCAGTTCCGGCAGGCGCGCAAGCCGCTCGGTCAGGAACGTCGCCGCATAGCGGACGAACAGAATGACCAGCCCCACCATCGCCATCCCGGCCAGGAACGTGAATGCGACACTCCGGTCCTCGTGGCGGTCACCCGAGCCCAGTCCGATGGTCGAGAGAACGATCATCGCCAGCACCACGACAAGATCCTGGACGATCAGGAAACCCAGGGCGATCTGCCCGTGCAGTGAGTCGATCTCCCGCTTGTCGGAGAGCAGCTTGACGACAATGATCGTCGACGAGAACGTCAGCGCCACGGCCACGTACAGACTTTCGATGTGCCCGAGTCCCAGTACCAGACCGATCAGGTAGCCGAACAACGACGTGAAGGCCACCTGCCCCAGGCCGGTCTTGACGGCAACGCTGCCGAGCGAGCGAACCAGCTTTACATCGAGTTTGATCCCGACGAGAAAGACCAGAACGGTGATGCCGAGTTCGGACAGCAGATCGATCTGTTCGCCCGAACGGACGATGTTCAGGGCGGAAGGTCCCGCGATCAGCCCCACCGCGATGAAACTGACGATGAGGGGCTGGCGCAGGAAGATTCCGACAACCCCCATCGCGGCCGCGATCACCAGCAGAATCGCGACCTCGCCAAAAGCCGTATGCGCAAAGATATCGAACACTCACGTCCGCCTTTCTTGACATGCCCCGGTATCGATCGGACTGAGGGTCCACCCGCACGCACGCGGCAGATCCACCCCGCTCCGGACTGGGCACCATGATATCGCCGCCACGCCGTCCGTCGCCGGCCCAGGCGGACCGCGCCCGCAAGCACCGCGAGAAAGGACCGCCGTCAGGCACGACACCCGCCGCAGCCGTCCGAGCTTGAGCCGGGCCGCAACATCGGTCACAGTCGGCGGACACCGCAAACGCTGCCTCCGAGCCCGGTCCGGGAACGCTGACGAAGCGACGTCGGGGCACCATGGGCCTGCCCGGGGCGGCCGGCACCGATGACGTGAGGAGCATCAAGACTTGAAGCAGAAGACCATCCTGGTGGCGACGGATTTCTCGGAACGCTCGGATCGCGCGCTTCGGAGAGGGACGCTGCTCGCCAGAAGAATGGGGGCGATGCTGCTGCTCGTGCACGTCATTGACGACGATCAGCCGGAACGCATCGTCAGGGCCGAGCGGGCCGCCGCAGCAGCCGTCCTCAACGAGCACGTACGAACGCTGCCCAGCGAAGACGGCCTGAACTGCGACGCACAGATCATCGACGGGGACCCGTTCGAGGGCATCACACGGGCCGCCGAAGACTTCGACGCCGATCTGGTGATCATCGGCCCACATCGCCGCCAAACGCTCAGGGACGTATTTGTCGGAACAACGGCGGAACGAACGGTTCGCAGCTGCCGCCGCCCTGTGCTGATGGCCAACGGCGTCCCGGCCGGGCACTACCGCAAGGCGCTGGTCGCCGTCGACCTCTGGAAGTGCTCAGCCGACGCAGTGCATGCCGTGCGCGGCCTTGCAGCCGAACTGCGCATACCGGTTGCGGCGCTGCACGTCTTTGACGCCATCGGCGCCAGCCTGATGCCCCGCGGGATGGGCGTTGGCGACCTGTCCCGGCGCTATCTCGACGAGCAGCGCGAGTCCGCTCGCAAGGCGCTGGACGCTTTTCTCTCTGACAACCAGTGCGAGTCGGTCGAAGGGGCGGTGGCATACAACGAGTCGTCCATCGCGCGTGTCATTCTCGAGAACGCGCGCACGAGAGCCGCCGATCTACTGGTGATCGGGACGCGTGGCCACTCCGGGATGAGCAAGTTGTTTCTCGGCAGCGTCGCCGAGGAGACGCTGGCCTCAGCGGCAGTCGACGTGCTGGCCGTACCGCCCCGACAGTGACGCTCGAATCGCCCGCGGCCGGACCCGTCCCGGCCGTCGCCACCGGCGGAACCGGCCCCGGTATCAAGACGCAGCGGGAATCGCTATTCCCACTCGATCGTCGCCGGCGGCTTGCCGGAGACGTCGTAGACGACGCGGGAGACGCCGGGAATCTCGTTGACGATGCGGCGCGAGCAGACGTCGAGCAGTTCGTACGGCAGATGCGCCCACTGTGCGGTCATGAAGTCGATGGTCTGCACCGCACGCAGCGCGATCACCGGCTCGTAGCGGCGGCCGTCGCCGGTGACGCCGACGGACTTGACCGGCAGAAACACGGCAAAGGCCTGCGAGGTCTTGTCGTACCAGCCGGACTTGCGCAGCTCCTCGATGAAGATGTGGTCGGCCAGGCGCAGCGTGTCTGCCGCGGCCTTGGTGACCGCGCCGAGGATGCGCACACCCAGCCCCGGCCCCGGGAACGGATGGCGATAGACCATCTCGCGCGGCAGGCCGAGTTCGACGCCGATCTCGCGGACCTCGTCCTTGAACAGTTCGCGCAGCGGCTCGACCAGCTGCATCTTCATGCGCTCGGGCAGGCCGCCGACGTTGTGGTGGCTCTTGATCACGTGCGCCTTCTTGGTCTTGGCGCCGGCCGATTCGATGACGTCGGGATAGATCGTGCCCTGCGCCAGGAAGTCGATGCCCTCGAGCTTGTTCGACTCCTCCTCGAACACCTCGACGAACAGGCGGCCGATGATCTTGCGCTTGGCTTCCGGATCCTCGACGCCCTGGAGTTCGCCGAGAAAGCGTTCCTCGGCATTGACGCGGATGACCTTCACGCCGAGGTGGTCGGCGAAGATCTTCATCACCTGATCGCCTTCGTGGTGGCGGAGCAGGCCGTGGTCGACGAACACGCAGGTGAGCTGATCGCCGATCGCGCGGTGCAGCAGCGCCGCGACCACCGACGAATCCACGCCGCCGGACAGGCCCAGCAGCACCTTGCGCCCGCCGACCTGTGCGCGCACGCGCGCGATCGCGTCCTCGATGATGTTGTCGGCGGTCCAGGCATTGCCGCAGCCGCAGATGTCGTGGACGAAGCGCGAATAGATGCGCTTGCCCTGGGTCGTGTGGGTGACTTCCGGATGGAACTGCAGCGCGTAGTAACCGCGATCCTCGTCGGCGATGCCGGCGATCGGCACGTCCTTGGTCGAGGCGATCAGCTTGAAGCCGGCCGGCAGCTCGCTGACGTGATCGCCGTGCGACATCCAGACGTCGAGCAGGCCGTGGCCCTCGTCGTTGACGCGATCCTCGATGTCCTTCAACAGCCGCGAATGTCCCCGCGCGCGGATCTCGGCGTAGCCGAACTCCTTGACCGTGCCGGGCGCGACGGTGCCGCCGAGCTGCACCGCCATCGTCTGCATGCCGTAGCAGATCCCGAGCACCGGCACCTGCAGATCCCAGACCGCCTGCGGCGCGCGCGGCGAACCGGCCTCGAGCACCGATTCCGGCCCACCGGAGAGGATCACGCCCTTCGGGGCGAACGCGCGGATATCGGCGTCGTCCATGTCCCAGGGGTGCAGTTCGCAGTAGACACCGAGTTCGCGCACGCGGCGGGCGATCAGCTGCGTGTACTGGCTACCGAAGTCGAGGATCAGGATCTTGTCGGAATGGATGTTCATCGGTCTCAACGAAAAAGCCCCGGCGGACCGGGGCGTGCGATCGGGTCCTATTCGACCCGGTAATTCGGTGCTTCCTTGGTGATCGTCACGTCGTGGACGTGCGACTCCTTGATGCCCGCGGCGGTGATCTTGACGAACTGCGTCTTGGTGCGCAGCTCCTCGATGGTCGTGCAGCCGGTATAGCCCATGCTCGCGCGCAGACCGCCGATCAGCTGGTGGACGATCGTCGACATCGGCCCCTTGTACGGCACCCGCCCCTCGATGCCTTCCGGCACCAGCTTCTCAACCTCGGACGTGGTGTCCTGGAAGTAGCGGTCCTTGGAGCCCTGCGCCATCGCGCCGAGCGAACCCATGCCGCGATAGGACTTGTACGAACGCCCCTGGTACAGCTCGACGTCACCGGGCGCCTCTTCGGTACCGGCCAGCATCGAACCGACCATCACCGAGTACGCACCCGCGGCCAGCGCCTTGGAAAAGTCGCCCGAGAAACGGACACCGCCGTCGGCGATCAGCGGCACGCCCTTGTCCCGGAGCGCCTTGGCGACGTTCATCACCGCGCTGATCTGCGGCACACCGACGCCGGCGACCACGCGCGTGGTGCAGATCGACCCGGGCCCGATCCCGACCTTGACCGCGTCGGCGCCGGCATCGGCCAGCGCCAGCGCGGCGGCGCCGGTGGCGATGTTGCCGCCGATCACCTGCAAGGCCTCGCCGTACTGCTGCTTGATCGAGGCGACGCGATCGATCACGCCCTTGGAGTGGCCGTGCGCGGTATCGACCACGACCACGTCGACGCCGGCCTCGACCAGGCGCGCGACGCGCTCCTCGGTGTCGGGCCCGGTGCCGACCGCGGCACCGCAGCGCAGACTGCCGCGCTCGTCCTTGCAGGCGTTCGGGTAGTCCGTCGACTTCTGGATGTCCTTGACGGTGATCATGCCGCGCAGCTCGAACTTGTCGTTGACCACCAGCACCTTCTCGATGCGATGCTGATGCAGCTTGGCGAGCACCTCGTCCTTGGACGCACCCTCGAGCACCGTCACCAGACGATCCTTCGGCGTCATCACCTTGGACACCGGCTCGTCGTAGCGGGTCTCGAAGCGCAGGTCGCGGCTGGTGACGATCCCGACCAGATCCCTGCCGTCGACCACCGGCACCCCGGAGATGCGGTTGGCGCGGGTCAGCTTCAGGACCTCGCCGACGGTCATCTCGGGCGGGACCACGATCGGGTCGACGATGACGCCGGATTCGTACTTCTTGACCGCGCGGACCTCGGCGGCCTGGCGTTCCGCCGGCATGTTCTTGTGGATGATGCCGATGCCGCCTTCCTGGGCCAGCGCGATCGCCAGCTTGGCCTCGGTGACGGTATCCATCGCCGACGACAGCAGCGGAACGTTGAGCTGGATGCGCCGGGTCAGCATCGTGCGCAGATCGACCTGTCGCGGCAGGACCTCCGAGTACGCGGGAAGGAGCAGAACGTCGTCGAAGGTGAGGGCTTCGGTCTGGATACGCATGGATGGGGCGCGCATTGAAATGAAGCGCTTCATTATATGCGATCCGCGGCCCGAACAGGGATGTCCCGAATCGATTTTCGTCCGACATCGGCTAAGCTTCGCGTCCGATGAGCGTTCCGACCGCCCCGCCCGACACCCCGCCCCGCCCCGCCCCCGGCGGCGGCCGCGCGGTGTATCGGGTGTCGGAGCTGACGGCGCTGCTGCGCGACCTGATCGAGGGCGCGCTGCCGCGGACCTGGGTCGAGGGGGAAATCTCCAACCTGTCGCAGCCGGCGTCCGGGCACTGGTATTTCACCCTCAAGGACGCCCAGTCACAGATCCGCTGCGCGATGTTCCGCAACGCCAATCGTCTGGTCCGGCCGCCGCCGAAGAACGGCGACCAGGTGCTGGTGCGCGGCCAGGTCAGCCTGTACGAGGCCCGCGGCGACCTGCAGCTGATCTGCGAGCACATGGAACCCGCCGGCGAAGGCGCGCTGCTGCGCGAATTCGAGGCCCTGAAGCGCCGGCTCGCTGCCGAGGGGCTGTTCGACGAGGCCGACAAGCGCCCGATCCCGCCGCGCCCGCGCGCGATCGGCGTGATCACCTCGGCGACCGGCGCCGCGGTGCACGACATTCTGACAACCCTCGAAAACCGCTACCCGCTGGCGCCGGTGACGCTGTATCCGGTCCCGGTCCAGGGCGCCGAAGCGGCGCCGGCGATCGCCCGCGCGCTGGCCGAGCTGCCGCAGCGCGCGGCGGTGGACGTGATCATCCTCGCGCGCGGCGGCGGCTCGCTCGAGGACCTGTGGGCGTTCAACGAGGAAGCCGTCGCCCGCGCAATCCGCGCCTGCGCGGTACCGGTGGTCTGCGGCGTCGGCCACGAGACCGATGTCACCATCGCCGACTTCGCCGCCGACCTGCGCGCGCCGACGCCGACCGGCGCGGCCGAACGCATCACCCCCGACATCCGTCAGTGGCGGCAGGCCGTAGCCGCGCAGTTGCCGCGCCTGCGCCACGCCCTCGAACGGCGCCTGGCGCAGGCCGCCGAATCCACCGCGAACCTGACGCGCCGGCTGCAGTCGCAGCACCCCGGCCGGCGCCTGCAGGACCGCGCGCAGCGGCTCGACGAGCTGCTCGGGCGCGCCGGACGCGCGCAGGCCGGGCTGTTGCAGCGGCGCCGCCAGCAGCTCGACCACGCCCGGACGCGGCTGCGCGCGGCGACCCCGGCCGCGCGTCTGCTGCAGGCCGACAACCGCCTGCACGACCGCCTCGGGCGCCTGCAGCGCGCGATCGAAAGCCGCCTGCGCGACAGCGTCAGCCGGATCGACCGCTGCGACGCGCTGCTGGCCGGCCTGAGTCCGCACGCGGTGCTCGAACGCGGCTACGCGATCGCACTCGACCGCGACGGCCGCGCGCTCGGCGACACCGCGACGGTCGCCGCCGGCGACACGCTACGGGTGATTCTGGCCCGCGGCAGCCTCGACGCGACGGTCGACCGCACCCACCCACCGACTTCGAACGACACCGACTGACCATGGCCTGGCGACAGCTCCGCATCCGCACCCGACACCCCGAATTCGCCGACGAGCTGCTGCTCGCCCAGGGCGCCCAGGCCGTCAGCTTCGTCGACGCCGTCGACGATCCGGTCCTCGAACCGGCCCCAGGCGAGACGCCGCTGTGGCCGAACACGGTCACGCTGGGCCTGTTCGCGGAAGACGCCGACCTGGAGCCGGTGGTCGCGTGCCTGCGCGAGCTGCTGCCGGACGGTGCGGACATCGGCGTCGACGAGGAACTGATCGAGGATCAGGACTGGATCCGGATCTGGCTCAAGGATTGCCCGCCGCTGAAATTCGGCGAGCGCCTGTGGGTGGTCCCGCACGAGAAGGTCGGCGAGGTCACCCAGCCGGACGCCGTGCTGCTGCGCCTCGACCCCGGCCTGGCCTTCGGCACCGGCACCCACCCGACCACGGCGCTGTGCCTGGACTGGCTCAGCGAACAGGCACTCGACGGCCGCGAGGTGCTCGACTACGGCTGCGGCTCCGGCGTGCTCGCGATCGCCGCGCTGCTGCTCGGCGCCGCGCACGCCGACTGCGTCGACATCGATCCGCAGGCCCTGATCGCGACCCGCAACAACGCCGCCGACAACGGGGTCGGCGAGCGCGTGGACGCAGTGCTGCCGGACGCCTACGTCACCCGGCCGGCCGACGTCGTCGTGGCCAACATCCTCGCCGGCCCGCTCGTGGAGCTGGCGCCGCGCCTGGCAGAGGCCACCCGGCCCGGCGGGCGCATCGTGCTCGCCGGCCTGCTCGACCGTCACGCTGAAGAGGTGCACCAGGCCTACGCGCCGTGGTTCGACTTCGACGCCGATGTCTCGCGCGAGGGCTGGACGCGCGTCAGCGGTCGACGCAAGGCATCGGACTGACCCGTCCCGCCGCTTCCGAACACAGATCCTTCGGCCGGCGCCGTCGGGGCGATCCCGACGCAGCGCCCCGTCGCTGGACACACGCCGCCTCGAACCCGTCCGGACGATTTGCCAATGCCGGATGAGACTTAGCACGGAATCTGCATGCGGACTCGACACGCATCGTCGGTCGGGTGACGCCGTGTGCGATGCAGCATCGGCGCCTGCAACGACCCGCGCCGATGCAACCCTCATCGTTACGGCGCTTTTTAGTCGCCGTCCTTGGGAGTATCATTGCCGCCCTTTTCGGTGGCCGCAGCCTCGTTCTGCGTGTTGGGGAACGAAACCATATGTCCGCACTTCGCTCGTCAGACATCAAACCTCTGGGTCATTCGGTCCAGGACTCATTGGATGATTTCTTTCGTACCTTGAACGGCCACGCGCCGAAGAATCTGTACGACTTGTTTCTCGATCAGGTCGAGCCGCCGCTGCTGCAGGCGACGCTGCGCTACTGCTACGGCAACCAGTCGCGCGCCGCCGAGATGCTGGGCCTCAATCGCGCCACGCTGCGCAAGAAGCTCAAGCAGTACAACATCAATCCCGACGCTCACAAGATCTGAATGAAGACGCCCGTCCGCCGCGCGCTGGTCTCGGTTTCCGACAAGTCCGGCATCGTTGAATTCGCCCAGTCGCTGGCCGAGCGCGGTATCGCGCTGCTGTCCACCGGCGGCACCTTCAAGCTGCTCAAGCAGGCCGGCCTCGAGGTCACCGAGGTCAGCGCCCACACCGGCTTTCCGGAGATCATGGACGGCCGCGTCAAGACGCTGCACCCGAAGATCCACGGCGGCCTGCTCGGCCGCCGCGACGTCGACGCGGACGTGATGCAGCAGCATCAGATCAACGCGATCGATCTGCTCGTCGTCAACCTGTATCCGTTCGAGGCGACCGTCGCCAGGCCCGACTGCACGCGCGCCGAGGCGATCGAGAACATCGACATCGGCGGCCCGGCGATGCTGCGCGCGGCGGCCAAGAACCACGCCTGGGTGACGGTGCTGACCGACCCGGCCGACTACGCCGGCGTGCTGGCGGAGATCGACAACGGCGGCGTCGAACAGGCCACGCGCGAGCGCCTCGCGCTGAAGACCTACGCCCTGACCTCGCGCTACGACGCCGCGGTCAGCGCCTATCTGTCCAGCCTCGCCGACGACGGCAGCCGCGCCCCGTTCCCGGGCGTGCTCGGCATGCAGCTGCACAAGCAGCAGGATCTGCGTTACGGCGAGAACCCGCACCAGCGCGCCGCGTTCTACGCCGAGCCGCAGGCACCGGCGGGCAGCATCGCCGCCGCGCGCCAGCTGCAGGGCAAAGAGCTGTCGTACAACAACATCGCCGACGCCGATGCCGCGCTCGAATGCGTCAAGGCGTTCGAGCAGCCGGCCTGCGTCATCGTCAAGCACGCCAACCCCTGCGGCGTGGCGGTGCGTCACAGCATCCTCGACGCCTACGAACAGGCCTTCCGCACCGACCCGACCTCGGCCTTCGGCGGCATCATCGCGTTCAACCGCGAACTCGACGGCGCCACCGCGAAGCTGATCGTCGAGCGCCAGTTCGTCGAAGTCATCATCGCCCCCACGGTCAGCGCCGAGGCCCGTGCCGCGGTCGCCGCCAAGCAGAACGTGCGCCTGCTCGAGTGCGGCCAGTGGCCCGCCGCGAACACCGGCAGCTGGGACTACAAGCGCATCGCCGGCGGCCTGCTGGTCCAGGACAACGACCTGGCCACCTATGACCCGGATCAGCTGCGCGTCGTCACCGAGCGCAAGCCGACCGACGCCGAGATGCGCGATCTGCTGTTCGCGTGGACCGTCGCCAAGTTCGTCAAGTCCAACGCCATCGTCTACGCCCGCGACGAGATGACCATCGGCGTCGGCGCCGGCCAGATGAGCCGCGTGTACTCGGCCAAGATCGCCGGCATCAAGGCCGCAGACGAGAAGCTCGAAGTACCCGGATCGGTCATGGCCTCGGACGCGTTCTTCCCGTTCCGCGACGGCATCGACGCCGCGGCGCGTGCCGGCATCACCGCGGTGGTGCAGCCGGGCGGGTCGATGCGCGACGCCGAAGTCATCGCGGCGGCCGACGAGGCCGGCATGGCGATGGTCTTCACCGGCATCCGCCACTTCCGGCACTGACCGGAGGATCCCGGCCCACAAAAAAACCGCGCTTGAAGCGCGGTTTTTTTGTGCCCCCCGTCCCGCCGCGTCAGCGCTTGGCGAGCCGGATGTCGCCGCTGAAACTGTTCAGATCGATCCGTCCCTTGCCGCTGCCGAGCGTCTTTTCAATCTTGCGCCGCCCGCCGGCCTCGCGCGGCCCGAACTCGCTGCTGATCACGCCGCTGAAGCTCTTCATCGTCAGCAGCGCGTCGGGCGGCTCGGCCAGCAGCACGTCGATGTCGCCGGACATCGATTCGGCGCGCAGGCTGCCGCCCGCGGCCAGCGCGCCCTGCAGGTTGAGATCGCCCGAGACGGTCTGGGTCGCCAGGGCGCGAAACGCCCCGCCCTTGATGTCGACGTCCCCGGATACCGTCTCGCCGCTGACGTCGCCCTGCACCCCTTCGGCGCGGACGTCGCCGCTGACGCTCTGGAGCTTGACGCTGGCCGCCGGCGCCCGCAGCCGGATGTCGCCGCTGACACTCTGCAGGCTGACCTCCGGCGAGCGGACGTCCACTTCGATGTCGCCACTGACGGTATTGCCCTGCAGCGGCCCGCTGACCCCGTCGACACGCAGGTCGGCACTGACCCCTTCGAGCTGCAGCGACGCACCCACCGGCACCCGCAGCTGCAGCAGGGTCTCCTCTATGCCGCTGCTCCGGCGCGGATAGCGCACAAGGATCCGCAGGCTGTCGGCGTCGCCGCTGATCTCCAGTTCCTCGACGTCCTCACCGAGTTCGCCGGTGATGACGACCCGGTCCTGATCCCAGCCCCTGACCTCGATCTCGCCCGCGAGATTGTCGACGCTGACCCGGCCATCGGCGCGCAACGGCCGCGACTCGTTGATCGGCGAACCGGCCCAGGCGCCCGCCGCGCACAACAGCGCGGGGAACGTGACCATCATTTTGACGACTGCATTCATGATTCGACTCCGGAAAACTCGGCCTCAGGCGCTGACGACCTGACGCAGTTGCTGCTTCAGCTCCGCCTGCTGACGCTGGGTCGCGTCGATGAGGCGTTGCAGGGATTCGGACTGGGGGTCCTGGCTCAGGGCGTGACGCAACTGGCGTTCGGCGTCGCGGGCGATCGCCAGATTGGCCTTGATCAGCGCCCGCGGCTGCGGCGTCACGATGCCGGCCACGCGCGGCTGCACGGCCGCGGCCGCCGGGGGCTCGATCCGGGCCTGCTCCGCCCCGCCGGCGACGTCGTCCGGCGCGCGCTGGATCAACACCCCGACCACGACCGCGAGCACCACCGACGCCGCCATCGCCCACACGCCCCAGGGCCTGTGGCGCCGCCGCGGCGCGAGTCGCGCCGCGATTCCGGGCCACAGATCGCGCTCGGGCGCCTGCTCCAGCGGCAGCTCGCGCAGCCGCCGCAGCAGCGGATCGAAATCCTCGTTCGGCATGTTCATGTCAACCACTCCTTCAACAACTTCCGCGCACGGTGCAGGTGCGCCTTCGACGTCCCCACCGCGATGCCGCCGATCGCGGCGATCTCGTCGTGGCGGTAGCCCTCGATGTCATGCAGGATCAGCACGGTCCGCGCCGCCTTCGGCAATCTCGCCAGCGCCCGTTCCAGATCGAGCCGGTCCCCGGCGCGCTGTTGCGGATGCTCCGCCATGGCCGGCTCGACTTCCGCATCACCCACCGCGTCGTCGAACGTGACCCAGCGCTTGAGCAAGCGATACTCCCCGAGCACGACGTTGACCGTCAGCCGATGCAGCCAGGTCGAGAACTGGCTCTCGCCGCGAAAACTGCCGATCTTCTCCCAGGCGCGCACGAAAGCGTCCTGGGCATACTGCTCGGCCTTGGCACGATCGCCGTCGACCAGTCGGACACAGAGGCCGTAGACGCGATCGACGTGGCGCCGGTAGAGCGTCTCGAAAGCGCGCGCGTCACCCGCGGCGGCGCGGCGCGCCAACGCCGTATCCGCCTCGCCGTCCCGCTGCGCTGGTCGCTCGCCCAAGTCCCCCGCCTCTGATCCGATCGCGATCGTCACCCTGCATCCCGCGCTGCCGTCCGCTCCATCCGTCCACACCGCTGTCTGTACCATCCCCGATCAGATGCAGCCGGCGCCGAGAAGGTTTAGGAGCCGGCGCGCCGCCCGCTTGCGGGTCGCGGTCATGCCAGCTGTGCATAATGATGCCCCCATCGTCCGGAGCCGCGCATGTCGCATGCCTTGAAAGTCGCTCATTCGCTGCTGACCAGCACCGCCGCCGGCTGGCGCGGGAGCGATGCCTTCAGTCCGGCACGCCGGCAGCCCGAGCAAACCCTGGCGCTGTACGAATTCGAAGGCTGCCCGTACTGCCGCATGCTGCGCCAGGCGCTGACCGAACTGGATCTCGACGCGATGATCTATCCCTGCCCCAAAGGGGGGCAGCGCTTCCGGCCGCAGGCCGTCGCGCTGGGCGGCAAGACCCAGTTCCCGTTCCTGCACGACCCCAACACCGGCGCCCGCCTGTACGAGTCACGCGATATCGCCGACTACCTGGCGCGCACCTACGAAGGCCGCGCCCGCGCCAACGACGGCGTCTCGCGCCAGCTCAGCCTGCTGGGCAGCATGACCGCCAGCGCCTCGCGCCCGATGCGCGGCATGCGCGCACGACCGTCACGCGCGCCGGAGCAGCCGCTGGAGCTGTTCAGCTTCGAGTCGAGCCCGTACTCGCGGCTGGTCCGCGAAGTCCTGTGCGAACTGGAGCTGCCCTACCTGCTGCACAACACCGGCAAGGCGCACTGGCGCGACATCGGCCCTCCGGTGATGCGCGACCGTCTGTTCAAGGGGCGCAAGGACAGCGGGCGCAACCGCAAGCTGCTGTTCGAACGCACCGGCCATGTCCAGGTGCCGTACCTGATCGATCCCAACACCGGGGTCGAGATGTTCGAATCGGCCGACATCATCGACTACCTGGAGCGCACCTACGCGGCCTGAGGGCCGGGGGACGGCACGATGGCATTCGCACTCGACGCCGACGCCCCCCTCCCCTCGACCCTGCGAGACACCGCCGGCGCGGAGCTGGCCCGCGCGATCGCCCGCCTGCACCAGCCCGGCGCCAAGGACGTCCACGAGGCCCGCAAGAGCCTCAAGAAGCTGCGCGCCTGGGCGCGTCTGGTGCGCCCGGCGCTGGGCGACGAACACTACCGTGTGATCAACGCGCTGCTGCGGGATGCCGCCCGCGAGCTGTCGCAGACGCGTGACGCGGCGGTCGCGGCGCAGACCCTGCTGCGCCTGCGCCGCGGCCGGCACCTGAGCGCCGACCACTACGCGCGGCTCAAGCCGCTGCTGGCGCCGCCGCTGAAGACGACACCGTCGCCCACCGCCGCCCGTCATGCGCGACGCCTGCTCAAGGCCGCGACGCTCTACGTCGACGACGCGACGCTGCCGCCCGACGACGGCGCCCTGCGCGCCGCCCACCGCCGCGCCCGGCAGCGTTGTGCCCGCCTCTACCGCCAGTGCCTCGCCGATCCGGACGCAGAGCACCTGCACCGCTGGCGCAAGCACATCAAGTACCTCGGCTATCAATGCGCGCTGCTCGCGCCGCGCGATCCGGCCGTGGGGCAGGAGATTCCGGCGCTCAAGGCGCTGGGCGAGCTGCTCGGCCTGCATCACGACATCCATACCCTGAGCCTGCGCCTCGACCAGCTCGCCCCCGCCGACGTCGACGAACTGCTGCGCCTGCATGCGCGACAGCTGTTCGCCCAGCAGTGCGTGGCGCTCGGCGAGCGCGCGCTGGCGCAGGCCGCTCCGCTGTTCGAACGCCCGCGACGGACAGCCCGGGCGGACAAGCCGCGCCGGCGGCGCTGAGGTCCCGTGCGGGCGAGGCCGGCGCTATCATGCGCCGCCATGTCCGAGCGCACCGCCCCATCCCCGCCCCAGCCGACGCTGGTGACCACCTGGCATCTGCAGATGCTCGACCCGGCGGCGCACGTCCACGCCCGACAGCCCGACCCGGCACCGGTGATCGAGCGCGCGCTGCGTCCGTCACCGGCCTTCAGCCGCTTTCTCTACACGGCGGTCGGCGGGCACTGGTACTGGCGCGACCGCCTCGGCTGGTCGTTCGCACGCTGGCAGCGCCATCTCGACCGCCCGCAGTTGCAGACCTGGGTGCTGTACGACCAGGGCTCGCCCGGCGGATACATCGAACTGGAGCAACAGGCCGGCGCCGCGGTCGAGATCGCCTATTTCGGCCTGCTGCCGGAGTGCATCGGCAAGGGCTACGGCGGCTATCTGCTCGATTTCGGCATCGAACGCGCCTGGGCCATGGGCGCGCGCCGCGTCTGGGTCCATACCTGCTCGCTGGACGGCCCGCATGCGCGGGCGAACTACGAGGCCCGCGGCATGACGCTGTTCCACACCGAGCAGCACGAGGTCGACCTGCCGCCGGCACCCCCCGGCCCCTGGCCCGGCTGGGGCCGGGACGACGAAGGCGCCTCCGCACCGGCTCCCGGCGATGTCTGCTGACGGCGGCTGGGCCATCTTCGGCGCGGTCGCGGCCGCGCACGCGCTCGGCGTGATGTCGCCGGGGCCCGACTTCGCGATGGTGATCCGCCAGTCGCTGGCCCATGGCCGCGCCGCCGGTGTGTGGACCGCCGCCGGCATCGGCAGCGGCATCCTGTTCCACGTCGCCTACGGCCTGTTCGGCCTGAACTGGCTCACACAGCGGCTGCCCGGATCGCTGCAGTTCATCGCCCTGGCCGGCGCCGGCTTCCTGCTGTGGATGGGGCTGCAGGCGCTGCGCGCGCGACCGACGGATCATGCCGCTGCCGCGCAGCCCCGCGCGCAGCCGGGCAACTGGCGCCGCAACTATCTGATCGGGCTGGCCACCAACGTGCTCAACCCCAAGGCCACGCTGTTCTTCGTGGCCCTGTTCACCGCGGTGGTCAGCGGCCCGGTGCCGCCGTCGCTGAAGCTCGCACTCGCGGCGTGGCTGCCGCTGACCACCTTCGGCTGGTTCGCCACGCTGGCCCTGATGCTGTCGCATCCGGGGCTGCGGCAGGGCCTGCGTCGTCACGCGCACCGCATCGACCACGCCATGGGCGCGGTGCTGGTCGGACTCGGGATCATCGTGCTGGCGCAGACGCTGCCGGCACTGCTGAGCTGATCAGGTGTTGCGCTGCAGCCACTCCAGCCGCTGCTGCAGGCGCGCACGCCGCTCCGGCGCGAGCCCGGGCGTGTCGATCACGCGACGCAGCTCGGCGTGATCGGGGCGCTGCTCGCGGCGCAGCGCCCAGAACGCCTGCAGGCTGACCGGATCGGCGTTGCGCTCGACCAGCTCGATGCGATCGCCGGCCCGCACGCTGCCCGGCTGCACCACCCGGTAGTACCAGCCGGAGATGCCCTCGTGATCGATGAACTGCGCCATGCCGTCGACACCGTGGCGCGCGTCGATCTTCCAGCACGGCGAACGCGGCTGGCTGAGCTGGAGGATTGCCGTCCCGACCCGAAAGACGTCGCCGATGCAGACATCGGCCTCGTCCCAGTCGGCGGTCGAGAAATTCTCGCCCATGCTGCCGGGCTGCAACTGTCCGGCGATATCGGCGAAGCGCGCACGCAACCGCGCGAGATCGCGCGCCGGATAGTGATGAACGGCCTTCTCCGGCCCGCCGTGCACGCGCCGGTCGGCCTGTTGATCACCGGCCAGGCCGTCGATCCCCAGCGCCACCGCAGTGGTCACCGGCTGCTTGAAGATGGCGGTGGGACGGCCGTCGCCGGGCATCGGGTGCACCTGGCCGAGATACAGCGCATCGAGCGTGGTCGCGAGCATACGCGCATTGTAGCCCCGGGCGTCCGCGCCCGGCGCCGGCAACGGTCGCCGGCGGGCGGCATCACCGCGGCGACGCGGGGCTTGCCTATCCTGGGCCGCTGTGTGAACGTGCCGGGCGTAGCGAAGGGGATCTCATGAGCAAAGCGGTCAAGCTGGTCGAGTTTCAGAGTCACGGAACCACCATCCGTGGTGCCTGGTTCCGCGCCGCCGACAAACACCTGGAAGGCGAGCATGGTCTGCCCTGCGTGGTGATGGCGCACGGCCTCGGCGGCACCCGCGCGGCGCGCCTGGACGCCTTCGCCGAACGCTTCGCGGCCGCCGGCCTCGAAGTGCTGGTGTTCGACTACCGCAGCTTCGGCGCCAGCGACGGCCAGCCGCGGCAGCACTTCGGCATCCGCCGGCAACTCGACGACTGGAAGGCGGCGATCTCGTTCGCACGCGCCCACGAGGGCATCGACACGCAGCGCATCGCGCTATGGGGCAGTTCCTTCTCCGGCGGACACGTGATCACCGCCGCCGCCGAGGACGGCGCGATCGCGGCGGTCAGCAGCCAGGGACCGATGATGGACGGCCGGGCCGCCTTCCTGAACGTGATCCGCTATGCCGGTCTCGGCCAGGCGCTGAAGATCACCCTGCACGCGGCCTGGGACACCTTCGGCGCACTGACCGGCATCCGCCACTACATTCCCATCGTCGGCCAACCCGGCGAGATCGCGACGATGACCAGCGCCGACGCAGAGTCCGGCTACAAGGCCATCGTCCCGAACGACTGGGTCAACGAGATCACCACGGCGTGGATGCTGGAACTGCCGCTGTACCGACCGGTCGCGCGCGCCTCGGCACTGAGCTGCCCGACGCTGATCGGCATCTGCACGCAGGACTCGGTGGCGCCGACCAGCGCCGCCGAGGAGACGGCACGACGCATCGGCGCGCCGGCCGAGGTCAAGCGCTACGACATCGGCCACTTCGACATCTACGTCGGCGACGGCTTCGAGCAGGCGGTCGGCGATCAGGTCGCGTTCTTCACGCGGGTTCTGCGGCCGGCGACGCCGGTGGCCGAGGCCCCCGCACCGGCGGACGACGCTGCGAGCACCGATCCGGAAACCGACACCGGCCCGGCGAGCGACACCGCCACGGAGCCGAAGGCCGACTGACCGCCGCGGTCGGCCTATTCAGGCTTGGCGATCGCGCGCCACAGCATCTCGAACAGGACGTTGGCCTGCTGCGTCAGCGGCTTCTTCATGCCGCGCAGCACGTAGCTCTGCCCGAGCCGGAACAGGATGCCGAAGATGTAGTCGAGCAGGATCTTCTCGTCGACCTCGTCGGTCAGGATGCCCTTGGCGCGCCCCTCGGACAGGACCTTGATGAAGGTGCCGAACAGCTCCGGATACTCGTATTCACCCTGCTTGCGCCAGGTGTTGATGTAGACCGAACTCATCATCAGCTGGACGATCTTCGGGTTCTTCTCGATGAAGTCGAGCGCGACCCAGAACACCTTGCGCAGGCGCTCCTTGTAGTCCTCGATCCCCTGCAGGTGATCGATCATGCGTTCGGCGAGCTTGCCGAACCACACGTCGAGACTCGAAAACAGCAGCGCTTCCTTGCTGCCGTAGTACTTGTAGATCGTCTGCAGCGAGACGTTGGCACCGCGCGCAATCTCGATCAGACCGACGCGATGGAACTCGCGCTCGGCAAAGATATCCAGCACCGCCTGCTCGATGCGCACCCGGGTTTCCGGATCGAGCTGACTGCGGTCCGCGACCGCGGTTTCGGTTCGACGCATTTCCTGTCCTTCTCTATGGCCTCTCAGTAACTGCTCTTACTGTGTCCTTGCAGTCACCCATCCACCCGCCGATTGACCTTATTTTCCCGGCTTATTAAGCTGCGGTCCGCCTTATCTGGCATCTTGCAGCCCACCGGCTGGCCACATTCGAGGCGAGCACATGGCGTAAATGGTAATTTTTGTTACCTGCCGCCGCAAGCATTCCCCCAATTCGGAAAGGGACTCATGGCCGAAGCATTCATCTACGATGCCGTGCGCACGCCGCGCGGCAAGGGCAAGAAAGACGGCAGCCTGCACCAGGTCACGCCGATTCATCTGGTGGCGACCTGCCTCAATGCGCTGGAGGACCGCAACGGTCTGGACACCGCGCTGGTCGACGACGTCGTCCTCGGCTGTGTCACCCCGGTCGGCGAACAGGGCGCCGACATCGCGCGCATCGCCGTGCTCTACGCCGGCTGGGACGAGTCGGTCGCCGGCGTCACCCAGTCGCGCTTCTGCGCGTCCGGCCTGGAGTCGGTGAATCTCGCCGCGATGAAGGTCATGTCCGGCTACGAGGACCTTGTCGTCGGCGGCGGCGTCGAGAGCATGTCGCGCTGGGCGATGGGCTCGGACGGCGGCGCCTGGGCGATGGATCCGCGCGTCAACCAGATCACCGGCTTCGCGCCGCAGGGCGTCGGCGCCGACACCATCGCGACACTGGAGGGCTTTTCGCGCCAGGACGTCGATGCCTTCGCGGTGCGCTCGCAGCAGCGCGCCGCCGCCGCCTGGGCCGAGGGCCGTTTCGGCAAGTCGGTCGTCCCGGTCAGGGATCTCAACGGACTGACCGTGCTCGACCACGATGAGCTGATCCGCGGCCAGACCACGCTCGACACCCTGGGCCAGCTCAAGCCGTCGTTCGCGCAGATGGGCCAGATGGGCTTCGACGCGACGGTGCTGCGCAAGTACACGACGCTGGAGAAGATCGATCACGTGCACCACGCCGGCAACAGTTCCGGCATCGTCGACGGCGCCGCCGCGGTGCTCGTCGGCAACAAGAAGATCGGCCGCAAGCTGGGCCTGAAGCCGCGCGCGCGCATCGTTGCGACCGCGGTCATGGGATCCGAACCGACGATCATGCTCACCGGCATCGGCCCGGCATCGAAGAAGGCCCTGAAGAAGGCCGGCATGAGCGCGCAGGACATCGATCTCTACGAAATCAATGAAGCCTTCGCCGCCGTGGTCATGCGCGCGGCGCGCGACCTCGGGATCGACATGGACCGCATCAATGTCAACGGCGGCGCGATCGCGATGGGCCATCCGCTCGGGGCCACCGGCGCGATGATCCTCGGCACCGTGCTCGACGAGCTCGAACGCACCGACAGGCAGACCGGCCTGGTCTCGCTGTGCGTGGGTGGCGGCATGGGCATCGCCACGATCATCGAACGCGTCTGAAGAAATACGGGGATCCAACATGACCGCAGTGCAATTCAACAAAGACGCCGACGGCATCGTCACGCTGGTGCTGGACATGCCGGGGCGTTCGATGAACGTCCTCAACGAAGAGCTGACCCAGCCGTTCGCCGACGCGATCGGCAGGATCGAGACCGACGAATCGATCAAGGGCGTGATCGTCACCTCCGGCAAGAAGGAATTTCTCGCCGGCGCGGATATCGAGAAGGTCTACGCGATGACCGATCCGCAGGAAGCCTTCGACATGTCGGAGGCGTTCAAGGGCTTTCTGCGCCGCCTCGAGACCTGCGGCCGGCCGGTGGTCGCCGCGCTCAACGGCACCGCGCTCGGCGGCGGCCTGGAGCTGGCGCTGGCCTGCCACTACCGCGTCGCGATCAACAATCCGAAAGCCAAGTTCGGTCTGCCCGAAGTCAAGCTCGGCCTGCTGCCCGGCGGCGGCGGCACCCAGCGCCTGCCCCGCCTGATCGGGATCCAGCCGTCGCTGCCGCTGATGCTCGAGGGCAAGGAACTGAATCCGGAGAAGGCCAGGGCCGCGGGCATCGTCCACGAACTGGCCGACGATGCCGCTGACATGATGGCGAAGGCACGCGCCTGGATCGCAGCCAATCCGAAAGCGGCACAGCCCTGGGACGACAAGAAGTTCAAGTGGCCGGGCGGCGACTCCAAGCATCCGGCCAACGTGCAGATGTGGGCGATCGCACCGTCGATGGCCAGCGCCAAGAGCTACGGCAACTATCCGGCCGTGACCCACATCATGTCCTGCGTGTTCGAGGGCGGCATCACCGACTTCGACACCGGCTGCAGGGTCGAATCGCGCTACTTCGCCGCCTGTGTCGTCTCGCAGGTGTCGAAGAACATGATCGGCACGCTGTGGTTCCAGCTGGGCGGCATCAACAAGGGCAGCTCGCGCCCCGACGGTTTCGAGCGCGGCACGGTGCGCAAGCTCGGGATTCTCGGCGCCGGCATGATGGGCGCCGGCATCGCCTACGCCGCCGCCAAGGTCGGCATCGAGACGGTGCTGCTCGACACCTCGCAGGAGAACGCCGACAAGGGCAAGGCCTACTCGGCCGGGCTGCTCGACAAGCAGATGAAGAAGGGCCGCATGACGCAGCAGGGCAAGGACGAACTGCTCGCGCGGATCAGCGCCACGACTGACTACGCCGATCTCAAGGGCTGCGATCTGGTGATCGAGGCGGTGTTCGAGGACCGCGGCATCAAGGCCGACGTGACACAGAAGGCCGAGGCACAGCTCGCGAAGGACGCGTTCTTCGCGTCCAACACCTCGACGCTGCCGATCACCGGCCTGGCGCAGGCTTCGGCGCGCCCGAAGAACTTCATCGGCCTGCATTTCTTCTCGCCGGTCGACAAGATGCCGCTGGTCGAGATCATCAAGGGCAAGAAGACCTCACCGGAAACGCTGGCACGGGCCTTCGATTTCGTGCAGCAGATCCGGAAGACCCCGATCGTGGTCAACGACGCGCGGGGCTTCTATACCTCGCGCTGCTTCGCGACCTACCCGATGGAGGGCATGACCCTGCTCGCCGAAGGCCAGCATCCACGCTCGATCGAGATGGCCGGCCTGCAGGCGGGCATGCCGGTCGGGCCGCTCGCGGTGCAGGACGAGGTGTCGCTGTCGCTGTCGATGCACATCCTCGAGCAGACCCGCAAGGATTACGCCGCCGAAGGCAAGGCCATTCCGGAACATCCCGGGGCCGCGGTGGTGGAGAAGATGTGCAAGACGCTCGACCGTCCGGGCAAGAAGGCCGGCAAGGGCTTCTACGACTATCCGGCGAGTGGCGGCAAGCAGCTGTGGCCGGCACTGACCGAGCATTTCCCGCTCGCCGAACCGCTGCCGCAGCAGGAGCTGATCGACCGGCTGATGTTCGCGCAGGCCAACGAGGCGGCGAAGTGCTACGAGGAGAAGGTCGTCGAATCGGTCGCCGACACCAACATCGGCTCGATCTTCGGCTGGGGTTTCGCGCCCTTCCAGGGCGGCGCGCTGCAGTTCATCAACGCCTACGGCGTCGACAACTTCGTCAAGCGCTCCAGACAACTGGCGAAGCAGTACGGCGAGCGTTTCAAGCCCGCCCGGATTCTGGTGAAGATGGCCAAGGAAGGAAGGACGTTCAATGCATAACCCGATGCTGGCAAACGGCTCGTACATGACCGACGAGCTGCGGATGTTCCAGGAGACCGCGCGGCGCTTCATGGAGACCGAGGTCGCGCCGCACGTGGCGCGCTGGGACGAGGAAGGCTGCGTCGATCGCGAGCTGTGGACCAAGGCCGGCGAACTCGGCCTGGTGTGCCCGAGCATCCCAGAGGAATACGGCGGCGGCGGCGGCAACTTCGCGTTCGAGAAGGTGCTGATCGAGGAACAGGCCAAGGTCGGCTGCAGCGCCTGGGGCCTGTCGCTGCACGCGGGCATCGTCGCCCACTACATCCTCGCCTACGGCACCGAGGCACAGAAGCAGGCCTGGCTGCCGAAGCTGTGCAGCGGCGAGCTGGTCGGCGCGATCGCGATGACCGAACCGGGCACCGGCTCGGACCTGCAGAGCGTGCGCACCACCGCGATCGCCGACGGCGACGACTACGTCATCAACGGCCAGAAGGTGTTCATCACCAACGGCCAGCAGGCCGGTCTGGTCATCGTCGTGGCCAAGACCAATCCCGACGAGAAGGCCAAGGGCGTCTCGCTGGTCGTGGTCGAAACCGACAAGGTCGAGGGCTTCCGCCGCGGCCGCAACCTCGAGAAGGTCGGCATGCACGGGCAGGACACCTCGGAGCTGTTCTTCGAGAACGTCCGCATCCCCAGATCCAATCTGCTCGGCGCCGGCGAAGGCATGGGCTTCGTGCAGCTGATGCAGCAGCTGCCGCAGGAGCGTCTGATCGTCGCGCTGGCCGGCGTCGCCGCGATCGAGCTGGCGCTCGACCAGACCACCCAGTACGTCAAGGATCGCAAGGCCTTCGGCAAGCGCGTGATCGACTTCCAGAACACGCGCTTCAAACTGGCCGAGGCGCGGACCGAAGCGTCGCTGGCGCGCGTCTTCATCGAACGCTGCACCGAGTTGCTGCTGCAGCAGAAGCTCGATGCGGTCACCGCGGCGATGGCCAAGTACTGGGTCACCGACAAGCAGTTCGAAATCATCGACCTGTGCCTGCAGCTGCACGGCGGCTACGGCTACATGGACGAGTATCCGATCTCGCGGATGTGGCGCGATTCGCGCGTGCAGCGCATCTACGGCGGCACCAACGAGATCATGAAGGAGTTGATCGGCCGCTTCCTGTAGTAGGCTGAGGCCAGTCGCAGGGCCCGGTTCCGACGCAGCCCCTCGCGTCGCGGCCGGGCCTTTCATCCCTCTCAACCGGAGTATGCGCGATGTTCGGCACCCTGATGAATTGGATGAAGGCCCAGCGCCTCCTGCCCCAGATCTCCGATACCGAGCGCCAGGCGCTCGAAGCCGGCTCGGTCTGGATCGACGGCCAGCTGTTTTCCGGCCGCCTCGACTTCGGCCGTATCCTGTCCGAATCCTACGGCAGCCTCAGTCCAGAGGAGCAGGCCTTCCTCGACGGCCCGGTCGAGGAGCTGCTCGACATGATCGATCCGTACCGGATCGGCCAGAGCAAACGCATCCCCGACGAGGTCATCGACTTCGTCAAGCAGAAGGGCTTCATGTCCTTCCTGATTCCGAAGGCCTACGGCGGCCTGGAGTTCTCGACGCTGGCGATCTCGACGATCATGGCCAAGATCGGCGCCGTCAACTCGGCCGTCGGCACGCTCGTGGTGATTCCCAATTCGCTCGGCGCGGCCGAGCTGATCATCCACTACGGCACGGACGAGCAGAAGTCGCACTACCTGCCACGCCTGGCCCGCGGGGAATACGTCCCCTGCTTCGGCCTCACCGAACCGACCGCCGGGTCCGACGCGGCGAGCATCAAGGCCGACGGCGAGGTGTTCCGCGACGACGACGGCCAGATCAAGATCCGCCTGAACTTCCGCAAGCGCTACATCACCCTGGCGCCGATCGCCGATCTGGCGACGATCGCCTGCCGTCTCAACGATCCGGAGAATCTGCTCGACAAGGGCACGACCCGCGAACGCCCCGACCTCGGCATCACCTGCGTGATGGTGCACAAGGGCACCCCGGGCTTCGTCTCCGGAGACCACCACGACCCGATCGGCGATCCGTTCTACAACGGCCCGCTGGAAGGTCGCGACGTGGTCGTGCCCGCGGACAACATCATCGGCGGACCGGCCTACGCGGGTCAGGGCTGGCGCATGCTGATGGAACAGCTCGCCGGCGGCCGCATGGTGAGCCTGCCGGCCGGCGCGGTCGGTGGCGCCAAGGCGGTCGCCGCGGTCACCGGCGCCTACTCGATGGTGCGCCAGCAGTTCGGGATCCCGATCGGCCGCATGGAAGGCGTCGAGGAGAAAGTCGGCCGCATCGCCGCGCTGTCTTACATGATGGAGGGCGCCCGCGTGTTCGGCTGCACCGCGGTCGACGGCGGTCACCAACCGCCGGTGGTCTCGGCGGTGATGAAGGCCTACACCACCGAACTGGCGCGCCAGCTGGTGACGGACGCGATGGACGTGTTCGCCGGCAGCGGCGTCATGCAGGGACCGAACAACATCCTGGGGATGGGCTACAAGTCGGCACCGGTCGGGGTCACGGTCGAGGGCGCCAACATCATGACCCGTACGCTGATGATCTTCGGCCAGGGCGCGACACGCTGCCATCCGTTCGCGCTCGACGTCGTCAGGGCGGTCGAGTCCGATAACGTCGAGGGCTTCCGCGGCAGCCTGCTCGGCTGGATCGGACACTTCTTCAAAGGGCTGGCCCGCGCCGAGCTGAACTTCCTGACCCGCGGCCGCTGGACGCGGGTCGCCGAGGTCGCACCCGAGCTGCGCCCCTACGCCCGCCGCCTCGGCTGGGCCGCGGCCCGCTACGGTGTGGTCACGGATCTGGCGATGTTCGCGATCGGGGGCAGGCTGAAGCTGCGCGGCAAGCTGACCGGCCGCTTCGCCGACGCGCTGGCCTGGCAGCTGCTGGCGCTGGGCGCGCTGCGCCGCTACGAGGCCGAGGGGCGTCGCGCCGAGGATCTGCCGCTGGCGCAGTACGCCTGCGAATACTGTCTGGCGCAGGTCCAGGCCGCGTTCGAGGGCATCTACGCCAACTTCGACGGCCCGGTCGGCATGTGGCTGAAAACGGTCGGCCTGCTGGAGCTACGTATCAATCCGCTGGGCCGTGGCCCGGACGATGCGCTGTCGGGCCGCGCCGCGCGGACGATCCAGCAATACGACGAGCAGTACCTGCGGCTCTGCGCCGGGGTGTACCAGTCCAAGGACGAATCCATCGGCAGCGGCCGCCTGATGAAGGCCTTCCGCCTGCTGAGCCAGAGCGCGCCGACGGCGCAGCGCCTGCAGCACGCGCAGCGCACCGGCAAGCTTGCGCGGGGCCTGGACCTTGCCGAGACGGCGCGTCAGGCCGTGGCGGCCGGCATCATCGAGCCGGCGGAGGCCGATGCGCTGGTCGCGGCGGAAGCGGCGCGCAGCGCCGCGATCGAAGTCGATACCTTCGCGCCGGAACACTACTTCGGGGTGGTCCGCGAGGCGGTCCCGCCGGAGTACAAGACTGCGGTCGGCCAATAGGCCGGTTCCTGCCCCCGCTTCGTCATGACGCCCGCCACGCCTCCCACCGCCGCCCGCCCCACCGCGTCCGCCTCGCGGCGATGCTCAGTGGGCGGCGTTCGCGCGGCCCTGCGTCCAGCGCTGGGCGAACAACGGAATGCCCGGCGCCGCGATCGGCCGCGACACGAAATATCCCTGCGCGACATCGCAGCCCAGGTCCTCGAGCACCTGCCAGTCGGCCCAGTCCTCGACGCCTTCGGCGACGACGTCCATCCGCAGACGCTGGCCGAGCCCGATGCTGGTTTCGAGGATCGAGCGCAGATCGGCGTCGTTGGCCGCGCCACTGACGAACGAGCGGTCGATCTTGAGTTCCGTGAACGGCAGGCGCTTGAGCCGCTTCAGGCTCGAATGGCCGGTTCCGAAATCGTCGATCGACAACTTGAAGTTGCGCAGGCGGAAGCGCGACACGATGTGCAGGATCTCGGCGCTGGCCAGGACCTGACTCTCGGTGATCTCCAGCGTGACCTTGTCGCAGTCGAATCCGGCGCGCGTGACGATATCCTCGGCGATGTCGGGCAGATCGAGCCGGCGGATCGCCTGCGTCGAGACGTTGATCGCCATGCCCAGATCGAGTCCGGCCTTGCGCCAGGCGCCGGCCTGGTGAATCGCCTGTTCGAAAATGGCCAGCGTCAGCCGCGTCATCCGCTGGGGGTTCTCTTCCGCCAGCGGAATGAATGCATCGGGTTCGATGACGCCGTAGGCCGGATGATGCATGCGCGCCAGCGCCTCGACGCTGCAAAGGCTGCCGTCCGCCAGGCTGATCTTGGGCTGGTAGTAGAGTTCGATCCGCCCCTCGTCCATCGCGCGGTCGAACTCGTCGGCGGTGACCATCATCGCCGGCCGGCGCCGCGCCACGAAACGCAGCTGGTGGAAACGCTCGACGAAGTCGGCGATCTGGTCCCGGCTGAACGGCTTGAGCGCGGTTCCCAGCATCCGCAGCCCGAGCTGGTCGGCCATGTCGGCCACCGTGGCGATGACCTTGGCATCCATCCCGGACAGCAGCACCACCCCGGCCTCGATATGACGCGTGGCCAGGCCGCGCAGCGTCTCGACGCCGTCGATCCCCGGCATCGCCAGGTCGCAGAACAGCAGGTCCACCGGATGCGGCGAGCGATCGAGCATGCGGAATGCCGACACGCCGTCCTCGGCCTGCAGCACCCGGCCGATGCCGATATCGCGCAGCATCGCCGCCAGAACCTGGCGGATCGCCGCCTGATCGTCGACGACCAGCGCCGTCAGCTCCGTGTTGTTCGTTTTCATATCCCGTCTCCTCGCAAAGCGGGCGCACTGACATGAACCCTTAGCGGCCGGCGGGCGCCGGTCTTGACCGCGCGTCCGCCGACGGCCGGATCTCACCTCAATCCGTTTTCCGAAACTCCAGCCATGACCAACACCCTGCTCAAATCCGTCCGTGTCCTTGACCTGTCGCGTCTGCTGCCCGGCCCGTTCTGCACCCTATACCTCGCGCAACTCGGCGCGACAGTGGTCAAAATTGAGGAGCCGCGGGGCGGCGACTATGCGCGGGCCTTGTCGGCGGAGATGTTCGGGCTGGTCAACCGCGGCAAGCAGTCGGTCACGCTGGATCTGCGCAAGCAGGAGGGCGTCGAGCTGCTCAAGAAGATGGCTGCGGACGCCGACGTGCTGATCGAATCGTTCCGGCCCGGGGTGATGGACAAGCTCGGCTGCGGCTACGAAGCGCTCAAGGCGGTCAATCCCCGGCTGGTGTATGCGTCCCTGACCGGCTACGGCCACACCGGGCCCTACCGGGATCGCGCCGGGCACGACATGAACTACTGCGCCTACGCCGGCGCACTCGACCAGATCGGCACGGCCGGCGGCCCTCCGGTGCTGTCGAACACCCAGATCGCCGACCTCGCCGGCGGCGCGCTGACCTGCGCCGTCGGGATCCTCGCCGCGGTCACCGGCGCACGCGAAACCGGCCGCGGCGCATTCGTCGACAGCGCCATGCTCGACGGCACGCTGGCGCTGCAGGCGGTCGCGATGAGCACGCTGCGCACGATCGGCAAGACGCTGCCGCGCGGCACCGACATGCTCACCGGCAATCTGCCCAACTACAGCCTCTACGAATGCGGCGACGGGCGCTGGTTCGCGCTCGGCGCGCTCGAACCGAAATTCTGGCAGGTGTTCTGCGCGGCGATCGAACGTCCGGATCTGGCGTCGCGACCGATCGCACCGGGCAAGCTCGCCGAGGAGACGCGCGCCGAAGTCGCCGCGATCTTCAAGACCCGCAGCCGCGACGAATGGGAGCGGCTGCTGGCGCCGGCCGACGCCTGTACCAGCGGCATCTACACGCTGGAGGAAGTGCTGCGCAACGAACAGGTCGTCGCGCGCGACCTGATCGAGGATGTGGACGGCAAGCCGGCGGTCGGCAACCCGCTGCGCTTCGTCGACGCCGAGCCTCCCGCCAGCACCCCGGCGCCGGCCCTGGGCGCCGACACCGCGCAGGTGCTCGCCGGGCTCGGGCTCGACGACGGCGAGATCGCGCGCCTCAGAGCGGCCGGCGTCTGCTGATCAGCGCTCAGCCGCCGGCCGCCGTCGACGGGCTCCGTTCGCGCCGGTCGGCGCCGGACCATGCCGACGCATGGCGTTCGGACTGGCGCCGGCGGATGACCCGCAGGGTCCGCAGGTCCTCCAGGTCCGCATCCATCGTCGGCACCCGGTAGGCGGCCGCGGCAAGCCGCGCCTGCCCCGCCGGCGTCAGCTCCAGCGTGGGGGCGACGTCGTCCGGGCGCATCGACAGGAAATGCCGCCCGATCAGGATGCGAACGGCATCGCGGAAATCCTCGTCGCGAAGCCCCGTCGACCGCCACCGTTGCAGGGCCTGCAGCATCGACAGGCGCCCGAGGCCGGGCGCGGCAAACAGATCGAGCAGCGCTCGCTCCAGGGTTGATTCGGCAACGTGCATCGTCGGCGACTCCGGACGGTTCTTGGCCGCTAACGGCAGCACCGGACCAAACTTGAATCGCCGCGCACAAAAAACCCGGCCTGCGGACGCAGGCCGGGATGGGATCCCTTACGGGGTGATGCGCCTCAGAACAGGGTGCGCGACAGCGTGGTACTGCCGCTGACCCCGCCGCGGGTCGCACTGATGGTGGTCGAACCGACCAGGGACCCTGCGGTGGCCAACCCCTTGGAGCCGTCGGCGTTGCTGATCGTCGCCACGCTCGGATTCGACGAATCCCAGGTCACGTCGATCGTCACATCGAGCCCGTTGCCGTCGTCGAAGGTCGCCAGCGCGCTGTACTGCAGGGTATCGCCCGGGCCGAAGCTGGCCCCGGCGGGACTCACCGCGATCGTGGAGATGGCGGCATTGGTCGCCGTCACCTGGGTCACCCCCTGGACGCCATTGAGCATCGCACTGATCGTCGTGGTACCGGCAGCCACACCCGCCGCGAGCCCCTTGCTGCCGGCGGCATCGCTGATCGTCACGGTCGATGGGCTGATCGTGCTCCACGCGACCTGATCCGTCAGGTCCTGGGTCGACTGGTCACCATATTCGCCAACCGCCACATACTGGCGATGAAAACCGACCGGGAGCGTATTGTGGTCGGTATTCTGCGCCGGCGTGATCGTGATGGCCTTGAGCAGCGCCGCAGTGACCGTCAACGGGGCGGAGCCGACCTTGGTGGAGACCGGGTCGGTGGCCGTGATGGTCACGCTGCCGATGGCCTTGCCGAATGCCAGCCCCCGGGTCCCGCCGCCATTGTTGACCGTCGCGATCGCCTCGTCGCTGCTGGCCCAGGTCACGCTGTCGGTCAGGTCCTCGGTGTGCTGATCCGAATAATGACCAACCGCGGTCAGCTGCAGGGACTCGGACTTCGGAACACTCGCGTCGACCGGCAGAATCTCGATCGTATCGAGCACCGCGGCGGTGACCTCGAGCAAAGCGGTGTCGCTGATATCGACGCCCGGCATGTTGGCCTTGATCACCGCGCCGCCGATCCCGACAGCGGTCGCCAGACCCGCGTCTGCGGCGGCGTTACTGACCGTTGCCACTGCCGCCATATCCGATGTCCACTGCACCTGACCGGTCAGATCCCGCGTGCTGTTGTCGGAATAGGTGCCGGTCGCCATGAACTGCTGGGTCCGCCCCTTGGCGAGGGTCACGGAGACGGGCGTGACGGCGAGACTGACCAGGATCTCGTCGGTCACCGTCAGCGTCGCCGAACCACTGACGCTGCCGCTGGTGGCTTCGATCGTGGTCTGCCCGACACCGACGGTCGAAGCCTTGCCCTCGCTCCCTGCGGCGTTGCTGATGGTCGCCACCGACGGGTCCGACGACGACCACGTCACCGAATCGGTGATCCCTGCGGTGCTGCTGTCGGTGTACGTCCCGACTGCGGTAAAGGTCTGCGGGACGCCCTTGGGCCCGGTCTGCGTCGGCGGATTGACCGCGATCGACACCAGCTCGGCCGCGCTGACCGTGATGTCGGCCGTACCGGTCTTGCCCCGGGCCTCTGCGTTGACCTGGACCGGCCCACCAACCGCCAGGGCGGACACCCGTCCTTCTTCGCCCTTGCCGTTGCTGACCGACGCCACCGTGGCGTCGGTGCTGTACCACTGCACCTGATCGTTGAGCTCGAGCGTGCTGCTGTCCGAAAACACGCCGGTCGCCGTCAGCCGCTGGGTCAGCCCCTTCGGCAGCGTCTTGCTGGCCGGACTGACGCCAATGGAGCTCAGCGTGGCGTCGGTCACCGTCAGCAGAGATTTGCCGTTGACGTCGCCCTGGCTCGCGATCACGTTCACGGTCCCGGGGGAGCCGCCCTCTACGCGGCCCTGCGTTCCGGCCGCGTTGCTGGCCACCGCGATGGCGTCGTCGGACGTGCTCCAGACCACCTGCGTGGTCACATCGCGATTGGTGCTGTCGGAGAACAGACCCGTTGCCGTGTACTGCAGGTAGAAACTCCCCGGCAGCTTGTTGGTCTTGGCACTCACCTGGATCGAGGTCAGCACCGCGTCGGTGACGGTGACCCCGGTGGATCCGGTGACGCCGTCGAGCGTCGCGCTGATCGTCGCCGTACCCATCGCCTGACCCGCCGCCAGCCCCTTGCTGCCGTCGGCATCGCTGACGTCGACGACGGTTTCGTCGCTCGAACTCCACATCACCGATGCGGTGAGATCCTGATTGCTGCCGTCGGTGAAGATGCCGGTGGCGGCGTACTGCTGGGTGATCCCCACCGGCAGGTCGGCATCGGCCGGCGTCACTTCGATACTGCTGACCGCCGCCGGAGTGACCGTCAGCGCCGCCTCGGCGGTCTCCTGCATGTAGGTCGCCATGATCGTGGTCTGCCCCTCGGCCACGGCGGTGGCGCGACCGGAGGTGCCGACGGCGTTGCTGATCGTGGCAACGGTCACGTCATTCGACACCCAGGTCGCGTCGGCGGTGACGGTCTGGGTCGATCCGTCCGAGAACAGGGCGGTCGCCACGAACGCCTGATAGGTCCCCTTGGCCAGCGTCGCAGTGGCGGGGCTGACCTGCAGGCCGGTGATCGCCGCCTGGGTCACCGTCGCCGTCGTCGTCGCCGTCTTGCCCTGATAGCTTGCGGTGATCTCCGCGGAACCGACATCGACCCCGTTGACGACGCCCTTGTTCGGCGCGGCATCCCCGACTGTCGCGACGGCGGCGTTGGCCGTCGTCCAGGTTGCGCTCTGGGTGACGTCCTGCGTGGTGTTGTTGGTATAGATCGCCGTGGCGCTGAGGGCCAGCGTCGTGCCCTTGGCCAACGACGGGGAGCCCGGACCGACTTCGATGTGGTCGATCGTCGCCGCGGTGACCGTCACCAGCGTGTCATCGCTGAACCCCTGATACGTACCCGAGACGACCGTGCTGCCGGCCTGGTTGCTCTGCACCAGCCCGCGGGAGCCGTCGGCATTGCTGACCGATGCGATCGCGGCACTGTTCGAGGACCAGGTCGTCGTCGCGGTGACATCCTGGGTGCTGTTGTCCGAAAACGTCGCCGTCGCGGTGAGCTGACGCGCGCTGCCCAGCGGCATCGAGACGCTGCTCGGCGTCACCGTCAGTGCGGTCGGCACGGCGGGAGTGACCTTCACGCTGACATTGCCGCTGATGCCACCGACGGTGGCACTGACCGTGGTGGTTCCGACGGTGAGTCCGCTGACCAGCCCGGCGCTGGCGGTACCGGTCGCAACCGTCGCGATCTGTGTCTCCGCCGACGCCCACTCCGCCTGCGTGGTCAAGGTGCGCTTGGATCCGTCCGAGTAGATGCCGGTCGCGGCCAATTGCAGGTCGGTGCCTGCGGCAAGTTCCGGTGCCGCCGGCTCGATCTCGATCGACGCCAACTCGGGGCTGTCGCTGCCGCCCCCGCACCCGACCAGCAACAGCGCCGACATGATGCCCGCGGCCCACGTCCGCCCCCAAACATTGAGCGCACTGCGCATGAGATCCCTCCCTAGATATGGATCGTTCCTTCGACCTGCCGAAGTCTACCCGATCCGTTTTCACGGATTCAGCGAAACCGGGCGCGATGCCAGTGCTTCCCGCGTACTTGTGGGTCCACAGCGAGCGGTCCAGACTGTCAGGGTGTCACGCTACTCCTGTAAGACTTCCCCCCGATTACGTCCCGAGCCAAGGAGAGGACTCATGCGCACCCCCTCGTTCACCCCCCGGCGAGCCCTTGCGGCACTGCTCATCGGAACCGCCGGCCTGTCCGCCCCCGCGGCAAACGCCGGCCTGCTCCAGAACCTGCTGGGCGCGACGACCAGCACGGTGCAACCGGTGCTGACCGCCGTCACCGATCCCCTGATGGACCCGTTGATCGGCTTGGTGCAGTTTTCCGATCCGCTCAAGCGCACGCTGATCCGCATCAACGGCCGTTATCTGGAACTGGCCCCGGGCACGGCCGCCTTCGACGTCGGCGTGACCTACGACGGGGTCAGCCGCCGTTTCCTGGTGATCCGGCCCGAGCCGATCGCCCAGGATGCGCCGATGGTGGTGATGCTCCACGGCAGTGGCGGCACACCCGAGAACCAGGCCAACCTCAGCGAGGTATCCGACCTGGTCGCCGACGAGGGCGTCTGGGCGGTGCTCCCCGAAGCCATCGATGGCAACTGGAATGACGACCCGGCGCTGCAGTCCGACAAGGCCGACGTCGGATTCATCGGCGCGGTGATCGATTTCGTGACCGGCTATTACCCGATAGACAGCAGCCGCGTGTACACGGCCGGCCTGTCGGATGGCAGCTTCATGGCCGAACGTGTCGGCTGCGAACTGGCCGACCGTGTCGCCGCCGTCGGCATCGTTGCCGGCGCGCTCTCGCGCGGCCTGTCGCTGGCCTGTAACCCGCAGCCCGCACCGCGACCGATCATGTTCATCAGCGGCACCGCCGACCTGATCGTGCCCTATTTCGGAGGGCGCGTGGGTGTGCTCAGTGTCCCCGATGCGTTTGCCTACTGGCTCGACAAGCATCAATGCAACCTCGCGGCGACGACCGTCACCGCGCTGCCGGATACGACCGTCGATGGCACCACGGTCGACCTGAGCCGCAACGGCACAACGGCACCTGCCTGAACCCGGATACGGAGCTGCGCCTCTATACGGTCAACGGCGGCGGTCACGCCTGGCCCGGCGGCTGGCAATACCTGCCGGTGCCGGTGATCGGAACGACGAGCACCGATATCGACGCCACCACCCTCCTCTGGGACTTTTTCAGCCAGTACCAGCTGTAGCGCAGCGCCCGGTCAACGCCAGTCGGACAGCACCACCCGGGCGGCATTGCGCCCGGGTGCTCCGCTGACGCCGCCCCCCGGATGCGCGCCGGCGCCGCACAGGTAGAGACCGGCGACAGGCGTGCGGTGATCGCTCCAACCCGGGACCGGGCGGAATCCGAACAACTGGTGCAGCGGCATCGCGCCGTGGAAGATGTTGCCGCCGGTCAGACCGAAGCGGCGCTCCAGATCCAGCGGGGTCAGCACTTCCCGGTGCAGCACCGACGCGCGGAAATTGGGCGCATAGGCATCGACGGCATCGATGCAGCGCTGCGCGAAGGCCCCGCCGAGCGCATCCCAGTCCTGATCCCGCAGGCGATACGGCGCGTACTGCACGAACATCTGCACGATGTGATGCCCGGGCGGCGCCAGCGTCGGATCCAGCGCACTCGGGATCGTCAGCTCGATGACCGGCTCGCGTGACGGTCGCCCGAGCAGGCTGTCCGCATACGCGGCTTCGATGTAGTCGACGCTCGGGCTGATATGGATCGTGCCGCGATGCTGCGGGCCCGGGCTGTCGTGGCCGGGGCAGCAACGGAAGTCCGGCAGCTCCGACACCGCCAGGTTGATCTTCATCGACGCACTGCCGTAGTCGATCCGCTCCACCGCGGCGCGGAACGCCGCCGGCAGCGTGTCGGCACCGAGCAGCTCGACAAAGGTCCGCTGCGGCGTGGCATTGGAGATCACACAGCGGGCATCGATCTGTGTGCCGTCGCGCAGCCGCACCCCCTGCACGCGCGCGCCAGCCACCCGGATCCCGGCGACCTCGGCGCGCGTGCGGACTTCGACGCCGGCACTTTCCGCCGCCGCGCGCATTGCCGCGGTCAGGGCGCCCATGCCGCCGCGCACATAGCCCCAGACGCCACGCGCACCACCCGCGGTCCCCATCACGTGATGCAGCAGCACGTAGCCGGTCCCCGGAGACGACGGCGCGGCCGCGGCGCCGATGATCGAATCGGTCGCGAGCGTGGCCTTGAGCGCCTCGGACTCGAACCAGCGGTCCAGGATCGGCCGCGCCGGCCCCATCAACAGCTCCAGCGCCGCCGGCAGATCCGCTCCGAGCCGGCGCAGGGCGCGGCGCAGGCGCAGCGCCCGCCCCAGATTGGCGAGGCGGTCGCGCCAGGCGTAGCGGCGGATCCCCGGCGGCAGTGGCAGCAGATCCGGCGCCAGCGACTCCAGGACCGGCTCCAGCGTCTCGGCAACGCGCGTCAGCCAGGCCTCGTAGCGCGGATAGGCCTCGGCATCGCGCTCCGAAAACCGCCCGATCTGCTCGCGGTTGAAGGCGGCGTCGGGTCCCAGCATCAGATAATGGCCGGGACCGCCCCCCGGCAGCGGCGTGAAAGACGATGGGCTGCGCGGCAGGACCGCGTACCCGTGCCTGCGCAGGTCGAGGTCGCGCTCGATCTCCGGCAACAGCAACGAGACCAGATACGAGGCGGTCGACGCACGGTACCCGGGCGCGATCTCGTTGGTCACGGCGGCACCCCCGACCTGCTCGCTGCGCTCCAGCACCAGCACCCGCCGTCCGCCCTGCGCCAGATAGGCCGCGCAGACCAGGCCGTTGTGCCCGCCCCCCACCACGATGCAGTCGTACGTCACCTTCGCCCTCCGGCACATTGGCGCCGAACCGGCGCCTGACTGACCGGTGCGCGCTCCACCCGACCGGGATTCCCTCTTATAATGCCGCGACTTGAACGATTGTTCGCCTCGCAGGGCCCACCCGGCTCATGCCCGGGGCCCGCATCGGGAAGGGCGCGAAGGCGTGGGGGACGCCTTTGCAGGTATGCCCGATATCGCCGTTGTCCGAGATCCATACGCCAGTTGGGGGAACCCATGTCGCAGAAAAATCCCGTCGAAATGTTGTTGCAATGGGCAAAGGAACGCCCGAACCAGGGCTGGCTGTACCAGCCGCTCGACGGACAGTGGAAGAAATACACCTGGGCGGAAGCCGAAGCGCAGATCCGCTCGATGGCCACCGCCCTGCGTGCGCTGGGCCTCCCCGAAGGCGCGCGCATCGCGATTTCCGGCCGCAACACCGCGCACTGGTTCCTCGCCGATCTGGCGATCGCGATGGCCGGCTATGTCAGCGTCGGGCTCTACCCCAAGCAGTCACCGGATGCGGTCCGCTACATCCTCGAGCATAGCGAGGCCAAGGCGATCTTCATCGGCCCGATGCCCGACGTCGGCGAGTTCATGGACGCCCTCCCGGAAGGCATCATGACCATCGCCTTCCCCTACCCGGAAGTGCCCGACTGCGACAAGAAGTGGGACGATCTGGTCCATGCGTCGGAACCTTTCGCCGGCTATCAGGCGCCGAACCCCGACACGCTGGTGACGCTGATCTACACCTCCGGCACCACCGGCCACCCCAAGGGCGTGATGATCACGCTGGCCAACCTGATGTTCGCAACCCAGGGGCTGATCCGGACCATGCCCGCCGAGGGCCAGGAGCGCTTCTTCTCCTACCTGCCGCTGGCCCACGCCTTCGAGCGCGGCGCGGTCGAGCAGGCCTCGCTGTACCTGGGGGCCGAGGTGTACTTCCTCGAGAACATCGACAAGCTCGCCGAACAGCTCAAGGAAGTCGCGCCGACGCGCTTCTTCGGCGTGCCGCTGGTCTACGGCCGCATCCAGGCGGGTGTCCTCAAGAAGATGCCGCAGGCCAAGCTCGATCGCCTGCTGCGCATTCCGCTGCTGTCGGGCTACATCAAGAAGAAGATCAAGCAGGGCGCCGGCCTGCAGAACGCGCGCTACCTTTTCGTGGGCGCGGCGCCGATGCCGATCCCGCTGATGCAGTGGTTCGAGAAGCTCGGCATCTCGGTGCTGCAGGGCTACGGCATGACCGAGAACAACATCTACGCCACCGCCAACCTGCCGAACGCCAACCGCATCGGCTCGGTCGGCCGCGCCATGCCCGGCGCCGACATGCGGATCTCCGAGGAAGGCGAGATCCAGTTCAAGCATCCGGCCGTCACGCCCGGCTACTACAAGGATCCGGAAAAGACCGCCGAGCTGTTCACCGCCGACGGCTGGCTGCGCACCGGCGACAAGGGCCGCCTCGACGAGGACGGCTATCTGTACATCACCGGTCGAGTGAAGGACATCTTCAAGACCCTCAAGGGCAAGTATGTCGCGCCGGCCCCGATCGAGGGCGAGCTGTCCCGCAACACCGACATCGACCAGCTGTGCTTCGTCGGCGCCGGGCTCAAACAGCCGATCATGATCGTGACGCTTTCCGAGCAGGGCAAATCCAAGGCGCGCGACGCGGTCGAGGCCGAACTGGTGTCCGAGATGCACGCGGTCAACAACAATCTCGAGGCGCACGAGAAGATCGCCAAGATCGTCGTCGCCCGCGAAGCCTGGACCATCGACAACGGCATCATGACGCCGACGATGAAGGTCAAGCGCAACGAGGTCGAGAAGCGCTACGGCCCGCTGCTCGAACAGCACGGTTCCGACTACCAGATCAAGGTGGTCTGGGAAGACTGAAGCGCATCGCCGGACCGAAAAAGCCCTCCGTCACGGAGGGCTTTTTTGCGAGTCCCGCCGATCCGCGGCACGGACGCGGGACTCAGGCGAAGACGATGGTCTTGTTGCCGTCGACGATGACACGATCCTCGACATGCCAGCGCACCGCGCGCGCCAGCACCTGTCGCTCCAGATCCCTGCCGAGGTGACGCAGGTCGTCGATCTCGTGCCGGTGCGACACCCGCGCGGTGTCCTGCTCGATGATCGGCCCCTGATCCAGGTCCGAGGTCACGTAATGCGCGGTCGCGCCGATCAGCTTGACGCCCCGCTCGGAGGCCTGGCGATACGGATCGGCGCCGACGAAGGCCGGCAGGAAGGAATGGTGGATGTTGATGATGCGGTTGGGCATCCGTTCGACGAAGGACGCCGACAGGATGCGCATGTAGCGCGCGAGCACGATCAGGTCCGGCAACGCGCCCTCCCGTTCACCGAGCAGATCGAGCATGCGCGCCTCGGCGTCGGCATGGGTCGCCGCATCGATCGGAACATGCTCGAACCGCACGCCGAAACGCTCGACCTCGGCGCGCAGGTCGTCGTGGTTGGAGATGACCACGGGGATGTCGACCGGCAACTCGCCACGCTGCCAGCGCCACAGCAGCTCCATCAGCGCATGGTCGTGCCGCGAGACCAGGATCGCCATGCGCTGCCGGTCAGCGGCATAGCTGATGTGCCAGTCCATGCCGAAGCGGTCGGCGACCTCGCGTGCGAATGCCTGGCGCAACGCGTCCCGGGACATGTCGAGATCGGGCGTCTGGAACTCCAGCCGCATGAAGAAGCGTCCACCGCTGGGATCGGTCGAATGCTGGTCGAGTTCGGTGATGTTGGCCCCATGCGCGAACATGAACGCGCTGACCGCCGCGACGATGCCCGGCCGGTCGGGACAGGTGATCAACAGGCGCGCGGTGGTTTCGAAGGCGGTGGTCATCGGGGCATCACGGGTCGTGGCACCGCAGCGACGCTGCGGGCGCGACTCAAAGTCAGGAGGACGCCGATGATAGCAGCGCCTTCAGCTCCCGGGCCTGCTCCGGGAACCACGGCCCATTGGCCTTGAGCGCCTCGGCGACCACGGCGCCGGCCTCCTTGCGCCGACCGAGCGCCAGCAGGGCCTTGGCGCGCCAGTGCGCGACGGTGAGGCGGTTCGCGCCATAGGCCCGGGTGGCCGCCTGCGCCAGCCAGGGCAGCGCCTTCTGCGCCTGATCCTGCTCGACCAGCGCACGCCCGTACCGGTATGCGTAGACGTAGTCGTCCGGATACGCCTGGATCAGCTGCAGCATCAGCCGGTCGAGGCGGCTGTCGACGCCGACACGATCGCCGGCACGCGCCATGAACACGCGCAGGTTGTCGTCGAGATTGCGGTTGTCGCCGATCCTGCCGTCGACGCGGGCGCGCGTCTGTTCGATCGCACGCTCCAGAAGCTTGCGCTCGGCGTCGGCATCGCCGAGCGCCTGATACAGATCGGCCGCGGCCAGCACGACCGAACGCTGGTCGGCGCACCCGCCGGCGCTGAATGCGCCCCGCTCCACCAGCGTGTCCATGGCCGGACGCTGCGCACCGAGCAGGGTCCGCACATCGGACTCGCCGTTGGCAATGCAGCCCATGTACCGCTGCAATGCGTAGGGGCGCTCGCAGCCCAGAGCGCCGGCCAGCACCGCCTCGCCGTCGACGACACAGGCCCAGCGATCCTTGCGCTGGGCATCGTCGAGCAGGCGCAGCCGCGCCAGCAGCAGTTGCGCGTCGGCATCGTCGTCGAGCTGCCGCCGCGCCGCGGTGGGCAGCCCCTCGTACCAGCCCAAACCGCCCTGGGCATCCTGCCGCGAGAGATACGCGGTCAGCACCGCCCGGGCCGATGCGACCGCGCCGGGGCCGCCCTCGCGCGCCTGCCGCGCCAGGGCCTCAAGATCCCCGCCCCGGTCCAGCAGCGCGTTGAGCCGTGCGTAGAAGTCGTCCCGCGTCTGCTCGCCGAGAATGCGCCCCAGCTCGTTGCCCTGCGCATCGAGCACGAGGTAGCTCGGCAGTGCCTTGATCTGCCAGCGCTGCTGCAACGCGGCTCCCGCGGGCGAGTCGACGTCCTGCTCGATCACGACCGCGCGCTTGCGCACGGCGTCCCACTCCGCCCCGTTGAGCACGTCACGCGCCATGAAATAGCAGGAGTAACACCAGGGCGCGTGGAAATCGATCAGCACCGCGGCCTTGCGCGCCTGCGCCTGATCCAGGGCCTGATCCAGGGCAGCGCTCCCGGCGCCGGCGCCAGCCGACGGGGCAACGGCCGCCGGCGCCGGCATCAGGGGCGCCATCAGCAGCGCTAGCAGACAGACGACTGAGCTCGTTCGCACGACAGATCCGGGTTCAGGGGTGGCAGCGCCGCCACCTCCGGCGGCGTCTGGGCATAGTAAGCGATCCGCACCACGTAAGCGTCGCCGGTCGCCGGATCCAGGACGTTGGACAGGCCGCGGTACTCGAGCAGACGCCGGGTCTGCGGGTCGTAGGTGAGCACCAGCGGATCGACCAGCAGGCCGAGCAGCGAATCGAGATCGACCCGGAACCGGACCGCGCTGCGCCCTTCGAAGCGGGTGTCGTCGATGCGGCGGACCTTGAACCTGAACGCGTCGAGACTGCCGGCCACCGCCATCCGGAACGCTACCGTCTGCCCCGCCATCAGCGCGTCGAAGCGGTCGACCAGCAGGCTGTGGAACCCCGAATCGGCGCACATCGGCTCGCGTTTGGGCAACTGTTCGGTCGCCACGCGATCGCCCTTCTGCCGCCGCATCGTGATCGGTCCGCGGCTGTCGGTGATGGCCTCGACGTAATCGAGGCCGGGCATCTCGAAGCGGTACGTCGGAATGAAGGGGTCGTCGGAGAAATCCAGGGTCTTGCCCCCGATGCGCCGGCCGTCGGCGGCGAAGTACTCGATCGTGCCGCCCACCCAGCGCCCATCGGCGACGGTCTGGCGATGAACCTCGGTATACAGATAGCGATCCGTCTTCAGATCGTAGGCGTACCCGTAGAAGCGGCGCTCACCGTCCGCCGGCGTCGCCGCGGCATCCTGGGCCCACGCCGGGCCGCCCCCCAGCACGAGGGTCAGTGCCGCCGCGCCCAGGGCCAGCCACCGGCCCGCGCCCGATGTCACTGGCTCACTCCGGACGGACTGCGCACGAAGCGGTAGTGCCCGACGCCCCACTCGTTGCCCTCGCCGAAGCCGAACAGCTCCGCAACGGCCATGTAGAACATGCGCCAGCGCTGGAACCAGACCGCCGCGCTGTCGCCGTAGGTCTGCCGGAAGACCGGCATGATCTGCGCCTTGTGCTCGTCCATCGCGGCGAGCCAGTGATTGGCCGTGCGTTCGTAGTGGAGGCCGCTGACCCACCAGCGCTGCTGCAACGTCAGATCGTCCTGGAAATGTGCGAGCAGGTCCTCGCTCGGCATCGTGCCGCCGGTGAAGAAGTAGCGACTCATCCAGTCGCTCTGGTCGGCGTCCTGGAAGTGATACGCCAGCGAGCGGTGGGCGAAGATATGGACGAACAGACGGGCGTCCGGCCGCATCCAGCCGGCGATCTTGGCGAGGAGCTGGCCGTAATTCTTCATGTGCTCGAACATCTCGATCGACAGCACACGGTCGAATCCCTCTGCGAGTTGCGCCTGCGGCATTTCGAAATCAACCACGTTTCCGGTCAGGACGGTCAGATTGCCGAGTCCCTGCGCCCGCGCACGCTGCTCGATGAAACGACGCTGACCGTGCGAGTTGGACAGCCCGACGACGCGCGAGTTCGGATAGCGCCGCGCCAGCCACAGCGACAGCGAGCCCCAGCCACAGCCGAGATCGAGCATGGATTGCCCGTCGACCAGCTCGGCGCGCTCCGCATACAGATCCAGCATCGCCGTCTCGGCCTGCGCCAGCGTCTCGCGGCCGGTCGGATACAGGCAGCAGGAGTATTTGAGCTGCGGACCGAGGTGCAGGTGGAAGAATTCCGCGGGCACCTCGTAGTGCTGGGCGTTGGCCGCCTGGGTCTCGATCGCGATGGGAGAAGCGCGCAATTCCTCGACGAAGCGACCGAGGCGCTCGGCGCGCTGCTCATCGTCCCCCATCGATGCATCGACCAGACGCTGCTGCATCAGCCGCCGCATCCCGACTCGGGCAAGGCGATCGGGAATCCAACCGCGTTCACATAGATCAATCGTGTTCATGGCGCTCTCCTGTCGTCATCATTTCGTTTGGGAGGTGTCGGTGCATCCGGACGCCGGGCGCGGCGCACTGTCGCCTCGCGGCCACCACGGCACCAGGACATTGGTCTGCCGCACGTAGTCGGCGTAGCCGGGCTTGCGCCGGATCATCTCGGCCTCGAGCAGCGGGACCCCGGACAGCCTCAGCAGCAGGAACGCCATGACCACCGGCGCAGCGAGGGTCCACGGCCAGCCGGCCCCACCCACCGCCAGCGGGACGTAGGCGCACCAGTGCAGGCACTCGAAGAAATAGTTGGGGTGGCGCGAGTAGCGCCACAGGCCGTCACGGCACACCTGACCATGGCGGCGCGGATCGGCACGGAAGCGGCGCAGCTGCCGATCGGCCACGGACTCGCCGAGCACCGCCGTGAGCCAGATCGCCAGCGCGAGTCCGATCCAGACCGGCCCCGGGGAAACGGTCGCATACGTCACCGGCGCGAAGGCCGAAGCCGACAACGCCAGCGTGAACAGCACCTGGAACTGGAAGAACCAGAACATGTTGCGATCCGCCCGCCGGCCCCAGCGTGCGCGCAACTGCGCATAACGCCAGTCCTCGGGCTGACCGTGATTGCGTTGCCACAAGTGCCAGCCGAGGCGACCGCCCCAGGCGACGCCCATCACCGCCATCATTCCCCTCAGGAAAGGATCACCGGTGCCGGCGCAGGCCCATACCAGGGCCGACCCGCCCAGGGTCCAGGCCCAGATGGCGTCGACGATGCCGGCGTTGCCGCTGCGCCTCTGGATCAGCCACGCCACGGTCTTCGCGGCGACGGCCAGGACGGCGATCCACAACAGGATGACGATGAAGGACATGGTGCGCGCAGGAGGGATTTGCTCCTCTTACGGCACACCCGGCGGTTTGGATGAGCGGCCCGCGGCCGCCGCTGCGGAATTCCGGGTCAGAACCGCCGGGTCAGAACAGACCGGCCAGCCGCGTCGCGGTGCGGCGCACCACATCCGCCCACGGCGAGCCGACGATGGGCTGGCCGGTGACGCCGTCCACGAAGGGCATCTCCTCGCCGTCGCCGATGACGTCGCGATAGTCCATCGTGACCTCGGTGCCAGCGGCCAGATCCTCCAGCGCGAAGATGAATCCCAGATGCCACAGCGCGGTCGGCGTGAACGAGTGGTTGACGTAACACTCGTCGGTCCATTCCGGCGTCAGCGAGAACCGGTCCTCGAACCAGCGCACGCTGGACTCGACTTCGCGTGAATCCGGCGCATAGCGGCGCAACCGGGATTCGGTCCAGACGGTATGGACGTTGTCGGGCGCGATGATGACGCGCCCGCGTTCAATCGCTTCGTCCAGGAACAGCCCCTGCCCGGCCCCGGCGATCCGGGACGCGGCGATCAAATACCGCGGAACGATCATGGGCGCAGATCCTAGTGACGTGTCGGGCTTTCGGGCTGGGTCCGCGCGCGCAGGAACAGCTCGTCGACATCGTCGCGCGTGAACAGATAGCGCTGCCCGCAGAATTCGCAGGTCACGTCGACGTTCGGATGGCTGGCAAGGTGGTCCTGCAATTCGGCCTCTCCGAGCGACAGCAGCATGATCGAGATGCTCTGCCGGCTGCAGCGGCAGGTCAGCGCCACCGGCCGCGGCTCGAATACGCGAACGGTCTCCTCGTGGAACAGTCGTCGCAGGATGGTCAGCGCATCGACCGCCAGCAGCTCGGCCTCGCCCAGCGTCGCGAACAGGGCGCAGACGTGCTCCCAGTTTTCGACGGAGCTCGCCTTCTCGCCCAGCGGCAGGCGCTGGATGACGATGCCGCGGATCACACCGTCGCCGGCGGCCAGCACCAGCTTCGACGGAATCTGCTCGGAACGCTCGTAGTAGCCCTCCAGCGCCGTGGCCAGGCTGTGCCCCTCGATCGGCACCAGCGCCTGGTAGTTGCGATCGCTGTTGGCCGGCTCCAGCAGCAAGCCGAGCTGGCCCCCGTGCATCAGCGCCTGGAAGTCGCCCTCGGCGTGGTCCTCGGCCTTGGCCATCGCCCGCACCTGCAGGCCCGCCTCGATCTGCGCGACCAGCATCGACAGCGCGTTGTGCCCGCGAAACTGCAGGCTCATCCGTCCTTCGAACTTGGTGTTGGCGGCCATCAGCGGCATCGCCGCCAGGGCCTGCCCCAGCAGCGTACGAACCGCGACGGGATACGGCCGCGAACCGAGCATGGCATCGATGCCGTGATCGAACTCGACCACGGCGCCGCGCACGCCCAGCTCCGGCAGCAGAAACTCGTGCAACTGGTTCGACATGGCGACGCCGCTAGGGCCTGTTAACACGATGGCAATCGTTGCGACGGAGGGGGTATTGGCGCAGGGCAAGGCGCCAGCCGCGCCGCTTGGTGGTTCCAAGCAAGCGACTGGCAACACCGCACTGCGCCAATACCGCCCCGTCCCATCCGGGTTGCGCGGGAAATCGCGCCATGCGGCGTTGCGAACCTTCGCCTTGGAGCAACCAAGGCCGGCGGTCCGCGCCGTGCCTGGTGCGATTTCCGGTAGCAACGCAACGATCGTCCATAGCGTTAACTGGCCCTAGCCGGCCAGCTTGTCCTTGAGCAGCCGGTTGACCGCGTCCGGGTTCGCCTTGCCGCGGCTGGCACGCATGACCTGACCGACGAAGAAGCCGAACAGCTTGTCCTTGCCGCTGCGGTACTGCTCCAGCTGCGCGGGATTGGCCGCGATCACCTCGTCGATCACCTTCTCGATCGCCGACTCGTCTGTGATCTGCACCAGCCCCTTGGCCTGGATGATCTCGTCCGCCGTGCCCTCGCCCGCGAGCATCGCCTCGAACACATCCTTGGCGATCTTGCCGGAGATGGTCTTGTCGACGATGCGTGCGATCAGGCCGGCCATCATCTCGGCGCCAACCGGCGACTCGGTGATGTCCTTGCCGATCTTGTTCAGCGCGCCGAGCAGATCGGTGGTGATCCAGTTCGAGCAGATCTTCGGATCGGCGCCCGAGGCCTTGACCACGGCCTCGTAGTAATCCGCCAGCGCCTGCTCGCCGGTCAGCACCGTGGCGTCGTACTTGGGCAGCGCGTACTGCTCCATGAAACGGTTGCGCTTGGCTTCCGGCAGCTCCGGCATCGTCGCGCGCACGCGCTCGATGTCATCGGTCGTCACCACGACCGGCAGCAGGTCCGGATCCGGGAAATAGCGGTAGTCGTTGGCGTCTTCCTTGGTCCGCATCGAGCGCGTCTCGCCGGTGCCGGGATCGAACAGGCGCGTCTCCTGCACGATCGTGCCACCGGACTCGATCACGTCGATCTGGCGGCCGATTTCGTATTCGATCGCCTTTTCGACATAGCGGAACGAGTTGACGTTCTTGGTCTCGGTGCGGGTGCCGAATTTCTCGGTGCCGCGGCGACGCACGGATACGTTGGCGTCACAACGGAAGCTGCCTTCCTGCATGTTGCCGTCGCAGATCCCGAGATAGACCACCAGCTGGTGCAGCTTCTTGAGGTAGGCCACCGCCTCGGCGGCAGTCCGGATGTCCGGCTCGGAGACGATCTCGATCAGCGGCGTCCCGGCGCGGTTGAGGTCGATGCCGCTGGCGCCGACGAAACCCTCGTGGAGGGACTTGCCGGCGTCCTCTTCCATGTGCGCGCGGGTGATGCCGATGCGCTTGATCTGGCCCTCGCCCAGCTCGATGTCGAGATGGCCGTTGGCGACGATCGGCAGCTCGTACTGCGAGATCTGGTAGCCCTTGGGCAGATCGGGGTAGAAGTAATGCTTGCGCGCGAACACGCAGCGCTCGGCGACCTGCGCGTCGACCGCCAGGCCGAACTTCACCGCCATCTGCAGCGCGGTGGCGTTGAGCACCGGCAGCACGCCGGGCAGGCCCAGCGTGACCGCGTCGGCCTGGGTGTTCGGCGCGGCGCCGTAGGTGGTCGAGGCGCCGGAGAAGATCTTGGTCTTGGTCAGAAGCTGGCAGTGGACTTCGAGCCCGATCACCGCTTCCCAGTTTTCGTCGTAAACCATGTTCGATAACCCGTCTTATTCAAAACCGCGCGGATGCTGCTGGTGCCAGTCGGTCGCCAGCTGGTACTGGTGCGCGACGTTGAGCAGTCGAGCCTCGTCGAAGTAGTTGCCCATCAGCTGCAGGCCGACCGGCAGACCGTCCACGAATCCGCAGGACAGGCTCATCGCCGGAATCCCCGCGAGGTTGGCGGCAATGGTGTAGATGTCGTTCAGATACATCGCGACCGGATCGTCGGTCTTGGACCCCAGCTCGAAGGCCACGTCGGTCGCCGTCGGCCCCAGCACCAGGTCCACAGACTCGAAGGCGCGCCGGAAGTCGTCGTAGATCAGCTTGCGGACCTTCTGCGCCTGCAGGTAGTACGCGTCGTAGTAGCCGTGGCTGAGCACATAGGTGCCGACCATGATGCGGCGCTGGACCTCGGCGCCGAAGCCCTCGCCGCGGGAACGCTTGTAGAGTTCCTCCAGGGTCTTGATGCCCTCGGCGCGGTGGCCGTAGCGGACACCGTCGTAGCGCGACAGGTTGGAGCTGGCCTCGGCCGGCGCGACGACGTAGTAGGTCGGCACCGACAGCGGCGAGTTCGGCAGCGAGATCTCGACGATCTCGGCGCCCATCGACCTGAGCTGCTCGACCGCCGCCATCACCCGCTCGCGGGCGCCGTCAGCCAGGCCCTCGGCGAAATACTCCTTCGGCAGGCCGATGCGCAGCCCCTTGATCGGGCGCTCCAGCCCCCCGACCAGATCGTCGACCGGGCGCTCGACGCTGGTCGAGTCCCTGGGGTCGAAACCGGACATCGCCTGCAGGACGTACGCCGCGTCCTCGGCGGTGCGCGCGACGACGCCGGCCTGATCGAGGCTCGACGCGAACGCGATCATGCCGTAGCGGGAGACGCGACCGTAGGTCGGCTTGATGCCGGTCAGATTGGTCAGCGCCGCGGGCTGGCGGATCGAGCCGCCGGTATCGGTCGCGGTCGCGGCCGGCGCCAGACCGGCGGCGACCGCCGCCACCGAGCCGCCCGACGAGCCGCCCGGCACGCGGCCGGTGTCCCAGGGATTCTTGACCGGGCCGTACCAGCTGGTCTCGTTCGACGAGCCCATCGCGAACTCGTCCATGTTGCACTTGCCGAGCATGACCATGCCCGCGCCGTCGGCACCGTGCAGCTTGTCGACGATGGTGGCGTTGTACGGTGCCACGAAGTTGTCGAGCATCTTCGACGCACAGCTGGTGCGGACGCCGGCCGTGCAGAAGATGTCCTTCTGCGCCAGCGGAATGCCGGTCAGGGGTCCCGCCTCGCCCGCCGCCAGACGCGCATCCGCGGCGTCGGCCTGCGCCAGCGCCTGCTCGGCGGTGACGGTGATGTAGCTGTTCAGCGCCGGGTCGTGGCGCTCGATCCGCGAGAGGTAGTGCTGCGTCAGCTCCCGCGATGAGAACTTCTTGGTCTTCAGGCCCTCGCCGAGGGCCTTGATCGAAAGTGTATGCATGGGTTCGTACTTGAAAGCGATGTCGCCGGGATGGACGCCGGGCCCTGGCCCGGCCCGCACGGGCCGGTCCTACTCGATGACCTTGGGAACGACGTACAGGCCGTCCTCGACCGACGGCGCCACCGACTGGAACACGTCGCGCTGGTTGGTTTCGGTGACCGTGTCCGGACGCAGGCGCTGGCTCATCTCCAGCGGATGCGCCATCGGCTCGACCTGGTCGGTCTTGGCCTGCTGGAGCTGGTCGACCAGATCCAGGATGCTCGACAGCTGCTGGGTATAGTGATCCGCCTGATCGGGGGTCATCTCCAGTCGCGCCAGATGGGCGACCTGCTTCAACTGCTCAATCGTCAGACTCATAATCCGGGGCTCGGGCTCTGGTGAAAAGCGCCACAAATGATGTGGGAGCGCCCCATTTCGGGGCATCCTTGCACAGTCCGATCCCGATCCACCGCCCGCAGGCCACACCAAAAGGCTGTGCGGGCGAGAAAATCGTTTAAGATGTGCGGATGCACAATTCTAGCCCGATTGTCCGGCGTTGGGGACGCAGGCGTCATTCGCCAGGACTGAACGGGTGGATTCCTGCACCGATTAGACCAATTAATTCGCCTTAATCACGCATCAGGCCACCGCGATGTTCGACGCCGTTCGCCGTCTCTTTGTCAATGATCTGTCCATCGACCTGGGCACCGCCAACACGCTCGTCTACGTTCGCGACGAAGGCATCGTGCTCAACGAGCCGTCCGTCGTTGCGATCCGGATGGATGCCCGCGGCGCCAAGAAGGTTGAAGCCGTCGGTATCGAAGCCAAGCAGATGCTCGGCCGCACGCCGACCAACATCACCACCGTGCGCCCGCTGCGCGACGGCGTGATCGCCGACTACACCGTCACGGAGAAGATGCTTCAGCACTTCATCCGCAAGGTGCAGAAGGGCCGGATGATGCGGCCGATGACCCGCGTGGTGGTCTGCGTGCCCTATGGCTCGACCCAGGTCGAACGTCGTGCGATCCGCGAGTCGGTCGAGAACGCCGGCGCGCGCAAGGTCTGGGTCATCGAGGAGCCGATCGCCGCGGCGCTGGGCGCCGGCATCCCGATCGGCGAGGCGCGCGGCTCGATGGTCGTCGACATCGGCGGCGGCACCTCGGAAGTCGCGGTGATCTCGCTCAACGGCATCGTCTACGCCGAGTCGGTGCGCATCGGCGGCGACAAGTTCGACGAGGCCATCGTCAGCTACGTGCGCCGCCAGTACAACATGCTGATCGGCGAAGCCACGGCCGAGCGCATCAAGATCCAGATCGGTACCGCGTTCCCGGGCCACGAGGTCCAGGAGATCGACGTCGTCGGCCGCCATCTGGCCGCCGGTGTGCCGCGCAACTTCACGATGAACTCGAACGAGATCCTGGACTCGCTGCAGGAGCCGCTGTCCGGCATCGTCAAGGCGGTCAAGCAGGCGCTGGAGCGCACACCGCCGGAACTGGGCTCCGACGTCGCCGAGCGCGGCATCGTGCTGACCGGCGGCGGCGCGCTGCTGCGCGACCTCGACAAGCTGATCTCGGAGGAGACCGGCCTGCCGGTGATCATCGCCGACGATCCGCTGACCTGCGTCGCCCGCGGCGGCGGCATGGTGCTGGACATGCTCGATCGCCAGTCGGACTTCTACAGCCTCGACTGATGTCACGTCCGGGCCGCAGCCGGTCCGGTGCCCGCGCGGTGCGTTGCCCCCTGTTGCCTGCGGCCCTATCCTTGGCCGCTAACCTCGTTGTCGTCAGCCCAGCGCGATCTTGAATACGCTGCCCGAGACATACCGTCGCCCCCTGTTCCCACGCGGGCCGGGCCTAGGCCTGCGCGCCTTTCTGCTGATCCTGGCGTCGCTGGCGCTGGTCTTCAACGACACGCGCGGTGATTCGCTGGCGTCGTTGCGCAGCGGCCTGTCCCTGATGCTGACGCCGGTGGTGTGGCTGGCCTCCCTGCCAAGCAGCGTGCTCAATGCCGCCGGCGACATCAGCACGCGTGAAACCCTGGAACGCGAGAACGGCGAACTGAAGGAAAAGCAGCTGCTGCTGGAAGCGCGGCTGCAGAAGATGGACGCGCTGGAGGCGGAAAACCGCCGTATCCGCGAGCTGCTCGCCTCGGCCGCCCGCATCCAGGACGAGGTCCTGATCGCCGAGATCATCGCGATCAACCAGGACCCGTACCGGAATCAGATCACCCTCAACAAGGGGCGCAGCCACGGCGTCTATCGCGGTCAGGCCCTGGTCGACGCCTACGGCGTGCTCGGCCAGATCGTCTCCGTCGGCCGCGACCGCTCCAAGGCGCTGCTGATCACCGATCCGGATCACGGCGTGCCGATCGAGGTCAATCGCACCGGCATGCAGACGATCGCGGTCGGCGGAGGTGACGCGCGCGGCCTGCGTCTGCCGTTCCTGCCCTCCAATGCGGATATCCAGGTCGGCGACCTGCTGGTTTCGTCGGCGCTCGGCGGTCGTTTTCCGGCCGGCTACCCGGTCGGAACGGTATACGAATTGCGCCACGTTGCCGGCGAGCACTTCATGGAGGCCTACGCCTCCCCGGCAGCGCACCTCAACCAGGGCCGGCAGGCCCTGCTGGTCTGGAGCGAGGACTTCCGGCTCGACGAGCCCGACGACAGCATCGCTGGCGCCGACGAAGACCTCGAGGACCGGCCAGCGGACCCGTCCAGCCCTGCCGAAACCGGCGGCGACACAGCAGCGACGCCCGACGGCGACGCGCCTGCCAGCGCCCCCCAGGTGGTGCCATGACCGACCTGCGCGCGCTGTATCTGGGCTTCCTGTCCAGCGTGCTGGTCGCACTGGTGTTCCAGCTGGTCGAACTGCCGGATCTGCTGGCTGCGGCGCGGCCGATGTGGGCCCCGCTGATCCTCGCCTACTGGGCCCTGCGCGAACCGCGCATCTCGACCCTGCTGCCCGCCTTCCTCGTCGGCCTGGCGATGGATGTCCTGTTCGGATCGCCGCTGGGACAGCATGCGCTGGGGCTGATCGTCGTGGTCTATCTGGTCGAACGTCTGCGCGGCATCTTCATTCTGTTCCCGCTGTGGCAGGCCACGATCGCGCTGCTGCCGGCCTGGGCGATCTACAGTTTCATCATGTTCTGGATCGACGGCGCCACCCATCACGAGGCCAATACGCTGCTGCGATGGCTGCCGGTCCTGTCGACGACGCTGTTCTGGCCCCTGCTGTTCAGCGTGATGGAGCTGCTGCGGCAGCCGACCGAGGATGAATGAGGTGACACGCCTCGATGATCCCGGGACCGGCGCCCCCGGCCGGAGGCCAGGGTGCTGATCGGGCCGCCACGGCGCCGGGATGCGCTGAAGAACGTCCACGCCGAACGCAACACCTTCCTGAGCCGCTCCGTCGCCGCGGTACTGCTGTGCACGGCCTGCGTGATCCTGCTGATCGTGCGCCTGGTCGACCTGCAGGTGGTCCGCCATGCCTATTTCTCGACACGGGCCGACGAGAACCGCATGCGGGTGATGCCGGTGGCGCCAGTGCGCGGGCTGATCTACGACCGCTCCGGCACCGTGCTGGCGCAGAACCGTCCGGCCTTCGTCCTCGAGATCACGCCGGAGCAGGTCGACGACATGGACGCGCTGCTGGCGCGCCTGTCGCGGGTCGTCGCGCTCGACGAGGCCGACATCGACCGTTTCAGGGATCGCGTGCACAAGTCGCCCCGCTATCTGGGCGTCCCGCTGCGCTCCAACCTGTCGATGGAGGAGGTGGCGCGCTACGAGATCCGCCGCCACGAGTTCCCCGGCGTCGAAGTCACCGCAGGCCTGTCGCGGAACTATCCGCTCGGCGCCAGCGGTGCCCACGTGATCGGCTACGTCGGAGGGATCACCGAACGTGAACTGCAGACGATCGACGAGGCCGCGTATCAGGGCCTGAACCAGATCGGCAAGGTCGGCGTCGAACGCGCCCAGGAGGACATCCTGCGCGGGGTGCCCGGCGCCAAGATCATCGAAGCCAACGCCTACGGCCGCCCGCTGCGGGAACTCGACTACCAGCGCGGCTATCCGGGCCGCAACATCTATCTGTCGCTGGACGCGCGGGTCCAGCTCGTCGCCGAGCAGGCGCTGGGCGACCTCACCGGCGCCATCGTCGCGCTCGACCCGCAGACCGGCGAGGTCATCGCGATGGTCAGCAACCCCGGTTACGACCCGCACTACTTCGTCGAGGGCATCAGCAGCAAGGACTACCGGCAACTGCTCGAGGATCCGCGCCGCCCGCTGTTCAACCGCGCACTGCAGGGCACCTACCCGCCCGGCTCCACGGTCAAACCCGCGATGGCGCTGGCGGGACTGGAGCACGACGTGTTCGACCCCGAGCACCGGGAGTTCTGCGGCGGCGAGATGAAGCTGCCCGGCTCGTCTCGCAAATACCGCTGCTGGAAACGCAGCGGCCACGGCTGGGTGGACATGGCCACCGGCGTCATGCGCTCCTGCGACATCTACTTCTACCAGCTGGCCTTGAACCTCGGCATCGATCGCATCCACGACGCGATGTCGGAGTTCGGCCTCGGCCACCGCACCGGCATCGACCTGCCGCTGGAAAAAGGCGGCCTGTTTCCGTCGCGCGAATGGAAACAGCGTACCCGCCACGAGAACTGGTACCCGGGCGAGACGCTGAACGTCGGCATCGGCCAGGGCTTCACCTCGGTGACGCCCCTGCAACTGGCTCAGATGACGGCCCGTATCGCGATGCGCGGCGGCGGCTTCAAGCCGCACGTCCTGCACGCCGTCGAGGATCCGATCACCAAGGGCATCGACGTGGTGCAGCCGGAGCCTCTGGAGCAGATCGAGCTGGCCGACAACCAGAACTGGAACGTCGTGATCGACGCGATGGTCGAGGTCGCGCACTCGCCGGCCGGCACCGCCTACCGCATCGGCAAGGATTCCCCTTACCGGATTGCCGGCAAGACCGGCACCGCCCAGGTCGCCGGCCTGAAGCAGGACGAGGCGGCCCCGGAGCTCGAAGACACCCCGCTGCGGCTGCGCGACCACGCCTTGTTCATCGCCTTCGCACCGGCGGAGGACCCGAAGATCGCCGTCGCCGTGATCGCCGAACATGCCGGCCACGGCGGCTCCACTGCAGGGCCGATGGCGCGCGTGGTGATGGATCAATATCTGCTGGGTGAGGTCGTATATGGTCAGGAGGGCCAGAAACCCGCGACCACCGCCGTGTCGAATCCGCCCGCACCCCGCCCGCCCGAGGACGCAACCCGATGATCGCCAATATGCTGCACAGCGGCCGCTCACGCAAGCCGGAACCCGGCTGGGGCGACTGGATGGAGACCTGGCACATCGACCTGCCGTTGCTGCTGCTGCTGATGCTGGTCGCCGCCGTCGGCCTGTTCGTCCAGTACTCGGCTTCCGGTCATTCGACCGACGCGGTCTGGAGCCAGCTGCAGCGCCTGGCGCTGGGGTTCGCGGCCATGTTCGCCGTCGCCCAGGCGCCGCCCGATGTCTATCGCGCGATCTCGCCGTGGGCGTATGGGCTGACCGTCCTGCTGCTGATGCTGGTGCTGGCACTCGGCGACACCGCCAAGGGCGCGCAGCGCTGGCTCGATCTCGGTGTGCTGCGCTTCCAGCCGTCGGAGCTGATGAAGCTGGCGATGCCGATGACGGTCGCCGCATTCCTGCATCACCGGCGCCTGCCGCCGACCCTGTTCACGATCGGCCTGGTCCTGCTGCTGATCGGCATGCCGGTCGGGCTGATCATGAAGCAGCCCGATCTCGGCACCGCGCTGCTGGTCTTCGTCGCCGGCAGCTTCGCCCTGTTCTTCGCCGGGCTGCAGTGGCGCTGGATCATCGGCAGCCTGATGGCGGTCGCGGCGGCGGCACCGCTGCTGTGGGAACGCCTGCACGACTACCAGCGCCAGCGCATCCTGACCCTGCTCAACCCGGAAAGCGATCCGCTCGGCGCCGGCTACCACATCACCCAGTCGAAGATCGCGATCGGCTCCGGCGGTCTGTTCGGCAAGGGCTGGCTCAACGGCACCCAGGCCAACCTCGATTTCCTGCCCGAGGCGCATACCGACTTCATCTTCGCGGTGTTCTCCGAGGAGATGGGGCTGCTCGGCGTGCTGATGCTGCTGGCGCTGTATCTGGCCGTGGTCGGCCGCTGCATCTACATCGCGGCCCGCGCCCAGGACACCTTCCAGCGCCTGCTCGGCGGCAGTCTGGCGATGACCTTCTTCATCTACTTCTTCATCAACATCGGCATGGTCATCGGCCTGCTGCCGGTGGTGGGCGTGCCGCTGCCGCTGGTGAGCTACGGCGGCACCTCGGCGGTGTCGCTGCTGGCGAGCTTCGGTATGCTGATGTCCATCCACACCAACCGCAAGCTGCTCGCCAAGTGATGCCCAGACTCGCCGCTGCGTTCGCCCTGACCGTCGCCGTCCAGGCGCATGCCGACTACAGCCAGCACCCGCAGGTCCCGGCACTGCTCGAGAGGCTGCGCGCCGAATACGGCTTCTCGGACACCGAGCTGGCCCGGGTCAAGACCACCCTGGCCCAGGCCGAGCGCCTGCCACAGCTGGTGGAGAAGGAACAGAAGGCACCGGAAAAGACCGAGACCTGGACGCAGTACTCGCGGCGCATCGACACCAGCCGCGTCGAAAACGGCGTCGGCCTGCTGCTGATGCACGCCGACGCGCTGGCGCGCGCGGAAGAGGAATACGGCGTACCGCCGGCCGTCATCGCCGGCATCCTCGGCATCGAAACCCGCTACGGACACATCACCGGCTCGGTACGGGTCATCGACGCCCTGAGCACGCAGGGTTTCGACCATCCCACACGCAACCGCTTCTTCCTCAGCGAGCTGACCGAATTCTTCGTGCTGTGCCGCGATTTCGGGTTCGATCCGCTGACGCCGACCGGATCCTACGCGGGCGCGATGGGCGCGGCGCAGTTCATGCCGAGCAACTACCGCCGGCTGTCGGTGGATTTCGACGGCGACGGCCGGCGCGACCTGTGGTCGCTGACCGACGCCATCGGTTCGATCGCGCACTACCTGACCCGCTACGATCGCAAGCGTGCGTGGCAGCGCGGCCAACCACTGATCGTGCCAGCCCAACTGACCGCCGATGCCGTCCCTGAAGGCACCGAGATCAACGGTCGCAACGTCGCCTATCGCGCCGACCAGCTCGCGGCGCTGGGCATCAAACCGGCGGTCGAGCTCCCGCCCGACACCGCGGTCGGCATCCTGCGCCTGCCACTCGACGAGGGTGGTCCGGAATACTGGGTCGCCCTGCACAATTTCTATTCGGTGATGACTTACAACCCCAGGGTGTTCTACGGCATGGCTGTGGCCCAGCTGGCCCGGCGCATCGAAGCCGCCCTGGCCGAGGGAGGCGGCACGCCGCACGCCGAGTAACACGTGATCCGCGCATCCGCCCTTCTGTCGGTCGTCATGCTCGCGGCCTGCTCGACGCCGTCGCCGCGCCCGACCCCGGACCAGCCCAACGCCGGTCGCTACGCACTCGATCAGGACGTGGCCCCGCAACGGCACGAAGTCCCTCCGGACATCGCCTCGACCCCCGACGCGGTCCCGCGCGCCGAACCCCGCTCCGCCTACGGCAATCCCGCAAGCTACGAGGTTCTCGGCAGAACCTACCGGGTACTGGCGTCATCGTCCGGATTCCGCGAGCGCGGATACGCCTCCTGGTACGGCAAGAAATTCCACGGACACCGGACCTCCAGCGGCGAACCCTACGACATGTTCAAGATGACGGCGGCGCACAAGACACTGCCGCTGCCGACCTATGTGCGCGTCACGCGCGTGGACACCGGCCGCAGCGTGGTGGTGCGGGTCAACGACCGCGGCCCGTTCCACAAGGGGCGCATCATCGATCTGTCCTATGCCGCCGCCGCCAGGCTCGACATGCTCGGCGCCGGCTCCGCGATGGTCGAAATCAGCGCGATCGATCCCGGCGACAGCCCCCCGCCGGGACGCCCGGCGCTTCCGCAACCCGCTCCGCCCGCACCTGCAACCGACCCCGGTCCGGGCTGGCTGCAGGTCGCGGTCTACGCCGATCCGATCAACGCCATCGCCATGCGCGAGCAGCTCAGCAGCCGGGGCGTCGACGGCGCCCGCATCCTGGTGGCCGAACAGGACGGCCTTGCGGTCCATCGCGTCGTGCTCGGGCCGTTCGCCAGCGGCGGCGACGAATCCGCGCGGAACATGCGCGCGCGTCTGCAGTCAGAAGGATTCCAGCTGACATGGTTGCGCGACGCCGACGCGGGGCAGTAGGCCCCGATGCGATAGACTTGTCGCTCGCTGCGGTCGTGCCGCTACCGCTCACTCCTATGCCGTCTCCCGTTCAAATGAAGCGTCTGTTTCCCATCCTGCTCCCCTGCCTGCTCGCCCTCCTGGTTTCGCTGCCCGCACGCGCGCTGGTCCCCGAACCACCGGATCTGAACGTCAACAGCTTCGTGCTGTTCGACTTCCAGAGCGGTCAGGTGATCGCCGAAAAGAACGCGCATGAGCGCGTCGAACCCGCCAGCATCACCAAGATCATGACGGCCTTCGTGGCGTTCGACGAACTGCAGCAGGGCCACGTCACGATGGATGACGACGTGCTGATCAGCGAGAAGGCCTGGCGCACGCCGGGATCCCGCACGTTTGTCGAGGTCGGCAAGAAGGTCGGGTTCCGCGACCTGCTCCACGGCAGCATCACGCAGTCCGGCAACGACGCCACCGTCGCGATCGCCGAACACATCGCCGGCGACGAATCCGTCTTCGCGCAGCTGATGAACCAGCACGCCCAGCAGATCGGGATGAAGGACACCCACTTCGTCAATGCCACCGGGCTGCCCGACCCCGAGCACTACACCACCGCCTACGATATCGCCCTGCTGGCGCGGGCACTGATCCAGACCTACCCGGAGCGTTACAAGATCTTCAGCGAGCGTGAATTCACTTTCGGTCATCGCGGCGAGATCACCCAGCGCAACCGCAACCTGCTGCTGCAGATGGACAGCACCGCCGATGGCATCAAGACCGGACACACCGAAAGTGCCGGCTATTGCCTCGCCGGGTCGGCGATCCGCGACGGCCGCCGCCTGATCTCCGTGGTGATGGGCGCTGGCGGCCCCCGCCAACGGGCACAGGACTCCAAGACCCTGCTCGACTATGGTTTCCGCTTCTTCGAGAACGTGGCGCTGTTCGGCGCCGAGAAACCGGTCAGCCAGATCCAGGTCTGGCAGGGCGCGGTCAGCGAGGTCGCCGTCGGCGTTCCCGCCCCGATCGTGCTGACCGTCCCGCGCGGAGAAGCGGACAAGCTGACCGTCACCCCGCACATCGAGGGCCGGGCGATCGCGCCGTTGGCGGCAGGTCAGCAGGTCGGGACCGTCACCCTGTCGATCAACGATCAGACGCTGCGGACGCTGCCGCTGCAGACACTGCAACCGGTCGGCGAAGGCAGCCTGCTGCGCCGCCTGATCGACGCGGCCCGGTTGTGGCTGGAAGGCTGAAGCCGGCGTGACCGGGGAGCCGGCCTTCGCTCCGCACATCCGCCACCTCGGCCTGCAGCCTTATGCCGAGACGATGGAGCGGATGCGCGCGTTCACCGACGCCCGCGATGCCGACACCCCTGACGAGATCTGGCTGTTGCAGCACCCGCCGGTCTACACGCAAGGGCAAGCCGGCAAGGCCGAGCACGTCCTCGCGCCAGGGGCCATCGCGGTCGTGCAATCCGACCGCGGCGGTCAGGTGACCTATCACGGCCCCGGCCAGCTCGTCGTCTACTTCCTGCTCAACCTGCACCGGCGGGGTTACGGCATCCGCAGCCTGGTCGAACGCATCGAGAACGCCACGATCGATCTGTTGCGCGGGTACGGCATCGAAGCGGCCAGCGACCGGGACGCACCGGGGGTCTACGTGGGCAGCGGCGCCACGCGCGCCAAGATCGCCTCGCTGGGCCTGCGCGTGCGCCGTGGCTGCACCTACCACGGCCTGTCGATCAACGTCGACATGGATCTCGAGCCGTTCTCCCGCATCAATCCCTGCGGATACGCCGGCCTGCGGATGACGCAGATCGCCGATCTCGGCGGCCCGCGGGACGTCGACCAGGTCGCCACGGCGCTGCTGCCCCATTTGAGGGCGCAGCTGGGCGCCGCCGCGACGTCTGCCGCCGCGGCCGGGGCCGATCCGTGACGTGGTCACGCGCGGGCACGGGCGTGTCCGCTACAATGCGGGCTCCACAACAAGAAGCAGGCGCCTGACGGCGCCGGGCGCCAACGGCTTTTTCTCCATGACCGGTCACGAACAGACCCCCGATCTGCTGGTGAGTGTGCGCGACCTGCGGTTCGGCTATGGCAGTCGGATGATCTACGACGGCGTCGACGTCGACATCCGGCGCGGCAAGGTCACGGCCATCATGGGCCCTTCCGGCACCGGCAAGACGACGCTGCTGCGCATCATCGGCGGCCAGTGGCGCCCCACCGGCGGCACGGTCCTGTTCGACGGGGCCGACGTCCATCAGCAGAACCGCAAGGCGCTGTACCGGATGCGGCAACGCATGGGCATGCTGTTCCAGAACGGAGCGCTGCTGACCGACCTCACGGTCTTTGACAACGTTGCCTACCCGCTGCGCGAGCACACCAAACTGGCCGAAGCGCTGATCCGCGACATCGTGCTGATGAAGCTGGAGGCCGTCGGCCTGCGCGGGGCCCGGGATCTGTATCCAGAGGAGCTTTCGGGTGGGATGTCGCGGCGCGTGGCGCTGGCGCGTGCGATCGCGCTCGACCCGGACATGGTGATGTACGACGAGCCGTTCACGGGCCAGGACCCGATCAGCATGGGCGTCCTGATGCGTCTGATCCGCTCGCTCAACACATCGCTCGGCATCACCAGCGTGGTGGTTTCGCACGACGTCGAGGAAGTCCTGTCGATTGCGGACTATGCCTACATCGTCGCCGGGGGCAAGGTGCTGGATCACGGCACGCCCGACCAGATCCGCGGGTCCGAGTCGGCGCTGGTGCGCCAGTTCCTCGAAGGCCGGCCGGACGGACCGGTGCCGTTTCACTACAAAGCCCCACCGCTGGAGCAGGATCTGATGGGAGACGCCCGATGAATGGCATCCGTCTGGTCCTGACCAATTTCCTGTCCGGGCTCGGCCGCGCCCAGTTCTTCCTGCTCGGGGTGCTGTCGGCGATCGGACCGGCATTGCTGCGCCCCCGGATCATCGTGCGGCAGCTCTACATGATCGGCGTGCTGTCGCTGGTGATCATCGTCATCTCGGGCATGTTCATCGGCATGGTCCTGGCACTGCAGATGGCCAATACACTGGACCGTTTCGGCGCCGAGGACGCGGTCGGCGTGATCGTCGCGCTCGCGGTCATCCGCGAACTCGGCCCCGTGGTCACGGCGCTGCTGTTCGCCGGACGCGCCGGCTCCGCACTGGCGGCCGAAATCGGCCTGATGCGCGCGACCGACCAGCTGTCGGCGATGGAGATGATGGCCGTCGATCCGATGCGCCGCGTCGTCGCGCCCCGCTTCATCGCCGGCGTGATCTCGCTGCCGCTGCTGACGGCGATCTTCTCGGTCATGGCCATCGGCGTCGCCGGCGGCCACCTGATCGCGGTCGATCTGCTGGGCGGCGACACCGGGACCTACTGGTCCCAGATCCATGCCAACGTCGACCTCACCGACCTGCGGCAGTGCTTCATCAAGTCCGCGGTGTTCGGCGCGGTGATCAACTGGATCGCGATGTACCAGGGCTACCATGCGCCGCCGACGTCGGAGGGCGTGTCGACCGCGACGACGTCGACCGTCGTCGTCTCGTCGCTGAGCATCCTGGCGCTGGATTTCGTCCTGACCGCATTCATGTTCCGTTAATTGCCGCCCATCGAATCTAGGTACACGACAACATGCAATCGAAAGCTCTCGAGATTTTGGTCGGCTTCTTCGTCTGTCTGGGCGTGGCGGCGGTGTTCGTTCTGACCTTCCGCGTCGCCAGCCTCGATTCCTACGGTGGCGGCGACACGTATTCGGTCACCGCGAAGTTCGCCAACATCGGCGGACTCAAGACCGGGGCCGCCGTGACCATGGCCGGCGTCAAGATCGGGCGGGTCCGTTCGATCCAGATCGATCCGGCCTCGTTCGAGGCGGTCGTCAAGATTGACATCGCGTCGAGTTACGACAAGATTCCGGAGGATTCGAGCGCAAAGATTCTCACTGCCGGCCTGCTCGGCGATCAGTACATCGGACTGGAGCCGGGTGGACTGGACGAATACCTGGCTGACGGCAGCGAACTGATGCTGACGCAGGGTGCGATCGTTCTGGAAAACCTGATCGGTCAGTTCCTGTCGTCGCAGACCGGCGGGGAAGACGACAAACTGGCGGACGCGATCGGCAAGCTCGCGAACTCGCTGGAACAGCAAAAGGCGCAACCCTGAAGCGCCGAAGGAGCCAAGACATGATGCGGACACTGAGCAAACTGGGCGCAGCGGCCACCCTCGCCGTGATGGCCCTTACGGCGCATGCGGAGCCGCTGACGCCGTCCGAGATCATCAAGACCTCGACGACCGAGGTCCGCCAGGACATCGCGGACAATGTCGAGACCTACCAGAACGACAAGGATGCCCTGTACGCGATGGTCGAGCAGAAGATCGTTCCGATCTTCGATACCACCTATGTCGGCAAGGTCATCCTCGGCCGTCACCTCAAGGACGCCACCGACGAGCAGGTGCAGCAGTTCGAGACCGCGTTCAAGGACATGCTGATCCACACTTACGCGGACAAGCTGCTCGAGTACTACGACAGCGTCGACATCGACGTCAAACCGGCCCGCATCGACGGCAAGCGCGCCAACGTCGACATCACGCTGGAGCGCAACAACGGCAAGCCGCCGATTCCGATGACGTTCTCGATGCGCCAGACCGACGGCAACTGGAAGATCTGGGACATCAAGGCCGAAAACCTGTCGCTGGTCCTGAACTACCGCACGCAGATGGACTCGGAGATCAAGCGCGCCGGCATCGAGGACGTGATCAAGCGCCTGAACGAGGGCCAGCTGATCGCAGAAGCCAAGTCACCGGACGCCGAGGCCGACAAGACCGACACGCCGTGAAGCTCGAAGCCGATGCCCTGACCTTCCGGCGCGCTGCCGAAATGCTCGCGCGGGCCGACGCCCTGTCGGGTGACGGACGCATCGATCTGAGCGACATCGCCCAGGTCGACAGCGCCGGCGTCGCCCTGCTGCTTGAACTCGAGCGCCGCGCGCGGCGGCAGGGCCGCCGGGTCGAGCTGATCGAACCGCCCGAACAGCTGCGGGGCCTGCTGACGTTCTTCGGCCTCGACCCGATCTTCGCCCCCGGCGGGAGCCCCTGAGCATGAGCCGCGCCGCTTCCCTGCTGCGCCATCTTGCTGCCGTGCTGGCCGTCGCGGGCGCGGCGGGCTGCGCCCACAATTCGCCGTACGAACCGCTCGATCCGCTCGAGCCGATCAACCGCCCGATCTACACCTTCAACATCAAGGCCGATCACTACGTCCTCAAGCCTGCGGCGAAAGCGTACGTGGCGGTGGTGCCGAGCCCGGTCCGGACCGGCATTTCCAACTTCATCGACAACCTTCTGTATCCCACGGTCATCGTCAACGACCTGCTGCAGGGCAAGCTGGTCCAGGCCGCGCGTGACACCGGCCGCTTCGCGATCAACAGCACCTACGGCATCGCCGGCCTGCTCGATCCGGCGTCCAAGATCGGCCTGACCAAGCACAACGAGGATCTGGGCCAGACGCTCGGTCGCTGGGGTGTCGGCGAAGGCTGGTATCTGATGCTGCCGCTGCTGGGCCCGTACACCAATCGTGATCTGGTCGGCCGCTTCGGCGACAACTGGACCGAGATCCTGCAGTACACCGACTCCGTCGAGGAGTTCGACCGCGTCGTCCTCGCCGGCGTCGACATCGTCGACACCCGCTCGAAGGTGCTGGACCTGGACTCGGTCCTCGAGCAGCAGTTCGACCCCTACGTGTTCGTCAGAACCGCCTACCTGCAGCGACGACTGAACCTGGTCTATGACGGCAACCCGCCGCTGGAACTGCTCGAACCGCCGCTTCCGGAGTGAAGCGTTGCGGGCAGACCGGCGCTGACGCCGGACCGCCCCTGTGCGGCTAGACCCCCCGGCCCGTCAGGGCCTGCTAACACGATGGCAATCGCTGCAATCGCCCATAGCGTTCACAGGCCCTAGCCGGAGACCGCCGCGGGGCGCGGACTCCAGGGCTCAGCCGACCCAGCGCCGGGCGTTGACGAACATCTCGAACCACGGCGTCTTGGCGGCGTCGCGCTGCGGCCACCAGGATCCGGTCACGCCGTGAACCGTCCGCTCCGGGTGCGGCATCAGAATGGTGACGCGGCCGTCCGCATTGCACACCGAGGTGATGCCCGCCGGCGACCCGTTCGGATTGGCCGGATAGCGGACAGCCGGCTGCCCCGAGGCGTCGACATAGCGCATCGCCAACTGTTCGCCGCTGCGCAGCGCGTCCAGCTCGGCATCGGAGTCGAACACCGCCCGCCCCTCGCCATGGGCGACCGCGATCGGCAGGCGACTGCCGGCCATGCCCCGGAAGAACAGCGACTTCGACTCGAGAATCTCGACCTGCGACCAGCGCGCCTCGAACTGCTCGCTGCGATTGCGTCGGAACGCCGGCCAGGCCTCCGCGCCGGGGACCAGCGCCTTGAGCGCGGCGAACATCTGACACCCGTTGCACACCCCCAGCGCGAACCGCTCCGGATGACCGAGAAATGCCGCGAACTCGGCCCGCGCATGGTCGTTGAACTGGATCGTGCTGGCCCAGCCACGGCCGGCACCGAGCACATCACCGTAGGAGAACCCGCCGCAGGCGACCAGGCCGGCGAAGTCGGTCAGCCGCATGCGACGGTCGAGAATATCGGTCATGTGCACGTCGACCGCCTCGAATCCGGCGGCGTCGAAGGCATAGGCCATCTCGTAATGGCTGTTGACCCCCTGCTCGCGCAGGATCGCCACCTTCGGCCGCGCCGCGACATGCGCGCTCGGCGCCACCGACGGCTCGAAGCTCAGTGCCACGGTCAGTCCGGCATCGTCCTCCACACCGACCGCCTCGAATTCCTCGCGTGCGCAGTCCGGATCGTCGCGCAGTGCCGCGATCTCGTAGCTGGTCCGCGCCCAGCGCTTGTGCAGCTCGCGCACCGGCGCCGTGAACAACGTCTGCGCAGCGGCGCGCACGTGCAGTTCGGGCGCGGCCGTCGGCGCCCCGATGTCGTGCGCCGCCAGCCCGGCGTCCGTGCAGGCCGCCAGCACGCCGGCGACCGCTTCGGCACGCACCTGCAGGACAACGCCGAGTTCCTCGTTGAACAGCGCGGCCACCGCATCGCTCCCCAGCGCGGCGACGTCCAGATCGACACCGCAATGCCCGGCGAAAGCCATCTCGGCCACGGTCACGAACAGGCCGCCATCGCTGCGATCGTGGTAGGCCAGCATCTGCCCCTCGGCGTTGAGGCGCTGGATCAGTCCGAACGCCTGGACCAGATCGGCGGGACGATCCAGATCGGGAGCGACGTCGCCGCTCTGCGCATAGACCTGGGCCAGCGCCGAACCGCCCAGGCGCGCACGACCACGCCCGAGATCGATCAGGATCAGGCGCGTCTCGCCCGCATCGAGGCGCAACTGCGGAGTCAGACTGCGACGCACGTCGCTGACCGGCGCAAACGCCGAGACGATCAGGGACAGCGGCGCGGTCTGCGCCTGCGGCTGGTCGCCCTGCGTCCACACGCTCTTCATCGACAACGAATCCTTGCCGACCGGAATCGCGATACCGAGCTGCGGGCACAGTTCGGCACCGACTGCGCGCACCGTATCGAACAGGCGCGCGTCCTCATCGCCCTGGCCGCAGGCAGCCATCCAGTTGGCCGACAGCCGCACGTCGGACAGCCTGTCGATCGGCGCCGCGGCAATGTTGAGCACCGCCTCGGCAACCGCCATGCGCCCGGATGCCGGCGCATCGACCAGCGCCAGCGGCGTGCGTTCGCCCATGGCCATCGCCTCGCCGGTGGTGGCGTCGAAGCCGCTGGCGGTCACCGCGCAATCGGCCACCGGCACCTGCCACGGCCCGACGAACTGGTCGCGGACGGTCAGCCCGCCGACGCTGCGATCGCCGATCGTGATCAGGAACGACTTGGACGCGACCGCCGGCAGTGCCAGCACGCGTTGCACAGCCTCGGCCAGATCGATGCGGTCCGTCGACAGTGACGGGAACGCGCTCGGCTGGCGCCGGGTGTTGCGTTGCATCCGCGGCGGCTTGCCGAGCAGGACCTGCATCGGAATGTTGACCGGCTCGGTGCCGTCGAGGGCATCCTCGACCAGCAATGTCCGTTCGGCGGTCGCCGTCCCGACCACCGCATACGGGCAGCGCTCACGCGCGCACATCGCGTCGAAGCGCGGCAGGTCGCCCGGGGCGATCGCCAGCACGTAGCGCTCCTGCGACTCGTTGCACCAGATCTCCATCGGCGACAACGCCGGGTCGGCCGACTGCACGTCGCGCAGCTGGAAGCGTCCGCCGCGATCGTCGCTGTCGACCAGCTCCGGCAGCGCATTGGAGATCCCGCCGGCGCCGACGTCGTGGATCGACAGGATCGGATTGTCGTCACCCAGGGCCCAGCAGGCATCGACGACGCCCTGGCAACGCCGCTCGAGTTCGGGATTCGCGCGCTGCACCGATGCGAAGTCGAGTTCGGCGGTGCTCGCGCCGGTCGCCATCGACGACGCCGCGCCGCCGCCCAGACCGATCAGCATCGCCGGGCCGCCGAGCACGACCAGGCGCGCACCGTCGACGACCTCCAGCTTCTCGACGTGACCGGCGCGGATGCTGCCGTAGCCGCCGGCGATCATGATCGGCTTGTGATAGCCGCGATTGCGGCCGTCGGCGGTCACCTGCTCGAAGGTCCGGAAGTAGCCGTTGAGATTGGGACGGCCGAACTCGTTGTTGTACGCCGCCGCGCCGATCGGTCCTTCGAGCATGATCGACAGCGCCGACGCCATGCGCTCGGGGCGGCCCTGCGCCAGCAGATCGGGCATCGTCTCCCAGGGCTGTTCGAAGCCCGGGATCCGCAGATTCGAGACCGAGAAACCGCACAGTCCCGCCTTCGGTTTGCCACCGCGGCCGGTCGCCGCCTCGTCGCGGATTTCGCCGCCGGCGCCGGTCGCCGCGCCCGGATGCGGCGAGATGCCGGTCGGATGGTTGTGGGTCTCGACCTTCATCAGGATGTGGACCGGCTCGTCCTGGGCCCGCCAGACGCGGTCGGCGTCGGCAAACCAGCGCTGCGCCTGCGGTCCCTCAATCACCGCGGCGTTGTCCTTGTAGGCCGACAGCACGCCCTGTGGCGACGCGGCATGCGTCATCCGGATCATCTCGAACAGCGAATGCGGCTGGGTCTCACCGTCGACGGTGAATTCGGCGTTGAAGATCTTGTGCCGGCAATGTTCGCTGTTGACCTGCGCGAACATCATCAGCTCCGCGTCGGTCGGGTCACGGCCGGCCGCGCGGTAATGGTCGACCAGATAGTCGATTTCCTCGTCGGACAGCGCCAGGCCCCAATCGGCATTGGCCTGGCGCAGCGCGGGCGCACCGCCGCCGAGCACATCGACACGGCGCAGCGGACGCCGGGCCTGGTGGTCGAACACGAAATGCAGCGCGTCGGCATCGGTCAGCACCGACTCCATCATCGGGTCGTGCAGATCGCCCAGCACCGATTCTGGCAGCTCGCGGACGCCGCTGAGCCGGTATACCCGCCCGCGCTCGATCCGCTGCACGCCATCGAGCCCGCACACGCGTGCGATATCGGTCGCCTTGCTCGACCACGGCGACATCGTGCCGATGCGCGGCACCACGTACAGCACCAGATCCGCTGGCTCGATCGATTCGGGCCCGTCGCCGAGCAGGCGCCGCAGCGCGGCCGGCTCGACCGCGTCGCCGTCGATCAGGTAGAGATCGCGGACGTCCACCGCCGTCACGGCCGGGGCATGCTGACGCAGCTGTTGCAACAGGCGGGTCAGACGAAAGGCGGACAGGCTCTCTGCGCCGGGCAGAATCGTCAGGGCCATGGGTTTCCTTGATATAGCGACCGCCCGTGGACTCGAGGCGGGATCGGATCGTGACAAGCGCGTATTTTCGCACGTCGGCGCCCGCGCGTGAGCCCCCTCAGGCGACGAGCTCGCGCCAGTCCATTCCCGCGGTCTGGTCGGCGCACACCACGCGGTCGGTCGCACCGTCCATGAACGGATCGATCGCCGCCCGCGCCAGTTGCGGAGTGTTGTTCGACTCCGACAGATGGGTCAGGACGAGGTGCTGCAGACGCGCCGGCTCGCAGTGGCGCAGCAACTGTGCCGCCTGCGCGTTCGACAAATGGCCGCTGACCCCGCCGACGCGGCGTTTCAGCGCAGGTGGATAGGGCCCCGATTCCAGCATCTCCGGATCATGGTTGCATTCGAGCATCAGGGCGTCGCAGCCCGACAGGATGTCCCGCATATGCACCGTGATATGCCCCGCATCCGACAGGATGCCGAGCCGCCCCGCGGCTGCGGCGACGACGTACTGGCAGGGCTCCCGCGCGTCGTGCGGCACCGGATAGGGCTGGATCTCCAGCGCCCCGATCCGAAACGGCTGATGCGGGCTGAAGCGCAGACAGTGCGGGACGTCGCGGTCCCTCCAGACCGCATAGGTGCCATGGGTCATCCACACCGGTACACGGTGTCGACGGGCCAGACGCCCGACCCCGCTCAGGTGGTCGCCGTGCTCGTGCGTCACCAGGATCGCGTCCAGCGCCGCCGGCTCCACGCCCAGCCGCGCCAGTCGCTGCTCGGTGTCCGCCAGCGTGAATCCGCAGTCCACCAGCACTCGCGTGCCGTGACTCTCGATCAGTGTGGCATTGCCCTTTGAGCCCGATCCCAGTACGGCAAACCGCATCAGCGCGGCCCGTGAGTCCGGAGAAACGGCGAATGGTTCACTTCTTGGCGTCTCCGCCGAACCCGTACATCGGAAACGGCGTGACCTTGGATCCGGTGTCCGCTCCGCCGACGATGCGGGCCGGGCCCTGCTTGCTGACCTCGTCGATCCGGATCACCGCATGCACCGGCACGTAGAAGCGCTCGACCCCGGCGAATTCGTCCTTCAGCTTTTCCTCGCTGGTGTCGACGACGACGGTGGTCTTCTCGCCGAAGACCAGTTTGGCGACCTCGACGAACCCCAGCATGCCGCCGTGGCTGACCTCCCGGGCATATACCTCGTACACCTGACCCTGGTTCATGAACGAGACACGGTAGAGTCGCTGCTTCGCGGCCATGGGCATTTAAAGACGTGGGGAAACTGGCGCAATTCTATACCGCCGCGCAGGCGCGCAGGCAGGCACCTATCCACAAGGCGCTGTCCGGCACGTGGGCCCGAATCCACGACCCTGTTCAAACAAAATGTATGGTCAGCCGACCTTGTGCAAGGTCTGGGAGATGGCAGTAGAGGCTTGCGCTAATGTATCCGGACTCTTGGTGGAGCAGATGCTCCGGTCCACGATGAGAAGGCGCGCCGGGCAGT
>JAQVDP010000033.1 GCA_028698335.1 Nevskiales bacterium | reverse complement strand
CAGCTGGTTGACCACCTTCTGCGACTCGACCTGCGCTGCCAGCCACGTCCCGCTGGCGTTGACGACATCGCCAACCTGGGCCGCGTAGGCCGGCGCGGCGACGCCGCCCAAGCCGAACGCCAACGGCGCTAACGCCGCCAGCATGACGCCTCTTTGCTTTCGCATACTCAAAAACCTCTCCTGCCGCTGTAACAGCGTGGTCAAAGCCCTACGAATTCCCAGCAAGCGCGACCGCGCACCGCGGTCCTCCAGCGCCGCTCCGACTATCGATCTCACGACGGATCGCAGATTCCGACATGTCGCTACACAACCGTCTTCGGGGGCAAACCCGTCAACAAAAAATGTGCCACTCCCACCCGGCGTTGCCGCGCTGTCCCCACCCTCGCAACAGGCGCCCGACTTCCGAAAATCGACGCTTTCCAAGCGCCGATGCGGATGTCCGGAATCGCGACCAAGCGGCTTGCCATCTGCGTTCGTGATCGATGCGGGCATCGCTCGCGCACCGCCGGCGCAATGATCCCACGGCAGCCCCGGCGTCCCGCGGCGCGACGAACAGTAAATTCAGCCCACCCCCGCGTACATCCGGCATCCACACCCCTGCGCGTACGAAAACACGACGCCGAGCATCACTGCCTGCGCACGGCAGCGCGCTCCGTGGCGCGCCGCCGCGACGACGGCAGCCGGCAACGGCTCCCACCGCGTTCGAACCCGCCTCGAATCGGTTCATTCAGGGCCAACTCCTCCGTCGCACCCTTCGTCGGCACAAGGCCGCTCAAAAATAATAACAAACGTTTGTTTGTATTTCGGTCACTATAGGACCATGCACTATCCGTTTCAAGAGCAATCGATCCCGCCGGAAAATCACAACGATCGTTTTTGGGCGTACCGGCACTGCGGCGGCCACCGCAATCGCATCAGTTCGCCACGAGGGCCTGGCGCATCCACTCCGGCACATGGGCGTCGAAGCACTTGGTTTCGACGCGCTCGCCGATGCGCCAGCCGCCGGCCGTCCGCAGGTAGCGATCGTGGTACCACAGGCCGAGCATCATCGTCTGGGTCGAACCGTCGGGCGTCGGCACCACCATGGGATTGAAGCAGGCCACCTTGCCGACGGCGCGATCACCGTCGATCTGATAGCTGCAATTGCCCATCAGGTGCATATAGTTCGGGAAGCCCGCGAGCGCCTGCCCCAACCAGCGCTTGACCTCCGGATAGCGTCCGTCGATCCCGCCCATGGCGCGATAGTCGATATACGCATCCGGAGTGAAGACGCGATCGAGCGCATCGAAGTCGCGCGTATCGATCGCGTAGGCATAGTCGACCGCCAGCTGTTCCAGCGCCAGGCGATCGGTGATCTGCCGGACGTCCATAGCGTCAACAGGCCCTAGCCCGCTGCGGCGGCCTCGAGCACCTGCATGTCACTCTTGCCCCAATAGGCCCGCATCGACGTGAACCGCCCCTGGTCGTCGAAGGTCATCACGTCGATCACCCGGATCACCGCCCGCCCCTCGGGCATGTTCAACTGCACATCGAAGGCCATCGCGGCCGAGTCGCCGTGCGACGCCCGGATCGGCGCCGCCAGGGCCAGCTTCGCGCCGGTGGCGACCGCCATCTCGTAGAACGCGGCAATTTCCTGCTTGCCCTTCTTGGGCGGGCTGCCGACCGGATCCTCGACGGTGGCGTCATCGGCGTACAGGTCCGCGATGCCAGCGGCATCGGCACGGTTGAACCCATCAATGTAGGCCTGCATTGCCGCCTTCATGGTGGCTTCGTCGGTCATGGCAGCTCGTCTCCCCACGTTGTCATGGCGCACTCGGCGATGAGTCCGTCATGGTCCCGCCCCGGCGCTTCCGGCCGAATCACCCATCCGGACGAGTTCCGCCGTTGCCGCCCCGGCCATAATCGTTGGCCTGTGGGACATCAGGTGCTGGCGCCGCGGCTTTGACGCCGGTCCGGACCACGGACTATTGATAGCCGACCGTCTGACGAATACGACGACAGATCGAGCTCGAAAAAGAGCCGGCAGGCGGTCCAACGGCACGAATTGAATGGAGAGAGAGTCGATGCCCATGCCTGCAAGCAAGGTCGCTGATATCCGCGCGGCGAGGAGAACACCCGTGAGCGCTGATACCCCGGTGACCACGGCCACACCCGATTTCGAACTGCTCGATCGCCTGCTCGGGGCGATCTACGAAGGGCCGATGGAATCGCCGCCGTGGCAATCCGCGATGATGATTCTGCGCGACGCCCTGAACGCCGCCCACGTCACCCTGATGTTGCGGCCGCCGTCCCCGGACAGCACCGGCGTGATGATCAACACCGGACCGACGACCACGCAGGGCGTCGAATCCTACGAGACGCATTTCTTCGCGATGGACCCGTTCGTGCGCCTCGAGGAAGGCGAAGTGGTCACCGCCGAGGAACTGATCGGCAAGCAGTGGCTGCAGAGCACGATCTATCAGGAATACCTCAAGCCGCTCGACGTGCGTCACCTGCTCGGCGCGGATATCTACACCAAGGAAGGCATCGAATGTCGCCTGCGGGTGACGCGCTCGCACCGTTCCGAGCCGTTCAGCGAGCAGGACAAGGCGCTGTGCCGGTTCGTTCTGCCCCACCTGAAGCGGTCGATCCAGCTGCACGCCCGCCTCGACTTCCTCGAATGTGAGCGCCAGCTGTTCGCCGGCACCGTCAATCGGCTGCTGCTCGGCGTGATCAACTTCGCGCAGGATGGCTCGATCCTGGAGATGAATCAGGAGGCTCGTCGCATCCTCGGCGAGAAGGACGGCATCTCGGTCTGCGGACATACCATCTGCATCGACAGCAGCCAGGAAAGCCGCGAGCTGCAGCGCATGATCCGCCAGGCCCTCGCCGGACCCGGCGACGTCGGCGGCCCCGGCGTTGTCGAGGCGATGTCGGTCACCCGGCCGTCCGGACGCGCAAAGCTGGGGATCCTGGTCAAGGCAATCCCGATGGGCGAGTGGTCCGAAAGCAAGCAGCGTCCGGGCGCCGTCGTGTTCCTGCGGGATCCGGAATCCAACGCCGGCCAGCCTTCGCACGAGCTGGTCCGCCGCCTGTTCGGCCTGACCCGGATGGAAGCGCAGCTCGCACTGCTGCTGGCCGATGGCCTCACCCTCGACGAAGCCGCCGAGCAGATGAACGTCCGCCGCAACACCGCACGCACACATCTGCGCTCGATCTTCTGCAAGACCGGCGTCACCCGTCAGACGATGCTGGTCCGCCTGCTGCTCAACAGCGTCATCGCGCTCGGCTGAATCCGAGCACGTCTGTCACCGCACCCCGGCGTCCGCGCCGGGGTTTTTTTGTGCGCGGCCCGCTCCCGGAGTCGGCGGGACATGCCCATATCCGCGATCGAAATGGCCGACGCGTGTCGTCAGAATTTGATTACACTGACGTCGCGCGGCTGGCCTCGCCCGGCCGCAAGGCTCGACCCGGAGGAGGAGATCGCAATGCGGTGGAAGCACGGCGCATGGATGTTCGGCGGACTGGTGCTGACCGTGTCGCTGCATGCCTCCGCGCGCGACGCCACACTCCAGCCGACGACACTCCGGGGTTTTGGCACCGTCGGGGCGCTCTACCACGGCCATGACGACCTGGAATACCGGAGCCAGATCGGCCAGGCCCGTGGCGCAAACGCCGACGAGATCGACTTCGAGACTGACACCGTCGCCGGCATTCAGCTCAATGGCGCCTGGCGGCGCGACGTCGATGGCGCCATCCAGCTTCTGACCCGCAGAACCGCGGAAGACCGTTGGCAGATCGAGTTGCACCGGGCGTTTGTCCGCTACCAGGTCAGTCCCTCTCTGGCCTTGCGAGCCGGACGCATCGGGTGGGACATCTATCCCCGCGCCGATTCGCGCTACATCGGATATTCGCGGCTGGGGATCCGCCCCGCTCCGGAAACCTACGGCATCATCCCCACCGACGCAGTGGACGGCGCCGAGGCGCTGTACACATGGCCCCTGGGGCAGGCGCTGCTCCATATCAAGGCCTATGGCGGCCGCGGCAACGCGAAGACGGTCAATGCCAACGGCCGTGTCAACAACCTCGACGGCAGCTCGATCTGGGGGGGACATCTGGAATATGTGCGCGGCCCATGGACGATGCGCGTCGGCAACGGGGTGTTCCTGGTCGACTCCATAGAAAATCCCACCGGCCTGATCGAAGCGCTGCGGCAATCCGGCAGCGCCGAGGCACAGTCGTTGGCCGATACGTTTTCCGAAAACCAACGTCGCGTCACGTTCTTTGCGGCGGGCTTGGCCTATGACGAAGGACCCGTGCAGGCCCGGGCGTTCGTCGGCCACACGGAAGGCAAGGGCTACTCGACCCCGCAGGTCACGACCGTTCAGCTGATCGGAGGTTACGACCTCGGCAGGATCACCCCTTATGCATCCGCCGCGCTGATGACCAGCCATGTGGACGTCAAAGGCACCGGCCTGACCGACACGCCCGAAAACGCCGAAATCAATGCGAGCGCGGAGATGATCCAGGCGTTCAACCAGTACAACCAGCACAGTCTGACCATGGGCTTGCGCTACAACTGGCGCCCCGGCGTCGCGCTCAAGGCACAGGTCGACCACACCTGGCTGCGGGACAGCGCGCTGGTATTCGAGAACGACCGGCCGCAGACCGGCAATGACGAGCTGACCTTGTTCGGGCTCGCGCTCGACTTCATCTTCTGACGATGCGGATTTCCACGGCAATCGGTCGCCTGCTCCTGGCCGCCTGCGCGCTGCTGGCATGGTCGGCGACGTCCGCACAGAATGCCGAAACGGCAATCGCCGTCATCGTCAATCCGAACAGCGGCGTCACCCGCCTGGACCGGAACGACGCGATCAACATCTTCATGGGCCGCTATCGCAAACTTCCGTCGGGGCTGATTGCGTTTCCGATCGATATCGGCGAGCACAGCGAGGAGCGCGCGATGTTCTACAGGCGCCTGCTCGACAAGGACCTTGACGACATCGATGCATACTGGTCGCGCCTAGTCTTTTCCGGGCAGACCCCGCCACCGATGATCGTTCCGGACGCCCGGACTGCGGTCGAGCTGGTCGCCGGAAACCGCGCCGCGATCGCGTACGTTCCCGCACAGGCCGTCGACGCCCGCGTCCGCGTCGTGCTGGAGCTCGGAAAGATTCCGCCGTGACACTTCCCCCAAATGGCTCGCGAAATGATCAAGCGCCTCCTGCCCCGCAGCATCGTCGGACGCACGACGCTGTCGATCGTCGCACTGGCGATTCTCATTGGCACCCTTTTCGCGACCGTCACTGCATGGCGCCTGCACCTGCACGAGCGCGAGCGACTGCTCGACCGTCTCGAGCAGTTGCTCGCCACGGTCGAGAGCACTGCCAGCATCGCGTGCTTCGTGCGCGACGAAGTCCTTGCACATGAGATTGCGGCGGGACTGCTGCACAACAGCGGCGTCGCGGCCGCTCGCATCATCGCCGACCAGTCCGTATTGGCGGAAGCCACCAACGATGCGGAACCCATCCAGCACGACAGCAGACTGGTCATCTCGCGCGCCCTGCGCTCCCCATTCGACCCCGCCCAGATCGTCGGCTCGGTCGAATTGATCGCATCGCAGACGGTCCTGCGATCACTGGCCTGGCGCGACACCCGCTTCGTCGTCATCGTGCTCGGACTCGAACTCCTGCTGATCGCAGCAGCGGTGGCTTGGGTGGTCTACAACCTGATCACCCGCCCGATCAAGAGCATCTCGGACGAGATGCATCGGCTCGAACTGCGCACCGGCATGCGCCTGCGCATTCCCAAGCGCAACCGCGAGGACGAACTCGGGCGTCTGGTCAGCGACGTCAATGCCCTGATCGCGGAGCTGACAAGCCTCATCGATACGGAACGGGCACTGCGGCTGGAGCGCGAAGCCAGCGAACGCCGCCTGACGCTGGTCTTCGAGAAGGTCGATGCCGGCATCTTCGAAATCGACGAGCACGGACGACTGCAGTCCTGGAATCCGGCGTTCGCGCGCACGCTGGGCGAACCGCAGGAGGGCGACCACCTCGAAGCGCTGGCACCCGAGCATGCGGGGCGCCTGCGCAGTCTCATTCATGACACCCTGAACAGCGGCCGGCCCCACGAAGCCGATCTCGAACTGCACCAACCCAACGGACTCGCCAAGTGGGCCGAGATCTCGCTGACCCCCATCGAGGACCGCATGCTGCAAGGAGTGATCAACGACATCACCGAGCGCAAGCGTGCGGAACTGGCGGCGCAGCAGCTGGCACAACGGGACACGTTGACGGGGTTGCTCAATCGTCGCGGGCTCGATGCCGGACTGTCTGCGGCGTTCGAGCGACGCAGCCACGATCCCTCCATCAAGCTGACCTTCCTGGCAATCGACCTAGACCATTTCAAGGACGTCAACGACGCCTACGGCCACGCGGCGGGCGATCTGGTCCTGCAACAGGTGGCGGAGATTCTCGAGCGCGCCGTGCGCCGCAGCGATCTGGTCGCGCGCCCCGGCGGCGACGAGTTCTCGATCGTTCTGGTCGGCGCGGAAGGGTCCGCGCGCGCCGCACAGATCGCGAACGACATCATCGCCGAGATCAGTCAGCCGATCGACCTCGGCGACGGTTGCGTTGCGCGCGTCGGCGCGAGCATCGGCATCGCCGAAGTCGCCGCACCGGAGCGCGACCCGGCCGCCGGCCTGCATCGCGCCGACGAAGCCATGTATACCGCCAAGCAGACGGGACGCGGACGCGCGGTTACCGCGGCACCGCCCGCCCCGGCCTAGCCCGCGCCATTGGCTCCGCCACGGGCGCTTTACGCCGGCGGCAGCACCTTGCCGTGTCGGGCGAGCCAGTGGGCGGTGATGTTCGGCGGCTCCTCGAACGGCGTCACGATTTCGTAGATGCGCTCGTACGCCGCGTGCTGGATCAGCCAGCGCCCGTCCTGCTTGATGTAGCGGTCACGGTACAAGGCCGAGCCGTCGGTGATGATCTTGTGGCGCAGATCGCAGAACCAGTCCTTCAGATACCAGACGCCGGTGGCCTCGGTGGCCGAAAGCACGTCGATCTCCGGGTGGTTGACGTGATGCAGCGCGATCGCCTCGGAGTGGAACGCCGTCGACAGCGCGTCCAGGATCTGCTCCCGGCCCTGTGCCTCGAACCGATAGCTGCCGCCGACGTAGCAGACGCTGGCGTCCTCGGTGAACAGGTCGGCCAGCTCCTGGATGTTGGCCGTGTCGATGCAGCGACAATAGCGGTACTTCAGACGCCGGATCAGCTCCAGCTCTTCAAGGGGCAATGCCATGGGAATCTCCTCTGATGCGCGTGGCCGGCCAGGGATCAGACCCCGAAGCCGCCCGAGACGTTGATCTGCTGGCCGGTGACGTAGCCATTGGTCGCCAGGAACACCGCGGCCTGGCCGATCTCCTGCGGCGTGCCCCAGCGTTTCAGGCACAGCAGCTTCTGCGTCTCCTCGACCCAGCGGTCGTCGAAGACGCCGCGCTTGAGCAGTTCATGGAACATGCCGGCATCGATGACGCCGACCAGCACCGAGTTGGCGCGGATGTTGTTGCGCCCCTCCTCCTTGGCGATGCCCTGGACCAGCGCTTCGTTGGCAGCCTTGGGCGCGACCGACAGACCATCCTTGGGCGGCCACCAGACGTGCCCCGCCGATCCCAGATGCACGTAGGAGCCACCGCCCTGCTTGCGCAACTGCGGCAGCGTCGCCTGCACCGCGGTGAAGAAACCGTGGACCTCGATGTCGATCGACTTGCGCCACAGCTCCTGGCTGGTTTCGGCGAGCATGACCTGTTCGACGACCGGGCCCGCGGCCCAGACCACGGTGTGGATCGCGCCATGCTCGGCGACGACGGCCTCGACCACGGCGGCGACCTGACCGGCGTCGCGCACGTCCGCGGCGTGGATGCTGGCCTTGCGCCCGGCGGCACGAATCTCGCCGGCGACCCGTTCGGCCACATCCTGCTTGGACCGATAGACGATCGCGACATCGCTCCCGGCCTCGGCGAAGTAACGCGCCACTCCCTGCCCGATCCCGCCGCTGCCTCCGAACACCAGCACCGCGCCCGCGGCGAATCCGCTCGTCGTCATCCCACTCCCCCGTCGTCAGATCGAGGAAGTCTTATGGTTCAGATTGACGGACGGGGCATCATCCACGCAGACGAGATGCGCCGACTGGCCCTCAGCCGCCTTCGTAGAACAGATTGGGATTGAAGTAGCGTCCGGGCACCGGCTCATCGGCGCGCACGTCGAGAATCCGCAGCAGTGTATGCGTCCGCTCCTTCAGATCGTCCATCCTGGACTCGGTCAGGTACCAGTGACCACCCGCCTGCTGCAACGCCTCGGCCGATGCCGAAAACCGCTTGTGCACCGCCTCGCCCTCGTAGAACTCGGTCTGCAGCGGGACACAGGTCTGCTGATCGATCTGGCTGCGGATCAGGCTGTAGGGCGACCTGGCGTCGGCGCTGCGGCGGAACTCGAGCACATAGGTCGGCCGGCCCGCGAGTTCGGCGGTCGACACATAGGCGACCTCGGTTTCGCCGAAGACGCTCTGGATCTGCTTGAAGTCGTAGTAGCTGAAGTCCGTTCCGAGCAGGGCGCCGTCGGCGAAGTCGCCGCTGACCCGCCGCACCCGGCGCACCGACGGCAGGTAGACGTACATGCCGTCCTGCTGGTCAGCCTCCAGCTCCCGCACCAGGTAGGCCGCGCCGGCGAGATAGTCCGGCGCATCGATGCGCAGCATCGCGCGGACACGCCCGCCCGGCGGACCGTCTGCATCGCGGCGGGCATACAGCCGCCCACGCAGCACCCGCGCCGAACCGGTGCGGTCCACCGCTTCGAGTTCGATGGTCTGGATCCGCACCGACTGCGGCAGATTGGCGCGCATGCAGGCCAGCACCCCGTCGGCATCGCGGATCGGGGCGGCCCGGCCGCCATCCCCGACGCCGTCGGCGGCCCACGTCGATCCCGCCAGCGTCAGTCCGATCAGGCACGCGGCGGCGGTCACCGCCGCACCAAGGCTTGAGCGTTTCATTCCTTCATCACTCCCGTCTGCGGCATGCCCCGATGCCGGGACCGCCGCCGACCAAAATAAATGTTGCAATGCAGCATTGTAGTGGAAGTCAATTCGTTTGTTGCAGTGCAGCATCCGTTCCACTCCACCACCCCGCTCCGCGGAAAGAATCAAAACAAACAACAATCAATTACTTATGGACACATCTCGGCCCGAACGGTCACCGATGCCCGACCCCGCTCCGGAGGCCGTCCCGCACGCCGCACCGATTCGGAGCCCCAACCGCGCCCCTCAGCGCAGCATCGCGCCGCCGTCGACGCCGATCACCTGCCCGGTCACCCAGGCGCCGTCGTCGGACATCAGCATCGCCACCATCGCGGCGATGTCCTCCGACGTTCCCAGCCGTGGGCTGCGCGTGACCGCGAGGGTCGCCTGCCGCAACGACTCGGGAAAGTGCTCCCGCAGCTGCTCGGTGATCACCAGCCCAGGTGCGATCGCATTGGCGCGCACGCCGTCCTTGCCCCAGCGCGAGGCAACATGCCGCATCAGCGCGTGCAGCCCGCTCTTGCTCACCGCGTAGGAGACGCGCGTCGGCTCACCGAAATCCGCGGCGCCCGAACTGGTGTAGACAATCGCGCCGCCACCCTGACGCAGCAACAAGGGCAGCGCGTGGCGCGTGCACAGCAGATGCCCGCGCAGGTTCACCGCGAGCGTGCGGTCGAAGATCTCCAGGGACACATCCAGCGCGTCGGTATCCGATTGCAGCGCCTGCATGTCGGCCGCGTTGATGTGCAGGCCGTCGAGGCCGCCGTAGCGCTCACCAATGAAATGCATCAGGCGCCGCACGCTGGCCTCGTCGGCGATGTCGCAGGGATGACCGACCGCATCGCCGCCCGCTGCGGCGATGGTCCCGGCGACGGCCGCCGCGCCGGCGGCATTGATGTCGGCAACCACCACTGTCGCGGCCTCTTCGGCCAGGCGCCGTGCGGTGGCGGCACCGATGCCGCTGGCGGCGCCGACGACCGCGACCCGCTTGCCTTTCAATCCACGCATAGTTCCCCTCCCGGGCATCGCCTGTGCGGCGACTGTCGCAGACCACCGCGACGGTCGATTCGTCCACTTGCGGGGGACGGATCCGAACAGCGGCCTTCATCGATCACCGCCACGGCGACGCCCTCGACCTGAGCCGCTGGCACCGCTGCGCTAGACGATCAGCACGGCCAGTCGCTCATAGACCCAACACGCGGCGACCGAACCGATCAGATAGGCGCAGGCCCCGCGCAGCATCGCCTCCGGCACTCGGACCGACGCCAGCGCCCGCCACACCCGCACGCTGCCCAGCGCCACCGCGACCAACGCCAGCTGCCCGAGTTCGATGCCCAGATTGAATCCCGTCAGCGACAGGGGGATGGCGTCGCCGGGCACGCCGATCCGGGCCAGCGCGCCGGCGAAGCCGAGCCCGTGCAGCAAGCCGAACCCCCCTGCCAGAGCCCACGGCCGGCGTGTCCCCCAGCCGGCGCCGCCCCCGCGATCGCGAACGACGGCCAGCGCCAGGCAGACGATGCTCAGCGCGATCAGCAGTTCGGTCACTGCCGCATTGACGCGGACCACGCCGAGCACCGCCAGGCCCAGCGTCAGGCTGTGCCCGAACGTGAACGCCGTGATCGTCAGCAACAGCGCGCGGCCACGCCGCGCCAGCAGCAACAGCCCCAGTACGAACAGCAGGTGATCCAGGCCCGACAGCAGATGTTCGACGCCGAGCCGCAAGTACGCCAGAAACACCTGGCCCGCAGCGCGGGTGCCCGCCGCATCCTCCGGAACCGTGAACGTATCCCGACCCGCGTCGAGCAGCGCCTGGATCTCTTGCCCCTGCATCCGCTGCAGCCGCAGGACGACGTTGATCGGACTATGCACCAGTCCCTCAACACGCAGTGGACGCCCGCCCAGCTCACGTCGACACTGCAGACTCCAGCGCCGGATCAGCAGTCCCGATTCGAGGGCCTCCGGCGTCGCCGACACCCGTTCGCAGTCGAGCGGGAACACCGGCGTCAGCTGCGCGCGTGCGGCTGCCTGAGGCGACATCCGCCACTCCACGTCGTACTGTGCCGGCGCGGTCTGCTGGACCCACAGCAGCGCCGGCGCCAGCGGATGCGCCTGCGCCGCCGTCAGCAGTCCCGCCCACAGCACGCTTCCCAGAACGATCCGGATCAGCGCGGCCATCACGCACCGCCTCCGCCACCGGCGTCGGCCAGCAACCGCACCCGATAGCGGCTGCGCAGGTCCGTGATCGCCGCAAGCAGCACCTGCCGCTCGCGTTGGCGCCGCAACATATAGCCCGCGCGGCGCAACAGCGCGGCATCCGGCACCGCGTTCTGCGCCGGGAGCCGCCGCTCGACGCGCAGCAGATGCCAGCCGTAAGCGGACTGCAGCGGACCGATCCAGGTTCCGAGTTCCGCAGCCGCGACCGCGGCGGCGACCGACGACCCGAATCTGGCACTGATCTGCGCGGCCGAAAGACCGACGAATGTCCGTCCCAACGCGAATGCGTCGCCGGCGGTGGCCGGCGACGCGGTAGCGGCGTACAACGCCGCAAGGACCTGCCGGGCGCGCTGCGGATCGTCGTGCACGAAGACCTGGCTGAAGTCGTAGCGCATCGGCACCGCGTAACGCTGCGGGTGTGCCGCGATGTAGGCCGCAACGGCCTTCGGATCAACCTCGACACCCGATACCAGCCGCTGCTCCATCGCCTGGATCAGGCGGCGCCGGACCACCAGATCGCGCGCGGCCATGTTCAGTGCCTGCGCCTGCCGCAGCAGCGCCGCATCGTCGCTCGCAATCGGCGTATCGGCCAGCGTCATCCGCATGTTCTGCAACAGGCGATAGCGCACCACCGGATCACGCCGGTCCAGCCCCAGATGCAGCGCCTCATGCAACAACACCTGTTCGTCGACATAGCGATCGATGCTCGCCTGCAGCTGCTGTGCGTCCGGCCGCCGCGCGGTCTCGCGCTGCCATTGCGCGCGCAGGCGCTCGACGTCATCGGCGCTGACCACGATCGTCGCGCGCGGCTCGACCCGGCGCAGCGAGACCGACTGCTGCAGGCCGAACAGCAGCGCCCCAAGTACGGCGAAGTGCAACAGCGGCGCGCGAACCAGTCGACCGATCATCGCGCGGCGCTTTGCTGCGGGCGATACCAGATCGGCGACGTCCAGGCGCGCTCCTGGATCGTCTTCGGGTAGTCGGCGTTGCAGCAGTCCGCATAGCCCTCGGGTACCGCGTCGGGGTCGCTGCAATCGATGCCGGCGGCGAGACACTGTCGCGTCGACCAGCGACAGCCCGGGTTCTCGACCACGCGCGCGTAGTAGAACGCCGCCTGCGCCGGGTCGAAGTCCGGGTCGGTCCACACCGTGCACAGACTGCCGAAGCCGCTGCCACGGCTTTCACAGGTCTCGAGGTCGACCGACGCGCCGTTGTCGGGATCGCCGGCGACGTCGTAGACCCGCTCGAACGGCTGGTCGCCCTCGACCCAGCCCTTGATGATCTGGATCCGTTGCAGCGGCTGCGTCGGCTCCAGCGCGAATCCCGGGTCGCGCAGCGCCGACACGGCGAAGCGCGGCGCATCGGACTGCGGCGCCGGCAGGTCGCCGCCCATCGGCACCCCCTGGGCATACCCCACCGCCACGAAATCACCGCGGCCGCACAGATCCGCCGGATAGTCCCAGCCGCCGAAGAAACGCACGATCGGCCGGGTGCCGCTGGTGCCGTAGGCCTCGCGCCGACGCATCGCCGCGAACAGCGACTCGCGCGTGTTCTGCTCGGCCCACAGCACCGCCAGTCCTCCGGGGCTGGCTTCGATGACGTCGGTCAGCCCGCCGCTATAGTCGGCCGGATTCAGACCGGCGCCGGCATGCCCGGTGAAGCGATCCTCGATCACGTTGCCGGGCGTCCCCATGTGGGTGTCGGAGCTGCCGATAAAACCGTACTTGAACGGATTGACGCCAATCCGCTGCTCCTGCTGCAGGCCGGCCTTGAGCGCCTGCCGCAGGAAGTCCTGCTCCAGCGGCGGCCCGGTGTTGGCACCGCCGAAACGATCGCCGGTCAGGTTGTTGTAGGGCAGCAGTTCGAAACCGCACAGCTCGTCCTGCGCGCCGACGCCCGTCGTGCCCAGGCATTCGGACTGGCCCTTGTGCTGGTAGATCTCGGCCAGCGGCTCGGCATCCTGGCGCCGCTGCGCGAACTCGGCGGTGTAGTCGTTGCCGAAGCGGTCCCTGGTCTCGAACATCATGCCGGCGCTGAGGTTGGAGTTGTGCGGGATCGTCAGATAGTCGCAGCCCTCGAGCCCGCCGCACTGCGCGTCCAGCGCCTGCCACAGCAACTCCTCACGCGGGTATTCCTGGTACGCCGGCGGCAGCGCCGGCACCACCTCGCTGGCGAAGATCACATTGCGGTGCAGGTTGTTCGACAGCGGCGCGCCGGTCCATTCGTAGCCGACGAAGGTGGTGAAGCTGCAGTCGCCGCTGCGGTCGTAGTAGGCCTCGGCCGCCTGCTGGATGTCGGTCCACGGCGTCTGCGCCGCGGTGAGACAGCGCTGGCCGTCGACCCCGCAATACGGCAGACGCGGAATCTTGCCGTTGCTGCCGACGACGGGCAGATCCGACACCAGCGGCACGCCGGCCGGCACCGGAAACTGCGGCAGCTCCGGCAGCCCCACCGCAACCAGGTTGAAGATGATGAAAGACTGCTCCGGCGCCGCCCGGTACAGCAGGCACTCGGCCAGGTAATACTCGACGTACTCGGGATTGGTGCAGATCTCGACCTCGCCGAACAGCTCGGCGTGATCGGTGACCGCGGCGAAATCCAGCGGCCGCGCCAGCTGCGTGGTGCGCAGCGCGTTGCCGTTCTCGTCGTAGGGCTGGATGCCCAGCGGCTCTCCGGTGGCAAAGCGGTAGGCCTCGTGCGGACCGACCACGGTGCCCTGGGTGTTGGCGTCGAGCGAGTAGCGCGTGTGCACATGCAGATCGCCGAAGAACGGCTGCCGCGCCGCCGTATGGTGATCGCAGGTCCGCTGCGCCTGCGGCGGCGCCGACACATCCTCCGGCGGCGCGCTGCCGCCGCAGGCACCCAACAGCAGGCCAAGCGCCAGGCACAGCCCGGCGCCCTTCGGCGGGCGCGCCCGCCCACCCTTGCGCAGATCTGACGTCTGCATCATCTCTCCCCCCGCCGCCGATCCGCGGCATGTCGCGCCCGCCCCCTGCGGACGCCTTATCGATTGACGTTGGCCGCCTCCAGGAACGCCGGTCGCTCACCACCGCCGTGCACGGTCAGATTGGTCCCCGAGACGTAGGCCGCCGCGTCCGACGCCATCCACACGCAGGCCTCGCCGATGTCCCGCGGCGTCGCCAGACGCCCGGCCGGCACCGTGCGTGCAACCGCGGCGATGCCGGCCTCGTCGCCGTAATGCAGCTCCGACTGTTCGGTGCGCACCAGGCCCGGGCTGACCGCGACGACGCGCACCCGCGGCGCCCATTCGACCGCGAGGCTCTGCGTCAGATTCAGGATCGCCGCCTTGGCCGCGCCATAGGCGGCGGTTCCCGGCGACGGCCGCAGCGCGCTGACGCTGCCGACGAACACGATCACGCCGCCACCCTGCGCCTGCATGATGGCGTTGGCCTGCTGCGCCAGATGCAGCGGCGCGGTCAGGTTCAGCGCGATGATCGACTCGTGGAAACGCGGAGAGACCTTGTCGGCCATCGCGAACGGCGCGCCGCCGGCGTTGTTGACCAATACGTCGAGCCGGCCGTGGCGCTCGCGGATCTGCGCGAACAGCTGTTCGATCGCATCCTGCTTGCGCACATCCGCCGCGATGAAGTGCGCGCGACGCCCATCCGCCTCGGGCAGCTGCTCCGGCGCCTGGCGCCCGCAGATCACCACCTCGGCGCCGGACGCCAGGAAACTTTCGCTGATGCCGCGACCGACACCCTTGCCGCCACCGGTCACCAGCACCACTCGCGCTGCAGTCATTCAACCGTCCTCTACGAAAAAATCCCGTTCCTGGAACGGACATTGCGGCCTGCCCGCTGCCGGGCCATCACCCAAAAGGATGAAGCCTCCCCGCGCGCTCTGCGTGACCATGCGCGGCATCGAGGCGCCGCAGCATCCGATGCAGGCGCCCTTCATCGGCCGAACGCCGGCCCATCAGGGAACGCCCGCTTCAGCATCCGGATCAACGCATGTCGACCACACCCGTCATCCCCGTGCCGCGCGGAACCGAAGTCACGCTGGCCAACGGCTACCGGATCAACTACATCGACCAGGGCAGCGGTCCGGTCGTGGTGTTCCTGCACGGCTCCGGCAACGGTGCGTCCGGCTACAGCAATTTCAAGGGCAACTATCCGGCGCTGGTCGCGGCGGGCTACCGCTGCATCGTGCCGGACCTGATCGGCTACGGCTATTCCGACAAGCCGGATCACGTCGAATACCCGCTGTCGTTCTTCATCGAATGCATCCGGCAGCTGCTCGACGCGATCGGCGTCGAACGCTGCACGCTGGTCGGCAATTCGCTCGGTGGCGCGATCGCCCTGGGTTTCGCGCTGGAGCACCCGCAAACGGTCGAGCGCCTGGTGCTGATGGCACCCGGCGGACTCAACGATCTTCCGGACTACCTGGCGATGCCGGGCATGGCGATGATGTTCGGACTGTTCAGTTCCGGCGAGCCGGTCACGCCCGAACGCATGAAGGAATTCTTCGTCAAGGCCTTCGTGGTCAACCCCGATGTCATCGACGACCAGCTCGTCGGCGAGCGCCACGCGATCATGCAGCTGCAGAACCCGCAGGTCATCAAGACCATGAAGGTGCCGAACATGACCGACCGCCTCGGCGAGATCGGCTGCCCGACGCTGGCCCTGTGGGGCCTCAACGAACAGATGATGCCGGACAGCGGCATCCTGCGCCTGGCCAAGGGCATGCCCAACTGCCGCATGGTGCTGGTCCCGCAGTGCGGACACTGGGTGATGCTGGAACACCGCGAGCTGTTCAATCGCACCGTGATCGACTTCCTGCAGAACGGCTGATACGGACCATGGCCCTGCCCGAAAACACCCTGATCGAACTCGGTGACGAGCTCTACGCCGCGCTGCGCGGACGCCGCACGATCGAGCCGCTGACCCACCGTCACGACGCCATCGACATCGACGACGCCTACCGCGTCTCGCTGCAGTTCCTGCGGCGCCGCACCGCCGAGGGCGAGCGCGTGGTCGGCAAGAAGATCGGCGTCACCAGCAAGGCCGTGCAGGACATGCTCGGCGTGCACCAGCCGGACTTCGGCTTCCTCCTCGATTCGATGCAGGTCGACAACGGCGCGGTCGTCAGCCTCGCGCAGGCCGGACTGATCCAGCCACGCGCCGAAGGCGAGATCGCGTTCGTGCTGAAGAAGGATCTGCAGGGGCCCGGGGTCACCGAAGCCGACGTGATCGACGCCACCGACTACGTCTGTCCCTGCTTCGAGATCGTCGATTCGCGCATCCACGACTGGAAGATCAGGATCCAGGACACCGTCGCCGACAACGCCTCCTGTGGCGTGTTCGTGCTCGGCCCCGACCGCGTCGACCCGCGATCGCTGGATCTGGCCGCGGTAGCCATGGACATCCGCAGGAACGGCGAGCACATCGCCTCGGGCCTGGGGTCCGCCGTGCAGGGCCACCCGGCGACCGCGGTGGCGTGGCTGGCCAACACGCTGGGCCGTTTCGACATTCCTTTCCTCGCCGGCGAGATCATTCTCTCGGGCTCGCTGGCGCCTCTTATTCCCATCACCCCCGGCGACCGTTTCGAAATGTCGCTGGCGGGCATCGGCAGCGCCGCGATCGGTTTCGACGCATGAGGCACGGGCCGGCTCCGGGAACCGGCCGCGATCGCGACGCCGTGACACACGAGGTTTGAGAGCTTATGAGCAAGATCAAGTGCGCCATCATCGGCTCGGGCAACATCGGCACCGACCTGATGTACAAGCTGCAACGCAGCGAGCTGCTGGAGCCGGCCTGGATGGTCGGCATCGACCCGGAATCCGAGGGCCTCGCGCGAGCCAGGGCCGCCGGCATGAAGGTCACCGACCAGGGCGTCGACGGGCTGGTCCCGCACGTCAGGGCCGACGGCGTGAAGATCGCCTTCGACGCCACCAGCGCCTACGTGCACAAGGAGAACTCCGACAAGCTCAACGCGCTCGGGGTGATGATGATCGACTTGACGCCGGCCGCGATCGGCCCGTACTGCGTGCCGCCGATCAACCTCAAGGAACATGCCGGCAAGCGCGAGATGAACGTCAACATGGTCACCTGCGGCGGCCAGGCGACGATTCCGATGGTCTACGCGGTGTCGCGGGTGCAGAAGGTCAGGTACGGCGAGATCGTCGCGACGGTGTCGTCCAAATCGGTGGGCCCCGGCACCCGCAAGAACATCGACGAGTTCACCCGCACCACCGCCGGCGCGGTGTCGAAGATCGGTGGCGCCGAGCAGGGCAAGGCGATCATCGTGATCAACCCGGCCGAGCCGCCGCTGATCATGCGCGACACCATCCACTGCCTGACCGAGGATGCGCCGAAGGCCGCGGAGATCGAGGCGTCGGTGCACGCGATGATCAAGGAAGTGCAGAAGTACGTGCCCGGTTATCGCCTGGTCAACGGTCCGGTGTTCGACGGCCATCGCGTCACCACCTACCTGGAGGTCGAGGGCCTCGGCGACTTCCTGCCGAAGTACGCCGGCAACCTCGACATCATGACCGCGTCGGCGACCCGTACCGCCGAGATGTTCGCCGAAGAAATGCTGGCCGGCCGCCTGTCGTTCGACGCCGCGGCCTGAAGGAGAAACGACGATGGATCTCAAGGGTATCCAGATCAAGGTGCATGACATGTCGCTGCGCGACGGCATGCACCCCAAACGCCACCAGATCACGATCGAACAGATGCAGTCGATCTCGCAGGGCCTCGACGCGGCCGGCGTACCGCTGATCGAGGTCACCCACGGCGACGGCCTCGGCGGGGCCTCGGTGAACTACGGCTTCCCCGCCGCCAGCGACGAGGAATACCTGCGCGCGGTGATCCCGCACCTGAAGCAGGCCCAGGTGTCGGCGCTGCTGCTGCCGGGCATCGGCACCGTCGACCATCTGAAGATGGCGGCCGACTGCGGCGTCACCACGATCCGCGTCGCCACGCACTGCACCGAGGCCGATGTCTCCGAACAGCACATCGCGATGGGTCGCAAGATGGGCCTCGACACCGTCGGCTTCCTGATGATGGCGCACATGATCGAGCCCGAGCAGCTGGTCGAGCAGGCGCTGCTGATGGAGTCCTACGGTGCCAACTGCCTGTACGTGACGGACAGCGCCGGCTACATGCTGCCGGACGACGTCAGCGCCCGCATCGCGCTGCTGCGCGAGAAGGCCAGGCCGGACACCGAGATCGGCTTTCACGGCCACCACAACCTGTCGATGGGCGTCGCCAACTCGATCGCCGCGGTCGCGGCCGGTGCCCGTCGCATCGACTGTGCCTGCGGCGGCATGGGCGCCGGCGCCGGCAACACGCCGTTGGAAGTGTTCATCGCGGTCTGCAACCGCATGGGCATCGAGACCGGCATCGATCTGTTCAAGGCCTCCGACGTCGCCGAGGATCTGGTCACGCCGATTCTCGACTTCCCGGTGCGCATCGACCGCAACGCACTCACGCTCGGCTACGCCGGCGTCTATTCGAGCTTCCTGCTGTTCGCGCAGCGGGCCGAAAAGCGCTACGGCATTCCGGCGCGCGAGATCCTGCTCGAACTCGGCCGGCGCAAGATGGTCGGCGGCCAGGAAGACATGATCGAGGATGCGGCCCTGACCATGGCCCGCGAACGCGGAGTCTCGGCGGCGAGCGCCGCCTGATCCCCGCCGCCGGCACCGCCATACTGGACGGTGCCGGCGGACTTCGGGCTCAATGGCGCGATGAAGATGCCCGCTCCTGCCCGTTTGCTGGCACTGCTGCTGATCATCGGCAGCGGACTGCTGCCCCGACCTTCCGACGCCGGTTCACCCACCGCGAGGTCGTGGCATGTTTCGGACGACCTGCAGGTCGAGCAACTGAGCCCCGACGTCTGGATGCACACGTCCTGGGCGACGCTTGCCAACGATCAACGCTATCCGGCCAACGGCCTGATCGTGCGCGACGGGGATGCCCTGATGCTGGTCGACACCGCCTGGGGCGTGGAGCCGACCCGGGCGCTGCTCGACTGGATCGAGGACGAACTGCGCCTGCCGGTGCGGCAGGTCGTCTCCACCCATTTTCACGATGACCGCATCGGCGGCTGGCCGGCACTGGCGGAACGCGACATCCCGCTGCTGCTGGCGCCGCTGACCCGCGCGCTCGCGGCCGGCGAGCATATCGACGCGACGCTGGGTCACGCGCTCGACGGCATCACGGTCGGTACGGCGGTCACGGTCGGTCCGATCGAGGTGTTCTATCCCGGCCCCGGGCACAGTCCGGACAACGTGGTGGTCTGGATTCCCGATGCGCAGATGCTCGCCGGCGGGTGCGCGGTCAAGGCCAGCAGCGCCACCGCACTCGGCAACACCGCCGATGCCGACCTGAAGCGCTGGCCCGAGGCGATCCGCCGCATCCAGCAACGCTATCCGCAGGTCCGTACCGTGGTTCCGGGGCACTACGCGCCCGGAGGACCGGAGCTGCTCGACCATACCCTCGCGCTGCTCGGCAGCGGCGCGACACCCCGCTGAGGGCCATCGACCGCACGCACCGCACTGGGCCGATTTTCCCAGGGCCGAATCGCGAAACTGCAATACGCCCACCCTAGGCTGCCGGGTCCTCCGCAGCCGCACGTGCCGGCCTGTTCCTTTTTGCGAGCGTTCCCGATGAGCCCCCCGAAACCGCCGAAGCCTTTCCCCCTGCCCGATCCCACCCGCCGCCGCCTGCTGCGGGCCGGTGCCGGAGCCCTGGCGCTGCCGCTGCTCAACGCCTGCGACGGCAGCAGCGCCACTCCGGATACCGGCACCCCGCCGGGACCGGACACACCGGACTGCGTGGTGCCGACGCAGACGGGAACCCGGCTGCCACGCGGCCTGCACGTGAGCTGGACCGACGATCCGGCGACGACGCGCACCCTCACCTGGTTCACCGACGGCCCCGACGATCCGGGCACCCTGGTCCAGTACGGCCCGGTCGAAGACGGCATGAGCGACTGCGAGATCCAGGCCGCCGCGTTCCCGTACGGCGTCGCCGGTGCGACCAAGGCCACCTACGGCGTCGACGCGCTGACCCACAGCGCAACCCTGACCGCCCTGCCCGCCGACCGGCCGATCCGATACCGGGTGGGGTCGGAGACCGGCGGCTGGTCACCGACGCGCGTACTGCGTCCGGCGCCGCAGGACCGTTTCAGTTTCATCCACTTCGGCGATCACGCCCAGCACGACGCCAGCCGCGCCGTGACCGCGGCGACCCGCGCGCGCGATCCGGATTTCGTCTGGATCGCCGGCGACCTGTCCTACGCCAACGGCGACCAGCCGCTGTGGGACAGCTATTTCGACATGCTCGAACCGCTGGCCGCCGAGATCCCGGTGATGACCTGCCCCGGCAACCACGAGAACAAGGACGGTGGCGGCGCGGGTTATGCGAGCCGCGTCACCCTGCCCGGCAACGGCCTCTACTACGGTTTCGACTACGGCAACGTCCACTTCTGCGTCAGCACCGGCGGCTCGCTGCTGTCCGACGTGTCCGATACCGGCGAGCTGCTGACGGAAATCGCCGAGCTCGAACAGGACCTCGCCGACGCCGCCCGGCGTCGCGCCAACGGCGAGATCGATTTCATCGTCTTCGTCCAGCACTACACGATCTGGACCAGCTGCGAGGGGCGCGACCCGTTCAACTTCTCGCTGGTCCTGCTGGAGGAAAACATCCTCCTGCGCCACGGCGTCGATCTGCTCCTCGTCGGCCACGACCACATCTACGAACGCTCAAAGCCGATGGGCGCCGGCCTGCCGCTGGACATCGGCTACGTCCAGATCACCCAGGGCGGCGGCGGCCAGAGCCTGTACGAGCTGGTCGACTACGACATGGCGTGGTCCGCGTTCCGCACGCTGCGCCATGGCTTCACCGAGTACGTCGTCGACGGCAAGACCATCCGCGGCACGACCTACTCGGTGGAGAACGAGGCACTGGAGCTGCTGCCCGGCGGCGGCGTCGAGATCATCGACAGCTTCGAGATCCAGGCCCGTAACGGCACCGCCAAGGCCATGCCGCTCAAGCCGGCCCGAACGCTCGAGGAACTGGGCCGGGAGTTCGACCTGCAGGCAGTGGCCGAACATACGGTCCGACGCAACCGGCTGCACGACCTGTTCGAGGACCGCACGCCAAACTACTAGAGCCTGCCGCCTGCGCCTCGCCGCGCACGATCGCCGACGGCACCGCGGTGATCGCCCACAGCGTCGACAGGCCCCAGCGGCCACTCCGGCCGCTGGCGTCGCGGCGCGCGGCAGTGTCTAATCACGCGCCATGTCGCAGGACCACCTGTTTCCGCCCGCCAGTTCGCAACCCCTGCGAGGCGACGCGCTGCCGGCGGCACGGCCCGCGACGGGCGACCCCGGACCGGCGCTGGCGCACGGCGGCTTCCGTTTCGTCGGCGGCGAACGCGCCCTTGCCCTGATCAATGCGCACGGCGCGCTGCATGACTGGGCACGCTTCGGCGAAAGCTGGGAACGGCTGCACCGCGACCGCCACATGGCCGACGGCGGCCGCTACCGGCGCCGCCGCCATGGGGTCTACACCGTGGACGCCGACGGCCCGATCATCCGCTGCGCCCACCAGCCACACTTCCAGAGCACGGCGTACAACCGGCTCAACGGCGGGGTGATGCGCTGGTTCGAACCCATCGAGGAGGCCATCGGCCGCAGCGCGTCGCTGAACACACTGTTGCGGTTCGGCGCAGGCACCTTCGGCACGCTGGCACCCGAGGTCGCGCGCTGGCACGCCGAGGTCCACCAGTTCCGGATCGAGGCACTGGCCGACACGCCGGGCCTGCCGACGCCGGAAGGCGCCCACCGCGATGGCGTCGACTATGTGCTGGTCCTGATGATCCGGCGACACAACATCGCCAGCGGAACGACGGTGATCTATGACACCGCCGGCCGCGAGCTGGGCGGTTTCACCTTGCGCGTGCCGTTCGACCTGGCCCTGGTCGACGATCGCCGCGTGCTGCACGGCGTGACCCCGGTGCGGCCGATCGACGCCGAGCAGCCGAGCCATCGCGACGTGCTGGTGATCACCTACCGGCGCGACGACACAGCGGCGACAAGCGTCACCGGCTCCGGACAGCCCGTCTGACGTCCGACCGCGGCCCTCAGGCTGCGCGCGGCAGGCGCTTGCCGGCTTCGGCGCCACGCGGATTGCGCATGCGGACGATGCGCGGACGGCGTGGCGACAGCGACACCCGCAACGGTTCCGCGCGCGGCCCGGCCCGGTGATCGACCGCGATCAGCGCCAGCAGCAACGCGACGCCGGCAGCGGTCGAGCCGATGACGAAACTGACGAAGGGGGCGGCGGAAAATTCCATGGCGACTCTCCAAACGACACCGCGGCTGGCACGGTGGCTGTAACACTGGCTTGGACAGCACGCTAACGTAGATTGTTGCGGTGCAACAATTGAATTTTCCAATCGTTCAGTTTAGTAAAAGTAATTTATTCACCACCACCCGCCGGGCACCGCGATCCCGGGCCCGCCCGGGTTCAGCCGGGCAGACGCCCGGCGAGGTCGGCGTCGATCTGCTCGGGCGTCACCGCCGGCTCGTAGCGCTGCACGGGCTGCCCCGCCGGATCGACCAGGAACTTCGTGAAATTCCAGCGGATCGCATCCGGCGCCAGATAGTCGGGAAACCTGGCCTTCAGAAACTGGGCCATGCGGTCGGCGGCCAGGGCCGCGTCGTCGTATACCGGCCCCGGCAGCGTGGTCGCCAGCTGCCGGTACAACGGATGCGCGGCATCACCGTTGACGTCGATCTTGGCGAACAGCGGGAAACTGACATCGAAGCGGGTTTCGCAGAACTGCTTGATCTCGTCCCCGGTTCCGGGCTCCTGGGCGCCAAACTGGTTGCAGGGGAAGCCCAGCACCATCAGGCCGCGCCCGGCATATTTGCGGTGCAGCGCCTCCAGGCCCGCGTACTGCGGGGTCAGGCCACATTGGCTGGCAACGTTGACGATCAGCAACCACTTGCCGGCGAAATCCGCCAGCGGCCTGGGGTCGCCGTCGATCGACTGCATCGTGTAGCCATGGACGCTCATGCATCGGACTCCGGTTGGTGGGGGCGGGTGGCCAGGCCGCAGCATAGCGGCGGCCCCGCCCAGCGGCCAGACAAAACCCCGCCATCGCTGCGGCGATGGCGGCGGTGCCGGCACCCGGCCTCGGCTCAGGCGGTCTCCGCGAGTTGGGCTCGGATCCGCCGGATCACGTCATGACGTTCGCGCGCGCCCTGGTGCAGCCGGACCAGCATCGCGTGCACCGGCGGCGGCGTTCCCCATTGCACCGCCTCGGCCAGCATCTGCTCGCCGAGCGTCTCGTCGGTCTCGATCGCGTCGAGGATGACGGCCTCATCGCGACCCAGAGCGGCCGCCTTGAGATGCATCCAGGTCCGGTGCAGGGTGTTGGCGAAGGTCCCGAGGCCCTTGGGATGACCGCCCAGGCCGCGGACCGCCGCCTGCAGCTCGTCGGCGGCATCGCCGAAGAACGCCGAGAACTCCGTCAGCGCCCGTTGCAGATCCTCGTGATACACCTCTTCGGCCGCCGCCTTCAGCGCGGCCTGTCCGTCCTTGGCGACGACCACCAGACGGTTCAGCATGGAAATGGCATCGACTGTGCTCATGTCCGACCCTCCAGTTGCGGGCTCGTACGAGCCCATCGGCCCATCGAAGACCGCCTGTCGGCGTCGCGGCACGGCGGCGGGTCGCGTCGGCGATCGGCCCCGGCCATGCCCGGCTCAGCGCGGCCACCGCCTACCGTAGCGCGATCCCCCGGCGCTGAACACTACCGCCGGTCCGTCCGCCGCCCGGCACCGGGACTTGCCCTCCCCCACCGCCGCGGGCAGTCTTGTATCCGATCGCGGGTCCCTGGTCAGGGTCGCCCGGGACAACGGACACACGGAGGTGTCATGCGGGTCGACGACAAAGTCCGGGAACGCGCCGTGCTCAGCCTGTTCCGGGCCCACCGCCTGACACGCGGAGCCTGTCTGTCCCACCGCGAACTCGAGCGCGACTGGCGTCGCATCCATCTGCGGCTCGCCGACCTGAGCGCGGCGCTCACCGACCTGACCCAGCGCGGCCTGCTGGACATGCGTCAGACCGCGGTGGGGACCGACTACGCACTGACCTATCTGGGCGAGCAGGCCGCACGTTCTGCGCCCCTGGTCGAACCGGTGACGTTCCTGCGCAGCTGGTTCGCCCTGCAACGCGCCCGCCTGCGCCGCCCGTCCGTCTCCGGCGGCGATCCGGTCCCCCGGCGGCGGGCGGACGACCCGCGCTGAACAGGCGGATGGGCACGCCTTCGCAGGCCCCGCAGCCGCCGACGGATCAGCCTTCGCGACGCGAGGCGGCCGGGCTCGGCTTCTGGAGCACGGCGGCGATCGGGGTCGGCGGGATGGTCGGTGGCGGCATCTTCGCGGCGCTCGGACTCTCGGTGGAACTGGCGAGGGGCGGCGCGCCACTGGCCTTCGCGCTGGCCGGCGTCGTCGCCGGCGTCACCGCCTACGCCTACGCCCGTCTGTCGGTCCGCTTCCCCAGCCAGGGCGGCACGGTCGCGTTCCTGGACCGGGCTTTCGGCCCCGGCTGGCTGACCGGCTCGCTGAACATCCTGCTGTGGATCAGCTACATCGAGACCGCTGCATAACCCCTTCTGATTTCGGACAATGAGGCATCACATTGACGGGAGCGGATCTTGAGCACGAGCTTCTTTCTGGCTGGCGCCGAACAGCAGCTGCGGGACCACCCGCTGATCA
>JAQVDP010000005.1 GCA_028698335.1 Nevskiales bacterium | reverse complement strand
GCCCAAGGTCGCCTTGGTGGCCTGCATGCGCAAGCTGCTGACCACGCTCAACGCCATGGTCCGCACCAATAAACCTTGGGACAACTCGCTTCACGGTGCTTGACTCGGAAGACGGTTACTCAGAACATGAGCCCAGCTGAGGTTTACGGATAATCACGAGAGGCATTGACACGCGGCAGGAACTTCCCCGGCGTCTGCTAGACTAACCGCCATGCTCCACGACTCCGCGATCCGCCCCTGGCTGCTGGCGCTACTGTGCGCCGTACTGCTGAGTGCGCGCGCGGACGGCGCGCATCTGCACCTCTGCTTCGATGGCAGCGAGCCGCCGGTGAGCTTTCACGCCTACGATGTCGGCCTGCACCACGGCGAGCCGCAGAACGCAGCCCCGCATCAGGACAGCGATGTCGGTGTGCTGGGGCAGATGCTCACGAAGCTGCTGACGCTCGACCTGGATCTGCCGCCTGCCCTGCTGGCTGCGGTGATCGCGCTGTTTCTGGTGCCGGCAGCACGCGTCCTGCCGCAGTCCGCGGCGCCCAGAGCGGCCCTTGCCGCCGCCCCGTTTCTCCGTCCGCCGCTGCGCGGACCGCCCCTCTCCTCCTCCCTCTGAAGCACTGAGGTTTCCCGCCGCCTGACGCCCGCACGGGTGCAGCGGCCCGCCTGCCATGCCGCCCGAACTGCGGCGGCGATGGTGATGGGAGGACAAGATGAAGATATTTACCGCACGCGCGATCCACGCGTGCTGGATGGCGCTGGCGCTGCTCGCGCCCGCCGCCGAAGCCGCTGCAGTGCCGGAGGGCTTGACGCTACGCGAGGCGATCGTCGCCGCGCTGGCGGACAACCCTGATCTGAGCGCATTCGCGTACGAACTGCGCGCTGCGCAGGCGCGCGAGCGGCAGGCTGGTCTGCGGCCGGCCCCGGAGCTGGCACTGGAGACGGAGAACTTCGCCGGTTCCGGCGAGACCCGCGCGTTCGACAGCGCGGAAACGACGCTGGCGCTGTCGCAGGTCATCGAGCTGGGCGGCAAACGCGACGCCCGTGTCGACTTGGCGCGCGCCGGCAGCGGCGCCGTCGAGATCGAGCGCCAGGCCGCGCAGCTCGACGTGCTCGCCGAGGTCACGCGCCGCTTCATCACTGTGGCGCGCGCGCAGGAACGACTGAGCCTGGCGCGTTCGGCGACCGCGCTCGGCGAGCGTACCGTCGCCGCCTCGCAGCGCCGCGCCGACGCCGCCAAGTCGCCGCATGCCGAGCTGGATCGCGCGCAGATCGCCCGCGACCGCTACCGGCTCGAGGAGCAGGCCGCCGCAGCCGATCTCGACACGGCGCGCAAGCAGCTCGCGGCGATGTGGGGCGCGTCGCAGCCGGTCATCGATGGCCGCAGCTTCGGCGAGGTCAAGGCCGAGCTGTTCGCGCTGCCGCCGACCGGCGACTTCGCGGCCCTGGCCGGGCAGCTCGCAGCCAACCCGGACTTCCTGCGCTTTGCCTCCGAGGCCCGCTTGCGCGATGCCGAGTTGCGCCTCGCGACAACGCTGCGCCGCCCGGACGTGACACTGTCGGGCGGTCTGCGCCGTTTCGAGAACTCCGGCGACCAAGCCTTCGTCGTGTCGCTGTCACTGCCGCTGTTCAGCGGCCGGCGCGCCGAAGCCTATGTCGCCGAGGCGCAGGCCAACCGTGAGCGCGTGGACGCGCAGCGGCGCGCGGCCGAGGTACGCGCCGAAGCCACGCTCTACGAGCTGCACCGCCAGCTCGCACGCGCAGTCAACGAGGCGCGCGCACTCGGCAACGACATCCGGCCGCGTGCCGCCGAGGCGTTGCAGGAAACGGAAGACGCCTATGCGCGCGGGCGCTACAGCTATCTGGAGCTGGTCGATGCGCAGCGCGAGTACCTGTCCGTGCAGGCGGCGCTGATCGAGTCCGCCGCGTCCGCGCACGCACTGCGTACCGAAATCGAGCGCCTGACCAACGCACCGCTTGCTGCGGCATCAGCTCCGGCCGCCGAAGTAGATGACGGCCATGCCGGTGAACGTGAGCGCAACGCCGGCGAGGTCGGACAGTCCGGGTCGGATGCCGTCGACACCCCACAGCCAGCCCAGCGCGACGGCGACGTAGACGCCGCCGTAAGCCGCGTAAACGCGCCCGCTGGCGTGCGGATGCAGCGTCAGCAGCCAGACGAAAACCGCGAGGCTGACGGCCGCGGGCAGCAGCAGCCAGGCGCTGCGGCCGTGCCGCAGCCACAACCACGGCAGGTAGCAGCCGACGATTTCGGCGATCGCCGTCAGTACGAACAGGCCCAGCGTCTGCGCAACGGCCATAGCGAGTGACCCCCATGAAGAATATGAACGATATCCCACTGCGCGCCGCGTGGCTGGCGCTGGTCCTGTCCCTGGCCGCCTGTGGCAGCGAATCGCCGGCGACGGCCGAGGCGGCGATGGCCAAACCCGAGGCGGCGCATGCCGAAGGCGAGGAAAAGCACGAGGGCGAAGGAGAACACGTCGAGTTGAGTGCCGACCAGATCGCCGCCGCCGGCCTGATGCTGGCGGAGGCCGGGCCCGCACAGATTCACGAGACGCTGCCGCTCTACGGCACGATCGTGCCCAACGCCGAGCGCACGCGCGAAGTTGCGGCGCGCTTTCCGGGCGCGGTGCGCGGCGTGACCAAGCGCATCGGCGATCCGGTGCGCGAAGGTGAGACGCTGGCGACGATCGAAGCTAACGAAAGCCTGCAGACCTACGCGGTGACGGCGCCGCTGACCGGCGTGGTGACGGCGCGCAACACCAATCCCGGCGAGCAGACCGGCGACAAGCCGCTGTTCTCGGTCGCCGATCTGTCCACGGTCTGGGTCGAGCTGGCGCTGTTTCCGCGAGACGCCCCGAAGGTGCGGGTCGGCCAGCGTGTGCGCGTGACCAACCCGGATACGAAGCAGAGCGCCGAGGGCGAGATCATCTACGTCGTCCCCTTTGGCCGCGCCGAGAGCCAGACGCAGACCGCACGCGTGCTGCTCGACAACACGGACCGGCGCTGGGCGCCGGGGCTGTACGTGACCGCTGCAGTGCTGCTCGACGAATCCCGCGTGCCGCTGGCAATCCGCAGCGAGGCCGTGCAGACGCTCGAGGGCCGCAGCGTGGTGTTCGTGCAGACCGACGACGGCTTCGCGCCAAGACCGGTCGAGCTCGGTCGCAGCGACGGCGAGCACACGGCGGTCGTCGCCGGCCTCGACGCCGGCGCGCGCTACGTCACCACCAACAGCTTCATCCTCAAGGCCGAGCTCGGTAAGGGCGAAGCCGAGCACGGGCACTGAGGAGAACGACGATGATCGACGCATTACTCCGCCTGGCTGTCGCCCGCCGCGGCATCGTGCTGCTGCTGGCGCTCGCCGTCGGCGCCTTCGGCGCCTGGAACTACCAGCGCCTGCCGATCGACGCCGTACCGGACATCACCAATGTCCAGGTGCAGATCAACACCCAGGCGCCGGGCTACTCGCCGCTGGAAGTCGAGCAGCGCATCACCTACCTGGTCGAGGTCGCGATTGCCGGACTGCCGAATCTCGACTACACGCGCTCGCTGTCGCGCTACGGCCTGTCGCAGGTGACCGTGATTTTCCAGGACGGCACCGACATCTACTGGGCGCGCAACCTGATCAACGAACGCCTGCAGGACGTGAAGAGCCAGCTGCCGTCCGGGATCGAGCCGCAGATGGGGCCGATCGCCACCGGTCTGGGCGAAATCTTCATGTACACGATGGCGGCAGCACCCGATGCGCGCCAGCCGGACGGGTCGCCCTGGGACGCGACCGCACTGCGCACGCTGCAGGACTGGGTGATCCGTCCGCAGCTGCGCCTGGTGCCCGGCGTTACCGAGGTCAACACCATCGGCGGCTTCGAGAAGCAGTTCCACATCACGCCGGACCCGGCGCGCCTGCTCGCTTACGGGCTGTCATTCGACGATGTCGTGAACGCCCTGGAACGCAACAACGCCAACGTCGGCGCCGGCTACATCGAGCGCAACGGCGAGCAATACCTGATCCGCTCGCCGGGCCAGGTCGCCGACATCCCGGCGATCGAGCGTGTCATCGTCGCGCATCGCGGCGGCATTCCCGTGACGGTGCGCGATGTTGCCGACGTGGCGTTCGGCAAGGAGCTGCGCACGGGCGCCGCCACGCGTGACGGTGAAGAGGTGGTCCAGGGCACCGCGGTCATGCTGCTCGGCGGCAACAGCCGCACGGTGTCGGCTGCCGTGGCGGAGCGGCTGGCCGAGATCAACAAGACCTTGCCGCCCGGCGTGACTGCGGAGACCGTTTACGACCGTACGACGCTGGTCGACAAGACCATCGCCACCGTGCAGAAGAACCTGCTCGAAGGCGCGCTGCTCGTCGTCGCCGTGCTGCTGCTGATGCTCGGCAACCTGCGCGCGGCGCTGCTGACCGCCGCGGTCATTCCGTTGTCGATGCTGATGCTGATGACCGGCATGGTCGAGACCGGGGTCAGCGCGAACCTGATGTCGCTGGGTGCGCTGGACTTCGGCCTGATCGTCGACGGCGCGGTGATCATCGTCGAGAACTGCATCCTGCGTCTGGCCGAGCGCCAGCATCACACCGGCCGCTTGCTCAGGCTCGACGAACGCCTGCAAACCGTGTTCGCCGCGACGCGCGAAGTGTTCACGCCCAGCCTGGTCAGCGTGCTCGTCGTCGTGCTCGTGAACCTGCCGATCCTGGCCCTGACCGGTGTCGAAGGAAAAATGTTCCGGCCGATGGCGGAAACGGTGATCATGGCGCTGCTCGCCGCGGTCGTGCTGTCGCTGACCTTCGTGCCGGCGGCGGTCGCACTGTTCCTGCGCGGCAGGATCGAGGAGAAGGACAACGTCGTCGTGCGCAACGCCAAGCGCATCTACGCGCCGGTGCTCGATCTTGCCCTGCGGCTGCGCTTCGTCTTTCTCGGCGGTGCGGTGCTGCTGGTCGTGCTGTGCGGCTGGCTGGCCACGCGCATGGGCGCCGAGTTCATTCCCAGCCTCGACGAAGGCGACATCGCCGTGCAGGCGCTGCGCATCCCCGGCACCAGCCTGACACAGTCACTGGAGATGCAGTTCCAGATTGAGCGTGCGCTGGCTGGCGTGCCGGAAGTGAAGACCTACTTTTCGCGTGTCGGCACCGCCGAGGTCGCGACCGACCCGATGCCGCCGAACATCTCCGACGGCTACGTGATGATCAAGGATCGCAAGGACTGGCCCGATCCGGACAAGCCGAAGGCGCAACTGCTGGCGGAAATCCAGGAGAAGTTGGAGCGGCTCCCCGGCAACGCCTACGAGATCAGCCAGCCGATCGAGTTGCGCTTCAACGAGCTGATCTCCGGCGTGCGCTCGGATCTGGGCATCAAGGTCTATGGTGACGATCTGGGTCAGCTGCTGAAGACCGGCAACGCCATCGCCGAGGTGCTGAACACGGTTACCGGCGCCGAGGGCGTCAAGGTCGAGCAGGTCGCCGGCCTGCCGGTGCTGTCGGTCGAACCCGACCGCGCCGCGCTCTATCGCTACGGCCTCAACGTCGCCGACGTGCAGGACGTGCTGGCCGCGGCCACCGGCGGCGAGGAAGCCGGGCTGGTGTACGAGGGTGACGCACGCTTCCCACTGGTCGTGCGGCTGCCTGAGCATCTGCGCGGTGACCTCGCCGCACTCGAGCGCCTGCCGGTGCCGCTGCCATCCGTCGACCGCGGCTACGTGCCGTTGGGCGAGTTGGCGGCACTCAAGCTCGCACCGGGGCCCAACCAGATCTCGCGCGAGAATGGCAAGCGGCGCCTGGTCGTGTCGTCGAACGTGCGCGGCCGCGATCTGGCGAGCTTCGTCGCCGAGGCGCGCGGGAAGATTGAACAACAGGTCAAGCTGCCGCCCGGCTACTGGCTCGACTACAGCGGCACCTTCGAGCAACTGCAGTCGGCAACGCAGCGGCTGACGCTGCTGGTGCCGGTGACGCTGGCGATGATCTTCGGCCTGCTGATGCTGACTTTCGGCTCGGCGCGCGACGCGGCCCTGGTGTTTTCCGGCGTGCCGCTGGCGCTGACCGGCGGCGTCATCGGACTGTGGCTGCGCGGCATTCCGTTGTCGATCACCGCCGGCGTCGGCTTCATCACGCTGTCGGGCGTGGCGGTGCTGACCGGCGTCGTCATGGTCGCGGCGATCCGCGACCGCATCGCGCAGGGCGTGGACATCGACGCCGCGATCCGCGAAGGCGCGCTGCTGCGCCTGCGGCCGATCCTGATGGTCGCGCTGGTCGCTGCGCTCGGCTTCCTGCCGATGGCGCTCAACACCGGCACCGGTGCCGAAGTGCAGCGGCCGCTCGCCACCGTCGTCATCGGCGGCATCGTTTCGGCAACGCTGCTGACCCTACTCGTGTTGCCGGGCCTGTATCGCATGGCCTGGCGACCGGTCAACCAAACCACTGACACAGCCCAGGAGTCTGTCGCATGAAACTGATCAAGGCTTTCATCCACCATGTGCGCGCGCCGGACGTGATCCAGGCGCTCGGCGACGCCGGCTTTCGCAATCTCACGCTGCAGGACGTGCGCGGCACGCTCAAGCCGCTGCCGCTGGAAGAGCGCGACTACTCGACTGACCTGCCGGGCCTGATGATCTCCGAGGTGCGGCTGTCGCTGGTGGTCGAGGATCATGAAGTCGACGCCGTAACGTCCATCATCCGCACGACGGGCCAGTGCGGGCCCGGCATCTCGGGCTACGTCTATGTCAGTCCGGTCGATCAGGTGCTTCCGATCGGCGGGGCTGCGCAAGGAAAGTCCACGTGAACCACTCCGGCACGGAAGACGGCTACGACGCCCCGTGGTGGGGATTCCCCCCGCTGCGCAACGCGCTCGTCGCCGGCTTGATCGCCGGCGCCGCCTTCGCGCTGGAATGGTCAGGCATCGTCGCCCACGAACTGGCGATGTGGGCCTACATCGCCGCGATCCCATTGGGCGCCTGGTTCTGGGCGCGCGAAGGTATCGCGGATCTGGTGCACGAGCGCGAGGTCGGGATCAGCATGCTGATGATTGCCGCTACTTTCGGCGCAGCGTTGCTGGGCCTGTGGGACGAGGCCGCGGCGTTGGTCGTGCTCTACGGCGCCGCCGAAGGCACCGAGGAGATGACCTACTCGCGGACCCGCCATGCGATCCGCGCGCTGCTCGACCTCGCGCCCAAGGAGGCCCGCGTGCTGCGCGACGGCGGCGAGGTCGTAATGCCAGCGGAGTCGCTGGCGCCCGGTGATCGCTTCGTCGTGCGCCCGGGTGAAGGCATACCCACGGACGGCGTCGTGATCGAGGGCCAGTCGACGGTCAACGAGGCGCCGGTGACCGGCGAATCGGTGCCGGTCGACAAGTCCGTGGGGGCGCAGGTCTTTGCCGCGAGCATCAACGGCGAAGGCGCGCTGACGGTCGAGGCCACGCGCGCATTTGCCGACAACACCCTGTCGCGCATCATCCATCTCGTCGAGGAAGCGCAGGAACGCAAGGGCCGCGCGCAGCAGTGGATCGAACGTTTCGGCCGGCGCTACAGCCCCGCTGTACTCGCATCGGCGGTGCTGCTGGTCGTCGTGCCCTGGCTGCTGGGGCTGCCCTTGGACACCTGGGCCAATCGCGCCGTCGTCCTGCTCGTGGCCGCCGCGCCCTGCGCGCTGGTCATGTCGATGCCTATGGCGATGGCGGCCGGCATCGGCGGCGCCGGCCGTCGCGGCATCCTCATCAAGGGCGGCGCGCATCTGGAACACCTCGGCGTCATCCGTGTCGTCGCCTTCGACAAGACCGGCACGCTGACGGCGGGCAAGCCCGAGGTGACGGACATCAGAGCCTTGGGCATGTCCGAGTCGGACCTGCTCGCCGCCGCCGCAGCTCTTGAACACTATTCTCAGCACCCGCTGGCACGAGCCATCGTCACCGCGGCGCAGGCCCGAGGCGTCGACGTCGTCGCGCCACAGGAATTCCGCTCCCTGACCGGTGCCGGCGCTCAGGCGCGCATAGGCGCCCGCATGTGGACGATTGCCAGTCCGCAGTGGTTTCAGGCGCAGGACAGCGCAGCCGATCTGCCGGTCGTGCTCATCGAGGACCTGCAGGCGCAGGGAAAGACCGTCGTGATGGTGGCCGGCGACGGCCAACTGCGCGGCCTGATCGCGCTGCAGGACCGGCCTCGCCCCGAGGCGCGCGCCGCCATCGAGGCCCTGCACCGCATGGGCGTGCGGACCGCGATGCTGACCGGCGACAACCCGCGGACGGCCCACGCCATCGCCCGCACCCTGGGCATCGACGACGTGCGCGCCGAGCTCAAACCGGACGGCAAGGTGCTGGCGGTGAAGCGGCTGCAGGACGAGCACGGCCCCGTGCTCATGGTCGGCGACGGCGTCAACGACGCGCCGGCGCTGGCCGCCGCGACCTGCGGCATCGCGATGGGCGCGGCGGGCACCGACGCCGCCATCGAAGCCGCCGACGTCGCGCTGATGAAGGACGATCTGCTCAAAGTCGTCGAAGCCCTCGCGCGTGGCCGCAAGGCCCGCCAGGTCAGTCTCCAGAACATCGTGTTCTCCATCGGCGTGCTGGCGCTGATGATCCCGCTGGCCGTGCTCGGCGTGATCGGCGTTGCCTTCGCCGTCGCGGTTCACGAAGGTGCGGAGCTGCTGGCCGTGGCCAACGGCCTGCGCGCGGGGCGGGTCGGGCCGAAAAGCGGTTGAGCCGCCAACCGCCCGGTAGCGCAGCCGAGACGGTGGGCGGTACAGGGACGCCCGCCGTCTCGTATTAGCGGCCAGCGGCCAGCCTAATTGTCGTAGATCGGTATGGTGTGACGCGGGCCGATCCAGCGCCTTGCTTTGACCTGCTCGCGTTGACTCTCGCAGACCTCGACAACCTCGCGTCGCTTGGCGCTGCCATCCAAGCGATGAGCCATCACCGTGCGACACGGCGTCGACGGTGCCGGGGAAAGGCGCTCGAAGCGCACCGTGTCGCGCGGACCATATGTTCGCGGTGTGGCGGCTTGTGCGGGTTGGATCAGGCTCAGCGTCGCGATCAGCGTCAAGCCCAGGGTCATGAGTGTCTTGGATGGGGAGTTCATAGAATGCGTGCCTCTTCACGAACGAGTGGACGGCATGCTTCGCATGCCGCTCTAAGTCGTTGGGTGAAGCCGGGCTTCGATCGAAGCGCGAAGCCCTCCGGCGCGCTATAGCCGCAGTCTCGCGGTCCGAAGGTAAGTGTCGCCGCCGCCAACCGCCAGCGGATCGAGCCATACCTCCAAGGCACGCGTTGCGTACGGAGCCAAGGGGCGCAGCACGATCGCAGGCCGCGGAGGCGCCACTTTCCCGCTATCCGGCGTCGGCGGCGTCTCGGGGTCGGCATCCACAAGCTGGGATGGCGCCGCCAAGACGGCGGTGCAGCACGGCCCGATGCCGGTTTCGACATGCGGGCACCGCGCGCGCAGCTCCTGGCAGCAGCAGCGCTCCTGGAGCATGGCCGCCTCGTGCACGCAGGCCAGTGCCGCTCGCCAGGGCAGCAGCGAGGTGATGACCAGCAGAACGACCCAGAGCGCACGGCTCATGTCGGATCTTCCGCGAGGAGCCTGCCTTTTTGACACGCGCTGCAGCGACCGGTTCCTGCGGCGTGCGGTCACGACACTTGCTCCCGGGGTAGCGCGCGGCGCCGGAGCAGCAGATAGGCCGCCGGCAGCACGATCATCGACAACAGAGGCGCTGTGATCATGCCACCGATCATGGGCGCGGCAATGCGCTGCATGACTTCGCTGCCGGTGCCGCCGCCGACGAACAGCGGGATCAGGCCGGCGACGATCACGGCCACCGTCATCGCCTTGGGCCGCACGCGCAACACCGCGCCTTCGATCAGCGCCGCGCGCAGGTCGGCCTGCGTCGTGAGCGCGTTTCTGCCTTCACGCTCGCGGATCGCGTTGTCCAGATAGATCAGCATGACGACGCCGAACTCGGCGGCCACGCCCGCCAGCGCAATGAAGCCGACGCCCGAAGCCACCGAAAGGTGATGTCCGAGCAGGTAGATCAGCCAGAAGCCGCCGGCCAGCGCGAACGGCAGCGTGGCCATGATCAACGCGGCCGACGCGGCGCTGCGGAACGTCAGATACAACAGCAGGAAGATGATGACCAGCGTGAACGGCACGACGACGCGCAGGCGCTTGGCCGCGCGCTCCAGGTACTCGAATTGACCCGACCAGGCCACCGAGTAACCGGCCGGCAGCGTCACCCGCTCGGACACCGCCTTCATTGCATCGGCCACGTACCCGCCGAGGTCGCGGCCGCGGATGTCGACATAGATCCAGCCGTTCGGGCGCGCGTTTTCGGATTTGATCATCGGCGGACCGTCGGTAATCGTCACGGTGGCGATGCTGCCCAGCGTCACGGTCTCGCCGCGCATCGTGACCACCGGCAGCTCGCGCAGATCCTGCACGGAGTCGCGCAGCTCGCGCGGATAACGGATGTTGATCGGAAAGCGCTGCAGGCCTTCAACCGTCTCACCCACATTCTCGCCGCCGACGGCGACGCTGACGACGCGCTGCACGTCCTCGATGCTCATGCCGTGGCGCGCCGCGGCGACGCGATCGGGGACAAGCTCGACGTAGCGGCCGCCGGAAACGCGTTCGGAAAACGCCGACGCGGTGCCGGGGACGGTTTTCACCGCCGCCTCGATCTCGTTGCCAATCTGCTCGATCACCTTCAGATCCGGTCCGGCGATCTTGATGCCGACCGGCGACTTGATGCCGGTGGCGAGCATGTCGATACGGTTGCGAATCGGCTGCACCCAGACGTTCCCCATGCCCGGGATCTTCAGCGAGGCGTCCATCTCGTCGATCAGTCGGTCGGTCGTCAGGCCGGGGCGCCACTCCGACTTCGGTTTGAGCATCACCGTCGTCTCGATCATCTCCAGCGGCGCGGGGTCGGTCGCCGACTCGGCGCGGCCGATTTTGCCGAACACGCGCTCAACTTCTGGAAAGGCCTTCAGGATGCGGTCGGTCTGCTGCAGGATCTGGGCGGCCTTGCCCACCGACAGGCCTGGCAACGCAGTCGGCATGTACAGCAGGTCGCCCTCGTCCAGGGGCGGCATGAACTCGCTGCCGAGTCGCATCGCCGGCCACAGCGTGGCGAGTGCAGCAACGACGGCGATGCCCAGCGTTGCGTGCGGATAGCGCATCACAGCGTCGATGACCGGACGATAGAGCGAGATCAGCGCGCGGTTCAGCGGATTGGCGGTCTCGTCGACGATACGGCCGCGGATGAAGGCGACCATCAGCACTGGAATGAGCGTCACCGACAGGCCGGCAGCCGCAGCCATCGCGTAGGTCTTGGTGTAAGCCAGCGGTGCGAACAGACGGCCCTCCTGTGCCTGCAGCGTGAACACCGGCACGAACGACAGGGTGATGATCAGCAGGCTGAAGAACAGCGCCGGGCCGACCTCTGACGCGGCCTCGGCCAACAGCGACAGGCGTTCGCCACCCTGCGGCTCGAGCCCGTCGTGCGCGTGGCGCCAGGCTTCGAGCTTCTTGTGCGCGTTCTCGATCATGACCACGGCGGCGTCAACCATCGCGCCGATCGCGATCGCGATGCCGCCCAGCGACATGATGTTGGCGTTGATCCCCTGCGCCTGCATGACGATGAAGGCCGCGAGGATGCCGACGGGAAGAGTGACGATCGCGACCAGTGCCGAGCGCAGGTGCCACAGGAACAGCGCGCAGACCAGCGCGACGACGAGGAATTCCTCGATCAGCTTGTGCGCAAGGTTTTCAACCGCGCGCCCGATCAACACCGAACGGTCGTAAGTCTCGACGATTTCGACGCCTGCGGGCAGACCCGCTTTGAGCGTATCGAGCTTGCGCTTGACCGCCTCGATCGTGGTGCGCGCATTCTCGCCGGACCGCAGCACGATGACGCCACCGACCACTTCGCCCTCGCCGTTGAGCTCGGCAATGCCGCGCCGCGTCTCGGGGCCGAGCTGCACCGTGGCAACGTCGCGCAGCAGGATCGGCGTGCCATTCGCGCCGAGGCCGACCGGAATATCGCGGAAGTCATCGAGAGACTGCAGGTACCCGCGCGCACGCACCATGTACTCGGCCTCGGCCAGTTCCAGCACCGAGCCGCCGGCCTCGCCGTTGGCGGCCTGCACCGCATCGATCACCGTCTCCAGGGGCAGGCTGAATGCGCGCAGCCGATCGGGATCGAGCACGATCTGATACTGGCGGTTGAAGCCGCCGATCGTCGCGACTTCGGCGACGTTGGGCACGGACTTGAGCTCGTACTTCAGGAACCAGTCCTGAAGCGCGCGCAGCTGCGAAATGTCGCTGCCGCCCGAGCGATCGACAAGGGCATACTCGTAGATCCAGCCGACTCCGGTCGCGTCCGGCCCCAGCGCCGTGCGCGCCGTCGCCGGCAGCCTGCCCTGCACCTGCGACAGGTACTCGAGCACGCGCGAGCGTGCCCAGTAGAGGTCGACGCCGTCATCGAACAGTACATAGACGAAGGACTCGCCGAACAGGGAGTAGCCGCGTACGGTCTTCGCGTAGGGCACCGACAGCAGGGTCGTCGTCAGCGGATAGGTGACCTGGTCCTCGACCACCTGTGGCGCCTGGCCGGGATAGACCGTGCGCACGATGACCTGCGTATCGGACAGGTCGGGAATCGCGTCGAGCGGCGTGCGCGCGGTGGAGTACAGCCCCCAGGCAGTGACGAGCACCGCACCGAGCAGCACGAGGAAGCGGTTGTGCACCGACCAGTGGATGAGGCGCGCGATCACGGCCCCTCTCCGTTGTCGGGCGCGCTCATCCGCCGATAGGCGCCCAGCAGACTCGCTTCCGAGTCGATCAGGAACTGCCCGGACACGACGACCCGGGCCCCGGCATCGAGGCCCGACAGGATCACGATCTCGCCGCTGCGCTCCGGCCCCGATTCGACCTCGACCGGACGGTAACGGCCCTCGCCTTCATCGACGATGACGACGTTGCGCGTACCGGTGCGGATCACGGCTTCGGTCGGCGCCAGCAGCACGTCGCGACGCGCGCCGCCGTAGACGGTCACATCCGCGTACATGCCGGGCTTGAGCAGGCCGTCCGGGTTGTCGAACACCAGACGCAGGCGCACGGTGCGGGTCACGATGTCCAGCAGCGGATAGACGTAGTCCACAGTGCCCTCGAACACCTGTCCCGGCAGCGACTTGAACCGCGCCTGCGCCGATCGTCCTTCCCGCACCCACGCCGCCTGTGCTTCGGGAACCTCGACCTGTACCCACACCCTGGACAGATCGGCCAGCTTCATCAGCGGCGTGCCCGGTACGACCTGCGCGCCTTCACGCACCGCCAGGCTCATCACGTAGCCGGACAGCGGCGCGCGCACCGGCGTCGTCGTGCCGCTGCCGGGCGTACCGCCGAGCAGGCGCAGCCGCTGCTCCGCCGCGTCGATCAGCACTGTATCGCCACTGTCCCGCGCGAGGTTCAATTCCTGCATCGCCGCGTACAGCTCCGGTGAATACAGTGCCGCGACGCGTTGCCCCTTCTCGACCGGATCGCCCTCGGCGCGCACATCAAGGCGCTCGACCCAGCCGGCGGCGCGCGCCTCGACGGCGACGATGCGATGCTCGTCGACGCCGACCGCCCCGACGGTATCCACGCGCTGCCAGAAGGTGCCGGTCTTGATCGGCGCCGTGCGCATGCCCAGGTTCTGCGCCATGCGCGGATCGATCTGCACGATCGTGCCGTCGGCGGCGCCAGCAGCGCTGCCGTACCGGGGAAGCAGCTGCATGTCCATGAACGGCGATTTGCCGGGCGCGTCGAAATGGACGTCGGGCTTCATCGGGTCGTACCAGTAAAGCACCTCGCGGTCACCGCCGGTGCCGGCGTCCGCAGGCGGGTCCTCGCGCTTGACCAGCTTCATGCCGCAGATCGGGCAGTTGCCGGGCTGCTGCTGGCGCACCTGCGGATGCATCGGGCAGGTCCAGTACGCCTTACCCTGCTCGTCGGTCGCCTGCACCAGCGTGTGCCGGTGCGGCGCCTGCGCCTTTGCGTACCACCATCCGCCGGCGGCGGCCGCAAGCGCGAGCGCAAGGCCAGCGATCGTCCAATTTCGGGTGTTGGTCTTCATCGTTCGGTTCTTCATGGATTCAGGTAGCGCAGCTCGACGAGGCGCCGCAGCACCTCGACCTGCAGTTCGAGCTTCATCAGGTTCACGTCCAGCGCGGCGCGGCGCGCATCCAGCACGGCAGCCAGTTCCGTCTTGCCGCCGCGGTAGGCGGCCAGCGCGGCGCGGGCACGCGCCGTCGCCGCCGGGACGATCACGTCGTCGTAGCGCCGCAGTCGGACGACGGCCTGATCCCAGGCGCGCCACACCGCAGCGGCTTCGGCATGCAGGGCACGCGCACGATCGTCGCGTGTCGCCGTGGCGGACACGATCTCTTCCGCGGCTGCAGCGGCGCCGCGACCCTGCCGGTCGCGGGTAAACACCGGCAGGTCGATACCGACCTGCAGCGTTGCCATCTCGGAGAAATCCGGACGCCACGCATACATCAGCTCGGCACGCCAGTCCGGTTTGTATTCCTCTCGCGCCAAGGCCAGCGCGTTCTCACGTTCGGCAACGTCCGCCTGCGCCGCCAGCAGCTCCGGATGGCGGTCGACGGCCGCCTGCAGTATGGGCAGCTCAGGCGGTGCCGGCAGAGACGGAACGCCGGCCGCGAGGGCGCCGACCGGGGCACCGGTCCATCGCGCCAGCCGCTCACGTGCCTCGTCGGCGTCCTGGTCCAGCTTGCGGCGGCGATCCTGAAGCAGCTCCAGTTCGACCTCCGCGGCGAGCAGGTCCGCCTGAGGTGCGCGCCCGGAGCGAAATGCAATCTCGGCGGCGCCGCGTTCGCGCAGCGCCTCCGCCACCATCTCGTCGACGAGCCCAGCGGCGCGCTGGGGCAGCCAGGCATCGAGCCAGCCCAGGGCTGCATCGCGACGGATCGCCCGCTCCTGGGCGTCGAGTCGGGCTTCGGCGGTCTGTGCCGCCAGGTCCTGCGCGTGGCCACGCAAACGGCGCTTGCCGGCGCGCGGAAACTCCTGCGCGAGTCCAACGCCGGTCATCGTCATGAAGTCGCGCGACAGGCTGAACCGGTCTTCGCCGTTTGCCGGCAGATTGGTGACGCCGGCGATCAGCTTCGGGTCCGGCAGTTGCGCGGCACTGACGGCGCGCTCGCGCGCCGCGCGCACCTGCGCCCGCAGCGCCTCGAGTCGGGGCTGATCGGTCAGCGCCTGGCGTTCCGCGGTCGCCAGATCCAGCGGCGGCGCCGCGGCCGGATCGGCGGCGGCCAGATCGGGCGTGTGCGCAATAACGGCGAACACCACAGCAACAGCGATGATCCGCCGCGCGGGCGCGCGGCACTGCAAGCAAGGCATGCATCGTCTCCGGGGATGCTGATCGGCCCGGACAGGGCCAACGCGGCTCAGCGGAGCCGCGGCGCTTCAGTCAGCTGTGGAGAACGATGGGGGGACGCAACAGGGACCTGAACGGCCGCAACGCCACGCACTTGCGCGAGACGCCTCGCTCAGGCCGGACGGGCGGCGGCAGGGTTACGGACACGGTGGCGACGGACGCCAGATGCCCGAGCGCACAGGTGGTCATGTCGGGGCAACCGGCGTTGCAGCAGGCGCGTTCCTGGCTGTCTGCCGCGTCGGCCTTGTCCGCCTGCCGCTTCTGCCCGTGACATGGCATATCCACCATTTCCAGCGCTTGCGCTGCAGGAGCATCGGCAAACCCGGCGTGCGACGCCGCCGAGACGGCAAAGCCCTGTACCAGGAGCACCGCTCCCAGCAGCACGCTCAACCATGTCCGGACGCCGGTCATCGTGCGTCAGACTCTACGGCGCACCGGAAGGTTCCGCAATCCGCCAAAGCGTCCAGCCATGACGCCCGAATGCTCGACACCATGCGACCCTCATTGCGCGACCGGCTCAGAACACGGCGACCTCACCCGCGAGCAATTGCTGGCACACGGGGCCGAGTCGGGCCAGGTGCTCCACGACGGTCGTGCGAATGGCGTCGTCGTCCATCCCGCCCCTCCGATCTGTCGCCACCTGGACAGCGACCAACGCCGGCTCGTCAATCGGGTCGCCGATGGTCGAGAGCAGCTGCACGCTGACGTCGGAGAGTCCGGCTCCGCCATCGACAAGGGCATGCGCGATCCGGTGCGCCAGCACGTTGTACAGCTTGCCGACGTGCGCCGCGGCGTTCTTTCCAGCCGCCGCCTCCAGCGACATCGGCCGACCCGGCGTAATCAGGCCGTTGACGCGATTGCCGCGTCCGACCTGGCCGTCGTCGCCGTGCTCGGCGCTGAGCCCGGTCACGGTCAGGTACAGGCCTTCGACATCTGTCGCCGCAGGGTCGTCGAGGGCGTTGATCGCGATCGTGCCGTGAAACTGCAGATCGGCCAGCAACGCGTCGACCATGTCCGCCTTGATATCGCGGTACGCCGAAGCGCTGCCGACGGCGTTGTCCACGAATGCGAGGGCGATTGTCAGCCGCTGCTCCTCGCCTGACCGGGAGCCCATGATCTTGAAGTCGTCGCCTGCGGCGGCAAAGCGTGCGCGGAATGCGGGCGACCGCAGGACCTCTGCGGCACGCAGTACGAACCGCTCCAGCTTTGTGTAAGGCTCGAAACCTTTGCCGAACGAAGTGTCGTTGGCCCGTGGCTTAGCATCCGACGGGACGACGCGTTACAGATTGGGACTGCCGGAACGGACCATTGATTCGATGGCGAACAAGTCCGGCTCACAATGCAGCACCGACCCAAGATACCCGCGCGCCGCGCCGCGCACCAGTTCGTCCGTTTCGATGTCCGGAAGCGCGGTGGCGCGCCCGCACACGATCAGCCGCGGCGGCACGACGAGTCTGCCCCCGCCGAAGCGCGGCTCGCTTTGTCCGCCAACGAGTAGCGCCTTGTACCACGTTGTAGTGCTGGACGGCGCCATAGGCGCGAATGTAGGCGCGGCAAAAGCACGTGAAACCTCTTCCGCGACGCCGTCGCACAGGCTGTCCGGATGGCCGATGCCCTCGTGCTCACAGATCTCGAACGGCGCGACGCGGTCCGGCGGACTACGGCTGACGACTATCCGCGAGGCGGGGAGCATCGCCCGCGAGCGCACATTCCGCTCAGTGCTTGTGCTTGGCGCCGCCGCAACACTCGTGGGGGGCAGCACTCTTGGGAGAGGCTGTGCCAGGAACCGCAGCCGCACTCGCTTTCGACTTGTCGGCAGCGTCGGACCTGCAGCACTCGTGATCCGCTGCGGCCGGCGTCGCCGGCTTCGTCGCCGGCGTGGGGGTTTGCTTGCGTGAGAACCAGCCCATGGGAAATCTCCGTCTTCATGAACGTACATCTCATCATCGCCGATCACCCGCGCTGGGCATTGACCCAGGTCAACCACTTCCGCTCAGCGGTGCAGGAAGCGCGCTGAAACGTCGGCGTAGGGGCGCACGATCTCCGGGTCCGGCGCTTCCAGATGCTGGCTGCGGTCCGGGCAGTCGATGCGCTGGACCAGGTCGCGGATGACGTTCAGGCGCGCCAGCTTCTTGTCGTCGGCACGCACGACGATCCACGGCGCCGCTGCATGTTCGCTGCGCTCCAGCATTTCGTCGCGGGCATTGCTGTATGCCGCCCATTTCTTCTGCGCCGACTGGTCGATCGGGCTGACCTTCCATTGCGTCAGGGGGTCCCGCGCACGGTCACGCAGCCGGCGCTTCTGCTCGGCGCGCGAGATGTCCAGGTAGTACTTGATGATCTGCAGACCGGCTGCAACCAGCATCTGCTCGAACGGCACGACCGCATCGAGGAAGGCGTCCGCCTCGGCATCGCTGCAGAATCCCATCACCCGCTCGACACCGGCGCGGTTGTACCAGCTGCGGTTGAACAACACGAACTCACCCGCCGCCGGCAGATACGGTGCGTAGCGCTGGAAGTACCACTGGGCCTGCTCCCGGTCGGATGGCTTGCCCGGTGCGACAACGCGCGTTTCGCGCGGACTCAGGTGCGCGGTGAGGCGCTTGATCGTGCCATCCTTGCCGGCCGCGTCGCGGCCTTCGAAAATCACCAGCACCCGGTGGCCGTGACGGATCAGGTGTCGCTGCACCTTGACCAGTTCGATTTGCAGATTCCGCAGCGCCTTTTTGTACTCGCTCACGATCGGACTCCGTCGGCCACGTACGACGCCGGCCCGGCGATGAAACGTTTGCGGCAGCGCGCCGAGCAGAAGACATACTCGTGGCCGTCGTGGCTCGCGAGCTGGGTCGCGGTCCAGCGATCGACGCGCATGCCGCAAACGGGATCGACCGCCCAGTCGTGCGCATCCTGCTTGCGATCGCGCAGGCGGCCGTCCTCGAGCCACATCAGTCGGTCCGCGATTTCCTCGATGCGCGGGTCGTGCGTGACGATGATCACCGCGCGCTCGTCCTCGCGCGCGATGTCGTGCAGCAGCATCGCAACCTCCAGGCCGCGCTGCGAGTCGAGGTTGCCGGTGGGTTCGTCAGCAAGCAGCAGCGGCGGATCGTTGATCAGCGCGCGAGCGATGGCGACGCGCTGGCGCTCACCGCCCGACAGTTGCGCCGGCAGCGCGTCGCGCCGCTGAGCCAGGTCCAACCGGCGGATCAGCGCCTCGGCGCGCTCCCGTGCCGCCTCAAGGCGGCCGGACACCAGCCGCGCGGGGAACAGCACGTTCTCGAACACGCTCAGTGCTTCGAGCAGGTTGTACGCCTGGAACACGAAGCCGATGTGCGCGGCGCGCGCCCGCGCGCGCTCGGTCTGCGACATGTCGGCGAGAAGACGGCCCTGCAGCGCGATGTCACCCGCGTCCGGCTGCAGCAGCCCGCCGAGCATCGACAGCAGCGTCGTCTTGCCGGACCCCGATGGCCCCTTGATCAGCACGACTTCGCCGCGCGCGACCTGCAGCGAAACGCCGTCAACGGCGCGCACAGCCGCGTCTCCCCGGCCGAACACCTTCACGAGACCGGTGGCACTGAGCAGCGGCACAGCTGCGTTCGCATCAGGCATTGAACACCTCCGCCGGATCCACATTCAACAATTGCCAAGCCGGCACCAGAGCAGCCAGCTCGGCAACGAGCAGCGTCACGCCGGACAGGACCACGGTGATCCCGAGTGCCGGCTTCACCGCGACTTCCGGCACCCACAGGGCCAGCGCCGCATCCAGAACGACGATACCTGCCGCCGCAAACCCGCCGCCGAGCGCGCCGATGACGCCGGTTTGCAGAGCTGCGGACGCCAGCATGGAGGCACGGGTCGCGCCCAGCGCCTTGATCACCGCTAGTTCGCGCATGCGCCGGGCGACGAAGGAGTACGACGCAAACGCAACGATCAGCGCCGCCACGAGCATGCCGATCGTCGACATCAGCCCGACCAGCGCGCCGCCCATGTCGAGCGCGAGCTGCGTGTCGCTGGTCACCAGCTCGGCGCGGGTCAGCGCCGCGACGTCGTCGCTGGCCGCGTTGATTCGCCCGGAGAGTGCGGCGGGGCCCGTGCCCGGCTGCGCCCACACCAGCAGCGCATCGGCGCCGTCGCCTTCTTCGAACAAGTCGCGTGCATCCGCCTCAGTGATGTAGATCAACGGATTGGCCATCGAAAACGTGCCGCGGGTCAGGCCGCCGATGACGAACTCGCGTTCCTTGATGCGCACAGGGTCACCGACGCCCAGACCCTGTTGGCGCGCCATCGGCGCCGGCAGCAGCGCCTCCCCCGCCGCCGGCTGTGGCGCACCGGCCTCGATCTCCCAGGCGCGGTCGCCATCGGCGCCGGTGCCGACGATGTAGGCGAGGCGCTCGCCGCCTCGTGGACCAACCAGCGCCGGCCGATACACGAGCCGGCGCATGCGCGCAATCCCGTCGACGCCGCCAGCCGCTGCGATCGCGTTCTCGGTGACACGCGTGCTGCTCATGTGCAGGTTGGCCACGCCTTTCTGCAGCACGAAGACATCGGCGTCGCTGTGCTCCAGGAACGCGGCGATTTGCGCCGCCTCGCCGCGAAAAACCGCATCGAGGTAAAGCGCCAGCAGCAAGGCCAGCGCAATGCTCGCCGCAGCGCCCAGTACCGCGAAGCGGTCGGCCAATAGCGATTTGTACGTCCAGTGCAACATGACCGTCAGCGGCTGAATACAAGGGATGGATCGAGTCGCACCAGCCGTCTCAGCGGCAGCAGCCCGCCGATCAGCGCGGAGACCAGGCCCAGCGCAAGCCCGCGCGAGAGCACGCCCGGTTCCCAGACCAGCGCGCTGTACAGCGGGTTCCAGCGTGCGACCACTTCGGCGAACGCGCGGGCCAGCAGCATCGCGGGCGGAATCGCGATGCAGGCCACGATCAGGCTGCCGGTCGTCAGCGCTGCCGCCAGTTGCAGAGGCGTGGCACCGAGCGCCTTCTGGATGCCGAACTGGCGCAGGCCGGCCTGCACGTCGGCGAAGCGCAGCAGGCCCATCGTGAGGCCGGCGATGGCCCAGGCCACGGCGGACAGCAGCCACAGCACCGGGCCGAGCAGACGCGCACCGAACGCGCGGTCATTCGCGCCCAGCTCCGCGGGCGTATGGAAATCGGCATCCGGCAGCGCGGCGGCCAGGCGCGGACGCAGGGCCTCCCTGTCGACGCCCGGTTTCGCCCCGACCAGCAGGAACGACAACAGCGAGTAGTCGTCCAGCCCGAGCGGCAGATTCGACTCCAGCAGCAGGCTCAGCAGCGTGTCGTAGCTCACAAACGCATACGGCGTGAACGGCGACGCCGCGCCCGTGGCCAGGCCGACGACGCGCATGCGGTAGTCGAGGATCGAGATCTCGTCGCCGATCGACAGACCGTGACGGCGGGCCAGCCGCTGGTCGAGCACCACCGTGCGTTCCTCGTCCGGCTCGATCCCGGCAACCACACGCGGTGGCCCGCCACGATCTTCGTACGCCTGAAGCTGGATCGGCGTGCGCAGGCCCGGTGTGCGCAGAATCACTGGAATCATCGTCAGCGGCGCCGCCCAGGCCACGCCCGCCACGGCTTCGACTTGCTCACGCCCGCGCTGAGGCAGCTGCGACGGCATGATCGCAAAATAATCGTTGCCGCGCTCTACCGCCACGAAGTCGGCCGGTAACGACGACGGAAATGCAGCAAGGTCGGCGAGAATGCCGCTACGCAGGCCTTCAAACAGCAAACACAACGCCAGCGCCGCCGCGAAAACTGCGGTTGCCAACGTCGCGCGTACCGGCTCATACCGCCATTGGCGCCATGCCCAAAGCAGCACGGATCTTTACTCCGGGCGGCAAACTAAGTTGGCAGCTCCAATCCCATGATTGTGTATCACGGCGCTTCAGGATTCCGGCTCCTGTGCTCTTTCATGTCATCGCGACTCCCACTGTCACCGCCGGTATCGGTCATCATCTCCATCATGCGCATCATCATGCCCATGTGGTCGTCCATCATCTGCATGTGCTCCTGCATCAGGCGTTGACGTTCATCGGCGGACTTGGCGGCCTGCATCTTCCGCATGTGCTCGCGCATCTGCGCCATGTGCTCCTTCATCATCGGCATGTTCATCATGCCCATGCCCTGATCGCCGCCCATGCCCATGCCGCCCTGCTGCGACATCTGGCCCGATGCATGGTCTTTGCCTTGCGCGAACGCGGGCAGCGCGGCGGCAAATGTGAGGGCGGCGGCAGCGATCCATGCGTGTCTTGCGTAGCTCATCTCGTTCTCCTGAAGCGAGGGGTGGTAAAAGGCGTCAGGCAGCAGCCGTGGCCGTCTTCGTATTCGTACTCGTCGTCGGCGCAGACTGCAGGAATCCCAGCAGATCGCGCTCAAGCAGCGTTTCGCGCTCCAGCAGCACGGTCGCCGCTTCGTCGAGCGTGCCGCGGCGCGCGCGCACGATGTCGGTCGCCGTCTTGTACGCGGCATCGACCAGCTCGTGCACCGCACGGTCGATCGCGCGCGCCGTGTCTTCGCTGTAGCTGCGCTCGCCGGGCATCGGCGCGGGCGTCTCGAGGAAGCGCTGCGGCTGCGTCTCGAACACGACTTGACCGAACGTCGGCACCATGCCAAAGCGCGTGACCATGCTGCGCGCAATGTCCGTGGCCTTGGCGAGATCGTCGGAGGCCCCGGTCGACACATCGCCGAACACGACCTGCTCGGCCGCCCGGCCGCCGAGCAGCACCGCCATGCGGTTGTGCAGCTCCTCCCGCGTCATCACGAATCGATCCTCGGTCGGGCGCTGCAACGTGTATCCGAGCGCGCCGATGCCGCGCGGGATGATCGACACCTTCTGCACTGCGTCCACGCCCTTGAGCGACAGCGCGACGAAGGCGTGCCCCAGCTCGTGATACGCGACGATGCGACGCTCCTGTGGGTTCAGCAGTCGGCTGCGTTTCTCCAGGCCGGCGACGATGCGCTCAATCGCCTGCGTGAAATCGTCCTGGCCGACGGTGTCGGCGCCGCGCCGTGTGGCCAGCAGTGCCGCCTCGTTGACAAGGTTGGCCAAGTCTGCGCCCGAGAAGCCCGGCGTCAGCGCCGCGATTTGTCCGGCGTCGACGCCCTCGGCCAGCCTCACCTGGGTCAGGTGGACACCGAGAATCTGTGCCCGGCCAACACGGTCGGGGCGGTCTACCAGCACCTGGCGATCGAAGCGGCCGGCACGCAGCAGCGCCGGATCAAGGATCTCGGGGCGGTTGGTCGCCGCCAGCAGCACCAGGCCCTGGCGCGGATCGAAACCGTCCATCTCCGACAGCAACTGGTTGAGCGTCTGCTCCTTCTCGTCGTGGCCGCCCGACATCGGAAACGCACCGCGTGCGCGGCCGAGTGCGTCGATTTCGTCGATGAAGACGATCGCCGGCGCCTTGCCGCGCGCCTGCTCGAACAGGTCGCGCACGCGCGCAGCACCGACGCCGACGAACATCTCGACGAACTCGGCGCCGCTGATCGAAAAGAACGGCACGCCGGCTTCGCCGGCCACGGCACGGGCCAGAAGCGTCTTTCCGGTGCCCGGCGGCCCGACCAGCAGGATGCCCTTGGGTAGCCGTGCCCCCAATCGCCCGTACTGCTCGGGATTCTTCAGGAAGGTCACAATCTCCTGCAGCTCCGCCTTGGCTTCGTCGACACCGGCGACGTCGGCGAACGTGACCTTCGTGTCCTTCTCGACGTAGACCTTGGCCTTGCTCTTGCCGATCGCCATCATGCCGTCGCCCATGCCGTGCTTTTCGGCCATGCGCCGGAACACGAACATCCACAGGCCGAAGAACAGCAGCATCGGCACGACCCACGACAGGATGTCACGCAGCCAGGTGTTCTCCTTGACCGCAAAGAAACGCACACCGTAACGCTCCAGGCGCTCCGCCTGCGCCGGATCGACATTGGCGGCGACCACATGCTGTGGCTGGCCATCCGTTGTACCAGCTAGGGTGCCGCGCAGGTTACCGTTGGTGATTGCCACCTCCTCTATCTTGCCGTCTTTGAGCATCTGCTCAAACTCGCTGTAAGGTACGGTGCGGACATGGCCGACGCCTGCGAGCATGCTCTGCATCAGCAGCACTCCGAAGACCGCAGCGACAATGTAGAGCAGGTTGATGCGGGCCTTGGGGTCCATGAGGGTCGCGCCTTTGCCGGAACTCTGTCTTGCAAGCATGCCGCGCGGCACCGAGACGGACATTGATCAGAGTCAACCTGTGCCCACAACCGCGCAAAACGGTAGCGTCTGACGCAGATCAGGGAGATGTATGCGCCGCACACCTATGCTGCAAACCTGTCCATCGACTTGACCTGTGCGCGACGCGCAGGTTTACCCTTCAGACACAGGATCAGGGGGTGCCGTCATGACTTCGAGCCGCCGTACCGCTCCAGCGTTACACACCGTCTCGGCGCTGGCCGAACGTACCGGCCTGTCTGCGCACGCGATCCGGTTGTACCTGCGCCGGGGACTGCTGCGGGCATCGCGGCGCTCCAGCGCCGGTTACCAGCTCTTCGACGACGATGACGCACAGCGCCTGCGCTTCATCCGTGTCGCCCAGAGCTTGGGCTTCACGCTGAACGAGATCGGCGAAATTATTGACCACGGCCGTCGCCGCGAAAGCCCGTGCCCAATGGTGCGAACGACAATCCAGGCCCGGCTCGACGAGGCGCGCCGCGAACTGGACGCGCTGCAGGCGATGCGCAAGCGGATGCAGCAGTCCGTTGAAGTCTGGAACACCCTGCCGGACGCGGTTCCCACCGGCAACGATATCTGTCATCTGATCACCGCGATCGCGGACAGCTGGCCGGACTTGAAGCAGGTGAACCCTCTTCCTGGCGTCGTGGCGCGGCGGTCCCGGACGAGTTCGATGCGATGAGTGAGCTGTCCTCCGGCAGCACGTTGGCAGGCACGGGTCGGTTGACGCAGGTCAATGCGCGGAGGCGCTTGGTCGGCAATTCTAACAGTTGTGGTCACCCGCTCCGTGCATGTCACGGAGCGGTGATGCACAAACCAGCGAGGCGCGGACTAGTGTTTCTACGGCGGATCGGCAAGTGGTTGACAGTCGGGCTCATTGCAGCCACGGCCGTGAACACGCTGGCCCAGCCTCTCGCCGGCTGCCGGATGCGCGCCGATGCGGCACCGACGCAGACGGCGGTCCAAGCGCAGCAGGATGAGCATCCCTGCCACGGTCACGGTACCGAAGCTGCCGTCACTTCAAACCATGATGGCGCTTCTAATGCGCACGGACAGCATTGCGCCCATGCCGGTTCCTGCACCTGCTGCGCCACCGGCGTCTGCGGCGGCGCTCACCCGGCACTGAATACCGTCTCGATGGGGCTCGCGGTATACGACCGCAACGTCGGTCGCGCGCCACGCCTTGCATCGACGGATGCCCCCCGCGCCGTCTATCACGATCCCCCGCTGCGCCCACCGGCCGTAACGATCCTCTGAGGCGTCCACCGGCACCTTGACGTGCCGGCCACGACGCTGCGGTTCCCACCCGGGACTGGGCCTTTCGTCGCTGCCGCCAGCGACATCAGCGCTGACGTTCGCCACGCATGCCCTCTCTCCGAGCTGTTTCGGGCCCGCAGCTTGCCTTTTGACCGACACGCATGCGCAGGCATGCGCCTGGAGGGTCACATGAACCACGACACGCACGATCATGGCGATGCCGGGCATCGCCGCGCGCTGCCCAAACCGGGCGGCACCGCCTTCAACCTCGCGCTCGCCGTGCTGCTCGGCATCGGCGCGTACTTCCTGTGGACCGAGCACCGCGCGCACCTGGGCAGCATCTTGCTCTGGGGAGTGCTGCTGGCCTGCCCACTGATGCACTTCTTCATGCACGGCAGCCACGGCGGCCATGACGATCACCGCGCCCCCGACGAGCGGCCCGGCCCGGACCACGCCGGACATGGCGGCCCTGCCTCCAAGGAGAATTGACATGCACGAACAAGCTTCGGCCTACGGCCTGTGGCTGCTGGTCGCCGTGAACTCGGCGCTGTTCATCTTCTTCGCGTTCAGCTTCGCGCCGCCGAAGAGCTCGCGTGACTGGCGCAGCCTGGGCGCGTTCTCGGCGTTCATCCTGGCGCTGTTCACCGAAATGTACGGCTATCCACTGACGATCTACTTCCTGTCGGGCTGGCTGACGTCGCGCTTCCCGCAGGTGGACTGGCTAGCGCACGACTCCGGACACTTGCTGGAGATGCTGTTCGGCTGGAAAGCGAACCCGCATTTCGGCCCGTTCCACATCGTCAGCAACGTGCTGATCATCGCCGGCTTCTGGATCGTTGCGTCGGCCTGGCGCAGGCTGCATGCAGCGCAGCAGACCGGCAAGCTGGCGACCAGCGGCGCGTACGCGCGCGTGCGCCATCCGCAGTACGTCGGCTTCGTGCTCGTAATGACCGGCTTTCTGCTGCAGTGGCCGACGATCCTGACGCTGCTGATGTATCCGGTCCTCGTCTACATGTACGTGCGGCTGGCACGGCGCGAGGAAGCCGACACGCGGCGCGCCTTCGGCGCCGAATACGAACGCTACGCGGCGACCGTACCCGCGTTCTTCCCGCGCCTGGGCTCGCCGGCCGCGTCCCACCGTTCGAATCGGGGTACGCCATGACCCGGCTCGTCGGCTGGATGCTGGTCGGATGGCTGGCGCTGACCGGCACGCTTGCCGCCGCGCAGGCGGACCCCAACGTGCGCTACGCGCAGGGTCTGGTCGTTTACTTCGGCGTGATGCCGGCGGAGGTCGTGCGTGGCCATCCGGCCTCGCACCCGGAATCGCAGATGCACGGGCGCGGCCACGAAGGGCCGGGCGAGAAGCACGTCGTCATCGCCCTGTTCGAAGCCACAAGCGGCGCGCGCATCACCGACGCCACGGTCACGGCGCGCGTCGTCGAAAGCGCGCAGGGTGCGCGCCAGCTCGAACCAATGACCGTGGCCGGCGCAACCACTTACGGCAACTACCTGCCGCTGGCCGATACTGGCAGCCAGCAGGTCCGCGTCGAGATCAGGCGTCCGTCGCTGGACAAGGAAGCCGTCGTCACCTTCCGCTACCCGGTGGCGCCATGAAAATCGGCTTCTACGGCGCCACCGGCACGGTCACCGGCTCGAAATACCTGGTGCGAACTGGTGAAGCCCGCGTGCTCGTCGACTGCGGACTGTTCCAGGGCTACAAGCAGCTGCGCCTGCGCAACTGGTCGCACCTGCCCTTCGACGTGCGCGCGCTGGATGCGGTGATCCTGACGCACGCGCATCTCGACCACACGGGCTATCTGCCGCTGCTCGTCAAGAATGGCTTCAGCGGCCCGGTCCACTGCACGCCCGCCACGTACGATCTGTGCAAGATCCTGCTGCCCGACAGCGGGCGTCTGCAGGAAGAGGACGCGGCGCGCGCCAATCGCCGCGGCTACAGCAAGCACAAGCCGGCGTTGCCGCTGTACACGGAAAAGGATGCCCTGTCCGCGCTCGAACGCTTCGAGCCCATCGCACTGCACGAGGCGTTCACGCCGGCGCCGGGTCTGAGCGTGCATCTGCACAAGGCCGGACACATCCTCGGCAGCAGCTTCGTGCGCATCAACGACGGCCACTCCTCGCTGCTGTTCACCGGCGATCTGGGACGGCCCGACGACCCGATCATGCGCGCGCCCGAGATCGTCGAAGGCGCCGACTATCTCGTCGTCGAATCGACGTACGGCAACCGCCTGCACGACAGGGTCGATCCACACCAGGCGTTGGGCGAGGTGATCGCGCGAACGATCGCGCGCGACGGCGTCGTCGTCATCCCGTCGTTCGCCGTCGGCCGCACGCAGCACCTGCTGTGGTGTGTCCATCGCCTGAAGGCCGAAGGCCGGATCCCGCAGACCCTGCCGGTCTACCTCAACAGCCCGATGGCGCAGGACGTCACGGCGGTCTACCACCGCCACCGCGTCGAGCACCGCCTCACACCCGACGAGTGCCAGGCGATGTGCCACGCGGCGCGTTACGTGAACTCCGTGGAGGAATCCAGGGCACTCAACGAGCGCCACGGGCCGATGGTGATCATCGCCGGCAGCGGCATGGCCACCGGCGGACGGGTCGTGCACCACCTGCGCGCGTTTGCGCCGGATCCGAAGAACACGATCGTCTTCGCCGGCTTCCAGGCCGGCGGCACGCGCGGTGCGGCAATGCTGGCGGGTGCCGATTCGATCAAGGTTTTCGGCGAGTACGTCGCCGTGCGCGCCGAGATCGCGCAGATCAGCAACCTGTCCGCGCACGCCGACTACGCCGAGACGCTGGACTGGCTGCGGAACTTCAAAGCGCCGCCGAAGCTGACCTTCATCACACACGGTGAGCCCAGCGCGGCTGACGCCCTGCGCGGGCGTATCGCGGAGAGGCTGGGCTGGCGCTGCCAGGTACCGGACTATCGGGACGAGGTCGAGCTGGGCGACGGGGGCACAGCATGAACGACCCCGGTCCGACCCGACTGCCGCTGCGCCGCCTGGGCGTCGATACCTACCAGGAACCGGTGATCTACATGCACGCCGATTGCGCGGTGTGTCGCGCGGAAGGCTTTGAAGCGCAGTCGCGCATCCGCATCGCTCTGGGCGAGCGCGCCATCATCGCCACGCTCAACGTCATCCGCTCCGAGTGGCTATCGCCACACGAGGCGGCGCTGTCAGAAGCGGCGTGGTCGGCCCTGGCCGCCCATGAAGGCGAGCTGGCGACACTGTCACATCCGGAGCCGCTGGAATCATTTTCGGCGGTGCGCGCGAAGATATACGGGCATCCGTTCAGCGCCGACGCGCTGCAGGCCATCATCGGCGACATCAGCACCGGACGCTACTCAGCGCTGGAGACGGCGGCCTTCATCACCGCCTGCGCCGGGCGCAACATGTCGCTGGACGAGAGCATCGCGCTGACGCGCGCGATGATCGACGCCGGAACGCGCCTGCAATGGCCGGGCCACGCTATCGTCGTCGACAAGCACTGCATCGGCGGTCTGCCGGGCAACCGCACCACGCCAATCGTTGTCGCCATCGCCGCAGCATTCGGGCTGACGATGCCCAAGACGTCGTCACGCGCGATCACCTCGCCTGCGGGCACCGCCGACACGATGGAAACCCTGGCGCCGGTCGACCTCGACCTCGGCGCGATGCGCCGCGTCGTCGAGCACGAAGGCGGCTGCATCGTATGGGGTGGCGCGATGGCGCTGTCACCAGCCGACGACCTGCTGATTCGCGTAGAGCGGCCGCTGGACTTCGACAGCGACGGCCAGCTCGTTGCGTCGGTGCTGTCCAAGAAGGTCGCGGCCGGGTCAACGCATCTGATCATCGACATCCCGGTCGGCACTACCGCTAAAGTGCGGACATCAGAAGCTGCGCGCGCATTGGAAGTACGACTGCAAACAGTCGCAATTGCGATGGGCTTAACAGTGCGGATCGTTCAGACCAATGGTGATCAGCCGGTAGGCCGTGGGATCGGTCCAGCGCTGGAAGCACGAGATGTGCTCGCTGTATTACAGAACGATCCTGCCGCACCGCCCGATTTGCGTGAGCACGCACTACTGCTCTCCGGCACCCTCCTGGAAACAGCAGACGCAGTCGGCGTAGGACAAGGAACTCTTGCGGCGGCCAAAGTGCTCGGCAGTGGGGCGGCCTGGCGCAAATTCCTGGCGATCTGCGAAGCACAAGGTGGTTTTCGAATGCCTCCACAGGCTACGCATCGTCATGAAATTGCGGCCACTCAGCCGGGTCAAGTACTTGCAATCGACAACCGCCGCCTGGCACGCGCTGCAAAGCTCGCCGGCGCCCCCTCTGCCCCCGCCGCCGGCATCGACTTGCACGTGCGGCTTGGCGACAGCATCGCCGCAGGCCAGCCATTGTTCACGCTGCAAGCTGGAAATCGAGGCGAACTGGAATATGCTCGCGCCTACCTCGCCTCCGCACCGCTGCCGGTGCGTGTTGGAGCGCCCTCGTGAAGCCGCTGATCTTGGCACTAAACGATGGCGATCCGACCGGGCTCACCGCCGCGCTGGCGCACGCGCTCGATGCCGAATCCGGCACGCTGGAGACCCGGCGCTTCCCCGACGGCGAGACCTACCTGCGTGTGCACGCCACCGCCGCGCAGCGGGACGTCGTGATTGCCGGCAGCCTCGACCGTCCTGACGACAAACTCGTGCGCCTGTACCTGCTGGCTTCGACGCTGCGTGATCTGGGGGCGCGACGTGTGCTGCTCGCCGCACCCTATCTGGCCTACATGCGCCAGGACCGCACTTTTCACGAGGGAGAGGGCGTCAGCGCGCGTTATGTTGCCGGCTGGCTGTCGGGCTGCCTGGACGGCCTGGTGACCGTCGATCCGCATCTGCACCGCATCCACACGCTCGACGAGGTGTACCGCTGTCCTTCACGGGTCGTTGCGGCGGCGCCGGCGATCGCGGCGTGGATCGCCGCCAACGTTGACGCGCCGCTGCTGCTGGGCCCCGACGCAGAGTCGGAGCAATGGGTCGTGCAGGTTGCCGAGCTCGCGCACTGTCCCTACGTCGTGCTCGAAAAGCAACGCCACGGCGACCGCGACGTCGAAGTCTCAGTGCCACAGGTCGAGCGCTGGCGCGAACACACTCCGGTCCTGATTGACGACATCGTGTCGACGGCACGCACGATGATCGCAACGGTGCGTCATCTGCAGGTCGCGGATCTGCCCGCGCCGGTCTGCGTCGCCGTGCACGCAATCTTCGCCGACACCGCCTACCACGACCTGCTGCGCTCCGGCGCGCGCCGCGTCGTCACCTGCAACAGCATCGCCCACCCATCCAACCTCATCAACCTGCATCCGCGCATCGCGGACGCCTTGCACAAGTTGCTGAGGCCCGATGCGCCATTCCTTAGGAGTCTGTCATGAAGACCATCACCCTCGACGTCTCCGACCTGCTCGGCGCGATGAGCAGCCTCGGCGTCGAACACCAACTTAATGTCGCCCCGGGTGTCACAAATGCGCGGGTAAACGCCATCAACGGCGCGGCTACCGTAACCTACGACGAAACACGGACCAGCTCCGGGGCTCTGGCAGATGTGATCCGCGCGTGCGGGTACCACTGTTCCGGCGAAAAGCTGCCGATCCATCTGTGTGAACAGGCAGCTGAGCCGGATCACGCCGCACATGGCAAGCATGTCCACGCAGCGCACGAACACACCACCCACGAGCATCTAGCGCATACCGAAGGCAAAACAGCGCCACACGCCGAACACGGTGGCATGCACCACCACGGCGGCGACATGCAGGCGATGGTGCGCGACATGCGCAACCGTTTCCTGGTCTGTCTGCTGTTCAGCGTGCCGATCTTCCTCGCCGCGCCGATGGGCATCGACATGCCCACGCTGAAGCCGCCATTCGGCATGGACCTGAACCTGTTCCTGTTCATTCTTGCCAGTGGCGCGATCCTGTGGCCGGCGTGGCCGTTCTTCGCTGATGCGATCCGGGCGATGCGCAACCGCGTCGTCAACATGTCGACGCTGGTGCTGCTGTCGGTCGGCGCCGGCTACGCCTACAGCGTCGGCGCGACCTTCCTGTTCCCGGGGCCACAGTTCTACGAAGCGGTCGCCGTGCTGCTGGTGTTCATCCTGCTCGGTCACTGGCTGGAGATGCGCGCCCGTGCCGGCGCGTCCGAAGCGGTCAAGGCACTGCTGAACCTGTCACCTCCCAAGGCCATGGTGCTGCGCGATGGTCGGGAAATCGAACTCCCCACTGCCGAAGTGCTACTCGGCGACACTGTGATCGTGCGCCCCGGCGGCAAAATCCCGGTCGACGGCGTCGTGCTCGACGGCGAGTCGCAGGTCGACGAGTCGATGCTGACCGGTGAGTCGATGCCAGTGAAGAAGAAGCCCGGCGATGCGGTCATCGGCGCGACGATCAACAAGAGCGGCGCGTTCCGCTTCAAAGCGACGAAAGTCGGTGCGGATACCGCGCTGGCGCAGATCGTCAAGATGGTGCAGGAAGCTCAGAACTCGAAAGCGCCGGCGCAGCTGCTGGCCGACCGGGCCGCGCAGTGGCTGGTGTGGGCGGCGATCGTCGTCGCGCTGCTGACCTTCGGCGTCTGGTTCTTCGCGCTCGGGCAGACGTTGCTGTTCGCGATGACGCTGACGATCACCGTGCTGGTCATCGCCTGCCCGGACGCGCTGGGCCTGGCGATGCCGATGGCCGTGATGGTCGGCACCGGCCTGGGGGCCAAGCACGGCATCCTGATCAAGAACGCCTCGGCGCTGGAGGAGTCGACCAAGCTCAACGTCGTCATCTTCGACAAGACCGGCACGCTGACCATGGGCGAGCCGCGCGTCGTCAAGCTGGCGACGGCGCCGGGGATCAGCGAGGAGGCGTTGCTCGCGCTGGCGGCGTCGGCCGAACAGGCGTCCGAGCATCCGCTGGCCAAGGCCATCCTGCAGCGCGCACAGGGCCTGACGCTGACGCAACCTCAAGGCTTCCAGAACCACGACGGCATGGGCGCGCGCGCAACCGTCAGCGGCGAGCGCGTGCTGCTGGGCAACCGCAAGCTGATGGAGACCGAGAACGTGGCGGTGGCCGCGCTGGACGAACAGGCGCGCGACTTGCAGGGCGCCGGGCGCACCGTCGTGCACGTCGCGCGCGGCAGCGAGCTGATCGGCCTGATCGCGATTGCCGATGCACCCCGGCCGACGTCGAAGGCGACGATCGCGCGCCTGCATGATCGCGGCGTCCAGGTGGCGATGCTCACCGGCGACAACCAGGGCACGGCCGAACGTGTCGCCGCCGAACTGGGCATCGATATCGTGCTGGCCGACGTGCTGCCGGGCCAGAAGGCCGACAAGGTCAAGGAACTGCAGGCACAGGGCAAGAAGGTCGGCATGGTCGGCGACGGCGTCAACGATGCTCCGGCACTGACCCAGGCCGACGTCGGGTTCGCGATCGGCGCCGGCACCGACGTGGCGATGGAAAGCGCCGACGTCGTGTTGATGAAGAGTGACCCGCTCGACGTGGTCAAGGCGATCGAAATATCGCGCGCGACGTACCGAAAAATGCACCAGAACCTGTGGTGGGCGGCCGGCTACAACGTCATCGCCTTTCCGCTGGCCGCCGGCGTGCTCTATCCGCTGACGCTGTCGCCGGAGATTGCGGCGCTCTCGATGTCCGGCAGCACTGTACTGGTTGCGCTCAACGCGTTGCTGCTCAAGCGGTTGCGCCTATCGCGGGCCGAGACGTCGGTAGCGCCGGCTACTGCGGCAATCGAGGCGCGCTGAACGTCATGGCGACCGAACGCACGGCGTGTATCTTCTGGCCGGTGTTGGCGCTGGCCAGTTTCACCCTGCACTTCGTCTGGGAGTATCTGCAGTGTGCGGAGTTCTTCGTGCACCAGCGCGAACCCGCGACGCTCGGCGCCATGCTGCGGGCAACGCTCGGCGACTTGGTTCTTACCGTTTTGGCCTGGGCTGGCACGGCGCTGGCAACCTGGGATCGGCGCTGGGCGTTGCGGCGATGGACACCACGGGCGTGGCTCGCGCTGGTCGTGCTCGCGATTGCCCTTAGCGTGACCATAGAGCTGCACGCACTGGCCATGGGCTGGTGGTTCTACACCGACCGCACGCCGCTATTACCACTAACGCCCGTATCGGCTCTGCCGGTGCTGCAGCTGCTCCTACTGTTTCCGCTGAGCTTCGGCCTGGCGCGCGCATTCGCGCTGCGCCGGACACCGCTTCACTTGTTCATCGGACACGACGTGACCGTCGTGTCCGGCAGCCCACTGGCACGCGCGACGCAGGAGCCACCTTCGCGCGCACTGTCCTGCCATTCATCCGAGGCTCGTTAGGGAGACGTTCAATGCCTGACCCAAAACACTGTTGCGCTGCAGTTCTGTTGGCGTTTACGCCGCTGTCTGCGGTGATGGCCGATGCCCAGGCCGCTGACCTGACCGGAATGCGTTCCAACACACATTTGGCCGGTTACGCCTTCGTGGACTACGTCAGTCCCGAAAACGGCGACGGTGCGTTCACCCAGGCCGGGTTCAACCCGATCTTTCACTACCTCTACGACGACCGCGTGCTGGTCGAAGCTGAGCTGGAGATCGCGCTTGATGAACAAGGCCAGACGGAAACGAACCTTGAATACGCCACGATCGACCTGTTTCTGAGCGACACGACGGTACTCGTTGCCGGCAAATTCCTGAGTCCGCTGGGCAACTTCCGGCAGAACCTGCACCCGGCGTGGATCAACCGCTTTGCGTCGGCACCCGTGGGCTTCGCGCACGACGGCGCGGCGCCGACAAACGATATCGGGGTGCAGCTGCGCGGCGTGTTCGCCGGCACCCCGGTAGGCCGCATCACTTACGCACTGGCGCTGACCAATGGCCCGACGCTAGCAGCCTAGGACGGTGCGCTTGAAGGTGTCATGACCGAGGGCAAGACTGCGACGGCCACCGGCAGTGCACTGCTCGGAGGCCGGCTCGGACTGATTCCAGTGAGCTGGATGGACATCGGGCTGTCGTATGCCGCAGGCCGCACGCGTGTGGCCGAGGACGAGGCTGGCGAGGTCGAGGACGAACCGGCCCGCGACTACCGATTCTACGGCGCCGACTTCGTCAGTCGGCCATGGAAACCGCTGGAATTTCGCGGCGAGTACGCGCGCCAACACGCCGGCGCTGCCATCGACAGCGTCGCACCAGATGAGGCCGACTGGACCGCATGGTATCTGCAGGCCGCCTGGCGCATCGCCGGAACGCCCGCCGAGGCCGTCGTGCGCTACGGCCGCTTCGACGCAGCCGTCGATGAACGCTCCCAGAAGCAGTGGGGCCTGGGCGTGAACTGGTGGCTGACCGCCAGCACGGTCGTCAAGGCCGGTTATGAACTCAACGACGCGCTCGAGGACGGCGTCGACATCGGCGACCGCGCGCTGCTGCAGGTCGCCCACGGATTCTAGGAGACTTAAATGAATACAACGCTTTCAGCACTTTTGCTAGCCGTTTGTGCGGGCACATCCGCTCCCGCGTTTGCACAGGACACTGCGCCGGCACCTGCAGCCGATCCCATGGCCTTCGCGCGCGGCGCCAAGGCCTGGGCCGACACCTGCTCGCGCTGCCACAACCTGCGCGACGCCAAGGACCTGCGCGACGACCAGTGGCGCGCCTCGGTCGCACACATGCGCGTGCGTGCATATATGACACGGCAGGAAACCGAGGACATCACGCGCTTTCTGCAGGGGAGCAACTGACATGAAGACACTTCTGATCGCACTGCTGGTGACGCTGCCCGCACTCGCCCGCGCAGACGAGGCAGAGGCGCTCTACAACCAGACCTGCGTGGCCTGTCACGGACCAGACGGCAAAGGCGCGATTCCCGGCACGCCGGATTTCAACAAGGCCGACTCGCCGCTGCACCACAAGGACGAGGCCACGCTGGCGCGCAGCATCCTCGACGGCTTCCAGTCGCCTGGTTCGTCGATGGCGATGCCGCCGCGCGGCGGCATGCCTTCACTGACCGAAGAACAGGCCGTCGCGCTCGTGCGCTTCCTGCATGCGCGGTTCGGGGGAAACAAGTGAGTACCGCATTCGATCCCGCCGTTCCCGCACCGGATGCGGCGCACACGGCGTTTCCCTCACCTTTGAAAGGAGCCCCCTCATGGAATGGCTGACACAAAACTGGTTCTGGGTACTGATCTTCGTCGCCTTCATCGGCATGCACATGTTCGGCCACGGCGGTCACGGTGGGCGTGGCGGTCATGGAGGCCATCATGGCGGCGGCGGCTGCGGCGGCGGCCATCGTCACGACGACGAGCCGCGGCGCAACGACAACGCGCCGCCGTCGAGCGGCCATCGGCACTGAGCAGGAGCCCGCCATGCTCAACACCAAACTCGTGTCCTGGTCGCTGGGCCTGTTCGCGGCAATCACCTTCGTCCTCTGCGTGATCTGGGGCCTGGTGACGCCGGAGAACCTGCACATGAAAGGCCTGCTGGAGCAGCTGTTGCCGGCGTTCCGCTGGCTGACTTGGTGGGGCTTTCCGCTTGGCCTGGTCGAAAGCTTCCTCTACGGCGCCTACGCCGGACTCGTCTACTGCCCGATTCACAACACGCTGCACCGGCGCTTCGGCCTGCCGCCGGACGCCTGAGTTTCACCTCACTCACCTTGCAAGGAGATGCACATGACACCCACAAGGATTTTCACACTTGCCGTACTCGGACTGACGGGCGGCACGGCGCTGGCCCAGATGCAGGGCGGCATGCAGGGCGGCATGCAGGACCGTCAGCACGGCGGCATGGACACACAGCAGTCGCAGCAGATGATGGCCAGCCAGATGATGAGCCAGGACATGCTGCGCGACATGTCCGGTCTCATGAGGCAGATGAACGGCCAGATGCAGCGCATGCAGCAGCTGATGGACCATCGCGCCGGTGCGTTCGACGCCGCCGGCCAGCATCGTATGGCCGAGATGATGGACGAGATGTCGGCGACCATGCACGAGATGGCCGCCGACATGGGCGCCGGACGTATGGATCCCGCGAACATGCAGCGCATGCAAGAGCGCATGCAGCGCATGGAGCGGATGCTGGACGACCTGAGCGCGCAGCACGTTCCCGGCAAGCACTGACATGCACACCGCGATGAAGGTACCTGCGCTGGCGGCGCTGTGCCTTGGCCTGTCGGCAACTGCGCTACCGGCACGGGCGCAGTCCGGAGAGCACTACCTCGAGCTCAGCGCCGCCTACAAGGGCGGCGACTTCGGCACCGACACCGACAGCCGCCTGTACGCGCTGCTTCCGGCATGGGGCTACATCGCGCCGCGCTACGACCTGGGAGTGACGGTGCCGGTGCTGCGCCTCAGCGAAGACGGCCCCGGTTCGAGCACGACCGAAACGGGTCTGGGCGACGTAATCCTGCGCGGCGGCCACGCGCTGTGGGACGGTTCCGGCGGCGCGCGGCTGTACGGCTCGGTCGCGCTCAAGCTGCCGACGGCCGACGACGGCGCCGGTCTGGGCACTGGCGCAACCGACGTGGGTGCCTTCCTGTCGTGGCGCACGGGCTCGGTACGGCCGCTGAATCTGTATGGCGGCTACATCGTCACCGGCGAGCACGGCAGCGACGACCTCAGGAACGTTGCGCTCGGCGGGGTCGCCGTATCCGGGCGCTTTGGCCGCAGCTACGGCTACGCCGGCGTGGAGGCGCGAAGCGCCGCCGTTCGCGGTGGCGACGCAGCCGTCGAGCCGCAGTTCGGCCTGCTGCGCCCGCTCGGCCGCAACCTGCTGTTCAAGGGCACCGCCTTCGTCGGGCTGACCGACGGCGGTCCCGACTACGGCGTTTCGCTGGGACTGGCGCGCTGGATCGGAAACCGCAGTGCCATGCACGCCGCAGCGCCGGAGCCGTCCACGGTTCTGGCGCGCGCCTGGGAACGGCCATGACCGACCGCCTCACCGGCAGCGGCTTGCTGGCGCTGATGCTCGCCGTGTTCACGGTATCGGCCGGCTATGGCGTGATGCTGCCGCTGCTGCCCTATGCGGTCGAGCAGATGACCGGCGAGGCGACATCCGCGGCCATCTCGCGGCACACGGGGCTGCTGACCGCCGTGTACACGGTGTCGCTGTTCCTGTTCGCCCCGCTGTGGGGCCGCGCCTCGGACCGGCTTGGCCGCCGCCCCATGATTCTGGCGGGCCTGCTCGGCTTCGCGGCGTCGATGCTGGCGTTTGCCGGTGCCGCGCAACTGTCGACGCTCTATACCGAGCGCTTCCTCAGCGGGCTGTTCGCCGCTGCCGTGACGCCGGTTGCGATGGCGACGATCGGCGATCTGGTGCACGACGACGGTACCCGCGCGCGCCGTTTGACGATGGTCGGCCTGTCCGGCGTCAGCGGCTTCCTGCTCGGACCGATGCTCGGCGTGATGATCGCCAACGTGCTGCCGAGTCTGCCGGGACGCTTCGGCGCGCAGACGCCGCTGGCGGCGCCGATGGCGGTCGCCGCCCTGCTCGCGCTGGGTGCGACAGTGGCCGCCGGACTCGCGCTGCCGCGCGCGACCGGGGCAAGTGTGCAGGATGCAAGCCCCGTCGGCGCACACGCCGGCGGACACACGGTGCGTTTCCTGCTGGGCCTGGCCTTCGTCGTCGCCACCGCCATCGGCGTGTTCGAGGTCGGTCTCGCGCTGCGCGGCAAGCAGGAACTGGCATTGACGCCGTACCAGATCGCGGCGATGTTCACCGAATGCAGCCTGGTGATGTTCGCGGCGCAGGCGCTGGTGTTCTCGCCGTGGATGCCGCCGCGCCACACGCGCTGGCTGATCGCGCCGGCGCTGGCGCTGCTGGCATTCGGGCTGCTGCTCGCGCCGGCGGCCGACGACTACCCGGGCCTGCTGATCGCGGTCGGCGCGACAGCAGCCGGTGGCGGTGTGCTGTCGCCGATTCTCACCTTCTGGATCTCGACGCTGACCGGCGCCGAGCAAGGCGCGAGCTTGGGGCGACAGACCGCCGCCACCAGCCTGGGCCAGGCGCTCGGGTCGTCCGCCGGCGGTCTGCTGTTCAACTCGGCGCTCGTCGCCGGCGCGCCGTTCGTGCTCGTGGCCGGCGTCGCCGCCGGTGCGACCCTAGCCAGCGTGCGTCTGCCGGCGCGTCTGGGCCAGGCGTCGCCGGCACCAGCGGGGCGGGCGCCAGCGCCATGAACCGCCCACTCCCCTTGCAGACAGACGCAGTTGTGGCCCGTGCCACACGTTCTGTCGCGACTCTCGTTTCCGGCGCTTCGCGCCATTCAATCCCGTAGGAGTTGCTCATGAAAACCCTGATTGCCGTCATCTACAAGCACCAGCCGGACGCAGCCGCCAAGACACTCGATCGCCTGCGCGATCTGGAGGAGGAATACCTGATCGACCTGCACGATGCCGTTGTCGTGCGCCGCAACGACAAAGGCAAGTTAACCCTGATGCAGTCGGTGAACCTCGCCTCGTCGGGCGCCTGGACGGGGAGTTTCTGGGGGATTCTGATTGGGATGTTCTTCGGACCGCTGGGTTGGGCTGTCGGTGGATTGGCAGGTGCCGGCCTCGGTGCACTGAGCGGGTATCTCAGCGATTACGGCATCAACGACGACTTCATCCGCACGCTCAGCGAGGAAGTCGAGCCTTGCTGCTCGGCGCTGTTCGTGCTTGCCCGTTCGATGACGACCGACAAGGTCATCGCGGCACTGGAAGGCGCCGGTGGACACCTGATCAAGACGTCGCTGCCCACGGACATCGAAACGCGGCTGCAGCAGGCGCTGCAGGCCGGAGCGCCGACGGCGGAGGAGGCCCACGCATGATCAAACGGCCCGCAATGAATGAACCGTCGTCCGCCTCGACGCTGACCCTGCCCTGGACCAGCCGCCGGCGGTTCGTGCAAGGCCTGACCGCGCTGACGGCACTGGGCGCGGCCGGCGCCTACGCCCGCCACGCGTTCGCCCTGGGCGATGCCGCCGGTCCTGCCGAACTGCACGGCACCGATTTCCATTTGGTCGTCGACGAGCTGCCCGTGAACTTCACCGGCCAGGCGCGCACCGCCACGGTGGTCAACGGTCGCCTGCCAGGCCCCGTGCTGCGCGTGCGCGAAGGCGACACGGTGACGCTGCGCGTCACCAACCGCCTGCCCGAGATGACGACCATCCACTGGCACGGTGTGATCCTGCCGACGGAGATGGACGGCGTGCCGGGCATCAGCTACCCGGGCATCGCGCCCGGCGAAACGTTCACCTATCGCTTCACCCTCACACAAAGCGGCACCTACTGGTATCACGCGCACACACTGCACGAGCAGACCGGCCTCTACGGGGCACTGATCGTCGAACCCCGCCATGCCGATCCGACCGTCGCCGATCGCGACTACCCCGTGATCCTCGGTGACTGGACGGACGAGAACCCGCTTCAGGTGTTCCTGAACCTGAAGAAGATGGGCGGCTACTACAACTTCGCGCAGCCCACGGTCGGGGACTTCTTCGACGACGTCCAGAAGCTGGGCCTGAGCGCGGCCGTCGAGAAACGCCGCATGTGGAACCGCTCGCGCATGAATCCGACGGACTTCAGCGACGTCTCGGCCACCACCTACACCTACTTGATGAACGGCACGCCGCCGGCCGGCAACTGGACGGCGCTGGCCAAACCCGGCGAGCGCGTGCGCCTGCGTTTCGTCGGCGCCGGCACGGCGACCTACTTCGACGTGCGCATCCCCGGTCTCAAGCTCACTGTCGTCTCGACCGACGGCCAGGCGGTCGCACCGGTCGAGGTAGACGAGTTCCGCATCGGCCCCGGCGAGACCTACGACGTGCTGGTGACGATGCCGGACGAGCGCGCTTACACGATCTTCGCGCAGTCCATGGACCGCACCGGCTATGCGCGCGGCACGCTGGCGCCGCACGCCGGCATGGAAGCCCAGTTGCCGGCACCAGATCCACAGGTATGGCTGGCCCCCGAGGACATGATGGGCGCGATGATGGCGATGCCCGGCATGTCCGCAATGGACGACATGCCCGGCATGTCCGGCCATGGCATGGTCGAGCGGCCGGCCAAGGCACGCCACGCCCGCACCGAATACGGCCCGGGCACCGACATGCGCGTCGACTACCCGCGCGCAAATCTCGACGACCCCGGCGCCGGCCTGCGCAACAACGGCCGCCGCGTGCTGACCTATGCCGACCTGCGCAGCGTCGGCGGCGCGCTCGATCACCGGGCGCCGCAGCGCGAGCTGGAACTGCACCTGACCGGCAACATGGAGCGCTTCATGTGGTCGCTGGACGGGGTCAAGCTCAACGACGCCAAGCCAATCCACTTCCGCAAGGACGAGCGCCTGCGGGTGACGCTGGTCAACGACTCGACCATGGCGCATCCGATGCACCTGCACGGCATGTGGAGCGAGGTCGAAACACCCGACGGCCGCTTCCAGGTACGCAAGCACACGGTCTCCGTGCAGCCGGCGCAGCGCGTGAGCTTCCGCGTGACCGCCGATGCGCCCGGACGCTGGGCCTTCCACTGCCACCTGCTCTACCACATGGCCGCGGGCATGTTCCGCGAGGTGGTGGTCGCATGAACATTCCAACGATCAGGATCGCAGCGCTACTCAGCGCCCTGTTCTACACAGCCGCACCCGCGGTTGCTGCGGAGCCCGAGCCCGCGCCGGCTGGCGACGTACACGTGCATGTCCACGAGCACGGCGCCACGCCGATGTCGGACGAGTCGGAAGGAGATTCCACGTCCGCCGAACCGATGAAGATGGACATGGGCTCGATGCAGGGCGGCCGCGCGCCGGCCGATGCGCGCGACCCGAATGCCTGGGCCGATGGCTACGAATACACCGGCATGGCCGGCTTCGAGCAGACCGATCAGCTCGCCTTCGGCAAGGTGCTGGTCGACGAGCTCGAGTTCGTCTCCGGCAACGAAGGCGAAGGCATCGGCTGGTCGCTGCAGGGCGCCTACGGCGGGGACGCTGACAAGCTGTGGCTGCGCAGCCAGGGCCTGAAGATCGAAGAGCAGGCTATCGACTCGACCACCGACGCCGAGCTGCTGTGGTGGCGCGGCTACACGCCGTTCTGGGGCACGGTGCTCGGTGTGCGCCAGGACTTCGGCGCCGGCGCGCACAGCTGGCTCGCCTTCGGCATCGAGGGCCTTGCGCCGTACTGGTTCGAGCTGGAGGCGACGGGCTACGTCGGCGAGGACGGGCGCCTGTCCGCACGATTCAAGGGTGCCTACGACCTGCTGTTCACGAACCGGCTGATCCTGACCCCCGAGATCGAATCCAACGTCTACAGCCGCACCGAACGCGAGCGCGGGCTCAGCAGCGGCGTGGGCAACGTCGAACTGGGTCTGCGCCTGCGCTACGAAATCCGCCGCAAGTTCGCACCCTATGTCGGCTACGTCTGGGAGCGATCCTTCGCCGGCACCGCCGACCTTGCGCGCGACGAGGGCGAAAACCCGAGCGAGCACCGCGTCGTTGCCGGCCTGCGGCTGTGGTGGTGACGGGCAGACGGCCATGAGCGTACTCGTCTTCAACGCCGGCAGCGCGACACTCAAGGTCGCGTTGTTCGAAGCCTCGCCGCTGCGCTGCACCCTGCGTGGGCAGGTCGGCGAATTCGGCGATGCGGCCAAGCTGGTGGTGCGGGGGCCGGGAGCACCCCAGAGTTCCCGCTCGATCGTCGCGAAGGACCATGCCGCAGCGGCGGCCGCACTGCTGTCGGCGCTTCACGATCGCCTCGTGTCCTCAGGCGGGGCTCTCGTCGTGGGCCATCGGCTCGTGCACGGGGGCGCGCGGTTTCACGCGCCCCTGCCGCTCGATCCCGACCGGCTGGAGGAGCTGTCGAGCCTGTTCGGGCTTGCGCCGCTGCACCTGCCACCGGCCGTTGCCGTGATTCGCGAGGCGGCGGCGACGCTGGGCGCCGACGTGCGTCAGATCGGTGTGTTCGACACCGCCTTCTTCCACGATCTTCCCCCACCGGCGCGCGACTACGCGCTGCCGCGCGATTGGGTCGAGCGCTACGACCTGCGCCGCTATGGGTTCCACGGCCTGGCGCACCAGTCGATGTACGCGCAGTTCTGCGAACTGACCGGGGCCGATCCCGCCAACGTGCGCGTCGTCAGCTTCCAGCTCGGTCACGGCTGCTCCGCCGCCGCCATCCGCGGCGGGCGTGCGGTCGACACGAGCATGGGCTTCACGCCACTCGACGGGCTGGTGATGGGGACCCGTCCCGGTAGCGTCGATCCGGGTCTGATCCTGCATCTGCTCGGGCAGGGGCTTGCGGCAGACGATATTGCCGAAGGGCTGCAGCGGCGCAGCGGGCTGCTCGGCCTTTCGGGCGTCAGCGGCGACATGCGCACGCTGCTCGAACTTGAAACCAGGGGCCACGCCGGTGCCCGCGCGGCCATCGACAGCTACTGTCACGCCGCACGCAGGTTTCTTGGCGCCTACTTCGCCGTGCTCGGCGGCGCCGATGCGGTCCTGTTCGGCGGCGGCATCGGCGAGCACGCCGCGTCGATCCGCGCCCGCATCTGCGCCGGCATGGACTGGGCCGGCCTGCGCCTCGACGCGCAGGCCAACGCCGCGATCGCTGGCACGGGCTGCATTTCCGCCGCCGGTTCCGCGGTCGCCTGCCATGTTTTGAGCGTCGACGAGGAAACGGTGATCGCCCGCGAATGCCGTCGCGTGCTCACGAACCCGGACCCCGTTACTCCACCCCCACCTCACACGGAGGTTGCCAGACCATGCAAGCCTTGTTCGACCTGATTGGGCACCGCTGCTGCGCGGGCGCCTTGGAGCTGGTGGCGCCGGACGGCCGCCGCTGGCGGCTTGGAAACAGCGCGGACATCGTCGCCGTCCAGCTGCGTCAGACGTCCGTCCTGTGGCGCGTGCTGCGCAATCCGCGCCTGGCCTTCGCCGAGGCGTACATGGACGGCCACTGGGAGCCGCTGAACGCGACCCTCGCCGATGTGCTGCGCATCTGCGTCCGCAACCTCGATCACGTGCAGCCGGCGCTGGCGCCCGTGCGCTGGTGGAATCGTGCGCGCACGCAGCTGGACCAGATCAACACCCAGCGGCGTTCGCGGGCCAATGTCAGCCACCACTACGACATCGACTACGACGTCTACCGGCGCTTCCTCGACCGCGACCTGCACTACTCCTGCGCGTATTTCCGCAGTCCGGACGACTCGCTCGAAGCCGCGCAACAGGCCAAGTGCGCGCATATCGCCGCCAAGCTCGACCTCAAGCCTGGCGCCCGCGTGCTCGACATCGGCTGCGGCTGGGGCAGCCTGGCGATGTACCTGGCGGAGCATCACGACGCGCGCTGCATCGGCATCACGCTGTCGAGCGAACAGCTCAAGGTCGCACAGGCCCGCGCACAGGCGCGCGGCCTGCAGGATCGCGTCGAGTTCCGCCTGCAGGATTACCGCGAGACAACCGGCGAGTTCGACGCGATCGTCAGCGTCGGCATGTTCGAGCACGTCGGCCGGCCGCAGTACGACCTGTTCTTCCGCCGCGTACGCGAGCTGCTCGCGCCCGATGGCACCGCGCTGCTGCACACCATCGGCCGCTACTCGGCCGGTGGCGGTTCCGATCCCTGGATTCGCAAGTACATCTTCCCCGGCGGCTACATCCCAGCCGCGTCGGAAGTGCTCGCTGCCGTCGAGTCCAGCGGCCTGATCGGCAGCGACCTGGAGTACTGGCGGCTGCACTATGCGCTGACGCTGGAGCACTGGAATGCACGCTTCCAGGCCGCACGTTCCGAAATCGCCGAACGCATGGGCGAGCGCTTCTGCCGCATGTGGGAGTTCTACCTGCAGGCCTGCGCCGCCTGCTTTCGCCACGGCGATCTGGCGGTGTTCCACCTGCAGATGGCCAAAACCCTCGATCGCCTGCCGGTGACGCGCGACTACCTCTACCCGGGCGCTGCGGCAAAGGCCGTGGAGCCCAAAGCCCCACGAAAAACCTCGCCGCGGAGGACTTTCTCATGAGCAGCAAGATCAAACGAACCCAACGCCCGCCCGCCGCCCCTGCCGCAGCGGACGATCCGGCGTCCGCTGCGCCGCCGTGCGCCCGCGACAACCGGCACACGATGATCGCCGAGGCGGCGTATTACCGTGCGGAACAGCGCGGCTTCTGCGGCGGCGCTGACGAAGCAACGGCTGATTGGCTCGACGCTGAGGCAGAGGTGGATCGAACACTCTCACTACCCGGTTCACCGGAACGGACAGCGACGTCCAAAACCCGCTAGTCAGGTATTCCACGATCTCCAGGAGAAGCAAATGAACCCCGTCAAGGTTGCCGTCAATGGCTATGGCGTAATCGGCAAACGTGTCGCCGACGCGGTCAGGATGCAGGACGACATGGCCCTCGTCGGCGTTGCCGATGTCATCAATGACTACAGGATCAGGACTGCCGTCCTGCTGGGCATCCCGGTATTCGCTGCGACGCCGGACTCAGCCTCGAGCCTGCGCAACGCCGGGACGCCGGTTGCTGGAGATCTCGACGAGATGCTGGAACAGGCCGACATCGTCGTCGACTGCACTCCGAAGAAAGTAGCGTCCGGCAACAAGCAGCGCTATGAGGCGGCCGGTGTCAAAGCCATCTTCCAGGGTGGGGAATCGCACGCGCTGACCGGGCACTCCTTCGTTGCTCAGTCCAACTACGCGAGTGCGATCGGACGTGACTGCACGCGCGTCGTGTCTTGCAACACCACCTCGATCCTGCGAACGCTCGGAGCTTTGAAAAACGCCGGCCTGCTCAAGCGTGCCCGAGGCACGTTGATTCGGCGGGCCTCCGATCCCTGGGAAGGACATCAGGAGGGGATCATGAATACCGTGGTACCGGAAACGTCGATTCCGAGCCATCAGGGGCCGGACGCGCGCACGGTAGATCCGGACCTGGACGTGGTCACGATCGCGGTCAAGGCGTCCCACAATTCCAGCCACCTGCATACCTGGTGGGTGGAGATGACGCGCGAGGCCACGCGCGAGGACGTGCTTGCCGCGTTTCGCGCCGCGCCGCGCATCGCACGCATCCGGGCCGGAGATGGCATCGCGGCGCTCAACAGCACGATTGAACTGATGGCGGACCTGGGCCGACCGCGCGGCGACATGTGGGAGGTGGCGCTATGGGAGGACGTGCTCACCGTCGACGGCAACCAGCTCTACTACTGCTATCAGGTGTTCAACCAGGCCATCGTCATTCCAGAAACTGTCGATGCCATCCGCGCGCTGTCCGGCATTGAGCGCGATGCCGCGCAGTCGATTGCCAAAACCGACCGCGCGCTCGGCATGGTCAGCGACTTCCTCGACGCTCCGCAACGGGGAGGCGCCGTATGAGCAGCTATCGATACATCAAATTCTTCGCTGAACTTAGCATCGACGATGTTCCCGTGGTCGGTGGCAAGAACGCTTCGCTCGGAGAAATGTACCGGGAGCTGGCGCCGCAGGGCGTGCGCATTCCCAACGGCTTTGCCACCACCGCCGATGCCTACCGCTACCTGCTCGATCGGGCGGGGGCTTGGGACGCGCTGCACAGCGCGCTCGACGGCATCGATCCCGAAGACGTCACCGACCTCGCGCGACGCGGCAAGCAGGCGCGCGAGATCGTCTACGGCGCCGGCCTGCCGCCGGAGCTCGAGAACGAAATCCTCGAGGCCTACGCTCGCCTGCGTGAGGAATATGGAAGCGATCTGAGCCTCGCGGTGCGCAGCTCAGCGACCGCCGAGGACCTGCCGACGGCGAGCTTCGCAGGACAGCAGGACACCTTCCTCAACGTGCACGGCGAGCAGTCCCTGCTCGACGCCTGCCGGCGTTGCTACGCGAGCCTGTTCACCGACCGCGCCATCCACTACCGCATCGATCAGGGCTTCGATCACTTCAAGCTCGCGCTGTCGATCGGGATCATGAAAATGGTGCGCTCGGATCTCGCGAGTTCCGGCGTGATGTTCACGCTTGACACCGAATCGGGCTTCCGCGACGTGGTGTTCGTGACCGGCGCCTACGGACTCGGCGAGAACGTCGTCCAGGGCGCGGTCGATCCCGACGAGTTCTACGTGCACAAGCCGACGTTTCGCGCCGGCCACCGTGCCGTGCTGCGCCGCACGCTCGGCGACAAGCACTTGAAGATGATTTACTCCGAGGGACGTACGCGAGAGGCCACACGCAACGTGCCGACACCCGACGCCGACCGCGAGCGGTTCTGCATCGACGACGCCGACGTGCTGACTCTGGCGGACTATGCACTCCGCATCGAGGATCACTACAGCCGCAAGGCCGGCACCGACCGGCCGATGGACATCGAGTGGGCCCGGGACGGCATCGACGGCCAGCTCTACATCGTGCAGGCGCGGCCGGAAACCGTGGCCTCGCAGAAACACGGCACGGTGCTCGAAAGCTACCGTCTGAACGACAGCGGTCCGGTGCTGGCCAAGGGCCGCTCGGTCGGCGGCCGCATCGCTACCGGGCGTACTCGCGTGATCACTGACGTGGCGCATCTGCAGGATTTCCGTCCCGGCGAGGTGCTGATATCCGACACCACGACGCCGGACTGGGAACCGGTGATGAAGCAGGCCGCAGCCATCGTCACCAACCGCGGCGGGCGCACCTGCCACGCGGCGATCATCGCGCGTGAGCTCGGCATTCCGGCGGTGGTCGGCACCGGTGACGCGACCGCGCGGGTCCCCGACGACACGGAAGTCACCGTGTCCTGCGCAGAAGGCGATCACGGCCACGTCTACCAAGGCAGGCTCGACTTCGCCATCGACCGCAGCGATCTGGCCGATCTGCCACGGCCGCAAACCGAAATCATGATTAACCTCGGCAATCCCGACCTCGCGTTCAAGACTTCGTTCCTGCCGAACGACGGCGTCGGACTGGCGCGCATGGAGTTCATCGTCAACGATGCCATCAAGGCACACCCGCTTGCGCTGCTGCATCCCGAGAAGGTCTCGGATCCGGCTGCGCGCGCGGAAATCCGTCGCCTGACCCGCGGTCACCGGGACGGCGCGGCCTTCTTCGTCGAGCGGCTGTCCGAAGGCGTCGGCACCATCGCCGCCGCGTTCTGGCCCAAGCCGGTCGTCGTGCGCATGTCGGACTTCAAAAGCAATGAATACGCCTCGCTGATCGGCGGCCGCGATTTCGAGCCCGAGGAGGCCAATCCCATGATTGGCTTCCGCGGCGCTTCGCGCTACGTGCATCCTGCCTACGCCGAGGGCTTCGCGCTCGAATGCGCGGCGATGAAGCGCGTGCGCGAGGAGATGGGACTGAACAACGTGGTGCTGATGATCCCGTTCGTGCGACGCATCGCCGAGGCCGACGCGGTGCTGGCGGCGATGGCCGATTGCGGCCTCCGGCGCGGCGAGAACGGCCTCAAGGTCTACGCGATGTGCGAAATCCCCAACAACGTGATCCTGATCGACGCCTTCGCGCAGCGCTTCGACGGTTTTTCGATCGGCTCCAACGACCTGACCCAGCTCACGCTCGGTGTCGACCGCGACTCTGAGATCGTGGCGTTCGACTACGACGAGCGCGACGACGGCGTGAAGGCGATGATCCGTCTGGCGGTGGAAGGTTGCCGCCGCAACGGCACCCATTCGGGACTCTGTGGCCAGGCGCCGTCGGACTATCCGGAAATGGCGGCGTTCCTGGTGGAACTCGGCATCGATTCGATCAGCCTCAATCCGGATTCAGTGCTGACGACGACGCGCCACGTGCTGGCAAGCGAAGGGCAACATTCTGGCAACGCTCGCCGAGGCTCCGGAACTCCGAGGGAGGGCATTGTGACATGAGCATGTTTACGCAGGTATCCGCATCCCCAATGCATGCACCGCTCGGCGCGCTCGCAGGCGGGCCGGCAATCATGGCGCCCGACCCGCAGCGGCACGCCGCTCCATCCACGATCGGGCTGCGCCGACTCTCCACGTTCCGCGCTTTGCGCCGGAGCACATCATGATGACGATGCGGCAGATCCGCTTTCACGGCCGCGGTGGCCAGGGCGCGGTGTCGGCCGCGGCCCTGCTGTCGCTGGCGGCCTTTGAAGACGGCTTCGAGGCACAGGCGTTTCCCAAGTTTGGGTCAGAACGGCGCGGCGCGCCGGTCGAGTCCTACGTCCGCATCAGCGATCGGCCAATCCGCAGCCACACACAGGTGTACGCACCCGATGCCGTCGTGGTGCTGGACGCGACGCTGCTGCGTTCGGAGCCGGTGCTGCGCGGCCTGACCGACGGCGGGCTGGCGATCGTCAATGCCGAGGGTGAACCTGAGATGGCGACCGGAGAAGTGGCACCACGTTGGCTGGCGGTGACGGCCGACCGGATCAGCATCGAACACCTGAATCGCCCCTTGCCGAACACGGTGCTGCTCGCTGCGCTTGCCGGTGCGAGCGGCTGGGTTGGGCTGCCGGCGCTGGAAACAGTGGTGCGCCGCCATTTCGGCCGCAAAGGCGAACGCGTCGTCGGCGCCAACATCGAGATACTGCGTGAAGGCTACCGTCTGGGCGCCGCGGGAGGGAGCACATGAGGCGCCAGCTCGAAGGCTCGCGCGCAGTGGCCGAGGCTGTGCGTCTGTGCCGCCCGCGAGTGATCGCGGCCTACCCGATCACACCGCAGACACACATTGTCGAGCACCTCTCGCAGATGGTCGCCGACGGCGAACTCGCCGCTGAGTGCATCAATACCGAGAGTGAGTTCGCTGCCGCCTCGGTCGCACTCGGTGCAGTCGCGGCCGGTGCGCGTGCCTACACTGCCAGCGCGGCACAGGGCCTGCTGCTGATGACAGAGGTGCTGTTCAATATCGCCGGCCTGCGCCTGCCGGTGGTGATGACCTGCGCCAACCGTGCGGTCGGTGCGCCGATCAACATCTTCAACGACCACCAGGACAGTCTGTCGCTGCGCGACGCCGGCTGGATTCAGCTCTATGTAGAGAGCAATCAGGAGGCAGTCGACAGCATGATCCAGGCCTACCGCATCGCCGAAGCCTGCGAGCTACCGGTAATGGTGTGTATGGACGGCTTCTTTCTCACCCACACCTTCGAGCCGGTTGAGCTGCCGGAGCAGGCGCAGGTCGACGCCTGGCTGCCGCCACTGCGCTTCAGCCGTGCCCTCGATCCGGTCGCGCCGGCCACGCTTGGGGGTGGCAGCGAGCCAGACAACTATCTTGAGTACCGCCGCGCGCAGCACCAGGCACTCGATCACGCGGCGGATGAGATCGTCTCGACTGCGGCGGCGTTCCAATCGACGTTCGGGCGCACACATGGGGCGCTCATCGACGGCTACCGTCTCGATGACGCCGAGCGCGTACTCATCACGCTGGGCTCGGTCATGGGCGCGGTGCGCGACACGGTGGACGCGCTGCGCGAGCGCGGCGAGCGCGTCGGCGCGCTCAAGCTGCGCTGCGTGCGTCCGTTCCCTGCAGCCGGACTGGTGCACGCCCTGCGTGGCGCACGCCGCGTCGCGGTGCTGGAAAAGGCCATCAGCGCCGGTGCTGGCGGAATCATCGCCGCCGAACTGCGCGCGGCAATGCACGCGGCCGGCATCGCGCTGCCCGTGGACGGGTTCGTCGGAGGGCTGGGCGGGCGCGACCTCACGCCCGCCAGCATCGAGGCTGTCTTCGCAGCGTCGGCCGCAGCGGGCCCAGCACCGATCGGCTGCCAATTCGTGGATGTGGACGCGGCCGACGAGGCCGCGCGCCCGGGAGAATAGAAATGGATCGACGCGACCCTTTCCGCCTCAACGCGCTCACCTCCGGTCACCGCGCCTGTTCAGGCTGCGGCCAGGCGATGGCCGCGCGCATGGTCGGCGACCTGATCGGCCCGGACGCAATCTTCGTCAACGCTACTGGCTGCCTGCAGGTGTTCACCACACACAACGCGCAGAGCGCCTGGCAGGTGCCGTGGCTGCACTCGGTATTCGCCAATGCCGCCGCTGTCGCCTCCGGTGTGGAGGCGGCGCGGCGTGGGCTGCCAGGGTCGGAGCGGGTGGTCGTGCAGGCCGGCGACGGTGGCACTTTTGACATTGGTCTGCAGTGCCTGTCGGGGATGATCGAACGCGGTCACGACGCGTTGTTCGTCTGTTACGACAACGAGGCCTACATGAACACCGGCGTTCAGCGCTCCGGATCGACACCACATGCCGCGCGTACAACTACCTCGCCACCGGGAAGGCTGAGTGAGGGCAAACGTCACCTGAAGAAGGACATGCTCGCGATCGTCGCGGCACATCACATGCCCTACGCCGCCACCGCCTCGGTGGCCTTCTTCCCTGACCTCAAGGCCAAGGTGGAGAAGGCCATGCGCCTGCGCGGCCCGCGCTTCCTGCATGTCTTCTCGCCCTGCCCGCTGGGCTGGGACCACGATGCCGCAGCCTCGGTGCAGGTGGCACGACTGGCGGTTGAAACCGGCTTGTTCCCGCTGGTGGAACTGGAGTACGGCGCGGTCACCGGGGTGATGCGCCTGGCGCAGCGTCGGCCTGTAGAGGACTACCTGAGGCTGCAGGGCCGCTTCAAACACCTGTTCAAGGACGCGCACGGTGCCGCGGAACTCCGCCACCTGCAGGCGCTGGCCGACGCCAACATCCGCCGCTACGGCCTGCTTGACGCAACCACGGCCTGGGACACCGGCGAGGCCGGCCGCGCACAGCGCGGTGGCCGCGGCGGCTACGCCCCAGCACATGGAGCCGCGTCGTGAGCCGGCTGCGCTTCGATCCGGGCAGCAGCACCGCCTACCGCACCGGGGACTGGCGCCGCGCACGCCCGATCTACGCCGACCGCTGGCCACCCTGTGGTGCAGGCTGCCCGGCAGGCGAGGACATCCAGGCCTATCTGGCGCTGCTGCAGGCCGGGCGCGAGGAAGCAGCATGGCGAAAACTCACCGAGCAGAACCCTTTCCCGGCGGTATGCGGTCGCATCTGTCCACACCCCTGTGAGAGCGCCTGCAACCGCGCGCGCGTCGATGAGGCGGTCGCCATTCATCAGGTGGAGCGCCACCTGGGTGACCTGGCTCGTGGCCGCGGATTTGCGCATGACCGCCCGCGCGCCGCGGCAGCCGAGCGTCACGTCGGCGTTGTCGGCGCCGGCCCGGCCGGCCTGTCCTGCGCCTATCAGCTGGCGCGCGTCGGATACCGGGTAACGATATACGACGCCGCGTCCGAACCGGGTGGCACGCTGCGCTGGGGGGTGCCCGACTATCGCCTTCCCAAGGATGCGCTGCTGCACGAAGTCGAGGCGATACTCGCGCTTGGCGTGACGCTGCGCCTGGGCGTGCGCATCGGCGCGGACCTGTCCGCCGGCGAACTGCGCACCCGGCACGACGCAGTCTTCACTGCCATCGGCAACGGCCTGCCACTCGTCCCCGCCGAGGCCGACGTCACTGGCCATGGGGTCGACAGCGGCATCGCGTTTCTTCGCCGCGTCAATGCCGGCGAGCGGCCTTCGCTGCCGGCCCGCGTCGCAGTGATCGGCGCCGGCAACACCGCGATCGACGTCGCGCGCTGCGCCCGCCGCCTGGGCGCGGCCGAGGTCACGATTGTCTCGCCGCAGGACCGTCCCGGCCATCGCCCCGGCCAGCCGGCCGAGGAAATGACGGCGCTGCCCACGGAGATCGCGCAGGCCGAGGCCGAGGGCGTCCGGCTGCTGCTGCGCCTGGGCGTGCAGCGGCTCGTGCGCAGCGGCGAGCACTTGGACGGCCTGCAGCTCGCCTACGTGGATCACGTATTCGATGATGCCGGTCGCTTCCGACCCGTGCTGTACGAAGGCACCGAGACATTCCTGCCGGCCGATCGCGTGATCGTCGCCACCGGCCAGCAACCCGACTGGAGCGGCCTTGATGTGCTGCAGCCGGACCCAGCGGCCGGCATCTTCGCCGGCGGCGACTGCGTGGGCGGCGCGCGCACTGCCGTCGCCGCGATCGGCAGCGGCCATCAGGCCGCCGAAGACGTCATGGCCTACCTCGAAGGCCGCGCGCCGGTTGAGCTAGGCCGCGCGGCCACCGCCAGCTTCGACACACTGCACACTCACTACTACCGGCGCGTGCCGCGGCACACGTCCGTCGAGGCCGACACCGACGAGCGCCAGCGCGATTTCCGCGAAGTGCAGTCAGGCCTCGAAAGCGTGGCCGTTGCTGCCGAAGCCGCGCGCTGCCTGAGCTGCGGCGTATGCATGGAGTGCGACAACTGCTGGCACTTCTGTCCGGACGCCGCGGTGATCAAGCTGGGGCCAGGCCAGCGCTATCGCTTCGACTACGAGTACTGCAAGGGTTGTGGTATCTGTGCCGCCGAGTGCCCAACCGGGCACATCCGCATGGAAGCGGAGAGCGGCACATGAGACCCCATGCGGCCCGATCAACGACGGCGCGCACGCGACAGCAGCACCGGGCGGGCCTGGTCACGCTCGCGGCGATGCTGCTCGCGGTCGCCGTCGACAACTCGCCGATCCGCGCGTTGTACGACGTCGTGCATCACCTGCCAGTCGCCGTGCGCATCGGCGAACTGAGCATCGACAAGCCGCTGATCCTGTGGATCAACGAAGGGCTGATGGTGTTCTTCTTCCTGCTCATCGCGCTGGAGCTCAAGCGCGAGGTTCTGCAGGGGCAGCTGTCGACGCCCAGTGCCATCGCCACGCCGGCGTTCGCCGCGCTCGGCGGCATGGCCGCGCCGGCACTGATCTACACCGCATTCAACGCCGGCGACGCGGTCTCGATGCGCGGCTGGGCGATCCCGGCGGCGACCGACACCGTGCTGGCGCTGACCGCGCTCACGCTGCTGGGCACGCGCGTGCCCGCGTCGCTCAAGCTGTTCCTGACCGCGCTGGCGATCTTCGACGATCTCGGCGCGATCCTGGTGATTGCGCTGTTCTACACCGACCGGCTCGCGACGCCGTCGCTGGTGATGGCCGCTTTCGGCATTGTGGCGCTGATCGGCCTCAACCGGTTCAGGGTCACGCGCACGGCGGCCTACGTCGTCGTTGGCCTGTTTCTCTGGGTCGCCGTGCTCAAGTCCGGCGTGCACGCCACGCTGGCCGGCGTCGTCATCGGCCTGGCGATGCCGATGAAGGCGACCGTGCAGGGTCGCGCGGTATCGCCACTGCGCGAAGTCGAGCATCAGCTCTACCCCTGGGTCGCGTTCGGCGTCGTACCGGCCTTCGCCTTCTTCAACTCCGGCATCGTGCTGTCGCAGGCCAGTGCGAGCGCGCTCGTCTCGGCGTCTTCACTGGGCATCGTGCTCGGGCTGCTCGTGGGCAAGCCGCTGGGCATCTTCGGCAGCACTTGGCTTGCGGTCCGCCTGGGCGCCGCGAAGCTGCCGGAGGGCGCGAGCTGGCGCCAGCTCGGCGGCGTGGCACTGACCGCCGGCATCGGTTTCACGATGAGCCTGTTCATCGCCGGGTTGGCTTTTGCCGACCCGACTGCGTTCCGCTACGCGCGTCTGAGCGTCGTCGCCGGCTCGCTGCTGTCGGCCGCCGCCGGCGCGGCGGTGCTGCTATCCGCCGAGCGCCGCCGTGCAGCGGCGCGTTCGATGGAGCCCTTCCCATGAAGCCTCGTCCGAAGCGCAGATCCGTTCCCACGCATCGAGAGATCGCATGACCCCATCACCCCAACTCGCCGCCGGCATCACGCTGCGCACGCTGTCGATCTCGATGCGCACGCTGCTGTCGTGCTTCCTGATCACCGTCGGGCTCGGCTTCCTGTCGGCGATGGTCTACCTGTTCCTGCAGGACATCGACCCTCACCGGCGCATGGGCATGTCGGCGGTGCCCGCCGTCGCCGCGAAGTATTACGGCGCCCGCAGCAACACGCGGCTGGAATCGGCGCTCCGCGGCGCGATGTCCGGGCGGGTCAGCGAAGCGGAGCGAGAGCAGCTGATCGCGTGGATCCGTTCCGGCGCCTCCGAGGACACGTTCCCGACTGTGAAGCCGATTCTCGAGCGCGCCTGCGTTGCCTGCCACAACCCACAGTCGGGCCTGCCGGTGCCGCCGCTGACCACCTACGCGCAGGTACGCAAGCAGGCCGAAATCGACACCGGCTACAGCCTGCTGCAGCTGGCACGCGTGTCGCACGTGCACCTGTTCGGCATCAGCATCCTGTTCCTGCTGACCGGAGCGATCTTCGCGCTCAGCGAGATCGCATGGAAATGGCGCCTGGCGATCGTCGCCACACCGTACCTGGCAATGTGGGCCGACATCGGTTCGTGGTGGATCACCAAGTACGACCCCGCCTTCGCCGTCGTCGTCGTGACTGCCGGCGCGCTGATCGGCCTGGCGCTGGCGGTGCAGATTTTCGTCGCGCTGTGGGAGATGTGGATCGCGCCACGCAAGGGCAGCCCAGTGCCATGAAGCGCATCTCCGGAGAACCGCCATGCTGACCCCGTTCCTGGGCATCGAACGCGTCGCCTACTTCACCATGGAGATCGCGGCGGCGCCACAGATCCCGACCTACGGCGGCGGTCTGGGGATCCTCGCCGGCGACACGCTGCGAACGGCAGCCGATCTGGAGCTGCCGGTCGTTGCGGTGAGCCTGGTCAGCCGCAGCGGCTACTTCCGCCAGTCGCTCAGTGTCGAAGGCTTGCAGTCGGAAGCCCCCGATCCCTGGGATCCCGCCGCCAGCCTGCCGCGCCTCGCCGCCAAGGTCGCCGTACCGATCGAGAACCGCGACGTCTGGGTGTGCGCGTGGCTGTACACGATCGAGGCCCATTCGGGCGGTCGGGCCCCGGTGATTTTCCTCGACACCGACCTGCCGGAGAACGAGGCCGCCGATCGCGAGCTGACCCATCGGCTCTACGGGGGCGACACCGCCTACCGGCTCAAGCAGGAGATCGTGCTCGGCATCGGCGGCCTGCGCATGCTCGCCGCACTCGGCTTTCGCATCCGCAAATACCACATGAACGAGGGCCACGCCGCGCTGCTGGCGCTGGAGCTGCTGCGTCAGGCAGTGGTGCCGCCGCCGGATCAGCGGCCGGGCGAGCCGCCCTACGACCTGCCGGACGTGCGCGAGCGCTGCATCTTCACGACGCACACGCCTGTTGGCGCAGGACATGACCAGTTCGACTACCCGCTGGTCGACCGCCTGCTCGGCAACTTCGTCGAGCGCGACACACTGCGGCGGCTGGCCGGATCGGATCGCCTCGACATGACGCAGCTGGCGCTGAACCTGTCCGGCTACGTCAATGGCGTGGCCAAGCGCCATGCCGAAATCTCGCGGCGCATGTATCCCGGCTACATCGTGCGCGCTGTGACCAACGGCGTGCATCCGCACACCTGGACGCATCCGGCCTTCGCGGCGCTGTACGACCGCCACCTGCCCGGCTGGTGCCACGAACCCGAAATGCTGGTGCGCGCAGACTGCTGCCTCGGCGACGACGACGTCTGGCAGGCGCACGCGATTGCCAAGCGTGGCCTGGTCGAGCGGGTGCGCGCGCTGACCGGCGTATCGCTCGATCCGGACCTGCCGACGCTGGGCTTTGCCCGCCGCATGACCGCCTACAAGCGCCCCGAGCTTCTGTTCAGCGACCTGGATCGCCTGCGAGCGATCGCACGCCGCCGGCCATTCCAGGTCGTGCTCGCCGGCAAGGCGCACCCTCGCGACGAGGACGGCAAGCGGCGCATCGCGCAGGTGCACGCTGCGCTGCGCGCGCTGGCCCCCGACATCCGCGGCGCGTTCCTGCCCAACTACGACATGGCGCTCGCGCAGGTGCTGATTCCCGGTGTGGACGTCTGGCTCAACACGCCGCAGCGCCCGCTCGAAGCCTCGGGCACCAGCGGCATGAAGGCCGCGCTCAATGGCGTACCGAGCCTATCGGTGCTCGACGGCTGGTGGATCGAAGGCTGCGTCGAGGGCATAACCGGCTGGTCGATCGGCGATGGGCCGGACAGCGCATCGGATGGCGACGCGGAATCGCTGTACGCGAAGCTGGAGCGCGAGGTGCTGCCGAAACACGCAGAGCGTGAGGCGTGGATCCGCGTGATGAAGCGCGCGATCTCGCACAACGGCTCGGTCTTCACCAGCCACCGCATGATGCGGCGTTACGCATCGGAAGCGTACCTCTAGCCCGGACATGGACCCATCGCGATGAGCTACCACTACGTCTGGCTGCTGTGGTCCGCCGCCTTCCTGGTGCCGTGGCTGGCGATGTACGCGGTGGCGGCCGGCTTCCGCCGCGAGATGTTGCGCGTCAGCGGATGGACGAGCCTGCTCGGCCTGACCGAGCCGATCTTCGTGCCCGAATACTGGAACCCGCCGAGCCTGTTCGAGCTGGCGCAGCGCACGGGCTTCGATGTCGAAAGCCTGATCTTCAGCTTTGCGATCGGCGGCATCGGCGCAGGGCTCTACACCGTGCTCGCGCGGCGGGCGCCGCGAGCGGTACCCGCATCGGAACAGCGCGCCTCACGGCATCGCTTCCACCGGCTCGCCTTTGCCGCGCCGGTACTGGCGTTTCCGCCTCTGTACCTGCTGCCATGGAATCCGATCTATCCGGCGATCACGGCGCTGCTCATCGGCGGCGCCGCCAACGTGCTGTGCCGTCCGGATCTGCTGCGCGGCACGGTGATCGGCGGGCTGTTGTTCACCGTGCTGTATGCCCTGTTCATGGCACTGCTGATCGCATTCGCGCCGGGCTACATCGAGCAGGTCTGGAATCTGCCGGCGCTGTCCGGCATCCACCCGGCCGGCATCCCGCTGGAGGAGCTGGCCTTCGGCTTTGCCTTCGGCACGTATTGGGCCGGCATCTACGAGCACTTCACCTGGACGCGCGCCGAGCCGCTCGGCGCCGGGCCGGCACCCTCCCCCACCGCCAGACGAGAGGAACCCAGAACATGAACACGCACACGCAGGACACGGTTGTCGTCACCGGCGCGACCGGGCGCATTGGCAGCGCGGTGATGCGCCGCCTGAGCACGAAATACAAAGTGGTCGGATTCGACCTGAGGGCGCCGGCGCAACCGCTGCCGGACTGCGAATTCATTGCCGCCGACATCGCCTCCGACGAGGGCGTGCGTGAGGCGCTGCGCACGCTGCGCGAGCACCATGGCACGCACGTGGCCTCGGTCATCCATCTCGCCGCGTATTACGACTTCCTCGGCAAGCCGAGTCCCAAATACGACCAGATCACTGTGGAGGGCACGCGGCGCCTGCTGCGCGGCCTGCGCGACGGCTTCGACGTCGAGCAATTCGTATTCAGCAGCACGATGCTCGTGCACAGGCCCGGCGAGCCCGGCGAGTTCATCAACGAGGACTGGCCGTTGCAGCCGACCTGGGCCTATCCGGAATCCAAGGTGCGCACCGAGCGGCTGATCCACGACGAGCGGGGCGCCATTCGTTCGGTCGTCCTGCGCCTGGCCGGCGTCTACGACGACGTCTGTCACTCGCCGCCACTGGCGCACCAGATCCAGCGCATCTGCGAGCACCAGATGGCCGGGCATCTGTATTCCGGCGAGGTCTCGCACGGCCAGTCGTTCATCCATCTCGACGACGTGGTCGACGCGATCGAACGCACGGTCGACGGTCGCGCTGGGCTGCCGGCCGAAACGGCGATCCTGATCGGCGAGCCGGAAACGCTGAGCTACGACGAGCTGCAGCACACGTTCATGCGCCTGATTCACGGCAAGTCGTCGGAAACGCACAACGTGCCCGGCCTGATCGCCAAGGCCGGCGCCTGGGTGCAGGACCATCTGCCCGGGCAGCACCCGTTCATCAAGCCGTGGATGATCGACCGGGCCAACGACCACTACGCGCTCGACATCACGCGCGCGCAGGAGCTGCTCGGCTGGCAGCCGCAGCACACGCTGCGCAAGAGTCTGCCGAAAATGGTCGCGGCGCTGCAGACAGATCCGCTGCAGTGGTACCGCGAACACGGCCTCGAACCGCCGGAGGCGCTGGCGAAGCTGGCGGCAAAGATCGCGCCGGCGCCGGTCGGTGCAGTGACGACGGAGGAAGCCGCCTGCCATATGCACAGCTGCCCGATGCACGAGGACGTGTGCCAGTCCTCACCCGGCAACTGCCCGCGTTGCGGCGAGGCGCTGCAGGCGGCTGCCGTAGCGGCGGACGCCGAATACACCTGCCCGATGCATCCCGAGGTCGTCAGCAAGGTGCCGGGGCGCTGCCCGAAGTGCGGCATGGCGCTGGAACTGCGCCACGCCAGGGAGCACCGCCATGCATGAGCATCACGGCGAGCATGGCTACGCCGCAACGGCGGCGGCCGTCGAATACACCTGCCCGATGCACCCGGAGGTGGTGCGCCGCGAACCCGGCAGCTGTCCGAAATGCGGCATGAACCTGGTGCTGCGCGAACCGGCGGCGGCGCCGGCAACGGTCGAGTACACCTGCCCGATGCACTCCGAGATCGTGCGCAGCCAGCCGGGGCACTGTCCCAAGTGCGGCATGCCGCTGGTGCCGCGCGGGGCCGGCGCCCACGACGCCGCGCACGCCGCCAGCCCGGCCGACATGATGGTCGAGACGCATCGCAACATGCTGTGGCCGCACTACGTCAACCTGATGCTCGGCTTCTGGCTGCTGCTGAGCCCGTTCACGCTCGGTTACCTCAGCGACTTTTCGCCCGACGCCAACCAGCTGCGGGTCATGGCCGAACGCGGGCTGCCGTCGTTCGAGTGGCGCAACATGGCGATGACCTGGAGCGACGTCGCCAGCGGCATCCTCGTGATCCTGTTCAGCGCGCTGTCGGCAGACGCCTGGCGGCGCAATCCGTGGGCGCAGTGGGCCAACGCCTTCGTTGGCCTGTGGCTGCTGTTCGCGCCGCTGATGTTCTGGACACCGCTGCCGGAAGCCTATGCCAACGGCACGCTGGTCGGTGCACTGGTGATCGCGCTGTCGGTGCTGATTCCGATGATGCCGGGCATGAGCATGGCCGGCATGATGGGCAAACCGGACGTGCCGCCGGGCTGGGCCTACTGTCCGTCGACCTGGCTGCAGCGCATGCCGATCGGCGTGCTCGCGATGGTCGGCTTTCTGATCGCACGCATCCTCGGCGCTTACCAGCTCGGCCACCTCGATTCGGTCTGGGAGCCCTTCTTCGCCGGCAGCGGCGAGATGAAAGGGGTGATGAACGGCACCGAGACGATCACCACCTCCGACGTCTCCAAAGCCTGGCCGATTCCCGACGGTGCGCTCGGCGGCATCGTCTACACGCTGGAGCTGGTGATGGCCTGGATGGCCGGCAAGGATCGCTGGCGCACGATGCCGTGGATGGTGCTCGGCTTCGCCATCCTGATCCTGCCGCTGGGCGTGGTCAGCATCTACTTCATCATCATCCAGCCGATCGTGATCGGCACCTGGTGCACGCTATGCCTGATCGCGGCGCTGGCGATGGCGGTGATGATCCCGTATTCGCTCAACGAGTTCGTCGCGATGGGCCAGTTCCTGGTCTGGGCTCGCCGCCAGGGCAAGCCGTTCTGGCGCACGTTCTGGACCGGCGATGCGATGGACGGCGGCATGGACGATCCGGACAAGGGGCTTGTCGCCAGTCCGGCCGAGCAATGGGCCCAGGCCACGCGCGGCGTGACCTATCCTTGGACGCTGCTCGCCAGCATCGCCATCGGCGTCTGGCTGACGTTCACGCGGCTGACCTTCGACACCTCGGGGGCGATGGCCGACAGCGATCACCTGATCGGCGCGCTGGCGGTGACGTTTTCGATCATGGCCCTGGCCGAAGTCGGCCGCGCGATCCGTTTCATCAACGTGCCGTTCGGCGCCTGGCTGATCGTCGCGCCGTGGCTGCTCGACGGCGCCGGCTCGACAGCGGCGATCTGGAACGGCGTGGCGAGCGGCGCGCTGCTGATCCTGCTGGCGCTGCCGCGTGGCACCGTCGGGGACGCCTACGCGGGCTGGGACCGCTGCATCGTCTAGAGAGGATCGAATACGACCACATCAACCAATTCTTGGGAGTATCTCCATGGACGCACAAATACCGGGCCTGCCTGATTTTCAAATAAACCTCAGCACGATCGGCGGCCTCGCTGCTGCCGCCGTGCTGGTGCTTGCCGCATTGAGCAGCTTCTTCACCGTTCCGGCCGAATCCGTGGGTGTGGTTCAACGCTTCGGCCACTATCACTACGTCGTCGAACCGGGCCTGCATTTCAAGATTCCGCTGGGCATCGACCGCGTGACGCTGGTACCCACCAAGCGGCAGCTCAAGGAGGAGTTCGGCTTTGGCACCTCCGGCGCCACCTTCAGCGATCAGGTTTCGACTCCGCGCGAATGGGACCTGGAATCGACCATGGTCAGCGGCGACCTGAATTCCGCGCTGGTCGAATGGGTGATCCAGTTCCGCATCGAAAACGCCTACGACTACCTGTTCAAAGTCCGGAACCCGGGCTCCGCACTGCGGGATATCTCCGAGTCGGTCATGCGCGAAGTTATCGGTGACCGCACCGTGGATGAAGTGCTCACGATCGGCCGCCAGGAGATCGAATCCAGCGCGTTGGTGAAATTGCAGGAAGTAGTGAATCTCTATCAGATGGGCCTGCGCATCGACCAGGTCCAGCTGAAGAACGTCAATCCGCCGAAACCGGTGAAAGCCTCGTTTGACGAGGTCAACGAGGCGCAGCAGGAACGCGAGCGCATGATCAACGTCGCCCGCGGCGAGTACAACAAGGCCGTGCCCAAAGCCAGGGGCATGGCCGACCAGTCGATCCAGGCAGCGGAAGGTTACGCGATTCAGCGCGTCAATCAGGCCGAAGGTGATGCCGCCAGATTCGACGCCCTGCTGGCCGAGTATCTGAAAGCGCCCGGCGTGACCAAACGACGTCTGTACCTCGAAACCATGTCCGCCGTGTTGCCGAAGGTCGAGAGCAAGGTCGTGCTCGACGACAAGGCGGCGTCGGTGCTGCCGCTGCTGCAACTCAATTCCCGCCCGGGAGCCGAACAATGAGCAGACTGACTTCCACCGCGATCATCGTCGTTGCCGTTTTGGCGCTGCTGGCATATCAATCGGCCTTTCAGGTAAATGAAACCGAGCAGGTCATCATCACGCAGTTCGGCGAGCCGGTCGGCGATGTCGTCACCGATGCCGGATTGAAGTTCAAGGTCCCGTTCATCCAGGTCGTCAACCGGATCGAAAAGCGCATCCTGATGTGGGACGGTCTGGCCAGCGACATGCCCACCAAGGACAAGCTCTACATCACGGTGGACACGTTCGGGCGCTGGCGTATCAAGGATCCGCTCCAGTATTTCCTGCGACTTCGCGATGAACGCAGCGCGCAGTCGAGGCTCGAAGACATTCTCGGCAGCGAAACCCGCAATGCCGTCGCCAAGCACGAGCTGATCGAGATCGTGCGCACGACCAGAGACAGGACGGCGTCCTTCGATCCGCTGCTGGCGAGCGCCGATATCGGCAGGCTGCTGCCGATCCAGCGAGGCCGCAGGCTGATCGAGGAGGATATTTTCGCAGCCGCCTCCGGAAAGCTCGAAGAGTTCGGCATCGAGCTCCTGGACGTGCGCTTCAAGCGCATCAACTACAACGAAAGCGTGCGCCAGAAGATCTATGCGCGAATGATCAGCGAACGCCAGCAGATCGCCGAGCGGTTCCGCTCTGAAGGCGCGGGCGAAGCGGCCCGGATCATCGGCAACAAGGAGAAGGATCTCCAGCAGATCGAATCGGAAGCTTACCGCAAGACCCAGACCATCAAGGGCGTCGCGGATGCCAAGGCCACCGCGATCTACGCCCGTGCCTACGATCAGACCGCCGCGTCGCGCGACTTGTACGACTTCGTACGGACGCTCGAAACCTATGAGGCGGTGATCGATCCGGGCACGACGCTGCTACTGACCACCGACAGCCAGCTCTATGGCCTGCTCAACGGGCCCGATGCGACCCAGGGGAGGCGCTGAGATGTGCTTCTCCGCCGCCGCGAGCTTCACTGCCGGCGCCGCGCTGCTGGGCATTGGCGCTGCCACGCTGCGCGCTGCGCGGCAGCCGCGCGAGCGCCCCTTTGCCGCAATCCCGCTGCTGTTCGGCATCCAGCAGGGCATCGAAGGCGTGCTCTGGCTCGCTTTCGGCTGGGACACGCCCGGGCTCGTCGCTGTGCTGACGCAGGCTTACTCTGTCTTCTCGCACGTGCTGTGGCCCGTCTACGTGCCGCTGGCGGCGTGGGCGCTGGAGCCGCGGGCGCCACGGCGGGGCGCGCTCGCCGTCGTGTCCGTGGGCGGCATCGCCGTGGGCGCCTACCTGCTCTACAACATGTTCGCCAATCCGATCGTCGCGCGCCCGGTCGGCCAGCACATCGACTACGACTCGCCGCACTTCTACGTCGCCATCGTGATGACGCTGTACCTGACGGCGACGACCGCCAGCATGCTGCTGTCCAGCCACCGCGTGATGAAACTGTTCGGCGCACTGACGCTCACGGGCGCCGTCGTTGCCTATCTGTTCTACGCGCGCTGGTTCATCTCGGTGTGGTGCTTCTTCGCCGCAGCGCTGAGCGTCGTGGTCTACCTGCATTTCGCCGCCAAAAGAGTCCTCGGCACGCCCGTCGGCGATCCGGGGTGAAGCCGATGCACGAACCCTCGGACGCCCTCGTCGTTTTCGGTGTGACCGGCGATCTCACCTACCGCAAGATCATTCCGGCGCTGCACGTGCTGGCCGCCCGCGGCCGGCTGCGCGTGCCGGTCCTGGGCGTGGCGCGTCCGGCCTGGAGCGACGAGCGGCTGCGCGTGCGCGACAGCCTCACTCTGGCAGCGACCGACGCGGCCCTGCCGGTGTCGCTGCGCTACGTGTCCGGCGACTACCGTGACGCGGCGACCTATGCGCACCTGCGAACCGCGCTCGGCGCCCGACCTTCTATCTGGCGGTGCCGCCGGAGCTGTTCGAGGCCGTCGTCGCAGGACTTGCCGGCGCCGGCCTCGCCGAACGGGGGCGCGTCATCGTCGAAAAGCCGTTCGACCGCGATCTGGCCTCCGCGCGCAGGCTCGATGGCGTGCTGCGGTCGGCTTTCGCGGGCGACGCGATCTACCGCATCGATCACTTCCTCGGCAAGGAGGCGATCATGAACATCCTCTACTTCCGCTTCGCCAACAGCTTCCTGGAACCGATCTGGAACCTGGATCACGTCGCCAGCGTGCAGATCACGCTGGCGGAACTTCGGTGTCCAGGATCGCGGCGTGTTCTACGAAAGCGCCAGCTGCCTGCGCGACGTGGTGCAGAACCACCTGTTCCAGATCGTCGCGCTGCTGGCGATGGAGCCGCTCGGCTACCAGGGCCACGACGCGGTGCACGCCGAGAAATACAAGGTGTTCCGCGCCATGCGCCCGGTCGCGCCGGAGGACCTAGTGCGCGGCAAGTACGCCGGCTACCGCGACGAGCGGGGCGTGGCAGCGGACTCCGACGTGGAGGCCTTCTACGCCCAGCGCCTGTTCATCGACTGGTGGCGTTGGCAGGGCGTGCCCTGGAATCTGCGCGCCGGCAAATGCCTGGCGGCGACCGCGTCCGAGATCCTCGTCGAGCTCAAGCCGCCGCCGCAGCGTCTGTTCGACGACTCAGCGCCAGCGGCCTGCCGCACCAACTACCTGCGCTCTTGCCTCGCGCCGCACGCGGCGATCGCGTTCGCCGCGCGCGTCAAGCGGCCGGACAAGGAGTTCAGCGGGGAACAGCGCGAGCTGCTGATGCTCGACTCGCGCACCGAGGACCAGGCGCCCTACGAGCGCCTGCTGGGCGATGTGATCGCCGGCGACAGCACGCTGTTCGCGCATCAGGAGTGCATCGAATCTGCGTCGGCGAGAACTTCGATGTTGAACATGCTAGCGAGGAGTATCGAACATGAACTGGTTGAACGGAAACATCATCTGGGTGCTCGTGGCCGTGGCGGCCGCGTGGTTCCTACTGCGGCGCGGTCACGGTATGGGCGGTCATCACGGCGGCTCGCGTGACTGGCGCGGTGCGCCGCCATCCGATCACGGCGGCACAGCGCACGTCGAAGCGCCGCACGCCCAGGCCACAGCGGCACTGGACCCGGTGAGCGGCAATCCGGTGCGGACCGACCGCGCGCTCACAGCGGTGTACGGCGGGCGCGCCTACTACTTCGAATCGGAAGAGACGCGCAAGCGCTTCGAAGCCGAGCCGCAGAAGTACGCCTCTCACGAGCCACCACCGGGCGAGCGGCCACGCCGCCGCGGCGGCTGCTGAGCGCTCACCACCCATCCGAGGTACACGCTATGGACCTGAAGGCCACGCCGCTCACGGAGAAAACCGGAATGGCCGATGCACTGCCCGACGCGCAGCTGCGCGCTCTCGACGCCTGGTGGCGCGCCGCCAACTATATGTCGGTCGGCCAGATCTACCTGCTCGACAACCCCCTGCTGCGCGAGCCGTTGAAGCCCGAGCACATCAAGCCGCGCCTGCTCGGCCACTGGGGCACCTCGCCAGGACTCAACTTCATCTACGCGCACTTGAACCGGGTGATCCGGGCGCACGATCTCGACGTGCTCTACGTCGCCGGGCCCGGCCACGGCGGACCGGCGCTGGTCGCCAATACGTATCTCGAAGGCAGCTACAGCGAGCGGTATCCGGACGTGACCGAGGACGCCGCCGGGATGCGCAAGCTTTTCCGGCAGTTTTCGTTTCCCGGCGGTGTCGGCAGCCACGTTACCGCCGAGACGCCGGGATCGATTCACGAGGGCGGCGAGCTTGGCTATGCACTATCCCATGCCTACGGCGCGGCCTTCGACAACCCGGACCTGATCGTCGCCTGCGTGGTCGGCGACGGCGAGGCCGAGACCGGCCCGCTGGCGACGGCCTGGCACTCGAGCAAGTTCCTGAACCCGGCGCGCGACGGTGCCGTGCTGCCGATCCTGCACCTGAACGGCTACAAGATCGCCAACCCGACGCTGCTCGCGCGCATCGAACCCGAAGAGCTCGACGCGCTGCTGCGCGGGTACGGCTACGCACCGCGCTACGTCGAGGGCGACGAGCCGATGGCGATGCACCGTACGATGGCCGCAGTTCTCGACGAGGTGGTCGCCGATATCCTGGCGATTCGACAGCGTGCACGCACCGACGGGATCGTCGAGCGCCCGCGCTTGCCGATGATCGTGCTGCGCTCGCCCAAGGGCTGGACCGGGCCCAGGGAAGTCGACGGAAAGAAGACCGAGGGGCATTTCCGCTCGCACCAGGTGCCGCTCGCCGAGCTGCACACGCGACCGGACCATCTGCGCCAGCTGGAGGACTGGCTGCGCAGCTACCGGCCCGAGGAGCTGTTCGACGACGACGGCTGCCTGCGCACAGAGCTGCGGGCGCTTGCGCCTCGGGGCGAGCGGCGCATGGGCGCAAATCCGCACGCCAACGGCGGGCTGCGGCTATGCGGCCTGCAGCTTCCGGACTGCCGCGCGTTTGCCGTCGACGTGCCCGCCCCCGGCGCGGCGCGGGCCGAAGCCACGCGCGTGATGGGCCAGTACCTGCGCGAAGTCATGCACTTGAACCTGGAGCATCGCAACTTCCGTGTGTTCGGCCCGGACGAAACGGCGTCAAACCGGCTCGGTGCGCTGTTCGAAGTCACCGACCGCGCATGGATGGCGCGCGCCGAACCGGACGACGATCACCTCGCAGCGGACGGCCGCGTCATGGAAATCCTGTCCGAGCACACCTGCCAGGGCTGGCTCGAAGGCTACCTGCTGACCGGTCGCCACGGCCTGTTCTCCTGTTACGAGGCGTTCATCCACATCGTCGACTCGATGTTCAACCAGCACGCGAAGTGGCTCAAGGTCAGCAAGGAAGTGCCATGGCGGCGTCCGATCGCCTCGCTGAACTATCTGCTGACCTCGCACGTCTGGCGCCAGGACCACAACGGCTTTTCGCACCAGGACCCCGGCTTCATCGATCACGTCGTCAACAAGAAGGCCGACATCATCCGCGTCTACCTGCCGCCCGATGCCAACACGCTGCTGTGTGTCACCGAGTGCTGTCTGCGCTCGCGTGACTTGGTCAACGTCATCGTCGCCGGCAAGCAGCCGCAGCAGCAATGGCTGGACATGGACACGGCGTTGCGCCACTGCACCGCCGGCATCGGCATCTGGGACTGGGCGAGCAATGACGAAGGCGAGCCCGACGTGGTGATGGCCTGCGCCGGCGACGTGCCGACGCTGGAAACGCTGGCGGCGGTGAAGATCCTGCGCGAGCACCGGTCCGAATTGAGAATCCGCGTCGTCAACGTCGTTGACCTGATGACGCTGCAGCCGAGGGAAGAGCATCCGCACGGCCTGTCCGACCGCGACTTCGACACGATCTTCACAACCGACAAGCCGATCCTGTTCGCCTACCACGGCTATCCCTGGTTGATTCACCGCCTCACCTACCGGCGCCGCAACCATCCGAATCTGCACGTGCGCGGCTACAAGGAGGAAGGCACGACGACGACGCCGTTCGACATGCTGGTGCGCAACGACATGGATCGCTACCACCTGGTCTGCGACGTGATCGACCGCGTGCCCTCGCTCGGTTCGCGCGCAGCGTCGCTGCGCCAGGCAATGCGCGACCGCCGCATCGAGCATCGGGCGTACATCACGACGCATGGCGAAGACCCGTCGGAGATCCGGGAGTGGGCATGGACACCGTGAATGACAGCTCGCCACGTCAATCGGGGACGTCTTCCGACATGCTCGGCGCCCAGGCGCGCCGCGCGGTGCTTGCGAACACGTTTGCGCTGGTGCTCGCCGGTGGTCGTGGCACCCGCCTGGAAGGCCTGACAGCCCACCGCGCAAAGCCGGCCCGTACCGATCGCCGCACGCCATCGCATCATCGACTTCACGCTGTCCAACTGCCTGAACTCGGGGCTGGCCTGCGTCGGCGTTCTGACGCAGTACATGTCGCAGTCGCTGGCGCCGCATCTGGCGGCATGGAGCCGCCTGTCGCGCGCGATGGAACTCCTGACACTGCCCGCCGGCGCCGGCCGGGCGTACGCGGGGACCGCTGATGCCGTGTACCAGAACCGTGAGCTGATCCGTCGGCTGGCACCGGCCCAGGTGTTGGTGCTGGCCGCCGATCATGTCTACCGGATGGACTACGCGCGGATGCTGGAGGAGCACCTGCAGCGACGCGCGCAGGTGACGGTGGGCTGCGTGGAGGTACCGGTCGAAAGCGCCCGCAACTTCGGCGTGATGGCGATCGACGATGCGGCATGGATCGCCGGTTTCGCCGAGAAGCCGGAATCCCCCAGCGCCATTCCCGGCCGTCCCGGCGTCGCACTCGCGTCCATGGGCATTTACCTGTTCGAAACCGACTTCCTGCTCCGGCTTCTCCGCGAAGACGCGCTTCAGTCGCACTCCGTGCGCGATTTCGGTCGCAACGTCATTCCTGCCGCGCTGGCGGCCACGACGCGTGCTTACGCGCACAGGTTGCGTGACGTCCACTTTCCTTCGCGGGACGGTTATTGGCGCGACGTTGGCACCGTTGACGCTTACTGGCAGACCAGCCTGGAGCTGTGCGGCGCCAGCCCGCCCTGGCACCTCGACGATCCGCAATGGCGCACGCACAGCCTGTCGATCGAAGCGCTAGAAGCCCGTTCGGTCCGATCGGACGACGATGAAGGTGTTGCGGACGTGCGGCACTCCGTGCTGTTCCCGGGCGTGCGGGTCGGCCCCGGCGCCAGGTTGGATGGCTGTATCGCGTTACCCGGTTCTCATATCGAAAGAGGCTGCCGCATCCGCAACGCGATCATCGACGAGTGCTGCTGTTTGCCACCCGGAACCGAGATCGGCATCGATCCCGCCGCGGACCGGAGGCGATACCCGGTGACAGCGAACGGCGTCGTGCTGGTTGGCCGGTAGCCCTCCTGCCTCAAGCTCATGAACGACGCCACCTCACAGCCAACTGTTGCGGGCGCAGCAGCACCGTCGTGGCATGCACTGCCGGCCCAAGACGCACTCGCGCGCACGGCCTCGTCGGCCGACGGTCTGTCGCGCGAAGAGGCGCAGCAGCGCCTGGCGCAGTTCGGGCGCAACGTCCTGCCTGCACAGCGATCGCCGGGATGGCTTGCGATCGGCCTGCGCCAGCTGCGCAGTCCGCTGATCTACGTCCTGCTTGCCGCCGCCGTCGTGTCGTTCGCACTCGGCGATGTCACGGACGCCGGGTTCATCGGCATCGTCCTGCTCGTGAATTCCGTGATCGGTGGGTGGCAGGAGTGGCGCGCCGAGCAGCAGAGCCAGAGCCTGCAGAAGCTGCTGCGCATTCGGGCCACCACGCTGCGTGACGGGGAGATGGCTGATACCGACGCCGCCGAGCTCGTCCCCGGCGATATCGTCGCGCTCGAAAGCGGGCAGCTGGTGCCGGCGGATTTGCGTCTGCTCAGCACGCAGGGCCTGGAGATCGCCGAGGCGGCGCTGACCGGCGAGTCGCTCGCCGTGGTCAAGGATGCTGCAGCCGTAAGCGAACCCGACGCGGCACTCGCCGACCGTTCGAACATGGCCTACGCCGGCTCGCTCGTCGCCCGCGGCCGCGGCGTCGGCGTGACCGTCGCAACCGGTGCCGGAACGGCCATCGGCCGGCTCGCCTCCGCGATGAGCGCCACGCGGAGCGGTCAGCCGCCGCTTGTGCAGCGCATGGAGCGATTCAGCCGGACGATTGCGGCTGTCGTCCTGCTTGCCTCCGGACTGATCGGCGCCGTCGGCGTCTGGGTGCACGACGACAGCATTGCGGCGATGTTTGTCTTTGCCGTCGCGCTCGCTGTATCGGCGATTCCAGAAGGCTTGCCGGTCGCACTGACGGTGGCACTTGCGATCGCCGCGCGACGGATGGCGCTGCGGGGTGCGATTGTGCGCCGCCTGCCTGCGGTCGAGGGTCTCGGCAGCTGCACGCTGATCGCGAGCGACAAGACCGGCACGCTCACCTGCAACGAGCTGACGGCGCGCGAACTCTGGCTGCCTGACGAGGCGCGCTACACAGTCTCCGGGTCCGGTTACGCGCCGACCGGTACCATCGTCGGAGCCTTCGGCGAGGCCGCGGCGACTGCAGGTAATCTGCATCATGCGCTGCAGGTCGCTGCTGCATGCAACGAGGCCGACCTGTACCGGCGCGAGACATCGTGGCGCTGGCGCGGTGACCCGACGGACATCGCACTGCTCGCGCTGGCCGAGAAGGGCGGCGTGAGCCGCGAGCAGCTGCTGGTTGAACGTCCGCAAGTGAACGCGATTCCCTACGAACCGGAACGGCGCTATGCCGCGACATGGCACGCGCTCGACGGAGCCACCTGGGTTGCTGTCAAGGGGGCGCCCGAGCGCGTGCTGCAGATGTGCCGGTCTGCGTCCGCCGACCGCATTCTGCAGGCGGCGGAAGACATGGCGCAGCGAGGACTGCGGGTGCTCGCGCTCGCCGGCGGCCTGACGGCACACCCGGTTACGCCTCAGGAAACGCCGGCCGAGCCGCAGGGGCTCGAATTCGTCGGCCTGATTGGACTGATCGACCCCTTGCGGCCTGAGGTGCAGGACGCCGTGCGCCGCTGCGCGGCCGCCGGCATCCGGGTCGTGATGGTGACCGGCGATCACCCGACGACGGCACTGGCCATCGCACGCGACCTGGGTATCGCCGCGCGACCGCAAGAGGTCGTTCACGGCAGCGCGCTTCAGGGCGCCTCACCTGAGACCCTGGAACTGGCCGTCGAACGCGGAACCGTCTTCGCACGGGTGACGCCGGAGCAGAAGCTGGCGCTCGTCGATGCGGCGCAGCGCGCCGGGCACTTCGTCGCCGTGACCGGTGACGGCGTCAACGACGCGCCCGCGCTGCGGCGCGCCAACATCGGCGTTGCCATGGGACTCGGCGGCACCGACGTTGCGCGTGAAGCATCCGACCTTGTGCTGAGCGACGACAACTTCGCCACGATCGTCGCCGGCGTGGAAGAAGGCCGCATCGCGTATCAGAACATCCGCAACGTTGTCTATCTGCTCACGGCAGCCGGCGCCGCGGAGGTGCTCACCGTTGGCCTGGCCGTCGTGATCGGTTTGCCGATTCCGCTCCTGCCGGTGCAGCTGCTGTGGCTGAACCTCGTCACCAACGGGATCCAGGATGTGGCCCTTGCGTTCGAGCACGGGCGCGGCGACGAGCTCGACACACCGCCGCGGCGCCCCGACGATCCGATCTTCGACCGACTCATGATCGAGCGCGCGCTGTTCGCGGGAACGTGGATGGCAGCGCTCGGATTCGGCGCGTTCGCCGTGCTGCTGCGCATGGACATGCCGTTGGAACAGGCCCGCAACGCACTGCTGCTGCTCATGGTGCTCATGCAGAACGTCGATGCGTTCAACGCCCGCTCCGAGACGCGATCGGCGTTCGCGATCCCGTTGCGCAACAACCGGCTGCTGGTGCTCGGCGTCGTCGGCGCGCTGGCGATCCATGTCTTGGCGCTGTACGCACCACTGATGCAGCGCGTGCTGCGCATCGAGCCCGTCGCGCCGGTGGGATGGGTCGCGCTGCCCCTGATGGCCCTGAGCCTGCTCGCAGTCATGGAGCTGCACAAGCTGTGGTGGGCGCGTCGAGCACGAGCCGCGTGCTCGACAATGGAACTTGATCTACCGAGGAGATAGTGATGACACAGGATCCGGTGTGCGGAATGAAGATTGAAGAGGCCCAGGCGTTCGCCACCGTACAACACCAGGGCGTCACCTATCACTTTTGCTCGGCCAAGTGCCAGCAGACGTTCCAGGCCAATCCGGCGAAATATGCCAAGGCCCCGTCGGCACAGAAACCGCGCTGATCCGCGCTCGTTCACCGTGAGAATCTGCGTATTCGAAACCCGGCAGTGGGAACACGCTGCCTGCCAGACGCTGAGCGCGGGACACCATCTTGTCTGCTGGCAGGAGACTCTCGACACGCAAACCGTTACGCAAGCGGCCGACGCCGAGATTGTCACGACATTCGTCCACTCGCGCCTGACCGCCGACGTTCTGCGCCGGCTGCCAAAGCTGCGGCTGATTGCGACCCGTTCGACCGGCTGCGACCACATCGATCTGGACTACACGGCGTCGCACGGCATCACCGTTTGCAACGTCCCGGACTACGGCGACCATACCGTCGCCGAGCATGTCTTCGCGTTGCTGCTGGCCCTCGCCCGACGGCTCGTGGACTCTGTAGAGCGAACCCGGCGCGGCGATTTTTCCCAAACCGGAATACGTGGCTTTGACCTGCGCGGGAAAACGCTGGGCGTGATCGGCACGGGGCGCATCGGGCGCCGCGTAATCGGGATCGCCAAGGGGTTTGGCATGCAGGTCGTCGGATTCGATGCGCGCCCTGATGCCCCCTGCGCGCGGCAACTGGAGTTTCGGTACGACACGTTCGAACAGCTGTTGCGAGCGGCCGACGTAGTCACTCTGCATCTTTCGGCCCTGCCCGACACACGACATCTTCTCTCGGACCGAGCGTTCGACACGATGAAACGCGGCGCCGTGCTGATCAACACCTCGCGCGGGAGCGTCGTCGACCCGGCCGCACTGGTCCGGGCGCTGGCAGACGGGCGTATCGGCGCGGCCGGCCTCGACGTACTGCCGGAGGAACCGCTGCTCCGCGACGAGGCCGAGGTTTTTCGCATGGACGCTGACGCAGCGCAGCCGGATTTGCGTGCGCTGGTGGCCGATCACGCGCTGCTGCGCTTTCCCAACGTCATCGTGACCCCCCATGTGGCCTTCAATACGCAGGAAGCGCTTCAGCGGATTCTTGAAACGACGCTGTCGAACATCGACGCCTTCGCAGCCGGCGAGCCCATCAACGTTGTGAACGCCCACTGAGCAGTCTCTGCCACGCTGCTTTACGACGGGGTCCTCGTCGCGCCGTCGACGGCGACAGCATCGCCCGCCGTCGTTGACGGCAGCTTGCGCAGGCAATCCCGGATGCCCGCCAGACAGATGTCGGGGCGACGCAACCACAGGTGATGGCTGCCCCCCGGCGCCGGACGCAGCTGGGCACCCACAGTGCGCGCGACCAGCTCTTGAACGTTCTCGTAAGGCGCCGTGCTGTCGTTCTGGTCATGGACCAGCTGCACCGGAATCCTGGCAGCGACCTCGGCCAGGTCCTCTCCGGGATCGTAGCGATAGATGACCTGCCACAATGTCGACGTTGACGACAGCCAGGTGTGCCGCACGAGATCCTGAACAATCGGGCGCGGCAGGTCACGGATCAGCCAGGGCAGAAGGCGCGCGACGACCCAACGCGTCAGCATGCAAGCCAGTGCCGTCGTGAGAACGTTGGTCAGAATCCAGCCTTCCAGGCCGAGGCGGTGACGCAGGTTCCGGTAGGCAGCGCGTTCGCCGTCAAAGCGCACCGCGGCAAGCAGTACGAGACCTTCGACCTGCCGATGACGCGCCGCGTACGCCGTGGCCAGACTTGCACCGAGCGAGTGACCGACGAGGGTCACGCGCGGGTACGGCGCCAACGTGCGCTCCAGGGATTCAAGGTGTCGGTCCAGTGTGTACGCGCGCCAGGGCTTGGGTGAATCGCCAAAGCCGAGCAAGTCCACCAGCACGACCTTGACATCCGTCAGGCCCAGCACCGCAGGCTTCCAGTAGCGGCGCGTTGCACCAAGACCGTGCAGGAACACCACGACGCGCGCGCCATCGCCGATCGTCTCGCAGCGCAACTCAGGCGACATGTAAGCCATGGATTTCATCACGACGTCAGCGCCACCAGATGTTCTTCACGATCGCTCTCTCACAGCTTGGAGCTGAGTTTGCCGAGATGCCGGGCAGCACGACAGCCAACTGCAAGGCGGTCACTCTGTCGTGCCATTGCGTCCAGGATGCCGCCAGATTCGCCGCAGCCTGACGCGCCAGCATTGACGTGGGTCAGGTTCGAGCTGACCTTGATCAATGCCCCTGCTCATTGGAACTGCTACGAAGATGCTGTGCGGACTGCGTGGAGTGGCCATTGGAATATCCGACGCTCGTGATCGACACTCAGACGGACACGGTCGTTTCAGCCGATGCTAGCGCCGAGCGCCTGCTGGGCGCTCCGGGCACCGGGATCAACGGCCTGCGTCTGGACGCGCTGCTACCGGGCATCGGCATGTCTGACTCCGGACACACCCCAAAATGGATGCGCTTCGCCGACGGGCGCCGACAGTGGGTACTGCCTGTGGTGTGCGCGCTACCGGGCGAAACGCATAGCGTGCTCGTTCTGACCTTGGCTCCAGCATCCACGCTCGATGCCGACATGGCCAGCCTCGCGCAGCCATTGCTCGACCAGTTGGAGCGGGGCGCGCCATTGCGGGATGACGCCCTGACGTTGCTTTGCGCCGCCCTGCTCAACTGCCTGGACCTTGCCTTGGTTAGGGCCGTAGCGACGGACCATCAACCACTCGAACTTGCCGTCGCGGGCAGCCCGGCTATCGCCGATGCCGTGCGCAGTGCCACGCGGCTGAGCGCGGAGCCAACAGTCCTTGCCGACAGCCGCCGACAGCTCCTGCCGACGCTGGTGCACGATGCGCCGCGACCGCTGTCCTGCGATCCGTCGCTCGCGTCCGCGGGCGTGCGCTGCGCGGCGGCGTGGCCGATCGACGGCAACGGCCACTCGTTCGTGCTTGAGCTATATGGCTATGGCGAGCACGATCTTGAAGATTCGCCGACGGCGGAAATTCTCGCGACGTGGCTCGGCGAGCGCCTGACGCACGCCCTGCAGCGGCAGCGGCAGGCGCTGCTTGCCGATGCGCTGACTGAAGCGGCGACGCCCGCCTTCGTCACCGATCACGAGGGCGTGATCGTGTGGGTCAATCGCGCATTCACCCGACAGTACGGCTATTCGGCGGAAGCGTCCATCGGCCAAACGCCGCGGATCCTGCATTCGGGCGAGCACGGCGAGCGCTACTACCGCGGCCTATGGGCGGCGATTCTCGGCGGTCATGCGTGGTCGGGCCGCACGGTCGACCGCGCCGCGGACGGGCGCCTGTTCACCGTGCGTCAGAGCATCACGCCTTTGCTGCGCCACGGACGTCCCACGCACTTTCTCGCGATCCACAGCGATATCAGCGACGACGCGCAACTCGCCTCGCTCGCCGATGCCATCGGGCAGACCGACGTCTTGAGCGGGCTGCTGACCTGGAGCGCGTTCGACGAACAGGCTGGACAGGCACTGAGCGGCGCTAGCCTCGGCAGCGAGCATCCCACGTTCATGCTGGTCGCCGTGAGGTCGAGATCCGGTGACATTCCACAACTTGACGCCCAGGCGCAGGCCGCGGTTCTCGCCGAATTGGGGGAGCGCATTCGCAGCGGACTCCCTGAAACATGCCTCGCGGCAAGCCTCGGCGGCTACGACTTCGCGGCGCTGCTGCCCGCGGGCGCCGGTGCCGACCTGTTCAAGCAATCACTTGCCGAAGCCCTTTGCGCGCCGTTGCCATTGCTCGGAGATACTCTGGATCTGCAGTGCAGCAGCGCATGTGCCAGGTATCCCGACGATGGCACCACCATCGACGCGCTGCGCAAGGCTGCTGACCGGCGGCTGGCAGACGGCGCGTGAGCCCTACGGAGATGACGCCATGAACAAGCCTCACAAACCCGGCATCCACGAAGCCTGCCTCGTCACCCGCAAGCTCCTCCTGGCCGGGCTCGACGACGACAAGGCTGCGCTACTCAGCAGTGCCCTCGCGGACTTCGACGGCATCGACAGCGCCGCCCTCGATCGTCGACGCTCCCGCCTGCGTGTTGTTTACGACGCTGCCCGGATCGACATCGACGCACTCGAACGGCTCGTGCGTGAATGTGGCTTGAGCATCGATGACAGTCGCTGGGCGCGCATCAAGGAGGGCTGGTACCGGTTCGTCGACGAAAACGTGCGCGACAACTTCCGCAGCCAGCCCAGGGGATGCCACCACCCGCCGCCGGGCTTGTGAGCCCCCGCTACAGCGTGCTCGACGACGCGATCGCGCGGGCGACGCGGCGCGTCTCCTCGTCCTCGTTCCTGGCCAGCGACTCGAACAGCTCCAGCACGGGGCCGGTTTCGCTGAGGTCCGCAAGCTGCTGATACATGCTGCGCAAGTGTGCGTGGAACTCGGCGTCCGCGCGCTCGGCATCGTCGATCGATGCGCAACACAGACAGCTGCGCAACGACTCCAGCACGGCGGGCTGCTCCAGGTTCGGCACCTGCCGGAAATAAGTGTTCAATACGTCCGCCGGCGCCGTCTCCAGGAAGCGGTTGAGGCCACTCTGCATCTCGTGCTCATGCTGGGCGAGGTAGTCCAGCGTCATCTTCAGGCGCGGATCGCTCGCGTCCTGCGCCAGTTTGCGGTATTGCTGGCCGAGCGAATCGTGGAACGCTGCACACCAGTGGATGATGTGTTTGACTTGCTGGATGTTCATCTTGAGCTCCTGGTTTGTGGATGGAATCAGCCCATGACCGCCCAGACGCCGATCATCGCGGTGGCCCCCAGCGCGAAACCGCCGGCGACATGGCGCAGGACCGGGCGCGTGCCGAGGACGCCGACCGTGGACAACTTGAACACGAGGTTGGCCATGTAGGCGATCAGGATCACGGTACCGGCTTGCGCCACCTGAATCTGGCCAGTATTGACCATCCGCAGGCTCGACAAGGTGATCGCGTCCAGGTCGGTCAGGCCGGCCGCGAACCCGGCCAGGTAAAGCCCGGCGGCGCCTGCCGTATCGTTGAGCCAGGCCGCGGCCAGCTGCACGACCGCGAACAGCGCCGCAAAGCCCAGCGCCGTACGCAGGTCGGCGGGGCTGCGCACCTCCAGCTCGGGCAGCGACTGCGTGTGTGCATGCTGCCGCCAGCACCAGGCCACATAGGCGCCGCCGGCCGCGATGCCTGCGGCCAGCGCCGGTAGCAACGCGGCAAGAACGGCCGGCGCCACCAGCGCCGACAGCACGCCGATGCGAACGAACAGCACGAGGTTCGCCAGCAAAATCACGATCTGGGCGGTTCCCGCAAGCCGCTCATCGCGCCGGGCGTGGCGCGAGAACGCCAGCGTCGTCGCCGTGGTCGATGCCAGACCACCGGCGATGCCGAGCAGCAGCACACCGTGCGTCGGCGGCAGCATCTTCAGTGCCAGATAGCCGCTGAAGCTCAGCCCCGAGATCAACGCCGCCAGCAATGCGATGCGGTAGGGATTGAGCACGGCGTATGGGCCGTAGCCGCGATCCGGCAGCAGAGGCAACAGAACGAAAGCGAGCACGGCCACCTCCAGCAGCGACACGATGTCCTGTCGCGACAGGCGCGCCACCGCGCCGTGCAGCGCGGCCCGGAAGTACAACAGTGCCGTGGTCAGGATCGCGACCGAGACTGCGAGCGCGGCATGGTCGGCCCATGCCATCGCGCCCAGCGCGAACGTGACCACCGCCGCAGCGATGCTCGTCGTGCCCGGATCGTTCAATTGGTCGGCACGGCGCAGGTACGCTGCGGTCAGGCCGCCGCCCAGAACCAGCAGCGCCGCGGCCATGATCCAGGCCGAGTCGAAGCGCACAGCCAGCAATGCCGTGAGTGCACCGGACAGCGCGATCAGGGCAAAAGTGCGCACGCCGGCGCGGGCCTCCTCGCGCCGCTCGCGCTCCAGGCCGATCAGCAGGCCAATCCCCAGCGCCTGCAGCAGACGGATCAGATGGTCGAGCTCGTCGGGCATCTCGTAATGCGTTCCTCGACGCTGTGTTCACAGCCAGCGGCGCGCCGCATGGCCGATGTGTTCCAGGACGCGGTGAGTCCAGGAGCGCAGGTCCCAACGCTGCCGCGTGATGCGCATCGACTGCGCCAGATCTTCATCGAACTGGCGGTCCAGACGCACACAGGCGGCGGCATCGCCGGTCGCAAGCAACAACTCGTGGTTCAGGTGCAGGCTGCGATAGTCCAGATTCGCCGTGCCGACCAGCGCGCGCGTTCCGTCCACGACCAGGGTTTTGGCATGCAGCATGCGCGGCAGGTACTCATGGACGTGTACGCCCGCACGGATCAGGCGACCATAGAATGCCCGCGCCGCCCACTGCGCCAGCATAACGTCACTGTGCGCCGGCACGAGCAGTTCGACGAGTACGCCGCGGCGCGCGGCGCCGACCAGGCGTCGCAGCAGGTGCAGGTCCGGGACGAAATACGGCGTCGTCAGTCGCACGCGCCAGCGCGCTCCCGCGAGCCAGTCCGCATAGAGACAGCGGATCCGGTGCCGGCAGCGACGGCTGTGATTCGGCAGCAGCGCCGGAAGATCCACCCGGCAAGGTGCGCGCGAGCGGTCGCGACGCCCTTTCCAGAACATTTCGAACAGCGCTGCCGCCTGCGCGGCGAGTGTCCCTTCGACGACCGCATGGGTGTCGCGCCAGCGCCGCTCGCCGACGACGCTGCGAGCGCTCTCACGATGGACATTGAAGCCGCCTACATAGGCGCGCGCGCCGTCGACCACGAGCAGCTTGCGATGATTGCGGCGGTTGTAGCGCCACGGATGGCGCCAGCTCCAGCGGTGAAACCACTTCACGCTGACGCCCTGCGCCCGCAGTTGTTCCACCATCGCGTCCGACGTCCGCCACAGAGCGCCGGCAGCGTCCAGGTGCACCCGCACATCGACACCCGCTTGTGCGCGCTCCGACAGGGCCTGCACAAACATCCATCCGATTTCGTCGGCGGCGAACAGGTAACACTCCATCCATACCGAATGCCGGGCATCGGCGATCGACTGCAGCATCGCCCCGTACAGTTCGTCGCCCTCGAAGAACAACCGTACCGATGACGGGGTATCAGCTGACCGGTCGCTGGAACGCTCGGCGGGGCGTGGCGACCTCGCCTCTACAGCGACATCAGCTGCACCCGTCATCGGTCCTTCGGCGGTGGTCTGCGCGTTACACGGACGATGTAGACCGCCATTGCGACGATGGCGCCGATCACCAGAAGCCAGAAACCCAGCGCGATCAGCCCGTGCCCTGGCCCCATCCAGCCCAGGTGATCGCTCATGAAGGACCAATCGTGCATGTCAGATCTCCTTTCGGCGCAGCCGCAGGGCGTTGGAGACCACCGAGACCGAGCTCAGGCTCATCGCCGCGGCTGCCATGATCGGATGCAGCAACACCCCGATCAGTGGGTACAGCACGCCGGCCGCGACCGGCACGCCGGCGGCGTTGTAGACGAACGCGAAGAACAGGTTCTGCCGGATGTTGGCCATCGTCGCGCGCGACAGTCGGCGTGCTCGCGCAATGCCGCGCAGATCGCCCTTGACCAGCGTCACGCCGGCCGACTCCATCGCCACGTCGGTACCGGTGCCCATGGCGATACCGACCTGGGCTTGCGCCAGCGCTGGGGCGTCGTTGATGCCGTCGCCGGCCATTGCGACGAAGCGGCCTTCGGCCTGGTGGCGCTTGACCACGTCGACCTTGTCGGCCGGCAGCACTTCGGCGACGACCTCGTCGATGCCGAGCTTCTTCGCCACCGCCTCCGCGGTGTGGCGGTTGTCGCCGGTCAGCATGACGATGCGGATGCCTTCGTCGTGCAAGGTGCGGATCGCTTCGGGCGTCGAGTCCTTGATCGGATCGGCGACGCCGACGTAGCCGGCGGCGCGGCCGTCGGCGGCGACGAACATCACCGTCTGCGCCTGGGCACGCAGCGCGTCGGTCTCGGCCTGCAGTCCCGACACGTCAACGCCAAGGTCCTGCATCAGCGCTGCGTTGCCCAGCGCGACGCTGCGGCCGCCGACGCGCGCAGTGACGCCCTTGCCGGTGACCGACTGGAAGTCCTCGGCGGCGGGCGCGTCGGCGCCGCGCTCGCGCGCGCCTTCGACCAGCGCCGCGGCCAGCGGATGCTCGCTGCCGCGCTCGACCGCCGCGACCAGACGCAGTAGCGCTGCGTCGTCGAACCCCGACGCGGGCTTGACGCTGACCAGCTTCGGCTTGCCCAGCGTCAGCGTGCCCGTCTTGTCCACGACCAGCGTATCGACCTTGCGCAGGACTTCGATCGCTTCGGCGTTGCGGAACAGGATGCCCATCGTCGCGCCCCGGCCGGTCGCGACCATGATGCTCATCGGCGTCGCCAGGCCCAGGGCGCACGGGCAGGCGATGATCAGCACCGACACGGCGACGATGATCGCGTAGGCCATGCGCGGCTCGGGCCCGACCCAGCCCCAGACGAGCGCGGCGACGACTGCGATGACGACAACGGCCGGCACGAACCAGCCCGAGACCTGATCGGCCAGCTTCTGGATCGGCGCGCGGCTGCGCTGCGCCTCAGCGACCATCGCGATGATGCGCGACAGCAGGGTATCGGCGCCGACCTTGTCGGCGCGCATGATCAGCGAGCCTGTGCCGTTGATCGTCGCGCCAACGAGTTTGTCGCCTGGCTGCTTGGCGACCGGCACCGGTTCGCCGGTGACCATCGACTCGTCCAGGGTGCTGTGGCCCTCCAGAACGGCGCCGTCCACCGGCACCTTCTCGCCGGGCCGGACGCGCAGGTGGTCGCCGACCTGAACCTGCTCCAGCGGCACGTCCTGCTCGCTGCCGTCGGCGTCGACGCGCCGCGCGCTCTTGGCGGCAAGGCCGAGCAGCTGCTTGATCGCCGCGCTGGTCTGGCTGCGGGCGCGTAGTTCCATGACCTGACCCAGAAGAATCAGCGTGACGATGACCCCGGCCGCCTCGAAATAGACCGCGACGCTGCCGTTGGCGCCGCGAAACGACGGTGGGAAAATGTCCGGCAGCAGCGTGCCGATCAGGCTGTAGACGTAAGCCACCGACACGCCAAGGCCGATCAGCGTGAACATGTTGAGACTGCGATTGATGACGGACTGCACACCGCGCGTGTAGAACGGCCACGCCGAGTACAGGCACACCGGCGTGGCCAGCATCAGCTCTGCCCACATGCGCACGCGGTGGCCAAGTAACGTGGAAATCGGCTCACCGGGGAGCAGGTCGCCCATCGCAATGACGACCAACGGCACCGTGAACAGCGTTGCCCACCAGAACCGGTGCGTCATGTCGCGCAGTTCCGAGTCGTCCTCGGCGGCGGTCACGGTGCGCGGCTCCAGCGCCATGCCGCAAATCGGGCAGCTGCCGGGCTCGTCGCGCACGATCTCCGGATGCATGGGGCAGACCCATTCTGTCTTCGGTGCCGCCGGCGCCGCCATGGGCTCCAGCGCCATCCCACACTTCGGGCATGTTCCGGGCTCGTCCTGCCGTACGTCCGGATGCATCGGGCAGGTGTAGGTCATGCCGCGGGTTGGCGGCACCACTGTGGTGCGGCTCGGAGCGTGGCTGCCGTGGTCACTGCACGTCCCGGGTCGACTATGGTGCACGTGCTCATTCATCTGCTGTGATCCTCCTGCATAGTGCCTCGAGTACCGGCCGCGCAGCACCGCCAGCTTGCACAGGGTGCATCCACGCACAGCGAACGACAATGACGTGAATCAAGCATGCCAACACGATGTCCGCCCACTGCCGAGCCTTGCCCCGTGCGCAGCATGCGCTACAACTCGCCTTCGTCTGCTGTGGCGCGAGTGCGGATCGGCACCGGCGCGCGTAGCCCGCGCTCCTTGACCTGCAGCACCAGCGAATAGATCACCGGCAGCACGAGCAGGCACAGGACCGTCGTCGTGACCATGCCGCCGACCATCGGCACGGCGATGCGCTGCATGACCTCGGAGCCAGTGCCGTGCCCCCAGAAGATCGGCAGCAGGCCGGCGATGATCGCCGCAGCGGTCATTGCGATGGGGCGAACGCGCTCGGCGGTGCCGTGCAGGGCCGCGTCGCGGATCTCGTCTGCGTTCAGCGCGCGCCCGGCGGCGCGCCGCGTTTCGGCCACAGCGTGGTCGATGAAGGTCAGCACCAGCACGCCGATCTCGGCGGCGACGCCGGCGAGCGCGATAAAGCCGACCGCCACGGCGACCGACAAGTTGAAACCGTACAGCCACAGCATCCACACGCCGCCGATCAGCGAGAACGGAATCGACAGCATCACCACGAGCGGTGCCGAGGCGTTGCGGAAGTTGAAGAAGAGCAGGAGGAAGATGATCGCCAGCGTCGCCGGCACGACCAGTTTGAGACGTTGCGCCGCCCGTTGCATGTATTCGAACTGGCCCGACCACGCCAGCGTGTAACCGGGCGGTATCTGGACGTTCTCGCGCACCGCCTGCTGTGCGCGCTGCACGTAGCCACCGATGTCAGAGCCTTCGATATCGACGTAGATCCACGCGTTGGGTCTGGCGTTCTCGCTCTTGATGGCCGGCGGGCCACGACGCAACTGCAGCTCCGCCACCAGTGACAGCGGGATCTGGGCGCCGCCAGGTGTGGGCAGCAGCACGCGCTTGAGCGCATCGACGTTGTCGCGCAGCTCGCGCGGATAGCGCAGGTTCACCGGGTAGCGTTCCAGCCCCTCGACGGTCTGCGTGACGTTCATGCCGCCGATCGCGGTGGCGATCACGTCCTGCACGTCGCCGACGGTGAGGCCGTAGCGCGCCGCCTGTTCGCGGTCGATGTCGAAGTCGAGGTAGTAGCCGCCGACGGCACGGTCGGCGTACGCGGATACGGTGTCGGGCAGCGCCTTGAGCGTGCGTTCGATATCGCCACCGATGCGCTGCAGTTCCTTGAGGTCCGGTCCCGATATCTTGATGCCGACCGGCGTCTTGATGCCGGTCGACAGCATGTCGATACGCGTCTTGATCGGCATGGTCCAGGCATTGGCGACACCGGGGAACCGGATTGCCGCGTCCATCTCGCGCATCAGGTCGCGCGTCGTCTTGTCCGGATCAGGCCACTGGTTGCGCGGATTGAGGCGTACGGTGGTCTCGATCATCGCCAGCGGCGCCGGGTCGGTCGCGGTGTCGGCGCGGCCGATCTTGCCGAACACGCTCTGGACTTCCGGAAACGTCTTCAGGATCCGGTCGGTCTGCTGCAAAAGCTCTTTCGCCTTCGTAATCGAGATGCCGGGAAAGGTCGTCGGCATGTAGAGGATGTCGCCCTCGTCGAGCGGCGGCATGAACTCCGAGCCGAGTTTGGCGGCCGGCCACAGCGTCACAACCAGCAGCGCACTGGCCAGCATCAGTGTCAGCGCGCGCCAACGCATGGCCAGGCGGAGAACTGGCGTGTGCACGAGGTGCAGCGCCCGGTTGATCGGATTGCGCGCCTCGGGCAGCACCTTGCCGCGGATCAGCCAGCCCATCAGCACCGGCGTCAGCGTCACGGCCAGCAGCGCGGCTGCGGCCATCGCGTAGGTCTTGGTGAACGCCAGCGGTGAGAACAACCGGCCTTCCTGGGCCTGCAACGTGAATACCGGCAGGAATGACACGGTGATGATCAGCAGCGAGAAGAACAGCGCTGGGCCGACTTCCCTTGCCGAAGCCTCGATTGCGCGCCAGCGTTCGTGTGCCGGCAATCGCCCGTCGGACTCGCGCGGTGCGCGTTCCAGGTGCTTGTGCGCGTTCTCGATCATGACGATCGCGCCGTCGACCATCGCACCGATCGCGATGGCAATGCCGCCCAGCGACATGATGTTCGCCGACAGGCCCTGATAACGCATCACGAGGAACGCGAGCAGCACGCCGATCGGAAGTGTCAGGATGGCGACAAGGGCGGAGCGCACGTGCAGCAGGAAGGCGACGCAGATCAGGCTGACGACGATAAACTCTTCCAGCAGCTTCCCCTGTAGATTTTCGACTGCGCGCTCGATCAGCGCACCGCGGTCGTAAACCGGCACGATCTCCACGCCTTCTGGCAAACCTCCCTTCAGCGCGTTGAGCTTGGCACGTACCGCATGGATCGTTGCCAGCGCGTCGCCGCCGTAGCGCATGATGACGACGCCGCCGGCGACCTCGCCCTCGCCGTTGTATTCGGCGAGCCCGCGGCGCAGTTCCGGACCCAGATGCACCTGCGCGATGTCGGCCAGCCGCACCGGCGTACCCTTGCCGTCGCTGCCGACCGGAATGCGCCGCAGGTCGTCTAGAGACTTGATGTAGCCCAAGCCGCGCACCATGTATTCGGTCTCGGCCATCTCTATGAGCTTGCCGCCGACGTCGTTGTTGGAGCGCTGAATCGCCATGCGCACATGCGACAGAGGGATCCCGTAGGCCGCGAGCGCGTCCGGATCGACTTCAACCTGGTATTGCTTGACGTAGCCCCCGACCGAGGCAACCTCCGACACGCCCGGCACCGTCTGCAACTGGTAGCGCAGATACCAGTCCTGCAAGGAGCGCAGCTGTGCCAGGTCGCGCTGTCCGCTCTTGTCGACCAGCGCGTACTCGTAGACCCAGCCCACGCCCGTGGCATCGGGCCCCAGCGTCGGCGTCACGCCGGCAGGCAGGCGCTTGCTCACGTAGTTCAGGTACTCGAGCACGCGCGAGCGCGCCCAGTACATGTCGGTGCCGTCCTCGAACAGGATATAAACGAACGAGAACCCGAAGAACGAATAGCCGCGCACGACCTTGGCGTACGGCACCGCGAGCATTGAGGTCGTCAGCGGATAGGTGACCTGGTCCTCGACCACCTGCGGCGCCTGTCCGGGAAACTCGGTGAAGACGATGACCTGCACGTCCGACAGGTCCGGGATCGCGTCGAGCGGTGTCGAGCGCAGCGCCCAGATGCCGGCTGCGAGCGCGATCAGCGTGAAGATCAGCACCAGCAGGCGGTTCTTCAGCGACGCGGATATGAGATTCTGGATCATGCGCGGCGTCCCGTCAGTGTGAGTGCGCCGGTGCCTGCGGCTCGGCGTCCATATTCGTCGCGTCGTGATCGCTGGCGGCCTGCGGTGTCATCTTTGCCGCCGCTTCGCGCAGCTTCGACTCCGAATCGATCAGGAACTGACTCGAGACGACGACCGGGTCGCCAGCGTCGACACCTTCGAGCACCTGCACGTAGCCGCCCGCCACGGCGCCGAGCTGGACCTCGCGTGGCTCGAAGCGGCCCGGCGCGGTCTGCACGAACACCTGCGCGCGCGTCCCCGATCGCACGATCGCTGCGTCCGGAACCGTGACCGCTTCGATCCGGCGGCCGGCGTCGAGCGTAACGTCGGCATACATATCCGGCTTGATCAGCCCCTCCGGATTCGGCAGCACGAGCCGCACTTTCTGCGTGCGTGTCTTGCCTTCGAGGTACGGGTAGACGTAGTCGACGCGCGCCTGCAGCGCTTCGCCCGGTACGCCGCGCAGGCGCAGCTCGGCGCGGTCGCCGACCTGCACCCACGGCACTTCGTCCTCGTACAGATCCGCCAGCACCCACACGGTCGACAGGTCAGCAACGCGGAACACGTCCGCCTGCGCCGCGAGGAACTGGCCTTCGCGTGCACCGATGTACTGGACGATGCCGGACGCGGGCGCGGTCAGCGTGATTTCGCGGCGGATGTCGCCACCGCGCTGAAGGCGCATAAGCTCGGCTTCGGGCACGTCCAGCAGACGCAGGCGTTCGGCGGTGCTGGCCAGCAGCGCCCGGGCCTGTTCGGCGATTTCCAACGGCGTGTCGTCACCCAGCGCGGCGACGCCGCGCAGGGCCAGCCGGTACTCCTGCTCGGTGCTGACGATCAGCGGCGAGTACAGCGTCAGCAGCGGCTGACCGGCTTTCACTGCCTGTCCGGTCTCGGCGACGAGGAGTTTCTCGACCCAGCCCTCGCTGCGCAGATGCACGTGCGACAGCCCCTGCTCGTCGTAGTCGACGCGGCCGACCGTGCGGATCTGCCGCGTCATGGTGCGGCGCTCGGCGAGCGCCGTGCGCACGCCGATGTTCTGCGCGATGGCGGCGTCGATCATCACGGTGCCCGGCGCCGACTGCGCACCCGCATCGGCGTAGACCGGTACGTACTCCATGCCCATCTCGTCCTTGGCCGGTACCGGCGACGTCACGGAGGGATTCATGGGGTTGCGGTAGAAAAGCACCTTACGCTCCGCCGCCGCTTCCTCGGCATAGACCGGCACATAGTCCATCCCCATCTCGTCCTTCGCCGGTACTGGAGAAGTCACCGACGGGTTCATGGGATTGCGGTAGAACAGCACCTTGCGCGTTTGTGGCTGGGATGCCGCCGCTGCGGTCGCCGGCGCCTGCGATCGCCCCAGCCAGTACGCGGCGGCAGCGACCGCGGCGAGCGCAAACACGACGGTTGCTAGACCTGCCTTATTCATCGAATGTCTCCTTGCCGGCGGCGGCGGTGAGGGTCGCCAGCGCCTGCTGCGCCTGCGACAGTGCGCGCCAGCGCTGCAATTCGTGGTTGTAAAGGGTGACCTGCGTACGAACCAACGTGAGGAAGTCCACCTTGTTGACCTGGTAGCCGGCCAGCATCGACTCGACCGCCTGTGCGGTCTGCGGCAGGATGCCGTCGTCAAACAGTGCCATTTCGTCGCGCGCGCGCCGGTAGTCGGCGAGTGCAGCCGCGATATCGGCGTGCACCCGGTTGCGGGCATCGGCCAGTGCCTGTTCGCGCGCCGCACGTTCTGCACCGCGCTGTGCGACCAATTGATCCTGCTTGCGTGATGCGAACAGTGGCAGGCTGATGCTGATCATCGCGCTGGCGAAGTCGGCGCGTGCCGAGCCGTCGGCGTTGTTGCCGTCGCGCCAGCCGTAGCTGGCGGTGACACCCAAGTCCGGAACGTACTCCTTGCGCGCCAGCGCCTGCGCCGACTGCGCCGCATCGAGCTGATGCCGCAGCTGCGATAGCCAGGGACGCCCCCGCTCAGCCAGCGCCTGCAACTTCGCTGCGTCCGGTGGCACAGGCAGTTCGGACGACGAAACCGTTCGGAGCATCGGAACCGGTGTTTGCGCCGGCCGCGCCAGCAAAGCGTTGAACCGAGCCACGGACATCGCACGCATGCCGTCGATCTGCAGCGCCATGTCCTGCAGACGCGACAGTTCGACCTGGGCCAGCAGTACATCCTGCTGTAGGCCGCGCCCGACTTCGTACTTCGTGCGGGCGACGTCGACCAGCTGGCGCAGCAACGAACGGTTGCGCTCAACGGTCTCTATCGCCCTGTCCAGGTAGAACAACTCCCACCACAATGCCCTGACGTCGCGCACCAGACGCAGTCGCGCCTCGTCGACAGAATCGGCAGCGGCATCCGCCTCGGCCTGTGCCATCTCACGTCGCAGGCCGAGCTTGCCGGGGAACGGGAACACCTGTGTGACGCCGATCTGCAGCTGCGTCATCGGCTCCTGATCGAGCGCGAACGTGTCGACCGGCAGATTGGCCGCACCGAGATTGAGGCGCGGATCGGGCAAGGTACCGACCTGCGACGGAATTGCGGCGGCCGCAGCCGCCCTGCGGCGCAGTTCGTCGAGGCCGGGATTGCTTGCTACCGCCGTCGCAACGGCCCGGTCCATCGTCATTGCACGCGCGTCCGGCTCAGCTGCAGACACTGTCCAGATTGGCGCAGTAGACAGCAATACACAGGCCATCCACGCGAACGGGGCCATTCGGCAATAGCGCTTGTTCACTCGCATCGTGTCATCGAATCCGCTTGTTGGAAATCGGATCGATCCGGCTGCGGCAGTGCGCCGCAGCCGGACCTGGATCGTCAGCCGCCGAGCTTCTTGTGCTCGTGCAGCTTTTCGCTAGGGGCCTCGGCGTCCGGATCCACGCAGTCGAGCATGTGCATCGCAGGGTCCATGTTCTTCATGCCCCTCGTTTCCGGCATCGGGTGATCTTTCGGGTCGTGCTGCATCGACTCCGTGCCAGCCTTGGGTGTGCAGACGACGTTGCTCGGTGGCAGCGGTTCGTGTGGATGGGTGCTGCCCGGGTTCTTGCCGGGAGGGTCGGCGAAAGCCGGCAGCGACAGCGAAACAGCAACGGCCATGGCAGCAAAGCGCAAAGCTTGGGTGGTGTTCATCGAAACGGCTCCTTGAATGACTGGGGGAGGAATCGCGTCCTGGAAAGTCCGGCGCAGGCGGACGCGCGTCCTGATCCGGTTTGAAAGAGATACGGCTGGCCGGACGAGCGAACTCACTTGCCGCCCGAACCGCGCATGCGGTAGCGCACGAGGGCGATGGCCTGCTCGTCGACCAGCGACGGCATGCCGATGCGAGGCGGCATCGCCATCGGCGAACCGGGCGACTGGAAACCGTCGAGGACGCTGCGCGCCAGCGCGGCCTCGTCCTTGCGGTGCAGCGGCGAGTCGGCACTGGTGAAATCGGGCGTGCCGGGGATCGGACATCCGCTAGCGAGGCCGCCAATGGGGCGAACGCCAACAGAACTGCACTGCCGCAGCGCCTCAAGCTGAGCATTTTGTGTCTCCACAGGTAAACCCCGTCTTATCCGGGCAACGACGAATGCAAATGAGGTTTGTGACTCGCACCCACGTCAGACGACGCGCGAACTCCACGCGAAGATCTATGGACGCCCGAAATATCGCAATCAGGCTGCGATCCGGATGCTCAGGCGCTGGTTCGCGGTGGCGGTGTGGGGACAGCGTGAGGCAGAGAGGGTGGCATCAATGTTTCCAGCACGCCCCGCAAGGCGACTGGCGTATGTGCCAATGGTAATTCCGGCAGCACCGGTGGAACGGAACCCGCTACCGCGCAGCAGCAACTTGCCGGACAGAAGAGCTTCGAAACCTCGCCATTAGCGTGATGCGGACAATGCTCCATCGACATAGCGCTGGAGGCAATGTTAATCGCAACGGCGAGATGACCGTACACGGCTCCACCATGAATCGCATCCGCATTCGGCATCGGACATGGACCGAAGCCCAATGCGGGAGTCTGCACGAGCGACGCAATCAACAAGGCCATTAGCGCACGACGGAGCGATGTGCACCACGCGCGTAGCAGCCTCAGCATTGATGTCGATATTCGTCCCATAGGATGAAGACTATCGACGTCATGAACGACTCCGCATTGACTTGAATCAAGCAATGCACCATCAACATGAGTCGAGACACCTGATGTCGCGCAGACGAGTCAACGCCGGCCAGAACTACCGCAACCGCGAAGGGAAATTCACCAGGGTAGATAAAATATCTTAAGCCAGCCCCCGCATCGTGGGTCCATTAGAATCCGTTTCGCTCCGGCGGTACGATGTTCACAAGAAGGGGGATGGGCGCTTTGAAACCATCTACATGATCTGCCCACGCTTGCATCATCTTGCGGCGTTCCGGCAGATACGTTGCGAAGTTGTACGCGGCACTGACTTCGTCACGCTCTTCGTGGGCAAGTTGAATCTCGATCAGATCGTGCCGCCACCCCAGCTCATGCAGGATCGTTGAAGCAATCCCGCGAAACCCGTGTCCGGTCATGCGGCCTTTATAGCCCATACGATAGAGCGCACCGAGGATGGTGTTGTTGCTCATGTGAGAATCGCGGTCGCGCTCGCCGGGGAACAGGTATTCGCTGCGATCCCGCAATTCCTGGAGGCACTCGACGACATGCAGTGCCTGCCGCGAAAGCGGAACGATATGCGGCGTGTCCATCTTCATGCGTGCTTCCGGAATGCGCCATTCCGCCGCATCCAGATCGAACTCCGACCAACGCGCTTCGATCAACTCACTGGTCCGCACGAAGGTCAATACCATGAGCTGCATTGCGAAGCGCGTGTACGGCGTTCCCGGATAGGCCTCAATCTTGCGCAGCAGCTCGGGCAGATCCTTGGCATCCAAACGCGCGTAATGGCGCTTTTTGCGTTGCTTCAGCGCGTCCCCGGGCTTGACGTCCGCGGCCGGGTTTCGCTCCAGCAACCCATGCGCCACGGCGTAACGCATGATTTGCCCCGAGGTCTGTAGCATGCGCTTGGCAACATCCAGCGCGCCGCGACTTTCGATCTTCTTGGCGACTACAAGCATTCGGGGCGCTGTGATCTCGGTAATCGGGCGTGTGCCGATTTCGGGAAACACATCGGCTTCGAGGCGACGCAACACGTACTCCGCATGTCGCTGAGAGCGGCCGCATTTCCATTGCGCGTGCCATGTCCGCGCCACGGCTTCGAAGGTAGTCCCCAAGCGCATACGCTGAGTTCGCTTTTCATCCTGGCGAGCGGCCACAGGATCGGCGCCGGCATGCAATAGCGCTCGCGCCGCGTCACGATCCAGACGAGCCTGCCGCAGACTCACTGACGGATACGCTCCCAGCGACAGACGCTTCTCCTTACCGACATAGCGATACTTCCAAAACCAGCGCTTGCTGGCCTCCGTCACCTCAAGATACAAGCCGCCTGAATCAGCGCAACGCACACGCGGCTTCCCCTCAGGGCAGCGTACGTTCTTGCAGGCGGGTTCGGTGAGCATGGTGGGGGAACAGAGCCCGGATTCACGGATGGAGACCTCTACGTTCCCCCGATTGTTCCCCCGCCTTGCGCCGGCTGTCAACGAATCCAGCCGGACGACCGCGCACAAAAAAGCCCTGATTTACAGGGCTTTTATTGCGATCCAGAACCTTCTCGGAAGTCCTCGGATCCATTGTTGGCGGAGAGAGAGGGATTCGAACCCTCGATACGGCGATAACCGTATACACGCTTTCCAGGCGTGCTCCTTCAACCACTCGGACATCTCTCCGGAAAATCTGCGGCCCGACGCCCTGCGCCGAACCGCGAGCCGGCTATTATAGCCGGCGACTCAGCTCTTGGGCACGTCCTCACCGAGTTTTTCCGGCGGCAGCCGCGGCGGCACGTCCAGACACTCGAGCTGGGTCTCGCCCGGCGACTCGGGATCCGCCACCTCGTGGGCGAACGGCACCGGATGCTCCGGCGCCGGCGGAATCTGCAGCGCGGAAGCCGATTCAGGGACCGACAGGCCCTCTACGGCCACCGGCGGCGGCAGCGTGCGCGCGGTCTGGTACTCCTTGACGCCGACACAGTGCCGGTTGGACGCACACCCGCTCATGATCAGCGCCACCAGGGCCACCGTCGCCATCCGCAAACTCATCAAATCGCTCCTGCCGCGCGCATTGCCGCACGCACCGTGTCGTAATGGGTGGGCTCCAGCGGCACCAGCGGCAAGCGCAGACCCGCGGGAATCTTGTTCATCGCATTGAGCGCCCACTTCACCGGAATCGGGTTGGGCTCCACGAACAGATCGCGATGCAGCGGCTGAAGTTCCGCATCGATGCGCTCGGCGGTGTCGCGGTCGCCTTCCAGCGCCGCGGCGCACATCCGGTGCATCTTGCCGGGTGCGACGTTGGCCGTGACCGAGATGTCGCCGTGGCACCCCATCAGGATCGACTCGCAGGCGGTGGCGTCGTCGCCGGAATAGATGCCGAACCCGTGATCGAGATTCAGCGCCAGCAGCTCGCGAATGCGCGACAGCTCGCCCTTGGCTTCCTTGAGACCGACGATGTTCGGCAGCTGCGCCAGGCGCGCCACGGTCGCCGGCAGCATGTCGCAGCCGGTGCGGCCCGGCACGTTGTAGAGGATCTGCGGCAGCTCGACCGCCTCGGCGATCGCCTTGTAATGCCGGTACAGACCCTCCTGCGGCGGCTTGTTGTAGTACGGGGTCACCAGCAGTGCGGCATCGGCGCCGGCATCCTTGGCCATCGCGGTCAGCTCGATCGCCTCGGCGGTGGCGTTGGCGCCCGTGCCGGCGATGACGGGGATCTTGCCCTTGGCACGCTTGACCACGCGACGGATCACCTCGACGTGCTCGTCGACGCCGAGCGTCGCCGACTCGCCGGTGGTACCGACCGCGACGATTGCGTCCGTGCCTTCGGAGATGTGCCAGTCGACCAGCGCGGTCAGGCTGTCCCAGTCCACCGCCCCGTCCGGAAACATCGGAGTGACGATGGCAACGATGCTGCCCTTGATCATGGGGAAAACGGCGGTTGAAAAAGGGCGCAAGTATAGCCGCTGCCCCGGGGCTCGGGGAATCTCCGATCCACCCTTCCCGACACCGCGGACGTTACTTCCCGAGCGGATGCTTTTAAACTCCCGACATTTTCCGCGTCGCGAATCATGGCTCAAAACGACAATCTGCTCACCGTCTCCGTGATCGGCATGCCCAAGGGCAACGTGCCGCTCGAGTTGTTCAAGGCGATCCGCGAACGTGGCGGCGAGGTCGAGGACTGCCGCATCGCGCAGCTGGGCGACCGGCTGGTGGCGAATCTGCTGGTCTCCGGCAACTGGAGCACCCTGGGCCGCCTGGAGACAGCGCTACCCGGCATCGCCGAGAAACTCGAGCTGCAGGTGCGCTACGAGCGCTGCGAACCGCGTCCGTTCAATCCCGAATTCCGCCCCTACGCCGCCGAAGTCATCGCACCGCAGGACTCGAACCTGCTGGTCAACATCCTGGAGTTCTTCCAGCACCAGGATGTAGTCGTCGTCGAGATCTCGACCCAGAAGTACCAGTCGACCTACACCGGCGCGGAGATGGCCAGCGTGCAGATGGTGCTGCACGTGCCGGTGAACCAGCATCCGCAGGCCCTGCGCGAGTCGTTCATGGATCTGTGCGACGACCTCAACGCCGACGGCATGCTGGATCCGATCAAGACCTGAGCCCACCTGTGGGCACCGCCTGCCGGATGCCCCGATCTCTTCCGGAGTGCGAGCCGATGCCGATCGAAATTGGCGACCCGATCCCCGACCTGAGCCTGCCGGCCACCGGCGGCAGCGACGTCAAGCTGCGCAGCCTCAAGGGCAAGGCCGTGGTGCTGTATTTCTACCCCAAGGACAACACGCCGGGCTGCACCCAGGAGGGCCAGGCCTTCCGCGACCTGCACGCCGAATTCGAGGCCGCCGGCGCGGTGGTCCTCGGCGTCTCGCGCGACAGCGTGCGCACCCACGAGAACTTCGCCGCCAAGCACGGCTTCCCGTTCGCGCTGCTGTCCGACACCGACGAGGCCCTGTGCCGGGCGCTGGACGTGATCAAGGAGAAGACCCTGTACGGCCGCAAGTACATGGGCGTCGACCGCAGTACCTTTCTGTTCGACCGCAAGCTGGCGCTGCGCCAGGTCTGGCGCGGCGTGAAGGTCAAGGGGCATGCGCAGGCGGTGCTCGAGGCGCTGCAGGCCTTGTAGGGGCGCTCCAACCCCCGCCCCGGGCGCCCGCGAAGCGGGCAAATCCGGCTGCTGTCCGCCCCCTGCCGAGCATCCAACCATAGCCTGAATCGGGACACGACGGTATCCCTTTCCGTCGCCGACGTCTTGGGCTAGTCTGCAGCCGTACGCCGCATCGTCCGGCGCGGGTCCTCAGCCCAGCACAGACCATCATCAGAACGTATCGTCACAGCGTGCCCCACTCCGAAACCCGAACCGATCGGGCCGGCCGCTGCTCCCTACTCGCCACGCATGCACAACGCCGCCGTCGATAGTCGCCGGCGCGGAGCCTCCTTGCCCCTATGAGCAAACGCAAGATCTTCGTTCTCGACACCAACGTCCTTCTCCACGATCCGACCAGCCTGTACCGCTTCGAAGAACACGACCTGTTCATCCCGATGGTCGTGCTCGAGGAGCTCGACAACTCCAAGAAGGGCACCAGCGAAGTCGCGCGCAACGCCCGTCAGGTCAGCCGCATCTTCGACGAGCTGATGCAGGGGCGGAATCATGCCCAGATCGAGAAAGGGCTGCCGCTGCCCAGCGTGCGCAACGCCACCCCCGCCGCCAACGGCCGCAGCATCAACAGCAAGCCGGCCTCCGGCAAGCTGTTCTTCCAGACCCGCCAGGCCGACGTGGTGCTGCCGGAGCTGATTCCCGGCAACAAGCCGGACAACAGCATCCTCGTCAACGCGCTCGAGCAGCAGACCAAGCATCCGACGCGCAAGGTCACGCTGGTCAGCAAGGACATCAACCTTCGCATCAAGGCCGCGATCGTCGGCATCCACACCGAGGACTATCACAACGATCAGGTCCTCGATGATCTCGACCTGCTCTATACCGGCTACCGCGAGCTGCCGGTCGACTTCTGGAGCACCCACGGCGAAAAGATGGAGAGCTGGCAGGACGACCGCGGCCGCGCCAACTACCGCCTGCAGGGGCCGCTGGTGAAGGACTGGCACGCCAACCAGTTTCTCTACATCCCCGACGACAGCGACCAGGGGCTCGAACTCGTCGTCACCTCGATCAGCGGCGACACCGCCGAGCTGCGCGTCATCCGCGACTACCGGCCCGGCAAGAGCGGCGTCTGGGGCATCCACGCCAAGAACCGCGAACAGAACTTCGCGCTCAATCTGCTGCTGGATCCGGACATCGATTTCGTCACGGTGCTCGGCACGGCCGGCACCGGCAAGACCCTGCTGACCCTCGCCGCCGGCCTGGCGCAGACCATGGACGAACAGCGCTTCCGCGAGATCATCATGACCCGCGTGACGGTCCCGGTCGGCGACGACATCGGCTTCCTTCCCGGCACCGAGGAGGAGAAGATGACGCCGTGGATGGGCGCGCTGATGGACAACCTCGAGGTGCTGACCCAGAACAGCCAGGCGGGCGACTGGGAACGGGCCGCGACCAACGACCTGCTCGCCAAGCGCATCAAGATCCGCTCGCTCAACTTCATGCGCGGCCGTACGTTCCTGAATCGATATATCATTATCGACGAGGCGCAGAACCTGACCGCGAAGCAGATGAAAACCCTGATCACGCGCGTCGGCCCGGGTTCGAAGATGGTCTGCCTTGGCAACCTCGGACAGATCGACACCCCTTATCTGAGCGAAACCACGTCGGGCCTCACCTACGTCGTGGACCGCTTCCAGGGCTGGCCTCATGGTGGACACGTGACGCTCGCACGCGGCGAACGTTCGCGACTGGCCGCATACGCATCGGAAATTCTGTGAGGTCGACATGGTGCTCAAACGCATGGGGAAGGCAATGAAGGACAGCGCGCTGTCGGTCGGCCTCAAGGCCTTCTTCAATGACAAGTTCGGCGAGTACGGCGAGGTCCAGGACTGCACCGTCGACACGTCGGCCGGACGGGTCCGGGCGCACGTCCTGATGCGCGGCGAGCGCGAACCGATCACGATCGTGATCGAGCGCTACGAGATCGAGCAGGAGGGCAGCCACGTGTATTTCGTGATCCGTGAGCTGGCAACCTCGCGCGAATGGATCACCAAGCTGCTCAACCGCGTGCTCGACGGCCGTCGCTTCGAAGTGCCGCAAAGCGTGCGGATGGTGCTGTAGCCCCCACGCGCCACCACCCGGGCCGGCCGCATCCGTGGCGGACATGCCGCAATCGGCCCGAGCCCGCTGAGTGGAACTGAGCACCGAACTGGCCGCGCTGTGCGGGCTGGCACTGCTGGCCGGCTTCGTCGACGCCGTGGTCGGTGGCGGCGGCCTGATCCAGATCCCGGCACTGTTCGTGCTGCTGCCGGAACTGGCGCCGGCGACGCTGCTCGGCACCAACAAGTTCGCGAGCATCTGGGGCACGGCATCGGCCACGGCACAGTACCTGCGGCGCGTCCCCCTGGAATGGCGCGCGACGCTGCCGACCGCCGCCACCGCCCTGGCCTTCGGTTTCATCGGCGCACGCACCGCGGCGGCGGTGCCGCCCGCGGTCTTCCGCCCGGTGATCCTGGCGCTGCTGGTCGGGGTGCTGGCCTACACGCTGTGGAAGAAGGATATCGGCCAGCTACACGCGCCGCGGCTGAATCACGCCCAGCAGTTCTGGACCGGGCTGGGCGTCGGCGCGGCCATCGGCTTCTACGACGGTTTCTTCGGCCCCGGCACCGGCAGCTTCCTCGTTTTCGCGTTCGTCGGCCTGTTCGGCTTCAGCTTCCTGGCCGCGTCGGCGTCCGCCAAGGTCATCAACGTGATGACCAATCTCGCGGCGCTGGCTTATTTCGTCCACGCCGGATTCGTGCGTTACGACATCGCGCTGCCGATGGCGGTATTCAACGTCCTCGGCGCGCAGATCGGCTCGATCCTGGCGATCCGCAAGGGCAGCGGCTTCGTGCGACGCCTGTTCATCGGCGTCGTCCTGGTACTGATCCTGCGCTATGCCTGGGACCTGCTGGCGGGCTGAACCGGCGGGCGGCCTCAGGCGCGATCCGCGGCAAAGGCCATCGTCGCGTCGATCCGGTCCAGACCCAGGTGCAACGCCAACAGCCGGTCGAGCCCCAGCGCGACGCCCGCGCACGGTGGCAGCCCCGCGGCCAGCGCGGCGATCAGCTCGACGTCGTACGGCGGCACGATGCGTCCCTGCGCATGCCGCCAGGCGCAATCACCGCGAAAGCGCCGTTCCTGCTCGCCGGCATCGGTGAGCTCATGAAAGCCGTTGGCAAGTTCGACGCCCCGCCAGAACAGCTCGAAGCGTTCCGCCACCGGCGGGTTACCGGCGCGCACGCGCGCCAGCGCGGCCTGCGAGGCCGGAAAGTCGTACACGAAGACCGGGGCGTCCGCGCCCAGCTTCGGGCCGACCACGATCGACATCCACAGGTCCAGCCAGAAATCCGGGTCGCCGGCCTCGTCCGCGGTCACGCCCTCGGGCTCGGCGACGCCCGCCTCGCCGAGACGCCGACGCAGAGCGGGCGCATCGGCCGACAGCGGATCGAAACCTGCATGGCGCTCGAACGCCGCGCGGTAACTCAGCCGTTCGCAGCGTAGCGTCCGGCCGAGACAGGCCGTCAGCAGGGCCTCGACCTCGTCCATCAGGCGATGGTGATCGAAGCCGGTGCGATACCACTCCAGCAGGCTGAACTCGGGGTTGTGATGGCGGCCCTGCTCGTCGCGCCGGAACACCCGCGCAATCTGATAGATCGACCCACTGCCCGCGGCCAGCAGCCGTTTCATCGCGAACTCGGGCGAAGTCTGCAACCAGCCGCCGTCGGCCGTGCGGAAACTGTCGATATGGCGATCCACCGTCGCATGCCGCGACAGCACCGGCGTCTCGACTTCGAGCACGTCGCGGGCCGCAAAAAAAGCGCGGACGGAGCCCAGCAGCTCCGCCCGCGCGCGTAGCGTCTCGATCGTCGCCGACGGGCGCCAGCGCGCGCCCGCGTCCTGAGCAACCGGCATCGCGGACGCCCGGGCCGGATCGACCTTGCGGCTTACTTGCCGCCGACGCGGCTCATGTACTCGCCGGTACGGGTGTCGACCTTGATCTTCTCGCCCTGCTGGATGAACAGCGGCACGCGCACCACCGCGCCGGTCTCCAGCTTGGCGGGCTTGGTGCCGCCGGTGGCGGTGTCGCCCTTCATGCCAGGATCGGTCTCGACGATTTCCAGCTCCACCGAGTTCGGCGCCGCCACGGTCAGCGGCACGCCGTTCCACAGGGTGACGCGGCAGGACTCCTCGCCCTTGAGCCACTGCGCGGCCTCGGACATCGCCTGCTCGCCGGCCTGGATCTGCTCGTAGGTCTTGGGATCCATGAAGGTCCAGAACTGGCCGTCGGAATACAGATACTGCATATCCGTATCTTCGACGTCGGCCGCCTCGACGCTGTCGCCGGACTTCAGGGTCTTCTCCAGAACGCGTCCGGTCCGCAGGTTGCGGATCTTGATCGTGTTGGTCGCCTGGCCCTTGCCCGGCTTGCGGTATTCGTTCTCGATCACCGAGTACGGATCCCCGTCGATGAGGAGCTTGGTACCGGCCTTCATTTCGTTGGTGCTGACGGACGCCATGGGATTTCCTGATGGTTTGCTTGTGCCCAGTTGCCGCAGGTCAGTCCGGCGGCGAAAATGCGGCGCGAATGATACCGCCCCAACCCCTACCCCGCCAGCCGAGCGCCCGCCAGGCGCCGCCGTGGCAGCACGCGCTGCGCGACGCTTTTTCGCGCCCCGCCGAGCTGCTGGACTATCTGGAACTCGACCCCGCGCTGCCGCAGCTGGCGGCGGCGCTGGCGCGTGACTTCCCGCTGCGGGTGCCGCGCGGGTTTGCCGCCCGGATGCGCAAGGGCGATCCGGACGACCCGCTGTTCCGGCAGATCTGGCCCCATGCCGACGAGGCGGCCACCGTCGACGGTTTCGGCCTGGACGCGGTCGGCGACCTGTCCAAGGTCCGCCCCGGCGGCATCATCCACAAGTACCACGGCCGGGTTCTGGTCATGGCGACCGGCGCCTGCGCGATCAACTGCCGCTACTGCTTCCGCCGTCACTTTCCGTACGGCGAGCACCTCGCCGCCCGCGACCACTGGCGCCGGACCCTGGACGAGATCGCGGCCGACCCCGACATCCGGGAGGTGATCCTCTCCGGCGGAGACCCGCTGTCGCTGTCGGACGAGCGCCTACGCGAGCTGGTCGACGGCCTCCAGGACATCGCTCACGTCCGCCGTCTGCGCCTGCATACGCGCCAGCCGATCGTGCTGCCGGAGCGCGTCGACGAACGCCTGCTGGCCTGGATCGACGGCGGCCGCCTGCAGTCCGTCGTCGTGGTCCATGCCAACCATCCCAACGAACTCGATACCCCGGTGCAGACCGCGCTGCTGGAGCTGCGCGCGCGCGGCGTGACCCTGCTCAATCAGTCCGTCCTGCTGCGCGGGATCAACGATGACACCGGAATTCTGGCGCGTCTGTCCGAACGACTGTCCGAATGCGGCGTCCTTCCGTACTATGTCCACCTTCTGGATCGGGTCCAGGGCACCGCCCACTTCGAGGTCGACGGTGCCCGGGCGGCCGAGCTGATGCGCCAACTCGTCGCGCGGCTGCCGGGCTATCTGGTCCCAAGACTCGTCAGGGAACAAGCGGGCGCACAATCGAAAACCTGGATCGCATGGTAGCCAGCGCAGAACAGATCAAAGGTCAGTCCAACGTCCATCCGGCTGCCACCAAGCTGGTCCTGGTCGTGGCCGCTTCGGAAAGCGTCGCGAAACGGATCGAAAGCTATTTGCGCAATGCCGGGCACCCGATCCGCTGCGCCTGGCTCACCGACCTCGAGGACACCGAGGAAGCCCTGCGTGGCGGCGGTGCCGATCTGCTGATCTGCGCGGAGAACTTCGCCCCCGCCCCGGTCCGCGACGTCATCGACCTGTGCAAGCGCCTGGCACCGGACATGCCGATGCTGGTGCTGAACCCGCAGTTCACCCCGGAGGAAACCGTCGCCGCCCTGGCTGCCGGCGCGCGCGATCACGTCTCCGACGAGGACCTGCGCCACCTGCGCCATCTCGAACTGGTGGTCCTGCGCGAATTCGCCAATCACCAGGCCCTGCGCGACCTGCGCGGCACCCGGCAGCGGCTCGAGGATTTCGAGTCCCGTCATCAGCAGCTTGTCGCCGGGACCAACGACGCGGTCGCGCACATCCAGGAAGGCATCATCGCCACCGTCAACCCCGCGTTCGCGCAACTGCTGGGGCACAAGAATCCGGACGACCTGATCGGGCTGCCGCTGATGGACCTGGTCGTCAGCGACCATCAGCCCAAGGTCAAGGACCACCTCAAACTGCTGCAGCGCGGCCGCAACGACGGCAAGTCGCTGGAATGCTGCCTGCAGCATCAGGACGGGCGCCGCGTTTCGATCAATGCCCGGCTGACGCTGGGCCAGATCGACGGCGAGCAGCTGGTCGAGATGCTGATCCGCTCGGAGGCCCCCGGCGGCGGCTCCGGCGGCAACGCCCCCTCGACCAACGGCCGCCTGGCCTTCTTCGAGTCCCTCGCCGCCGCCATCGCCGGCGCCGGCCAGCAGAAGGGCCAGCGCGCGGCGATGCTGTTCGTGATCGACGAATTCGACGGCGTCGAAGGCCGGATCGGCCTGCACGACGCCGAACAGGCGGTCGAGCAGTGCATCGAATGGCTGCAGCAGCGCCTGTCGCCCCACGATCACCTGTTCCGCTTCTCCACCGGCGAGATCGCGGCGATCGTGACGCGCCCCAACGCGCTGGACATCCAGCAGTTCGGCGAACTCATCGTCACCGAAGTCGCCAAGCAGGTCTTCAACACCTCCGGCCACGAGGCGCACCTGTCGATGACCGTCGCCGCCTACCCCTTCACCGGCAGCGAGGAAGCCGCGGCGCTGGCCGCCGAGCTGGTGCGCGACGCACGCCGCCTGTCGGAGAAGAGCGGCGGCAACCAGTTCGCGAACCTCGGACCGACCGCCGAAAGCTCGATCCAGGAACGCGAGGACGCGCGCAAGGCGTCGATGGTCAAGAAGGCGCTAGAGGACGGGCGCCTGAAACTCGCCTACCAGTCGATCGCCAGCCTCGAAGGCGACACCCGCCAGCACTTCGACGTGCTGGTGCGCGTGATCGACGAGAACGGCAAGGAAATGCACGCCTCGGAGTTCATCGGCGCCGCCGAGAAGTTCGGCCTGATGCGCGCGATCGATCGCTGGGTCACGTCGCGTGCGTTCAAGGTGCAGGCCAAGCGCGACAGCGCCGACGAGCCGTCAAGCCTGTTCCTGAAGATTTCGCAGGACACGCTGAAGGACGCCGACGCCTTCGTCGCGTGGATCACCGAACAGATCAAGGAGCGCGCGATCAAGCCCGGCGAGATCGTGTTCGAGTTCCGCGAGGAAGTCGTCCAGAGTCACGTCCGCAAGGCCAAGATGCTGACCAAGGCGCTCAGCGATCTCGGCGCACAGATCGCGATCGAACACTTCGGGCTGGGTTCGAACTCGGCGCAGATGATCGACCACATCCCGATGCAGTTCCTCAAGTTCCATCCGAAGTTCACGTCCCAGTTCAACGACAAGGACATTCACAGCAAGATGAACGATCTGATGGACAAGGCCAAGCACAAGAACATCAAGATCATCGTCTCCCACGTCGAGGACGCCAACGTCATGGCGCGTCTGTGGCAGATGGGCGTCAATTTCATCCAGGGCTATCACGTCCAGGAGCCCGAAGTGGTTCTGCTCTCCGCCGACGTCCGCTGACGGACCGGTTCGACGGACATGAAAAAGGCGGCCATCCGGCCGCCTTTTTTTGCTGCGCGGGATCCGCTCAGCCCTTGGCCTGCTCCAGCGCGGCGATGCGCACTTCCAGCGGCGGGTGGCTCGCGAACATCTGGGCAAACTTGCCGCCGGTGATGCCGAAGGCCGTCATCTGTTCGGGCAACGTCGACTGCCCGTGCGCGGCCTGCAGCCGCTGCAGCGCCGCGATCATCTTGCGGCGACCCGCCAGATGGGCACCGCCGGCATCGGCGCGGAACTCGCGCTGGCGCGAGAACCAGGCCACCACCATCGACGCGATGATGCCGAACACGATCTGCAGCACGATCACCGTGATGTAGTAGCCCGGGCCGATGCCACGTTCGGTGCGGAACACCGCACGGTCGATCACATAGCCGACCACCCGCGACAGGAACATCACGAAGGTGTTGAGCACGCCCTGGACCAGCGCCAGGGTCACCATGTCGCCGTTGGCGACGTGGCTGATCTCGTGACCGAGCACCGCCTCGACCTCGTCCTGGCTCATCGAGCGCATCAGCCCGGTCGACACCGCGACCAGCGCGTCGTTCTTGTTCATGCCGGTGGCGAAGGCGTTGGGCTCCGGCGCCTCGTAGACCGCGACTTCGGGCATGCCGATGCCGGCGGCACGCGCCTGGCGCTCGACGGTCTGCAGCAGCCACATCTCCGCCGAGTTCCGGGGCTGCGTGATCACCTGCGCCCCGGTCGCGCGCTTGGCCATCCATTTCGACATCGCCAGCGAAATGAACGAACCACCCATGCCGAAGATCGCGCTGAAGATCAGCAGGGCCTCCAGATTGAGCCCCTGTGCGGTCAGATAGCGGTCGGCACCGAAGATGCTGGCGACGACCGACAACACCGCGATCACGGCCAGGTTGGTCACCAGGAATAGAGCAATTCGTTTCATCTGCGTTCTGTCACTCTTGAAGACGGGGGGATGAGCGCCTCTGGCGTCTACCTTGGGGCTTTGACCGGAATTTCAAGCCCGGGTTTCGTCCGAGCGCAGACCTCAACCGCCCGCCTTCGGCAACTCGACCTCCATCGCGTCGACCCGCTGGAACCCGCGCGGCAGGTGATGGCCACGGCTCGCGCGCGAGCCGACGTAGTGCTCCAGATCCGACGGCTTGAGCGTGAACGCGCGCTTGCCGCAGGTCAGGGTCAGGCTCGCGCCCGGCGGCACCACCGCCGAGGCCAGGATCCGGTCCTCGCCCTTGAGCGCGACCATCTTGTTGCCCTTGCCCTTGGCCAGTTCCGGCAGCTCCGCCAGCGAGAACACCAGCAGACGCCCCTCGGCGGTCGCCAGCGCGAAGCGCTCCTGGGCGGGTTCCCGCGTCCGCGCCGGCGGCAGCACCGCCCCCGGCTCGGTCACGGTGACCACGGCCTTGCCCGCCTTCTGGCGCGACTCCAGATCGGACAGCCTGGCGACGAATCCGTAACCGCCGTCCGACCCGAGCACGTACTGTTCGGCGCCCTCGCCCATCATCATCGCGACGATGCGCGCACCGGGCTGCAGGTCCAGGCGGGTCGTGACCGGCTCGCCCTGCGATCGCGCCGACGGCAGGTCGCGCGGATTGAGCGTGTAGCAGCGCCCGCGGCTGTCCATCAGCACCAGCAACTGGTTGGTCTTGCCCGGCACGTGGGTCAGATACTCGTCGCCGGCCTTGTAGCTCAGCGCGGTCGGATCGAGATCGTGGCCCTTGCCGGCGCGGATCCAGCCCGCCTTGGACAGCACCACCGTCACCGGCTCGGCCGGCAGGATCTCGGTGGCCTCCAGCGCCTGCGCGGCGGGACGCGCATTGATCGGGCAGCGGCGGTCGTCACCGTATTTCTTGGCATCCTCGCGCAGCTCGTCGGCGATCAGCTTCTTGAGCTGCTCGTCGTCGCCGAGCAGGGCCTCGAGCCGCTGGCGCTCGGCCTCGAGTTCCTCCTGCTCGCCCTTGATCTTCATCTCCTCGAGCTTCTGCAGGTGGCGCAGCTTGAGGTCGAGGATCCATTCGGCCTGGACGTCGGTGAGCCCGAAGGTGCTCATCAGCTTGGCCTTGGGATCATCCTCGAAGCGGATGATGCGAATCACCTCGTCGATGTTGAGGTAGGCGATCAACAGGCCTTCGAGGATGTGCAGGCGGTCGTTGACCTTGGCCAGGCGATGGTTCAGACGCCGCGTCACCGTCGTGAAGCGGTAGTCCAGCCACTCGGTCAGACACTCCTTGAGGTTCTTGACCCTGGGCCGGCCGTCGAGGCCGATCATGTTGAGGTTGACGCGATAGGTCCGCTCGAGATCGGTCGTCGCGAACAGGTGCAGCATCAGCTGCTCGCTGTCGACCCGGTTGGAGCGCGGGACCACGACCAGACGCGTCGGATTCTCGTGGTCGGACTCGTCGCGCAGGTCCTCGACCAGCGGCAGCTTCTTGGCGCGCATCTGGTCGGCGATCTGCTCGAGCACCTTCGCCGGCGAAACCTGGAACGGCAGGTGGGTGACGATGATGTTGCCGTCGTCGTCGCGTTCCCAGCGGGCGCGGGCGCGGACCTGACCGTTGCCGGTCTGGTAGATCTTCAGCAGGTCGTGCGGCTCCGAAACGATCTCGCAGGACGTCGGGAAGTCCGGCCCGGGCACGAACTCGCACAGCTTCTCGATGTGCGCGTTCGGATGCTTGAGCAGATGGATGCACGCGGCGACCAGCTCGCGGATGTTGTGCGGAGGGATGTCGGTCGCCATGCCGACCGCGATTCCCGTGGTGCCGTTGATCAGGATGTTCGGCAAGCGCGCCGGCAACAGCTTGGGCTCGTCCAGCGAGCCGTCGAAGTTCGGCGACCAGTCGACGGTGCCCTGCCCCAGCTCGGCGAGCAGCGTCGCCGCATACGCGGTCAGCTTCGACTCGGTGTAGCGCATCGCGGCGAAGGACTTCGGGTCGTCCGCCGAACCCCAGTTGCCCTGCCCGTCGATCAGCGGATAGCGGTAGTTGAACGGCTGCGCCATCGTCACCATCGCCTCGTAGCACGCCGAGTCGCCGTGCGGATGGAACTTGCCGATGACGTCGCCGACGGTGCGCGCCGACTTCTTGTGCTTGCTGGTGGCGGACAGGCCGAGCTCGGACATCGCGTAGACGATGCGCCGCTGCACGGGCTTGAGGCCGTCGCCGACATGCGGCAACGCGCGATCCAGGACCACGTACATCGAGTAGTCCAGATAGGCTTTTTCGGCGAATACCCGCAGGGGCAGACGCTCGGTTTCGATCAGTTGTGTGCTCATCGTCGGTTCGGTTCGGGATCGCGGATCAGACGTCCGCGCGGTTGCCTTCGCGTTCCAGCCATTCCTTGCGATCGGCCGCGCGCTTCTTTGCCAGCAGCCGGTCCATCAGCTCGTCGGACGGATTCGGCAGCCCGTCCTCGACGCTGTCGTCGTCGAGCGTCAGCTGCACCAGGCGCCGCGTATCCGGCGTCATCGTCGTCTCGCGCAACTGCAGGGGGTTCATCTCGCCGAGACCCTTGAAGCGGGTCACGTTGACCTTGGCGCGGTTGTTCTCGGCGGCGAGACGGTCCAGCACGCCGTCGCGCTCGGCCTCGTCCAGTGCATAGAACACCTGCTTGCCGGCGTCGATCCGGAACAGCGGCGGCATCGCGATGTAGATGTGCCCGGCCTGCACCAGCGGCCGGAAATGACGCAGGAACAGCGCGCACAGCAGGGTCGCGATATGCAGGCCGTCGGAGTCGGCGTCGGCGAGCACGCAGACCTTGCCGTAGCGCAGCCCGGAAATATCCGAGCTGCCGGGGTCGACCCCGATCGCGACCGCGATGTCATGGATTTCCTGCGAGCGCAGCGCCTCGCCGGACTCGACCTCCCAGGTGTTGAGGATCTTGCCGCGCAGCGGCATCACCGCCTGGAACTCGCGATCGCGCGCCTGCTTGGCGCTGCCGCCGGCCGAATCGCCCTCGACCAGGAACAGTTCGGTGCGGGCCGGATCGCTGGACACGCAGTCGGCCAGCTTGCCCGGCAGCGCCGGACCGCTGGTGACCTTCTTGCGCACCACCGCCTTGGCCTGTTTCAGGCGCGCGCTGGCACTGGAAATCACCAGCTGCGCGATCTGCTCGCCCTGGTCCGGATGCTGGTTCAGCCACAGGCTGAAGGCATCGTGAACGACGCCGGAGACGAAGGCCGCGGTTTCGCGGGAGGACAGCCGCTCCTTGGTCTGCCCGGCGAACTGCGGGTCGTGCATCTTCGCCGACAGGACATAGGCACAGCCGGACCAGACATCCTCTGGCGCCAGCTTGATGCCGCGCGGCAGCAGGCTGCGGAACTCGCAGAACTCACGGATCGCCTCGGTCAGACCGGTGCGCAGCCCGTTGACGTGGGTGCCGCCCTGCGGCGTCGGGATCAGGTTGACGTAGGACTCGGCGACCGGCTCCGGCCGCGCGCCTTCCTCCGGGTTGAGCCAGAACAGCGCCCACTCCACCTCCTCGCGCTTGCCCTGGAACTTGCCGACGAAGGGCTCGGCCGGCAGGGTCTCGACGCCGTCGACGGCGTCGCGCAGGTAATCCGGCAGGCCGTTCTCGTACTGCCAGAGGCACTGCTCGCCGTTGATGCGATCGTCCAGCGACACCTTCAGATTCGGGCACAACACCGCCTTGGCGCGCAGGATCTGCTTGAGACGCGGCAGCGAGAACTTGGCGGAGTCGAAATACTGCGGATCCGGCCAGAACCGCACCGCGGTGCCGCGCCGGTTCTTCGGCGCCGTGCCGATCACTTCCAGCGGCACGCTGCGATGGCCGTCGCGGAACTCGATGCGGTACTCCTGCCCGCCCCGGAACACGCGCACCTCGAGCACCTTCGACAGGGCGTTGACCACGGACACGCCGACGCCGTGCAGACCGCCGGAATACTGGTACATCTTGTTCGAGAACTTGGCACCGGCGTGCAGCTTGGTCAGGATCAGCTCGACACCGCTGACCTTGTGCTCCGGATGGATGTCCACCGGCATGCCGCGACCGTCGTCGACGACCTCGAGCGAACCGTCCTCGAAGACGGTCACGGCGACGCTGCGGCAGTGACCGGCCAGCGCCTCGTCGACCGCGTTGTCGATGACCTCCTGGGCCAGATGGTTCGGGCGGGCGGTGTCGGTGTACATGCCCGGCCGCTTGCGCACCGGATCCAGACCCTGGAGGACTTCGATCGCCTCGGCGCTGTAGGTATTTGAAGTTGCCATGTTTGCGGTGTTGGAAAAGCGCGGCGGACACTAGCCGATGCGCCCGGCGGCGGCAACCGGGCTAAACTTGCGCCCGGTTGCGGTCAGACTTGCGAATGCCGCTGCAAGATACTGCATCCGTTTACAAAACCTCATATCAGGAGCACAGCGATGGCGAGCAGGAAAGAGCCGTCGGCGCCGGAAACCGATCCGGTGGGCCGTTTCGAAGACGCCATGACGGAACTCGAAGCCATCGTCGAGGCACTCGAGCGTGGCGACCTGCGCCTGGAGGAATCGCTGCAGCGCTTCGAGCGCGGCGTTGCGCTGGCCCGCCAGTGCCGTGGCTCGCTGGACGCCGCCGAGCTGAAGGTCCGCAACCTGCTGCAGGCCGATCCCGAAGCCGGAGACGACAAGTCGTGACAGCCCCGTTCATGACCCGCGCCGACGCCTACCGGGACCGCCTGCAGACGGTCCTGAACCGGGTGCTGCCCCCCGCCGACCATTACCCGGCCCGGCTGCACGAGGCGATGCGCTACGCCACCGACGGCGGCAAGCGCCTGCGCGCGCTGCTGGTCTACGCGGCCGGCGAGGTGCTCGGCCTGCCCGCCGGACGCCTGGACGCGCCGGCCGCGGCGGTCGAGCTGATCCACGCCTACTCCCTGGTCCACGACGACCTCCCGGCAATGGACGACGACGACCTGCGCCGCGGGCGCCCGAGCACGCACCGGGCCTACGACGAAGCCACCGCCATCCTGGTCGGGGACGCCCTGCAGGCGCTGGCGTTCCAGATTCTCGCGGACGGCGATACGGAAACCCCCGCGGCGGCGCCCGGGCGGCTGCGGATGATCCGGATTCTCGGCGAGGCCTCCGGCTCGCTGGGCATGGTCGGCGGCCAGGCCGTCGATCTGGAGTCCGAGGGCCGGAGCCTGAGCCTGGCCGAACTCGAAGCCCTGCACATCCACAAGACCGGCGCCCTGATCCGCGCCTGCCTGCGCATGGCCTGCGCGGCCGCCCCGGACGCCGACGCCGGCGCCTGCGAGGCGCTGGACCGTTACGGCAAGTGCATCGGCCTGGCGTTCCAGATCCAGGACGATGTGCTCGACATCGAAAGCAGCGCCGCGACCCTCGGCAAGTCGCCCGGCAAGGACGAGGCCAACGGCAAGTCCACATACCCGTCGGTGATGGGACTGCCGGCGGCGCGCGAACGGGCCGCCGAGCTGTTCACGCAGGGCCGCGAGGCACTGGCGCCGTTCGGCGCCCTGGCCGACCCGCTGCACCACCTGGCGGACGCCATCCGGCTGCGCAGCCATTGAGTCCGTGGCTGGCGCGATGCGGCACGATGCGGCGCGCGCCCCGATCTCGCCCATCCGGATGAGATCAAGTTGCGTGAACCCGCAATTGACGGATAATCGCGGGTCCGCACAATACCTTTACTCACTCTTTCGGTGCACGATGCACTGGAATCGCACATGACCGATATTCCTGGTTACGCCCTGCTGGGGCGCGTACAGACCCCAGCCGACCTGCGCGAACTCAGCCAACAACAGCTTGCGCCCCTGGCGACCGAGGTCCGTCGGTACCTGATCGAAACCCTGGGCCGCATCGGTGGCCACTTTGCCGCCAACCTGGGCACGGTCGAGCTGTCGATCGCCCTGCATCGCTGCCTCGACACGCCGCATGACCGGCTGATCTGGGATGTCGGCCACCAGGCCTATCCGCACAAGATGCTGACCGGTCGCCGCGCCCAGCTCGAGACGATCCGCCGCCTCGGCGGTCTGGCCCCGTTCTGCCATCGCGCCGAGTCCGAATTCGACACCTTCGGCGTCGGCCACTCGTCGACGTCGATCTCGGCGGCCTGCGGCATGGCCGCCGGCGCCCGCCTCAACGGCGAGCGGCGCCGCGTCGTCGCCGTGATCGGCGATGGCGGCATGACCGCCGGCATGGCCTACGAGGCGCTCAACCATGCCGGTCACCTCAAGCCCGACATGCTGGTGATCTACAACGACAACGACATGTCGATCTCCGAGAACGTCGGGGCGTTGCGCAACCACTCCGCGCGCCTGCTGCGCAGGCTGGGGCTGCCGTCGCAGCGCGTCCTCTCCGGCGAGGACGGCGACGAGCTGCACAACGAGGCACACCTCGACAATCCGGGCGCGCTGTTCGAAACCCTGGGCTTCGGTTATCACGGGCCGATCGACGGTCACGATCTGGAGACCCTGACCCGCGAACTGGACCGGCTCAAGGACGCCCGCGGCCCCCAGTTGCTGCACGTGATCACGGTCAAGGGCAAGGGCTTCGAACCCGCCGAGGCCGACCCCATCAAGTATCACGGCGTCACCCAGTTCGACCCGGTGACCGGCGCCTTCCCCAAGGGCAAGAGCGGCAAGCCCAGCTACACCCAGATCTTCAGCGACTGGATCTGCGAGGCCGCCGAGGCCGATCCGAAGGTCGTCGCGATCACGCCGGCGATGCGCGAAGGCTCCGGCCTGGTCGAGTTCGCCCAGCGCTTTGCGGAACGCTACTTCGACGTCGGCATCGCCGAACAGCACGCGGTCACCCTGGCCGCCGGGCTCGCCTGCGAGGGCCTCAAGCCCGTGTGCGCGATCTACTCGACCTTCCTGCAGCGCGGCTACGACCAGCTGATCCACGACGTCGCGATCCAGAACCTGCCGGTGCTGTTCGCGATCGACCGCGGCGGCCTGGTCGGCGCCGACGGCGCCACCCATCACGGCGCCTTCGACCTGTCCTACCTGCGCTGCATTCCCAACATGGTGGTGATGGCGCCGTCGGACGAGAACGAATGCCGGCGCATGCTCGCCACCGGCCTGACGCTGCAGCAGCCGAGCGCCGTGCGCTATCCGCGCGGCGGCGGGCGCGGCATCGCCTGCGACGCCGAGGCCAAGCCGCTCGCGGTCGGTCGCGGCCGGATCCTGCGCGAAGCCCGTGGCCGCCGCCGGCCGCGCGTCGCCATTCTCGCCTTCGGCGCGATGGTGCAGGCGGCGCTGGAAGCCGCCGAGATTCTCGACGCGGCGGTTGCCGACATGCGCTTCGTCAAGCCGCTGGACACCGACCTGATCCTGGAGCTGGCCAACGAGAACGACCTGCTGGTCACGATCGAGGACAACGCCCGCCTCGGCGGCGCCGGCTCCGCCGTCAACGAGGTGCTGCTGGCCCAGCATCACACCGTGCCGGTCCTCAACCTCGGCCTGCCCGACGACTTCATCGAGCACGGCAGCCGTGAGGAACTGCTGGAACAATGCGGCCTCGACACCAGCGGCATCCTCCGCGCGATCCAGAAACGACTGCGCTCGCGCGATCTCGACGACCGCAGCTCCGCCAGCAAGTAGTGGAGCACTGCGCCCGGGCGCAACGGCCCGGGCCTGCGCTCAGCCGGAGATCGCGAGACGCTCGCTGCGGTAGAGCCGGATCGCCAGCAGCGCGAACAGCGCCGCCGTCAGCACGGTGCTGAGGCTGCAGCCCAGCAGCGCGCCCGCCGCGATCGCGTGTCCGCGGACCAGATCGGTGATCAGCGCGCTCTGTCCGAACAGCGGCAGCCAATACATCCACAGCTCCGGCTTCATCGGGTGCACGACCAGGATCAGGCTCGGCACCGCCGGCAGGATGATCAGGAACTGCAGATAGGTCTGCGCCTCCCGGAACGACTTGGCCATCGCCGCCACCACGGTCTGGGTCGCGGCCGCCAGCAGCGCGATCGGCAGCACCACGACGCCGATCAGCAACGCGCTCGACAGCGGCAGTTGCAGGGCCGAGCCGACCCGCTCCGCCGGAATCATGCCGAAGCTGACGACGAAGGCGGCCACGCAGATCAGCAGCGATGCGGCGGCGTAGGTCGCGGTCGCGAGCAGCTTGCCGCTCATGATCTGCCAGCGCGCCACCGGCGTGATCAGCAGCGGCTCCAGGGACTGGCGCTCGCGCTCGCCGGACGTGGTGTCGATCGCCAGATACATGCCGCCGACGAACGCCGAAAGGATCAGCAGGTACGGCATCATCGACATCAGCATGCCGGTGCGGCTCTGCTCGGTGGAAACATCGCGATCGACCACCGCCACCGGCATCGACAGGTCGGGCGTGATGCCGCGGGCCTGCAGCCTCAGCGCGGCCACGGTCTGACTGAACTGCATCAGCAGCGCACGGGTGCGCTCGACGACGGTTCGCGTCTGCGCGCGGCTGGCATCGAACACCAGCTCGACCGCGGCCGGACGCCCGTCGCGCCAGCGCTGCGGGTAGTCCTCCGGGATCTTCAACACGATGTCGTGCCGCTGCTCGCGCACAGCCGCCTCGGCATCGCCCGGCGGGTCCTGCACGCGGACACCCTGCTGCCGCAGATAGCGCACCAGATTCGGTGCATGCTCGGCGCCCAGCACCGGCAGCTCGATCGGCTCGGCGGCGCGCTCGCGCTGCTGGCCGATCATGAAGCTGAGCATCAGCGCGAACAGAATCGGGCCGATCAGCGGCCCGTACAGCAACGCCGACGCCAGCGTCCGCCGGTCCCGCGCGTTCTCGCGCACTTCCTTCAGGTAAACCGTGATCCAGGGCTTCATGCGAGCAGCCCCTCACCCGAACCGATGACGTGCACGAAAGCATCCTCCAGTGTCTCCGCGCCGGTCTGGCGCAACAGCTCCGCGGCGGTGCCGCTGGCCACCACGCGTCCGTGCGCGATCACGACGATGCGATCACACAGTGCGGCGACCTCCTGCATGATGTGGCTCGACAGCACCACGCAGCGGCCCTCGTCGCGCAGCTCGGCCAGATAGCGGCGCAGACTGCGGGTCGCCATGACGTCGAGCCCGTTGGTCGGCTCGTCGAGCAGGATCGTACGCGGGTCGTGCACCAGCGCGCGGGCGATCGCGGTCTTGACCCGCTGTCCCTGCGAGAAGCCCTCGGCGCGGCGCGACGCGATGTCACGCATGTCGAGACGCTCGATCAGCGCGTCGACCCGGCGCCGCAGCGTGGACTCGTCCATGCCGTGCATGCGCCCGAAGTACTCGATGTTCTCGCGCGCGGTGAAACGCTTGTACAGCCCGCGCGCATCGGGCAGCACACCGAGCCGGCGGCGCACGGCCAGCGGCTCGGCCACCGCATCGACGCCATCGACGAGGATCCGGCCGCGGTCGGGCCGCAGCAGCGTGTAGAGCATGCGCAGCGTCGTGGTCTTGCCGGCGCCGTTGGGACCGAGCAGGCCGGTGATCTGTCCGTCCGCGGCGCTGAACGACACGCCGTCGACAGCCTTTACGGCACCGAAACTGCGATGCAGATCCTGCGCGACGATCATGGTGCGAATCCGTTGTAGTCGAGGAAGAACGGCATCGCCCCGAGCGCGTCGACGCACCCGGCGTCGAGACCGGCAGGATCGAGCCCCTCATAGAACTGGCCGATCAGCTCGGGAAAACAGCCTCGTCCCATCACCGAATGCCCCTGCCCCGGCGCCACCAGATGCCGGCTGCGGCTCAGCGTCCGCGCGATCTGCGTGCCGTAGCGGGGTGGCGTCACCGGATCGAATTCGCCGGACAGGATCAGCACCGGCGCATCGGACTCGACCGGTTGCTTGAAGTCCGGCGGCATCGCGCCGCGCGGCCAGATCTCGCATTGTGCCCGCACTGCCTCGGCCAGCGCCGGTCCGAGCACGGTATCGGCGTCGTCGGCCCGGGGCCGCAGGAACGGCGCGTCCTCGGCGCACAGCACCGACAGCTCCATGCCGTGCGCGAGCTGGTCGCCGACATCCCGCACCAGCGCGTGGAACTGCGCCAGCAGCGGCGCGGCGTTGCCGGCGGCGGTCTGCGCCAGCAGCAGTGGCAGCAGCGTCATCGACTCCGGCTGATACGCATAGAAGCGGACGATCGTCGCCAGCACGTCGCGGCTCAGCAGCCCCTCCTGCTCGCTGAAATCGCGGGCGTCGCGATAGCGCACCGCAACCGCTTCGCCTTGCAGGCGCGCCCGCAGCCGTGCCAGCAGCTGCAGCGGATCGCCGTAACGCTCCGCGCAGGCCGCATCCGTGGCGCAGCGCGCGAAGATCGCCGCCAGCGCCGCGTCGAGGTTGACCGCATGATCCTGCACCAGCGGCAGCTCCGGCGGCACCGGCGAATCCAGCACCACGCTGCGCACCACCTGCGGGTGGCGCCGCAGGTATTCGAGCGCCACCCGCGTACCGTAGGAACCGCCGATCAGGTTGACGCGGTCGATGCCGAGCGCGGCGCGCACCGTTTCCAGATCACGGATGTAATCGGAGGTCGTGTAGTAACGCGGATCGGCGCGGTCGCCGATCGCCTCGAGGCAGTCGCGCGCGGCCTGGCGCCAGTCCTCGGCATCGCTCTGCCCCGATTCGGCGTCCTCCGGCCACGGGCAGGCCAGCCGGTTCGACCCGCCGGTGCCGCGCTGGTCGACGAGCAGGATGTCGCGATCGCGATTGCCGGGGTGCAGCGCCGCCCGCGAACCGACGTAGGCGTCGATCGCCGCCTGCCCCGGGCCGCCGGCGAGCAGGACGATCGGATCGGCGGCCGGCTCCGGCAGCCGCGCCGGAATGCGGGCCAGCCGCAGCGAGATCCTGCGTCCCTGCGGATCGTCGGGATTCTCCGGCACCGAGTAGCTCGCACACTCGGCCTCGACCCGCACGACCCGGTTGCGATCGAACAGATCGCAGGGCTCGAAGACCGGCGCCGGCAACGCGGCGCCCGGCGGCGTCGGAGTCACGGCCAGCCCCGGCTGCGCCGTCATCCCCAGCAGCAGCGCGCCGAACGCCGCGAGCGGCCTGGCCGCCGATCCCATCTCAACGCCTCCCGTGATCGTCTTCGAGCCGCTCGATGCGTTGCACCAGCGTCTCGACGGCCTCGCGCGTGATCCCGTCGCGGCGTGCCGCGTCCAGATGCCGGCGGATCGCGTGCTCGACGAGCGGCCACAGGCGCTCGAACAACAGGCGGGTAAAGTTCGCCGACAACAGCGCGACGACGATCAGCACCGCGAATACCGTCTGACTCATTTGTGCCTCCCGGAACTCGGTACGAAGAGGATTTCAGGCCGAGCGCGGATCGAACAGATCCTCGATCCGGCATTCGAACAAGGCGCCCAACTGGAATGCCAGCGGCAGGCTCGGGTCGTACTTGCCGTTCTCGATGGCATTGACCGTCTGCCGCGATACGCCAAGCAGGCGGGCAAGATCCTGCTGGGTCCAGCCGCGCTGCTGGCGGCGCTCGCGCACGCAGTTCTTCATGCGTAGCGGCGACGCGCGTTGAGATAGCCCAGCAGGAACCCGCCGCCGAGCGCGGCCATCACCCATAGCGGCGAAATACGCGGAGCGCCTGCCATCTCCTCGAACAGCCAGCCGGATGCCGTCACCAGCATCGCCAGCAGCGAGGACGCAAAGGTCGCTTCGAGGTAGATCATGCGCTGCATCTCGTCGAATCGACGCACCATCCGTAGCTCGATCCAGATGGCCGCCAGCAACACCAGCAGGACCGGCAGCACCAGGGCGACACGCCAGGGACTGTCATCCGGCAAGCCCTTGAGAATCCTTGCCGCCCCCAGCATCAGGGCGACGTAGGCGACGAACCAGACGGCGAATTCACGCCAGTAGCGACGGTCGTACATGTCGTGCCTGTAAAGTAAGCTTGACACGATACTGCCGACAACCGATCCCGGATGTCAAGCTCGCTTTACACGCCGCGCATCTACTTCCAGGCCAGCTGGCCGCGCAACTGCACCACCTCGCCCACGATCAGCAGGCTGGCACCGGCAAAAGCGGCCGCCTCGACCCGCTGCGGCAGATCGGCGAGCGTGCCGGTAACCACGCGCTGGTCCGGCGAGGTGCCCTCCTCGATCATCGCCGCCGGCCACTCCGGACTCAGGCCGTGCTCGATCAGCGCCGCGCACAACTGCGGCAGGCTGTGCAGTCCCATGTACACCACGACGGTCTGGCCGGGGCGCGCGAGCTGATCCCAGTGCAGCTTGAGTTCGCCGTCCTTGCGCGCGTGACCGGTGACGAAGATCACCGACTGCGCGTAGTCGCGATGGGTCAAGGGGATGCCGGCATAGCTCGAACAGCCGCTGGCGGCGGTGATCCCGGGCACGACCTGGAACGGAATGCCCTCCGCCATCAACGACTGGATCTCCTCGCCGCCGCGCCCGAAGATGAACGGATCCCCACCCTTGAGGCGCAGCACCTTGAGCCCCGACCTGGCCAGCCGCACCAGCTCGGCGTTGATCTCATCCTGAGGCACCGCGTGCCGGCTCCGCGCCTTGCCGACGAAGATCCGCCGCGCATCGCGCCGGACCAGCTCCATGACGCGCGGCGAGATCAGTCGATCGTGCAGCACCACGTCGCACTGCTGCATCAGCCGCAGCGCCTTGAACGTCAGCAGATCCGGATCGCCCGGCCCGGCGCCGACCAGATAGACCTCGCCGGCCACCGACTGGCCGTCGATCAGCGCCTCCATCATCCGGTCCGCACCGGCCTCGTCGCCCTCGAGCACGCGCTGTGCCGTCGGGCCGTCGAGCATCCGCTCCCACAGACCGCGCCGCGCCGGCGTCTCGACCTGATCCAGGACGGGCTGACGCCAGCGATGCATGAAGCCGGCGAGACGGCCGTAGGCGGCCGGCACCAGGGCTTCGAGACGCTCGCGCAGGCGTCGTGCCAGCACCGGCGCGGCGCCGCCGGTCGAGATCGCGATCAGCAGCGGCGAACGGTCGACGACCGACGGCGTGATGAAAGTGCTCGCCGCGACGTCGTCGACGACGTTGACCGGGACCCCGGCGGCATCGGCCGCGGCCGCAACACCAAGGTTCAGTTCGCGGTCGTCGGTCGCTGCCACCACCAGCCGGCACCCGCTGACCTGCGTCGCGCTGAACCGCGTCGCCAGGTGCGTCGCGCGGCCGCCGGTGCAGGCCTCGGCCACCTCGTCGTTGAGGGTTGCGGCGACGATATCGATCCGTGCCGCAGTCCGGCCGAGCAGGCGCAGCTTGCGCGCGGCGATCTCGCCGCCACCGACCAGCAGCACGCGGCAACCGTCGAGGCGCAGAAACGCGGGGAAATAGGGCCAGTTCGAATCGTGCATCGTCTGCTCAGCATAGTGGATCGCCCGGCGGCGTCGAACACGGGCGCGCGGACGCAGGCAGCGTCCGCAGCTCCGGGGATGCAGATTCCGGGCCAACGGGAATAAAAGACTTTACTGTTATTCAACGCGCGAATAACGTATCACGCCATGAAGATCCGCCAGCTGCGCTACATCTACGAAGTCGCCCGCCGCGGCCTCAATGTCACCGCCGCAGCCGAAGCCCTGTTCACCTCGCAACCCGGCGTCAGCAAGCAGATCCGCCTGCTCGAGGAGGAACTGGGGGTCGACATCTTCGTGCGCAACGGCAAGCACCTGACGGAAATCACCCCCGCCGGCCAGCGCATCCTCGAATACACGCGGCGCCTGCTCGACGAGGAGGACAACATCCGCCGTGTCGCCGAGGAGTTCCACGCCACCGACTCCGGCGATCTGGCCATCGCCACGACCCACACCCAGGCCCGCTACGCGCTGCCGACCGTGATCCAGGCGTTCCGGCGCCGCTATCCGCAGGTCACGCTGCACCTGCACCAGGGCTCGCCGCCACAGATCGCCAAGATGGCGGCCGAAGGCCAGGCCGACTTCGCGATCGCGACCGAGGCGATGCATCACTTCGACACCCTGGTGATGCTGCCCTGCTACCGCTGGAACCGCTGCGTGCTGGTCAAGCCGAACCACCCACTGGCCCGGATCGAGTCCCTGAGCCTGGCCGACATCGCCGCGTATCCGATCGTGACCTACACTTTCGGCTTCACCGGGCGATCCAAGCTCGACCAGGCCTTCGCCGCCCATGGCCTGCGCCCGGACGTGGTGCTGACCGCGGTCGACGCCGACGTGATCAAGACCTACGTCCGCCTCGGGCTCGGCATCGGCATCGTCGCCGACATGGCCTACGATCCGCAGACCGACCGCGACCTCGTGCGCCTGCCGGTCGACCATCTGTTCGAACCCAGCACCACCCATATCGGCTTTCGCCGCGGCCTGTTCCTGCGCGGCTACATGTACGACTTCCTCGAACAGTTCGCCGCCCACCTCACGCGCGAGCTGGTCGACGAGATCGCCGCGATCGCCGATCCCGAGGAACGCCGCAGGCGCGTCGCCCAGCGCATTCCGCAGCTGCCGGCCACCCGCGACTAGCCCGCCCTGCGCCGCGACCGCGCGGCATCACCCGCAGGGCTAATAACCGTTCGTTCTGAGGATAGGTCGCCACACCGCTGTGGAGACGCGGATCGCGCTGCTAACCTGCGCGCCCCTCAGGACGTTTCGCCATGTACCAGTACGACCAATACGACCAGCGCCTCGTCGACCAGCGCGTCGCCCAGTTCCGCGACCAGACGCGCCGCTTTCTCGACGGCCAGCTGCCCGAGGAGGAATACCGGGCACTGCGCCTGCGCAACGGCCTGTACATCCAGCGCTTCGCGCCGATGCTGCGTATCGCGATCCCGTACGGCCTGCTGGCGAGCCGCCAGCTGCGCATGCTCGCCCATATCGCGCGCACCTATGACAAGGGCTATGGCCACTTCACCACGCGCCAGAACATGCAGTTCAACTGGCCGCGCCTGGAGGACGTGCCGGACATCCTCGCCGACCTCGCCTCGGTGCAGATGCACGCGATCCAGACCTCCGGCAACTGCATCCGCAACATCACCGCCGACCATCTCGCCGGCGTCGCCGCCGACGAACTGGTCGACCCGCGTCCGTACTGCGAGCTGACGCGGCAGTGGGCGACCTTCCATCCGGAATTCAACTGGCTGCCGCGCAAGTTCAAGATCGCGTTCTCGTCGTCGACCACAGACCGTGCGGCGACACGCGTGCACGACATCGGCGTGCACATCGTGCGCAACGCAGCCGGTGAACTCGGCTACACGATCTACGTCGGCGGCGGTCTCGGGCGCATGCCGATGATCGGCCATGCGATCCGCGAATTCCTGCCGCAGGCGCAGTTGCTCTCCTACCTCGACGCGGTGCTGCGCGTGTACAACCGTCTCGGCCGCCGCGACAACATGCACCGCGCGCGGATCAAGATCCTGGTCAAGGATCTCGGCCCGCAGCGCTTCGCCGAACTCGTCGAAGCCGAATGGGCGCAGGTCCGCGCCACCGCCGACGGCGCCGCCCTCGACTTCGGCGACGCCGACCTGCAGCGCATGGCCACTCACTTCGACGCACCGGCCTATCGCACGGAAGCCGCCGCCGACCGCCGCTACGAATCGGCGATCGCCGGCGACAGCGCCTTCGCCGCCTTCGCCAGGCGCAACGTCCGCGAACACCGCGTGCCCGGCTACAAGATCGTGTTCGTCTCGCTCAAGGGGCCCGGCATCGCACCCGGCGACATCACCGCCGAGCAGATGGACCGCGTCGCCGAACTGGCGGACCGCTACAGCTTCGGCGAACTGCGCGCGACCCACGATCAGAATCTGGTCCTGGCCGACGTCGCCCAGGAAGACGTGCATGCGGTGTGGAGCGCGCTGCGCGAGATCGGCCTGGCGACCCCGAACATCGGCCTGCTGACCGACATGATCTGCTGCCCGGGGCTCGACTTCTGCGCGCTGGCCAATGCCGGCTCGATCGGCGTCGCCCAGGACATCAACGACCGCTTCGATTCGCTCGACCATCTCTACGACATCGGCGAGATCAAGCTGAAGATGTCCGGCTGCATGAACGGCTGCGGACACCACACCGTCGGCCACATCGGCATCCTCGGCGTCGACAAGAAGGGCGAGGAGTGGTACCAGGTCACGCTCGGCGGCAGCGCCGAGAACGATGCCACGCTCGGCGACCGCACCGGGCCGTCGTTCAGCCGCGACGAGATCGCCGACGCCGTGCAGCGCATCGTCGAGGTCTATCTGGAACAGCGCCGCGACGAGGACGAATCCTTCCTCGCGTGCTACCGGCGCATCGGCATGGCGCCGTTCAAGGCCCATCTGTATCCGACCGAGGTCGCCGCATGAGCGCCGCGACCCTGATCCGCAACGGCCGCATCGAAGCCGACGACTATCAGTGGCCGGATGACGCCGACCCGATTCCCGGTCGCGGACGCATCGTCGTGGGCCTGGATCGCTGGCGGGCCGAGGCCGACGCGCTGAACCGCAACGACCTGCAGGTGGGCGTCGCCCTGCCGAATACCGCGGACATCGAGTCGCTGGAGCACGGCGTCCTCGAACGGCCGCTGCTGGTTCTGTGCTTTCCGGGCTTCGCCGACGGTCGCGCCTACAGCCAGGCGCGTCTGCTGCGGCGGCGCGGATACCACGGCGAGCTGCGCGCCTCGGGCGACGCCGTCGTGCTCGATCAGCTGCAATCGATGATGCGCTGCGGCTTCGACAGCTTCGCGCTGCGGGCCGATCAGGATCCGCAGCGCTGCCTCGACGCGCATCGCGCCTTCGACCTGGCCTACCAGCCGCTCGACGCGGCCACGCCGCTGGTGTCCCGACTGCGGCGCAGCACGGCGCCCTGATCCGCTCCTGCGCACCCGCGGTGCGCCGGAAACGCCGGACCTGACCGGGAAAATCCTCTGGCAACGAGGCGGCCGGATGCCGAAGAATCACGCCAGCCCGTGATTCGCCGCCCGCCAAGCCGCATGCAGATTCTGATCGACGACCTGAGCAGTCCCGCCGTTGCCGCTTTTCTCGAGGCGCACCTGCAGGACATGCGCTCGGTCTCGCCGCCCGAAAGCAGGCATGCACTGGATATCGACGGCCTGCGGCATCCCTCGGTGAGCTTCTGGTGCATGCGTGACGCCGGCGAGGTGATCGGCTGCGGCGCGCTCCAACTGATCGCAGCCGGACATGCGGAGATCAAGTCGATGCGGGTCGCCACCGACCGGCGACGCCAAGGCATCGGTGCGGCACTGCTGCGACACCTGCTCGACGAGGCCCGCCGCCGCCAGCTGTCCCGTGTCAGCCTCGAAACCGGCTCGATGCCCTTCTTCGAGTCGGCCCGCCGGCTCTATGCGGGCTTCGGCTTCGCCCCCTGCCCGCCGTTCGGCGAGTATCGTGACGATCCCAACAGCGTCTTCATGACCCTGTCCCTCTGAACCCGCCCCCTCTGACACTCCGATCCCGAGGCATCATGAATACCGACGCCATCCAGACCTCCATCAACGCCCTGTGGGACGACGAGATCGTTCCGCAGCTGATCGAGTACATCCGCATTCCCAACAAGTCGCCGCTGTTCGATCCGCAGTGGGCGGAACACGGTTACATGGATGCGGCGGTCGAACTGATGCAGCGCTGGGCCCTGAGCAAGCTGCCGGCCCTGCCCGGCGCCGCCCTCGAGGTGGTGCGGCTCGAAGGCCGCACCCCGCTGATCTTCATCGATCTGCCGGCAACCGACGGCTCGAACGGCGACGACTGCGTCCTGCTCTACGGCCATCTCGACAAGCAGCCGGAAATGACCGGCTGGGCCGACGATCTGGGCCCTTGGACGCCCGTTCTCAAGGGCGACAGACTCTACGGCCGCGGCGGTGCCGACGATGGCTACGCGATCTTCGGCTCGCTCGCCGCGCTGCTGGCCCTGCAGGACCAGGGGATTCCCCGCAAGCGCTGCGTGGTGATGATCGAAGCCTGCGAGGAGTCGGGCAGCTACGACCTGCCCCATTACGTCGACCATCTGGCCACGCGGATCGGCAAACCGTCGCTGGTGATCTGCCTGGACTCCGGCTGCGGCAACTACGAGCAGCTGTGGCTGACGACGAGCCTGCGCGGCATGGCCGGCGGCAACCTGCGTGTCGAGGTGCTCAAGGAAGGCGTGCACTCCGGCGACGCCTCCGGCATCGTGCCGTCGAGCTTCCGCATCCTGCGGCAGGTCATCTCCCGGCTGGAGGACGAGGTCAGCGGCCGTATCGTGCCGGAAGACTTCTACGTCGAGATTCCGCCACAGCGCGTCGAACAGGCCGCGCTGGCCGCCGGCACCCTGGATCACGAGGTCTACAGCAAGTTTCCGTGGACCGACGGCATGCACCCGGTCAGCGACGACCTGCAGGAACTGATCCTCAACCGCACCTGGCGCCCGCAACTGGCCGTCACCGGCGCCGACGGCCTGCCGCCGCTGGGCTCTGCCGGCAATGTGCTGCGGCCCCATACGGCGGTGAAACTGAGCCTGCGCCTGCCGCCGACGCTCGACGGCGAACGCGCCAGCCAGGCGCTCAAGACCCTGCTCGAATCCGACCCGCCGTACGGCGCCAAGGTGCGCTTCGAGCTGGAGAAGTCGGCCACCGGCTGGAATGCCCCGCCGCTGTCGCCGTGGCTGGAGCAGGCGGTCGCGCAGGCATCGCAGACCTATTTCGGCCAGCCGGCGACCTATATGGGCGAAGGCGGCTCGATTCCGTTCATGGGCATGCTCGGCGAGAAGTTTCCCGAGGCGCAGTTCCTGATCACCGGCGTGCTCGGCCCCAACTCCAACGCCCACGGTCCGAACGAGTTCCTGCACATCCCGATGGGCAAGCGGGTGACGATGGTCGTCGCCGACGTCGTCGCGCGACACGCCGAGGCCGCGGCCCAGGGTTGAAGCACCGCTAGCGCCGGCGCGTGACCCTGCGTCCGGGGCCCGCCGGCGCCGCGGGCGCTTCCGCGCCGCCGACATAGGCGCCGAGCGCCTCGAACAGCACCGCGACGTTGTGCACCACCGACTCCAGCGGTTCCTTGTAGCCGCCGTAGGCCCAGTACATCACCAGGTTCATGCACGCCCCGACCAGGCCGTGTGCGATCAGGTTGGTGTCGAGGCCGCCCCGCCGGTCCGCCGGATAGAAGCTGTCGACCAGGGTCTGCAGCAGCTGCGCGAAGGCGCCGGTGGTGCGCCGTGACAGGCGATCCACCTCGTCGCTGACGGTAAACACGTCGACGAACAGGATCCGCATCAGGCGCGGATCGTCCCGCATCGACGCGAACAGCGTCGTCAGACCGGCACGTGCCATCGCGCCGACGTCGCGCGGCGCCGGCAGCAGCGCCGCCACCATCTCGTCGCGCAGATTCTGGGTCAGCTGCTCGTAGACCGCGGCGAACAGCGCCTCGCGATTGGCGAAGGACTCGTAGAAATAGCGCTCGGTGAGCTTCGCCCGCTTGCAGATCTCGCGCACCGTCGCGGCGTGGAAGCCGTGCTCACCGAAGACATCCGCCCCCGCCTCGATCAGCATCGCCCGGCGCTGCGCCTGCCGTTCCTCGGCGGCCACGCCCCGGAAGCGGGAAGTCTTGCGACGCGTCGTTCGTTCCGTCATGCACGAATATTGACATACGTCATTGTCAAACATAAAGTGACAACAAGCGTTGTCATAATGCGCCGGCCGTCATCGTCCGCCACGACGCTCGACAACAAGCAACGACGATCGCAGGACAGAGGAGATCCAGATGGCGTTCGACACACGCACGAACGGGCGCTCGCCCGCCCGGGCAGACGATTCGATTCTCATCGTCGGCACCGGATTCGCCGGGCTCGGCATGGGCATCGCCCTGAAGAAGGCCGGTATCGAGTCGTTCACGATCCTCGAACGCGCCGACGCGGTCGGCGGAACCTGGCGCGACAATCACTACCCCGGCTGCGCCTGCGACGTACAGTCGCATCTGTATTCGTTCTCGTTCGAACCCAACCCGGACTGGACGCGGATGTTCGCGCGCCAGCCGGAGATCCGCGACTACCTCGAACACTGCACCGACAAGTACGGCCTGCGCCCGCATATCCGCTTCGGTGCCGATATCGTCGAGGCGCGCTACGACGAGTCCCGTCAGCTCTGGCACGTCGCCACCCGCGACGGCCGCCGCTTCAGCGCACGGATCCTGGTTTCGGGGATGGGCGGACTGTCGGCGCCGATGACGCCCGCATTGCCCGGCATCGAGACCTTCGCCGGCAAGTCCTTCCACTCCGCCGAGTGGGATCACGGCTACGATCTGCGCGGCAAGCGCGTCGCCGTCGTCGGCACCGGCGCATCGGCGATCCAGTTCGTGCCGCAGATCCAGCAACAGGTCGCGCAGCTGGACCTGTACCAGCGCACGCCGCCCTGGATCATGTCCAAGCCGGATCGCGCCATCGGCACGCGCGAACGCAGCCTCTACCGCCGCGTCCCCGCGCTGCAGACGGCCTATCGCAACGCGCTGTACTGGGCGCTCGAATCGCGCGTGCTCGGCTTCGTGATCTCGCCGCGCATCATGTCGCTGCTCGAACACCAGGCCCGCGCGCATCTGCGCCGCCAGGTCCCCGACCCCGCGCTGCGCGCCAGGCTGACGCCGGACTTCACCTTCGGCTGCAAACGCGTCCTGATCTCGGACGACTATTACCCGGCGCTGACGCAAGCCAATGTCGACGTCATCACCGACGGCATCGCGGAAGTCCGCGAACACGGCATCGTCACCCGCGACGGTCGCGAGCGACCGGTCGACTGCATCATCTTCGGCACCGGTTTCAAGGCACAGGATCCGATTCCGCGCGGGACGATCTTCGGCCGCGACGGCGTCGACCTCACCGACCACTGGCGGGACGGTCCCGAGGCCTACAAGGGCACGACCGTGTCCGGCTTCCCCAACCTGTTCATGATCGTCGGCCCCAATACCGGCCTCGGCCACAGCTCGATGGTCTACATGATCGAATCGCAGATCGCCTACGTGCTCGACGCGATCCGCACGATGCGCGCGCGGGGATGGGGTGCGGTCGATGTCGATCCGCAACGGCTGGCCCGCTACAACCGCGGCCTGCAGGCCGCGCTGGGCAAGGCGATCTGGACCGCCGGCGGCTGCAAGAGCTGGTACCTGAACGACAACGGCCGCAACACCACGCTGTGGCCCGGCTTCACCTTCGCGTTCCGCCGACAGACACGCCGCTTCGACGCCACCCACTACCGCACCGAAGCGGCCGCGACGGCCACACCCGCACAACCCGCATCCGCCTGAGAATCAGGCATCCTGCATTCCCGACGAGGAGACGAACGCAATGAAGAATTTCAAGGACAAGGTCGCCGCCATCACCGGCGCCGGCTCGGGCATGGGCCGCGAACTGGCGGTGGAACTGGCGGCGCGTGGCTGCCATCTGGCGCTGTCGGACGTCAACGACGCCGGGCTGGCCGAAACGGCGCGCCTGGTCGAGCCGACCGGGGTGCGCGTCACCCACGCACATGTGGACGTTGCCGACCAGAAGGCGGTGTTCGCCTGGGCCGACCAGGTCGCCATGGACCACGGCAAGGTCAACCTGATCTTCAACAACGCCGGCGTCGCCCTCGGCGCGAGCGTCGACGGCATGGCCTATTCCGACCTCGAATGGCTGATGAACATCAACTTCTGGGGCGTCGTCCACGGCACCAAGGCCTTCCTGCCGCACCTGAAGGCGGCCGGCGACGGCCACGTGATCAACACCTCCAGCGTGTTCGGCCTGGTCGGCGTACCGTCGCAGTCGGCCTACAATGCCGCCAAGTTCGCGGTGCGCGGTTTCACCGAGTCGCTGCGCATGGAGCTGGACATGGAGCATTGCGGCGTCAGCGCCACCAGCGTGCACCCCGGCGGCATCAAGACCAACATCGCCAAGGCCGCGCGTCTGGATCCGAGCGTCAAGCAGCTTGGCCTCGACGAGCACAACGCCACGGCCAAGTTCGAGAAGAACTTCATCACCACGGCCAACAAGGCCGCCCGCGTCATCCTGCGCGGCGTCGAGCGCAATCAGCGCCGCGTGCTGATCGGGCCGGACGCGCACGTGATCGACTGGATGGCGCGCCTGATGCCGTCCGGCTATCAGCGCCTGGTGACGCTGTTCAGCCGCCTGAGCATGGGACCGGACTCGCAGTCCGCCGGTAAAGCGGCAGACCACGGCTGAACCCTGTCCCCGATTCGGCTCGGCGCCCCCCGGTGCTTGCATCCGGGAGGGCGTCGTCGTTGAATGCGACGGCATCGGCAATGGCGCAACCGGAGGCCGCATGACCCCCTACATTCTCAGAAAGGCCGAGATCGACGCATACGACGGGATTCACAAGACGCATTTCCTCAACCCCAATGCACAGCGCGTCAACAAATCGCTGGGCGACCTGACCGGACTCGCCGGCTTCGGCTTTCACCTGATCGAAGTCGAACCCGGTTTCGAGTCGACCGAGCTGCACCGCCACTACCACGAGGACGAATGCGTCTACATCCTCAACGGTCAGGCCGAGGCCACGATCGGCGACGCGGTGCACACGGTTATGGCCGGCGACTTCATCGGCTACCGCGCCGGCGGGCTGGCGCACAAGCTGCGGAATACCGGCACAGAAACCCTGCGTTGCATCGTCGTCGGCCAGCGCCTCGACCACGACGTCGGCGACTACCCTGCCCGCGGCAAACGCATCTACCGCAACAAGGACATGCCGTGGAACCTGGTCGACCTCGGCCGGATAGAGGAGCCATCGGCCGGGCGCAAGGTCTGATGCGCCCCGCGCCCGCCGCCGACGCTCAGCCGATGACTTCGAGCCCGCCCATGTACGGCCGCAGCACGGTCGGCACGTCGATCCTGCCGTCGGGGCGCTGATAGTTTTCCAGCACCGCGACCATCGCCCGGCCGACCGCGACACCGGAGCCGTTGAGCGTATGCAGCAGTTCCGGCTTCTTGGTCTCGGGATGGCGGTAGCGCGCCAGCATCCGACGCGCCTGGAACGCCTCGCAGTTGGAGCAGGAGGAAATCTCGCGGTAGGTGTTCTGACTCGGTAACCAGACCTCGAGATCGTAGGTCTTGGCTGCGCTGGCGCCCATGTCGCCGGCACACAGGGCAACGACGCGATACGGCAGCTCCAGCTTCTGCAGGATCGCTTCCGCGTGCGACACCAGCAGTTCCAGCGTCTCGTACGAATGCTCCGGCAGCGATGCATGGACCAGCTCGACCTTGTCGAACTGGTGCTGGCGGATCATGCCGCGGGTGTCGCGCCCGGCGGACCCGGCCTCCGAGCGGAAGCACGGCGTGTGCGCCACCCAGCGCTGCGGCAACTCCTCGGCCGCGAGAATCTCGTCGCGCAGGAAGTTGGTGACCGGCACCTCGGCGGTCGGAATCAGGCGCCAGTCGTGGTCGCCCTGCAGCGTGAACAGATCCTCGCCGAACTTGGGCAGCTGGCCGGTGCCGAGCAGACTGGTGCCGTTGACGATGTACGGAACGTAGACTTCCTGGTAGCCGTGCTCGGTGGTGTGCACGTCGAGCATGAACTGCGCGAGTGCCCGGTGCAGGCGCGCGAGCTGACCGCGCAGCACGGTGAAGCGGGCGCCGGTGAGCTTGGCCGCCATCGCGAAGTCCATCAGCCCCAGCGCCTCGCCGAGATCCGCGTGATCCTTGGCGCCTTCCGCAGGTCGCGGATCGCCCCAGCGCCGAACCTCGACGTTGTCGTTCTCGTCCTTGCCGTCGGGCACCGACGCATGCGGCAGGTTCGGCAGCCCCTGGGTCAGCGCGGTCAGGCTGTTCTGGACCGAATCGAGTTCCGCACGCGCGGCGTCGAGTTCGCCGCCGAGCCGTTCGACGTCGGCCAGCAGCGGCGCGATGTCCTGCCCCTGCGCCTTGGCCTTGCCGATGTTCTTGGAGCGGCTGTTGCGCTCGGCCTGCAATTGCTCGGTTCGGGTCTGCAGCGCCTTGCGGCGCTCCTCGAGTGACTGGAAGCCGGCGACATCGAACTCGAACCCGCGACGGGCGAGTTGTACGGCGACGGCCTCGGGATCGGCGCGCAGGTATTTGACGTCCAGCATGGCGATTCAAGCGGTGAGGTTGTTCTTGGGGCCGCTATTGTAGACCCTGCCGCCGCGAACCGACCCCTGTCAGGCGGAGAAGAACTGGCGCGTCAGCCACAGTCCGCTGCCGCAGGCCACCAGGCACAACGATACGTTCAGCAGGATGTTGGTCAGCGCGGCATAGATCGAGATGTCCTCGAACAGGCGCAGGGTCTCGACCGAGAACGCCGAGAAGGTCGTGAATGCCCCGAGAAACCCGACGATCAACAGGCCCAGCCACGGCGCGCTGGCCGCGCCCTGTTCGACCAGACGCACGTACAGGACGCCTGCGACCAGGCTGCCCAGTACATTGACGCTCAGCGTGCCGTAGGGAAACGCAGGGCCAGCCAGCGCCGTCACCGCGCGCACGCAGGTGAAGCGCGTCACCGCCCCGATCGCGCCACCGGCGGCCACCGCCAGATACTGGGCCATCATCGCTCGTCTCCCTCGCGATCCGTGCTTCCGGAGCGCCGCCGGCGCAGCATCGCCAGCTTTTCCCCGATCTTGATCTCCAGTCCGTGCCGGGTCGGTTCATAGAGTTCGGTGCCGACCAGCGCGTCCGGGAGGAACTGCTGCCCCGTGGCGTTCGCGCCGGGCTCGTCGTGATCGTAGCGGTAGCCCTGGCCGTAGCCGAGATCCTTCATCAGCTTGGTCGGCGCGTTACGGATGTGCATCGGGACTTCGAGGCTGCCGGTCTGCTCGACCAGCGCGCGGGCGGCCTTGTACGCCGCATAGCCGGCGTTGCTCTTGGGCGCGCAGGCCAGATAGATCACCGCCTGCGCCAGCGCCAGCTCGCCCTCCGGGCTGCCGAGACGATCGTAGGTCTGCCAGGCTTCAATACACATCGTCTGCGCGCGCGGATCGGCCAAGCCGATATCCTCGATCGCCATGCGCAACACGCGGCGCGCGATGTAGACCGGATCGCAGCCGCCGTCGAGCATCCGCGCCAGCCAGTACAGGGCCGCATCCGGATCGCTGCCGCGCACCGACTTGTGCAGGGCCGAGATCTGGTCGTAGAAGTTCTCGCCCTGCTTGTCGAAGCGCCGCAGGCCGCGACCGATCAGGCGCTCCAGCACGGCGTCGTCCTGATGCGCCTCGGCGCGCGCCAGCTCGACGGCGGTCTCCAGCAGCACCAGTCCGCGACGGGCATCGCCGTCGGCAGCCTCGGCGATGCGCTGCAGCCAGCTCTCCGGCAGCTCGCCACCGCGACCACCGAAACCCCGTTCGGGATCGGTGAGCGCGCGCCGCAGCAGTCCGCTCACATCGTCGATCGTCAGGCTGCGCAGCACGAATACGCGCAGGCGCGACAGCAATGCGGCATTGAGTTCGAACGAGGGATTTTCGGTGGTCGCGCCGATCAGGGTGATGGTGCCGTCCTCGACGTACGGCAACAGCGCATCCTGCTGCGATTTGTTGAAGCGATGGATCTCGTCGATGAACAGCACCGTGGCCTGCGGGGTCAGACCGCTGGCCGCGACCTGCGCCTGAGCGACGGCGTCGCGGATGTCCTTGACCCCGGCGAGTACCGCGGACAGCGTCAGGAACTGGGCCTGCGTGTATTGCGCGATCAGGCGCGCCAGCGTGGTCTTGCCGACGCCCGGAGGCCCCCAGAACACCATCGACGGGACACTGCCGGCCTCGAGCAGGGTCCGCAGCGGCGCCCCGGTCCCCAGCAGGTGCTGCTGCCCTTCGACCTCATCGAGCCGACGCGGCCGCATGCGCTCGGCCAGCGGCCGCGCGCTGCCGGTTCCGCGGGCGCTGGCCGCCGCCAGGCTCATTCGGCGGGTGCATCCAGGCGCACGACATCCACCCCCTTGGGAGGAACGAAGGCGAACAGCTTCGGATCGGGCTTCGCGCCGCTGCGCAGCTTCGAGAACCGCACGTCACTGGTCCCGCCGAGCGCGTCGTGGAAGCGCATGCGGCTCGGCACGCCGCGCTCGCTGAGCCACAGCTCGATCAGCTGGAAGTCGGCATCGTCGGTCTTCGGCCGCAGGCGCAACAGACGGTCGCCATCCGCAGCGCCACCGTCTTCGAGCGTGAACCGCGCCTTCAGGCTGCTGCCCTCGGCGAGCAGCGCGGCCGGCGTATCGGTGAGCACACGCCCGGCCGCCTGCACGCTGACCTGCGCCAGATCCGGCTCGTAGTTCCAGATCTCGCGGCCGTCGCACACCATCAACTGCTCGTAGGGTTCGGCGTAGTGCCAGCGGAAGCGGCCCGGCCGGGCCAGCGCGAAATCGCCGCTGCGCCGCGCGATCTCCTCGCCGTCCTGATCCAGTTGTACCTGCTCGAAATCGGCGGACAGGGTCTGGACGTCGTCGACGAAGCGCTGCAGCAGCGCCTCCGGGTCCGCGGCCCAGGCCGCGGGCATGAACAGGACCGCGCTCAGCAGTCCGAAAAGGATACGCATGAAACGTCCCGTGATGGATTGATGCCGACAGTCTGCGGCATCGAGCTTGCGCGCATCTGAATCAAGCGGCGGCATCGTTGCCGCAGGAACAGTCGCCGACGACACGCTCATTCACGTCCGCCGGGGGCCAGGATCTCGCGGTTGCCGCCCGGGCCGCTGGGCCCGACGACGCCGGCCGCCTCCATCTGCTCGACCATCCGCGCCGCCCGGTTGTAGCCGATCTTGAGCCGGCGCTGCACCCACGACACCGAGGCCTTGCGCGACTCCAGCACCAGCGCGACGGCCTGGTCGTAGAGCGGATCGGCCTCGGCATCCCCGCCGCCGCCGTCGCCGCCGTTGCTCGGCGCCTCGTCGGCGCAGATGTCCTCGATGTAGTTGGGCTCGCCGACCTGCTTGAGATAGGCCACGACCTTGTGGACTTCATGATCGTCGACGAAGGCGCCGTGCACGCGCTCGAGCCGGTTGGCGCCGATCGGGCGGAACAAACCGTCACCATGTCCGAGCAGCGTATCTGCGCCGAGCTCGTCGAGAATCGTCCGCGAATCGACGCGCGAGGCGACCTGGAAGGCCAGACGCGACGGAATGTTGGCCTTGATCAGGCCGGTGATGACATCGACGCTGGGGCGCTGCGTGGCGACGATCAGGTGGATACCGGCCGCTCGCGCCTTCTGCGCCAGACGCGCGATCAGCTCTTCGACCTTCTTGCCGACCACCATCATCATGTCGGCCAGCTCGTCGATGATCACGACGATGTGCGGCAGCGGCTCCAGCACTTCCGGTTGCGGTTGCGGTGCGTCCTCGTCGAACAGCTCCGGCGCCTTGAACAGCGGGTCGGTGACCGGCTCGCCGGCGGCCTGGGCGTCGGCGATCTTGCGATTCATGCCGGCCAGATTGCGCACGCCGAGTGCCGACATCAGCCGGTAGCGACGCTCCATCTCTGCAACGCTCCAGCGCAGCGCGTTGGCGGCGTCCTTCATGTCGGTCACCACCGGCGTCAGCAGATGCGGAATGCCCTCGTAGATCGAAAGCTCCAGCATCTTCGGATCGATGAAGATGAAGCGGACCTGTTCGGCCGTGGCCTTGAACAGCATCGACAGGATCATCACGTTGATTGCAACCGACTTGCCCGAGCCGGTGGTACCGGCCACCAGCAGATGCGGCATCTTGCCGAGGTCGAACGACATCGGATGACCGGCGATGTCCTTGCCCAGGGCCACCGTCAACGGCGACGACGAATTGCGGTACGCGCTCGAATCGAGCAGCTCGCGCAGGCTCACCATCTCCCGCTTCTGGTTCGGAATTTCCAGGCCGATCACCGATTTGCCTTCGATGACCTCGATCACGCGCACGCTCGACACCGACAGCGAGCGCGCCAGGTCGCGCGACAGGTTGGTGATCTGCGATCCCTTGACGCCCGGCGCCGGTTGCAGCTCGAAACGGGTGATGACCGGACCCGGCGTGGCCGCGACGACCTGCGCCTCGACCCCGAACGACTGCAGATGCCGCTCGACATCCCGCGACAGGCGCTCCAGTTCGTCCGCCGTATACATGCGTCCGCTCGGACGCGGCGGATCGAGAATCTCCAGCGGCGGCAGCGGGTCGCCGTCGAACGCGGGCACGCCGTCGGCGGCGTCCGCGGCCTTGCGGCCGCGCGCCTTCTTCGGCTCGGCCGGCAGCAGCTCCAGCTGCTCCTCCTCGGTCCCCAGCAGCTGCGGGATCTTGCGCTTGCGCCGCTCCTTCCCGCCCTTGGCGGAGGGTGCTTCCGCGGGTTGCGGACCGAGCGTGGGGGTCGCGCGCGAGCCCTCCCCCGCCGGCAGCCGCACTCCTGCGTCCCCGGCATCGCGTTCCCTGCGCTCGCTGCGCCAGCTCGCACCACGGCGCGCGACACCGAGAATGGTGCCGCCGACGCGGTCGAGCACCGCCAGCCAGGAGAACGTCAGCGCCAACGGCGCGGCGGCGACCGCCAGCGTCAGCAGGACGAGGCTGGCGCCGAAGCTGCTGAACACCGTGACCAGAGACTGCGCCAGGGCCTGGCCGGCGATGCCGCCGCTGCCCTGCGGCGCCCAGTTCGGCGACGCCCCGACGAATTCGGCCGCCAGCGCCGCCAGGCAGGCCAGCAGGACCAGCCACGCCGCAATGCGGACCCCGCGCGGCATCTTCTCGTCCGGTTCGGCGTTGCGGAAGATGCGCACGCCGATGATCAGAACGGCCCAGGGCACCAGGAAGGCGACGTAGCCGCACAGGGACAGGAGGACGTCCGCAATCCAGGCGCCGACATTGCCGGCCAGATTGTGGATCGGATCCCCGGTCCCGGACGACGACCAGCCCGGATCGTTGGGATGAAAGCTGACCAGCGATACCAGCAGGAACAGCGACAGGCCGAGGCAGGCCAGCATCGCCGCCTCGCGCGGCAGGCGTTCCAGCCAGCTCGGGCCGGCGGTCTCGTCGGTGGCGTGAGACTTGGCTTTGAGAAACATGGAAAAAATGCTGAAACGGATCAGGTCAGTATAGCCGACCGAGGAACGGAACCTGCGGTCTTACCAGCGGCCTTCACGGTCTTGAAAAATTGCCGTAAACCTCCATAACAAAAGCAGGTCAAATGTTTAGGACAGGCCAATGGAACAGATCATGAGCAACCAGACTCGTCATTTCGTTCTGACGCCGGACGGCGGAATCCGCGAATTCAGCACCGAAGAAGCGGCGCTGATTGCCGCCGGCACCGATCGCGTCCCGGAATTCGCCGGCCACGACGTCCGCTATCTGCAGGTGGTCATGGTCGACGGCAGTGACAGCGGCGAACTGCGCATCCAGACCGCCGGCGCACGGATCCGCTTCGATGACGACGGCCGTCTCGCCGAGGCGGGACCGCCGGCCGAGGCCGAACCCATCACCGGATTCGAACACGACGCGGTGATCCAGTGGGCGCTGCGCGACATGCCTGCGCTCGGACCGACCTTCCACTGACTTCTCGCCGAATATCGGCCCGCGCCTCCGCGCGGGCCGCCGGCTGCAGTATTCTTCTGCCGTACCCACACTGTATGCCGGACATGGACAGTCCCGTCCGACTGCACTGGCTGGACCCGCGCGATCCGCACCAGCCCTTCCCGCCCGCGCATCTGGCGATGCGCGAGCCCAACGGTTTGCTGGCCATCGGCGGAGATCTGTCGCTGACGCGCCTGCTTCGCGCCTACGCCCAGGGCATCTTTCCCTGGTACAACCCCGACGAACCGATCCTGTGGTGGTGCCCCGATCCCCGCACCGTGCTCGAACCCGATGCGATCCGGGTGTCGCGATCGCTGCGGCGCGCACTGCGGCGTGACGACTATGCGGTCACGCTGGACCACGCCTTCGCCACGGTTCTGGAAGGCTGCGCCGCGCCGCGCGGCAACAGCGCCGGGACCTGGCTGGGGGGCGACATGCAGCGCGCCTATCGCCAGCTCCACACCAGCGGCTACGCTCACAGCGTCGAGGTCTGGCGTGACGGCGCCCTGATCGGCGGGCTGTACGGGGTCGCGATCGGCCGGGTGTTCTTCGGCGAGTCGATGTTCTCCAACGCCACCGACGCGTCGAAGATCGCGCTGTACTGGCTGTGCCGGCAGCTGCAGCAGTGGGGTTTCGAGATGATCGATTGCCAGGTCGCCTCCGCTCACCTGATGAGCCTCGGCGCTGTGGAAATGCGGCGTGACCACTTCCTGCACCGTCTGGCCCGCTCGATCGACGGCGAACTGCCCCACGGTACCTGGCGCTTCGAGATCGAGGCTCCGGCCGCGGCGCGACATCTGCCGGCGTGAACGACAGCCAGCCGCTGCGACTGTACCTGAGCGCCGAGCACGCCTGCGGCTACCTGTCCGACCGTCTGGCGCGCAGCGCCTTCGTCGACCCGCACTGGAACCTCAACCCGACCCGCTACGAGCGCCTGCTCGAAGCGGGCTTCCGCCGCAGCGGCGGTCACGCCTATCGCCCGCACTGCCGCGGCTGCCAGCTTTGCGTCCCGATCCGGATTCCCGTTGCCGAATTCCTGCCGAACCGCAGCCAACGCCGCTGCCTGCGCCGTAACGCCGGCATCACGATGTCGATCGAATCGACGCTGAGCGAGGAGCATTTCGAGCTGTATCGCCGCTATCTGCACAGCCGCCACGCCGGCGGCGGCATGGATCCCGACGACCGCAACGCGTTCCACGCGTTTCTCGAATGTCCATGGCTGCCGGTGCGCTACTGGTGCTTCCACGAAGACAACCGGCTGCTGGCCGTGGCCGTCGTCGACCATCTGCCGCACTCGCTGTCCGCGGTGTATACATTCTTCGATCCGGACGTGCGAACGCGCGGCCTGGGCACCCTGGGCATCCTGCGGCAGATCGAGCATGCACGCGGGCTGGGGCTGCCGCATGTCTATCTCGGCTACTGGGTGCCGGGCAGCGCGAAAATGGACTACAAGCAGCAGTTCCAGCCCAGCGAACTGCTCGGAATCAGCGGCTGGCAGCACTCCGCAGACAGCCTGCTGACGCGCGCCGGTTGATGATGGAGGGGTGTTTCCAGATAATGCGCACCTCCTGAGAGCCGGCGAGGCGTATGGCCAAAGAAGATCACATTGAGATGAACGGTGTCGTCGTTGAGACGCTGCCCAACACCACCTTTCGCGTAAAACTCGAAAACGGGCACCTTGTGGTCGCCCATATTTCGGGACGGATGCGCAAGCACTACATCCGCATCCTCACCGGCGACAAGGTCACCGTTCAGCTGACGCCGTACGATCTGACCAAGGGTCGGATCACCTTCCGCGACAAGTAAGGTCGGCTACCCCGGCGCAATCTGCCGGGACCGGGATACTTCCCATGAACGAAAAGCCCGCAGTGATGCGGGCTTTTCGTCGTACCTGCGGAAACGACGCCCGCGACGCGGCGCCGGAACACCGTCACACCGGCTCGAGCTGGCCGGACTTCTCCCGCCCCTCCAGCTCGAAAGCCAGCTCGCCGTCGTCGCCGACGCAGACCGTGGCCCGACCACCATTCGACAGCTTGCCGAACAGCAGCTCCTCGGCCAGCGGGCGCTTGATGTTCTCCTGGATCGCACGAGCCATCGGCCGCGCACCCATGCGCGGATCGTAGCCCCGCTCGGCCAGCCAGTCGCGCGCCGACTCCTCGATCTCCAGCACCACCCCCTTGGCGCCGAGCTGCTCCTCGAGCTGCATCAGGAACTTGTCGACCACGCGCAGCACCTGCTCACGCCCCAGCGGCGCGAACTGCACGATCGCGTCGAGGCGGTTGCGGAACTCCGGCGTGAACATGCGCCGGATGACCTCCATCGCGTCGGTCTGGTGATTCTGCTCGGCGAACCCCATGGTCCGGCGCGACGATTCCTCGGCGCCGGCATTGGTGGTCATCACCAGGATGACGTTGCGGAAATCCGCCTGACGGCCGTTGTTGTCGGTCAGGCTGCCGTGGTCCATGACCTGCAGCAGCAGGTTGTAGACGTCCGGATGCGCCTTCTCGATCTCGTCGAGCAGGACAATGGCATGCGGATGCTTGATGACGGCCTCGGTCAATAAGCCACCCTGGTCGAAGCCAACATAGCCCGGCGGCGCGCCGATCAGGCGCGACACCGTGTGCCGCTCCATGTACTCGGACATGTCGAAGCGGATCAGCTCGATGCCGAGCAACTGCGCGAGCTGGCGGGTGACCTCGGTCTTGCCGACGCCGGTCGGACCGGCCAGCAGGAACGAGCCGATCGGCTTCTCCGGATTGCCCAGCCCCGACCGCGCCAACTTGATGCACGACGTCAGTTCGTTGATCGCATCATCCTGGCCGAAGATGACCAGCTTCAGATCTCGCTCCAGCGTCGCGAGCTTGTCGCGATCGTTCGACGACACGCTCTTGGGCGGAATCCGCGCGATCCGCGCCACGGTCTCCTCGATGTCGCGCACCTGCACGGTCTTGCGACGGCGCGACTCGGGCAGCAGGCGCAACCGGGCCGCGGCCTCGTCGATCACGTCGATGGCCTTGTCGGGCAGGTGGCGGTCGGTGATGTGCCGCGTCGACAGCTCCACCGCCGAACGCAGCGCACCGCGCGTGAACTGCACCTGATGATGTTCCTCGAAGCGGCTGCGCAAGCCTTCCAGGATCTTGACGGTGTCCTCGACGCTGGGCTCGGTCACGTCGATCTTCTGGAAACGGCGGGCCAGCGCCCGGTCCTTCTCGAAGATGCCGCGATACTCCTGGTACGTGGTCGATCCGATGCAGCGGATCTGCCCGGACGCCAGCAGGGGCTTGAGCAGGTTGGAGGCGTCCATCACCCCGCCGCTGGCCGCGCCGGCGCCGATGATCATGTGGATCTCGTCGATGAAGACGACCGAGCCCGGTTCCTGCTGCAGCTCGTTGATGATCGCCTTGAAGCGTTTCTCGAAGTCGCCACGGTACTTGGTACCGGCGATCAGGCTGCCGAGGTCGAGGCTGTAGACCACCGAATCCCGCAGCAGCTCGGGCACCCGCCCCTCGACGATGAGCCACGCCAGCCCCTCGGCGATCGCGGTCTTGCCGACGCCGGCCTCGCCGACCAGCAGCGGATTGTTCTTGCGCCGGCGGCACAGGGTCTGCATCACGCGCTCGACCTCGAGATCGCGACCGACCAGCGGATCGATCGAGCCCTCGGCGGCCTTGACGTTGAGGTTGACGGCGTACTGTTCCAGCGCCGTCTGGCCGTTTCCGGCCTTCTCGCCGTCCTCGCGCTCCTCGGCTTCGGCCGGCTTGTCCGCCGCGGTCCCGTTCTTGGCGATCCCGTGCGAGATGAAATTGACGATGTCCAGGCGCGTCACGCCCTGCTCATTGAGCAGATAGACCGCGTGGGTATCCTTTTCGGAGAAGATGGCGACCAGCACATTGAGCGTGCTGACCTGCTTCTTGCCTGCGGCCTGGACGTGGTAGATCGCCCGCTGCAGCACGCGCTGGAACGACAGCGTCGGCTGCACCTCGTGCTTTTCGACGTCCTTGACCGCCTGCACATGGCTGCGGATGTAGTCCTTCAGGGACTGCTCGAGCCGCTCCGAATCGGCGGCCGCCGCGTTGAGCGCCTCGGCGACCTGCGTATCCGACAGCAGCGCCAGCAGCAGATGCTCGACGGTGAGCAGTTCGTGCCCCTCCATCCGGGCGTAAACGAACGCGGAATCAAGGGCTTTTTGCAGATCTTCTGACAACATAGGTCGAGCCTCCAGCGTCTTGGACGGCCTGAATCAGGCCTTCTCCATCACGGTCAGCAACGGATGGTGGTGCTGTCGCGCATAGCCATTGACCTGCGCGGTCTTGGTTTCGGCGATCTCGGCGGGGAAAACCCCGGCGACGCCGCGCCCGTGTGTATGAACCTGCAACATGATCTGCACCGCCTTTTCCCGCGAGTGGTGAAAAAACTGTTGCAAGACCTGGACCACGAAGTCCATCGGGGTGTAGTCGTCGTTGAGCATGACCACCTTGTACAGCGGCGGCTGCGCCAGCTTGGGCTTGGCCTCTTCGACCACCAGGCCCTGACCTGAATCCTTTTTGACCTCGTCGCTCATGACACCAGTGTAGCGTTGCTACCCCCTAACTTGGGGACTCCGATCGGGCATTGCAAGCGCAAGCGTCTGACCGCGCTCAGAATGCAGACAAGCGGGTCTGGGCGCGCCCCAGAATCAACGCGTGAATATCCTCCGTGCCTTCGTAGGTATTGACCGTCTCCAGGTTCAAAAGGTGCCGCATCACCGGATAATCCTCGCTGATGCCGTTGGCCCCCAGCATGTCGCGGGCGCTGCGCGCCACCGCCAGGGCCTTGCTGCAGTTGTTACGCTTGAGCAGCGAAACGGATTCAGCCGCGGCGCCACCCGCGTCCAGCATCCGTCCCAGTTGCAACGCCCCCTGCAGGCCCAGGGCAATCTCGGTCTGCATGTCGGCCAACTTCTTCTGAATCAACTGGTTGGCACCCAGCGGGCGCCCGAACTGCTGGCGCTCGACGACATAGTCGCGGGCCGCCCACCAGCAGGTTTCCGCCGCCCCCATCGCACCCCAGCTGATTCCGTAGCGCGCCTTGTTGAGGCAGCTGAACGGTCCGCCGAAGCCCTCCACCTGCAGGCGGTGGTCATCGTCGACGGCCACGTCATCCATGACCACCTGGCCGGTGATCGACGCCCGCAGGCTCAGCTTGCCCTCGATCGTCGGCGTCGACAGTCCCGGCATGCCGCGCTCCAGCACGAAGCCACGCAACGGACCGGCCTCGTCGCGCGCCCAGACCACGAACACGTCCGCCACCGGCGCATGACTGATCCAGGTCTTGGTGCCGCGCAGGATCCAGCGGTCGCCTTCGCGACGGACCCGACACTTCATCCCGCCCGGATCGGAGCCGTGATCCGGCTCGGTCAGCGCGAATGCACCGAGCGCACGACCGCTGGCCAGCTCCGGCAGCCAGCGCGACGCCAGCTGCGGCGCCGCATAACGGCGGATCGGGTACATCACCAGGCTCGACTGCACCGACAAGGCCGACCGGTAAGCCGAGTCGACCCGCTCGATCTCACGGGCAACCAGGCCATACATGACATGCGACCCGCCCGGACAGCCGTCACCCTCGATGCCGATGCCGAGCAAGCCCAGCTCGCCCAGCTCGCCGAGAATCTCGCGGTCGAAGCGCTCCTCCCGGAACGCGCTCTTGACCCGCGGCAGCAGGCGCGCGGTCGCGTACTCGCGCGCACTGTCCCGCAGCATGCGCTCGTCCTGATCGAGTTGGTGTTCAAGGCCGAGGGGATCCTGCCAGTCAAACTGTGTACTCATGCCATCTTCACTATGCTGTGATGCCGCCGCCCGTTGCCGGCGCGGGCCTACTTGTGCGTGAACGTGAACGCTCCGTCCCAGTCGGAACCCGGCGGATTCTTGCGCAGCCACGCGATGCGCTCCAGAAACAGGGCGTACACCCGGTGCGGGCGTTCGCCCTGCTGAAGATTGTAGAACTCGACCTCGGCCTGATCCCATTTCTGCGCCCGGTACAGGCGCAGCGCGCCCCGGTGCCGCGCCAGATCCTCCCGCAGCCCGGGATCGAGGCGGTCCTTGGGGCCAATGGGTTCGTAGATCGCGACCGGCTCGCGCTTGCCCTTGACCCGCACCTGATCCAGCTCGCGGAACGCCCAGTCGGCCGGCGCCGTGGTCCGGGTGCTCTCCGAACAGATGACGCTGACCCCGTACTCCTTGGTCAGTCCCTCGAGGCGGGATCCCAGATTCACCGCATCGCCCATCACCGTGTACGCGACGCGGAACTCCGAACCCATGTTGCCGACACTCATCTTGCCGGTATTGACGCCGACACCGACACGCAGCTGCGGCCAGCCGCGCGCCTTGAGATCCGCGTCGAGTGCCTCCACCGCAGCCACCATCTCCAGCGCCGCCTGCAGCGCGCGGAATCCATGCTCCGGATCGGGCAGCGGCGCGCCCCAGAACGCCATGACCGCGTCACCCATGTACTTGTCGATGGTGCCGCGGTGGCTCTGGATCACACGCGTCTGCGCACTCAGCAGCCGGTTCATCAGCTCCGCGAGGTCGCGCGCGTCCAGCCGCTCGGAAATGGTGGTGAAACCGCGGACGTCGGAGAACAGGACGCTCATCTCGCGGCTCTCGCCCTCCATCGACACGGCCTCGGGATGCTCGGCCATCTCCTCCACGAGCTGGGGTGGAACGTACTGTCCGAACAGGCGCGAGATCTCCCGCTTGCCCCGGGACTCGACGAAATAGCCGTAGAGCAGTTGCGCGGTGAACAGCACCAGCGTGAACGCGAGCGGCACCCCCAGCGGCATGATGAAATTCGCCCCGCTCCACATCGCGAAGGCCAGCCCGACGATCGCCATCAGGACCGCCGAGGTGACCAATGCGCTGTTCAGGGCTGAAAGGCGCGTGAACGCCCAGGCCAGAAGCATCGCGATCAACGCCAGCATGGTGGCCTCGATCCCGGAGTAGTACGGCGCCTTCTGCCGGATCCGGCCATCGAGGATGCCGGAGATGATGTTGGCGTGAACCTCGACCCCCGCGAAAACACGGCTGACCGGCGTACTGCGCAGATCGAGCAGGCCGGCGGCGGTCGTCCCGACCAGGACGATGGCATTGCGCAGCAGCTCCGGCTCGGCGACGCGCCCATTGAGCACATCGGCGGCCGAGACATACCGGAACGTGCGATTCCCACCCCGGTACGGGACGTAAACCGCGGCCTGCTCGTCGACCGGGACCGCGAGATCGCCGACCCGGACCGCCTCCAGATGCAGCGAAGTCCGCACATCGGGCGGATCGAACTGCAGGTGCACCGGCGGATTGCCGAGCGCCAGACGGACCGTTTCAAGTGCGAGCGAACCGTAGACCGCACCGCCGTAGCGCTGCAGCAGCGGCACCCGCCGGTAAACGCCGTCATGATCCACCAGCGGGTTGTCGAAGAAGCCGCAATGCGGCGTTCCGGCCTGAATGGCCGCGACATTTCCGCCGACGCCGGCCGCCGTGACGAAGTCGACGGCATTCAGCCGGTTGGCCTGTGCATCGATGACCGGCGCGCAGATCGCCCCCGTGGCCTCCGCCTCGGACGGCTCGAGCCGGGACTTGAAGAAATAGCCCAGCACCGCGGCCCGCCCCTCCAGGGCCTGGCCGAACTGGCGGTCGTAGTCGAGGGCGGCGCGGATGCGCCCGGATCGCTCCACGACTTCGGGGATCTGGGCGAACTCGTGCGTGATCAGGCGGTCCCACAGTTGCGACGCCTGGGCATCTGGCTCGGCGAACACCACGTCGAATCCCACCGCACCGATCTGGTACCGATCGAAAAGTTGTCGCACAAACTGCGCAAACTTGTAACGCGGCCACGGCCAGCCTTCCTCGGCCAGGCTGCGCTCATCGAGGTCGACAATGACGATACGCGGGTCGGGGGTACCGGGAACCGTCAGCCTGACACGGGCGTCATAGGTGAAGGATTCAACAACGTCGAGCAGACGCAAGGGCATCCAGCGCCCGGCATGCAACAGAAATATGACGAAGACAACGGCGCTGATACCCAGACGGACCATGCTGCGCGCACCCATGCCTCGCTCCCCCTCCAGTTCCGGGCTGCGGATCGACGGCAGGCCCCGGACCCGGGCGCAGACCCCGCCGGCGGTATCGTCGGCCTCGGTCGACAAGGTATCATCTTAGCTTATGCCCGAAACACTGAACGCCCAGCGTCTGGCCGCTCTCTACGAGCGCTACGTTGGATATCTGAGCACCACTGTCAATATCGTGCTGACCGCCACTGTCGCGTGGCTGCTGGCGCAGTTGGCGTGGGCGCTGGTACCGGCTCCGGAGGCTGCCCGCTGGCGGCCGGCGCCGGTCTCGAAATCAGCCACCCCGACGTCACGGACCACGCTCGACGTGTCATCCGTGATCGGACGCCAGCTGTTCGGCACCGCTGCGGCACCGGAGCTGACCGAGACGCATGCCGAAGAGGCCCCGGACACCCGGCTGTCGCTGAAGTTGATGGGCGTCCTCGCCGGCACAGACGATGCACCCACTTCACGCGCCCTGATTGCCGCCTCCAACGGCGAGGAAAAGCCCTACGCGGTCGGTGACGAGGTCATCTCCGGAGTCAGCCTGAAGGCGGTCTATCCGGACCGGGTCATCCTCGAGCGCCAGGGCAATTTCGAGACCCTGCGCCTGGACAAGGACGCCCCCAGCCGCGCAAACGTCGCGGCCGTCTCGCGCGCATCGGCCGATCCGAACGCCGCGTCGCTCAACAAGATCCGCAGCGAGATCCTCAGCGATCCGACCAAGGCGTCGAACTACCTGCGGGTGCAACCGGCCAACTTCAACGGCAAGCTGCGCGGCTATCGCCTCTATCCGGGGCGCGAACGAGAGATCTTCAAGAACCTCGGACTGCGCCCCGGCGATCTGGTCACGGCGGTCAATGGCGTACAATTGGACGACAATCAGAAAGCCTTGCAACTCCTCGGGGAGCTCAGTCAGGCCACCAGTGTCTCCCTGACCATCGAGCGCGGCGGACAGTCGCAGATGCTGAACCTGAGTCTCAACTGATCCTATGAAGATGCGATTTCCGACCCTGCGCCGGCTCTGCGCCGCGCTCGCGATTGCAGTGGCAGTGCCGGCGCACGCCGACGTCACGCTCAACCTCAAGGACGCGGACATCAGCACGCTGATCGCGACCGTCAGCGAGGTCACCGGCAAGAATTTCATCGTCGATGCCCGGGTCAAGGGCAAGGTCACGGTCATCAGCGCCTCGCCGATGAGCGAGGACGGCCTTTACGAAACCTTCCTGGCGGTGCTGTCCGTCAACGGCTTCGCGGCGGTCCCGTCCGGCGACACGATCAAGATCATCCCCGAAGCCACCGCCCGTCAGGAAGGCAGCGGCGCCTTCGGCAACGCCAGCAGGCTGCCGATCGACGAAATCGTGACCCATGTGTTCCAGCTGCAGAACATCAATTCCGCGCAGATGGTGCCGATCCTGCGTCCGCTGGTACCGCAGTGGGGTCATCTCGCAGCCTACCAGCCGAACAACACGCTGATCATCGCCGACCGCGCCGCCAACGTGGAGCGCCTCGGCAAACTGATCACACAGATGGATCAGGCCGGCGACCGCGACATCCAGTACATCCGGCTCGAATACGCATCGGCCAGCGAGGTGGTCCGCATCCTCACCGCGATGACCCAGCAGGACAAGCAGGCGGACCCGACCAACAAGCCGGCGACGATCATCGCCGACGAACGCAGCAACAGCATCCTCATCGGCGGCGACAAGAGCGAACGCCAGAAATTCATCGACGTCATCAAGCAGCTCGACATTCCGCTGAAGGACGACGGCGCGACCCAGGTCGTCTACCTGCAGTACGCCAGCGCCGAGAATCTGGCCCCGATCCTGGAGGGCTACGCACAGGAAGTCGGCAAGTCGCGCAACGCGGGCGGAGCGGCACCGGCGGCTGCCCAGGGCGCTGCCGGCGCCTACGGCCAGGCCCGCGTCCTGGCCGACACCGATACCAACGCGCTGATCATCACCGCGGCACCGAAGATCATGCGCCAGATTCGCGACGTGATCGCCCAGCTCGACATCCAGCGCTCGCAGGTGCTGGTCGAGGCGATCATCGCGGACGTCGGCGCCAAGCGCTCGAATCAGCTCGGCGTGGACTGGGCGGTGTTCAACGGCGACCGCGTCGCCGCCGCCGGCATCCTCGATCCGACGACCCTCAGTGCACTGGCGTCGGCGGCAACCTCGGGCACCTCGACCGCCGCGCTCGGCGCGATCGGACAGGGCATCAACATCGGCGCGGGCCTGGACGGCGGCAACAACGGCACCACCTTCGGCCTGCTGCTCAAGGCGCTCAAGGGCGACGGCGACACCAACGTGCTGTCGACGCCGACGCTGGTCACGATGGACAACGAGGAAGCCAAGTTCTCCGTCGGCCAGGAAGTCCCGTTCCTGAGCGGCCAGTACAGCAACACCGGCACCTCCAACACCTCTGGCGTCGTCAATCCGTTCCAGACCATCCAGCGCAAGGACGTCGGCCTGACCCTGGCGGTCACGCCGCAGATCAGCAAGGGCGCCAGCATCAAGCTGAAGCTGGAACTGGAGATCTCCAGCGTCGCCAGCGGAACCGCCGGCGCGTCGGACCTGATCACCAACAAGCGCACCCTGTCGAATGTCGTCAGCGTCGAGAACGGCCAGGTGCTGGTCATCGCCGGCCTCATCGACGACCAGATCCAGGATCAGAAGCGCAGCGTGCCCTTCCTCGGCGACATCCCGCTGCTCGGCGCGCTGTTCCGCTTCCGCAAGGTCGACAAGACCAAGAACAACCTGATGCTGTTCATCCGGCCGTCGGTGCTGACCAAGCAGAGCGACATCGACTATTACACGCGCAAGAAGTACGAAAACGTACGCCGGACGCAGCTCAACTCGGCACCGGGTGCCGCGCCATTCGTCGGCAAGAGCCCGCGCCCGCTGCTGATGCCGTTCGAGGAATACAAGGCGCAGGTACCACCCTCGGAACCGTCCGGCGAACCGGCGGCGACCGAGCCGGCCGCTGCGCCTGCGCCCGAAACCGAATAGTCCGACCGCGTATGTCTGCAGAGTTTCGGCGCCCTTCGTTCGCCTTCGCCAAGCGAACCGGACTGATCGCCACGGAGGATCTCGGCGATCACGTGGTGGTCGTGGCACGCCCGGGCGTCTCGATCGACTCGGTGCAGGAGACGCGTCGCTTCCTGGGGCGCCCGCTGCGATTGCGCAACATCTCGCCGTCCGAGTTCGACGCGCTGCTGGCACGGACCTACGAGGGTCAGACCACCGACACCGCCAGCCTGATGTCAGGCCTGGACGAAGACGACGCGGACCTGGACTCGCTCGCCCAGGCCCTGCATGAAAACCAGGACCTGCTCGAATCCGACGACGACGCGCCGGTCATCAAGTTCATCAACAGTCTGCTGGTCGAGGCAATTCGCGAAAACGCGTCCGACATCCACGTCGAGAGCTTCGAAAGCCGCCTGCAGATCCGTTTCCGTGTCGACGGCGTGCTGCGCGAAGTGATGTCGCCCCCGAAGAGCCTGGCACCGCGTCTGGTCTCGCGCATCAAGGTCATGGCCAAGCTCGACATCGCCGAGAAACGCCTGCCGCAGGACGGCCGCATTTCACGCGCCTTCGGCGGCCGCAAGGTCGACGTGCGTGTCTCGACCCTGCCGACCGGGCAGAACAGCGAACGCGTGGTCATGCGTATCCTCGACAAGCAGGCCGAGCGCCTCGATCTCGAACAGCTCGGCCTCGACGACACCGAGATTGCGACGCTCAAGCGCATCATCTTCCGTCCCTACGGCATTCTGCTGGTTACCGGCCCGACCGGTTCGGGCAAGACGACCACGCTGTATTCGGCGCTGTCGGTGCTCAATGACCGTAGCCGCAACATCATGACGGTCGAGGATCCGATCGAGTACTACATCGACGGCGTCGGCCAGACCCAGGTCAACACCAAGGTCGACATGACCTTCGCCCGCGGTCTGCGCGCGATCCTGCGCCAGGATCCGGACGTGGTGATGGTCGGCGAAATCCGTGACCTGGAAACCGCGCAGATCGCGGTCCAGGCCTCGCAGACCGGCCATCTGGTGCTGTCGACGCTGCACACCAACACCGCGGTCGGCGCGGTGACGCGCCTGCGCGACATGGGCGTGGAGCCCTATCAGCTGTCGTCGTCGCTGGTCGGCCTGCTGGCCCAGCGCCTGGTCCGTCGGCTCTGCCCCAGTTGCAAGGAGCCCTATGCGGCGACGGACGTCGAGAAGCAGCAGCTGCATGTCGAGCTGTCCAAGGACGTCACCCTGTACAAGCCGGCCGGCTGCCCCCAATGCCGTCATACCGGCTTCCACGGGCGCACCGGTATTCACGAGCTGATCGAGGTCGACCGCCGCTTCGAGGCGCTGATTCACGACAACGCGTCCGAACAGGCCCTGGAATCCTACGCCCGACAGAAAGGCGCCGGCATCCTGCAGTCGGGTCTGCGCAAGGTGCTCGCTGGCGAGACCACGTTGCGCGAAGTCCTGCGTGTGACGATCGAGGAATGATCATGCGCAGCGTCGCACGCCGCGCCCTCCGGGCGTTCCGTAAGACCGACTGATGGCCGCGTACGAGTACAGCGCGCTCGACGCGCGTGGCCGTCAGGTCAAGGGACTGATCGAAGGCGACACCCCGCGCAGCGCGCGCCAGATGCTGCGCGAGCGCGGTCTGATGCCGACCGAGATCAACGAGGTCGCGGAAGAGCGCCTCGCGCAACGCTCGGTGTTCTCCCGAAATCGCGGCAGTATCAGCAGCACCGAACTGTCCCTGTTCACGCGGCAGCTGGCGACACTGACCCGCTCGGGCCTGCCGATCGACGAAGCCCTGACCGCGGTCGCCGAACAGAGCGAGAGCAAGCGCGTCAAGCGCATCGCGATGGGTGTGCGCTCGGGTGTCGTCGAGGGCAGCTCGCTGGCGCAGTCACTCAACCAGTTTCCCAACGCCTTCCCGCCGCTGTTCCGGGCAACGGTCGAGGCCGGCGAGCAGTCCGGCAAGCTGGACTACATCCTCGAGCGTCTGGCCGAATACGTCGAACGCCGCCAGGTGATGCAGCAGAAGGTCATGCTCGCCGCGTTCTACCCGGCGATCCTGACGGTGGTGGCCATCTCGGTGGTGATGCTGCTGCTGACCTACGTCGTGCCGCAGGTCGTCGAGGTGTTCAACAGCATCGACGCCGAACTGCCGCCGCTGACGCGCGGCCTGATCGCAATGTCCGATTTCCTGCGCGACTACGGCATCTATCTGCTGAGCCTGCTGGCGATCGCGGTCCTGGTGTTCCGGCAGATGATGCGCAACGACGGTTTCAAGCGTCGGGTCCACCGCTTCCAGCTGCGCATTCCGCTGATCGGCCGGCTCACACGCGGCGCCAACACCGGCCGCTTCACCCGCACGCTGGGCATTCTGTTCGGCAGCGGCGTGCCGATTCTCGACGCGCTGCAGATCGGCACCCAGGTCGTCAGCAATCTGCCGATGCGCGAGGCCATCGAGCAGGCCGCCTCGCGTGTGCGCGAAGGCGCACCGCTGAGCCGGTCGCTCGCGGCCAGCAAGCTGTTTCCGCCGATCACCGTGCACCTGCTTGCCAGCGGCGAATCGTCCGGCAAGCTCGACGAGATGCTCGGTCATGCCGCGGAAAACCAGGAGCGCGAAGTCGAGACCCTGATCGCCGCGGTCATGGGCATCTTCGAGCCGGTCCTGATCCTGGTCATGGGCGGCGTCGTGCTGCTGATCGTCATGGCGATCCTGCTGCCGATCTTCGATCTCAATCAGCTCGTACAGTAGACCCGCGCCAGCGGATGGACGCCTTCGAGGCCATCGGCCTGCTGCTCACCGGTTTCTTCGCCAGCTTCTTCTCGGCACTCGCCGGCGGGGGCGCGGGCCTGCTGCAGTTTCCGGCGCTGATCCTGCTCGGCCTGAGCTTCGCCGGCGCCGTCGCCACCCACAAGGTCGCGGTCGTTGCGCTCGGGGTCGGTTCGACACTGCGCCATGTCCGCGAAGGCGGCATGGACTGGCGTTTTCTCGGGCTGATGACGCTGTTGGGACTGCCGGGCGTGGTGTTCGGCACCCGCATCGCGCTGTCGATTCCGGACCGCCCCGGCAAGATCGCATTCGGCGCGGTGAACATCGGACTCGGCCTGTACTCGATCCTGCGGCCCCAGCTCGGACTGGAGCGCCGCCCGATCAACCGCAGCGGCCGCGGCTTCGTCATCGGCTGCATGCTGACCTTCGGCGTCGGCTGGCTGACCGGTCTCGTCCCGTCGGGCCCCGGGGTATTCACGACGCTGCTGTTCCTGACCTGGTTCGGCTTCGACTACCGTCAGGCGGTCGCGATCACGATGATCATGGTCGGGCTGCTGTGGAATTCCGCCGGCGCGCTGACCGCCGCGTACAGCGGACCGGTGCAGTGGTCATGGGTTCCGGCGCTGGTCGTCGCGGGGATCGTCGGCGGCTACGCCGGGTCGCATCTGGGCCTGTTGCGGGGCAATCGCTTCATCAAGCGCGCCTATGAGGTACTGACGCTGCTGATGGGCGCCAGTCTGATCGCTCAGGGCCTCTGAGCTGCCGGCGCTATGAAACGGCGGCTGCGGGTGCCGCCTCGGGAACCAGCGCGGACGACATCAGCTGGCTGATCCGCGACGGAACATCCTTCTCGACTTCGCGCAGCGCCACGCTGATCGCCGTGGCGAAGGCCTGCGCATCGGCACTGCCATGCGACTTGATGACGATGCCGTTGAGACCGACGAAGCTGGCGCCGTTGTAGTTGCGCGGATCCATGCGCCCCCCCAGCGCCTTGAGCGCCGGCATCGCCAGCAGCGCCGCCATCTTGGTGAAGATCGAGCGGGTGAACTCTTCCTTGATGAAGCGGTAGATCAGCTTGGCGACACCCTCGCCGGTCTTCAATGCGACGTTGCCGGTGAAGCCATCGCAGACCACGACGTCGATGTCGCGCAGGAACACCCCATCGCCCTCGACGAAGCCGATGTAGTTCAGCGGCGACGCCTGCAGGCGCTGGGCAGCCTGCTTGATCACCTCGTTGCCCTTGATCTCCTCCTCCCCGATGTTGAGGAGGCCGACCTTCGGCTGCTCGATCCCGAGCGTCGCGGTGACCAGCGCGGCCCCCATCACCGCGAACTGCACCAGCTGCTCGGCACTGCACTCGGCGTTGGCGCCGAGATCGAGCATGTGAACGTGACCGTTGACCGACGGGATCGCCGAGATGATCGCGGGGCGATCGATCCCCGGCAGCGTCTTGAGCACGAACTTGGCCGTCGCCATCAGCGCGCCGGTGTTGCCGGCGGAAACGGCTGCCTGTGCGGCACCGTCCTTGACCAGATTGATCGCGACCCGCATCGACGAGTCCTTCTTGCCGCGCAAGGCCTTCGACGGCGCCTCATCCATGCCGACCACCTCGGACGCATGGTGAATCCGCAGCCGCGCCCCGAGATCGCCCGGATGCCGCGCGAGCTCGGCACGCAATGCCGACTCGTCGCCGACCAGGATCAGCTCGAGCTCCGGATGCTCACGCAACGACAAAAGAGCAGCGACCACGGTCACGGACAGACCGTGGTCGCCGCTCATCGCGTCGACTGCGAGTACGACGGGACGTCCCATCGATACGCGCGAATTCGCTTTGGAAGGTGCTGCTTACTCGTCGGTGTCGACGGCGGCCGTAGCCTTGTCGATCACCTTCTTGCCGCGGTAGTACCCATCCGCCGTCACGTGGTGACGCAGGTGGGTCTCACCGGAGGTCGGGTCGGTCGACAGCGTCGGCAGCGAAGCCTTGCGCTTCCACTGGGCGTGGCGGTGACCGCGCTTGGCGCGCGACTTGTGTGCGTCTTGAACTGCCATTGCTCTACTCCGTCAGGCCACAAGGGCCGGCTACTTAACTGATTTGTCCTTGAAATGCTGCTTCAGCGCCGCGAACGGGTTCTCCCGCTCCGACGGCGCGTCCACCGGCGAGGCCTGAGGCGCGCTCAGAATCGCATTTTCGCACGATTCGCAGCGCGGCAGCATCGGCATCGCCAACAAAACTTCATCCTCGACCAACTCGCGGAGCATCAGACGATCGTCGCGAACCCACAACGGGTCGGCGTCCGCCAGCGCCTTGCGCTCCTCATCCTCGCTGCGCACCAGTCGCAGATCCACCGTCAGCCGCAACGGCCACGCGAAACTCCGCTCGCAGCGCCGGCACTCCACCGGCAACTCGCCGGACACCGTGCCATGCAGGCGCGGCCAGCCCGCTCGTGCATCCGTGCGCAGGTCGACATCGACCGCGGCATCGGTGCCGGGTGCCAGCTGCGCCTGCAGCCGGGGCATCGCGCGAGCCTCCAGACAGCCGACAAAATGCATTTCCTGCTCGACTGCGGCGGATGCGCGCACTTCGTTCGGAATACCCATCTTCGACCCTCTGTTGCCGGCTCCCCCGTGATCCGCCGACCGCGCGCATCCGCGTCCCGGAAAACGGTCGCGCGACGCGCTGCAGGACTTGCAGACACGAAGGGGCGCGCATCATAGTGATGCGCCTTCGTAATGTCAAAGAAATTCGATGCTTAGCTTTCCACCGGAGTCCGGTTTCGACGAGCTGATCCTGGCCTCCGGGTCCCGCTATCGGGCCGAGCTGCTGGGCCGTCTGCGCCTGCCCTTCCGCCCCGTCGCCGCGGACATCGACGAAAGCCCGCTCCCGGAAGAGTCCACCGCCGCCCTGGTCCGCCGCCTGTCCCGCGAAAAGGCACTGCATCTGCGCCGCAGCCACCCGATCGCTGCCATCGTCGGCTCGGATCAGGCCGCCAGCCTCGGCGACGAACATCTGGGCAAACCGGGGACCCGCACGCGCGCGATCCGCCAGCTCGAGCGCATCTCCGGCCGCACGGTGAGCTTCCATACCGGCCTGGCCCTGTGTCTGCCGGATCGGATTCTCGAGGCCCAGGACGTCACCACCGTGCGGGTGCGGACGCTGAGCGCAGCCGAAATCGAGCGCTACGTCGACGCCGAACCCGCATTCGACTGCGCCGGCAGCTTCAAGTGCGAAGGCCTCGGCATCGGCCTGTTCGACGCGATCGAAAGCCGGGATCCGACGGCACTGATCGGCCTGCCGCTGATCGCGCTGTCCCGCCTGCTGCGCGAGGCCGGGCTGGCGGTGCCCTGAGTGCGGCGTCAGCGCGGGGCGCGCAGCCAGCGCGGCAGGTCCCGCACCGCGCCGAGCACCGCACGCGCTCCGGCGGCGCGCAGACGCCCGGCGTCGTGCACGCCGCAGTCGACGCCGACCGCCGGCATGCCGATCGACGCCGCCATCGCGACGTCGTATTCGGTATCGCCGATCATCAGCGCCTCGTCCGGCATCAGCCCCTCGAGTTCGAGCAGCTCGTGGAGCATGCGCGGATTGGGTTTGGACGCGGTCTCGTCGGCACAGCGCGAGCACGCCACCAGTGCATGCAGATCGGCGTGGTGGCGCAGCGACCGGTCCAATCCCCGCCGCGACTTCCCGGTGGCGATGGCGATGCGGCGCCCATCGCCGTGCAGCGTGCGTATCGCGTCGAGCGCGCCGGCGAACAGCGGTGCCTCGCCGGCGCCCTCGGCCAGCCATTTCGCCCGGTAGCCGTCCAGCAGCCGGCGCAGACCCTCGAGTTCCAGCTCCGGATACAGGCGCTGCAGGGCCTCGTTGAGGCCGAGTCCGATCAGCTCGCTGATCGACTCATCGGAGCGCGGCGGCAGATCGAGCCCGGCGATCGCGCGCTGCATCGCGCCGACGATCTGCGCCGCCGAATCGGCGAGCGTTCCGTCCCAGTCAAAGATCACCAGTCTGATCCGCTCCATCGCTCCACTCTCTCAGATACAGGGTCAATCAGAAACGCGCCACCACCGGCTTCAGCGCGTGCGCGGCAACCGGTCCAGCAACTCACGCAGCTCATCCGGCATCGGCGCGTTGACGATCAGCTTCGGCAACGGGCCCTCGGCCGGCAGGGCCAGAAAGTGCGAATGCAGGAACATGCGGGTCAAGCCGGCCTCGCGCAGCGGCCGGTTCTGGTCCCGCTCGCCGTAGCGTGCGTCTCCGGCGACCGGGTGACCCAATGCCAGCGCATGGACGCGGATCTGATGCGTGCGGCCCGAGAAAATCTGGACCTCGCACAGGGTGGCATCTCGATAGCGCGCGCGCGGCGAGAATCGCGACTTGGCGGGCTTGCCGTCGTCCTCGTCGATCTGGACCCGGCGCTCCCCGCCCGCCAGCCGACTGCGCACCAGCGCCGCGTCGACATCGCGATCCTCGCCGCGCCAACGCCCGACCAGCAGTGCGAAATAGCGCTTGTCCGCCAGACCGTTCTTGAACGCGCGCTGGGCCCGCAACAGCGCCGGCCGGGTCTTGGCCAGCAGCAGCACCCCGCTGGTATCGCGATCGAGGCGGTGGCACAGCTCCAGGAAGTCGTAGCGGTTCCAGGCCCGCAACGCCTCGATGACGCCATAGGCAACCCCGCTGCCCGAATGGCTCGCCAGCCCGGCCGGCTTGGAGATCGCCAGATAGTGCTCGTCCTCATGGATGATCGCGTCGCGCAGGCGGTTGAGCACCGCGTCCGGCGGGCGCGGCGGCGTCGCCTTGTCCTCGACCCGTACCGGCGGAATCCGCACCTCGTCGCCGAGCACCAGTTTGCGCTCGGCCTTGACGCGGCCGCCGTTGACCCGGACCTGCCCGGAGCGCAGAAGGCGGTAGATATGCGATTTTGGAACTCCAGAGAATTGTTTCATAAGGAAATTATCAATTCTCTGCCCGTCTTCACGTGCGGTGACGGAAATCTTGCGGACTTGGGGGCGATTCTGTGTCAAACTATGACACTCCGTAGGTTCAACTGGGGAAATTGGTTCCCGAACCGACGGTTACCGATGAGAAACAGGCGGTCAGGCGCGACGCATTCTAGCAGTCTGCCCTGCCGCTCAAGAGTTCAGTCCGCTGGCACATCGCCGCGAGCGGATATCTACCAACAATATGCGCATGCGCGCCCACGGGCCTATCTCTCGATCCGCACCATGATTGCCGTCCAGTCGATCGGCCCGATCTCGCGCCGCAGCGCAGACCAGGAATCACTGCATGAAACGCATTTTGATCAACGCCACGCAGCGCGAGGAGCTGCGCGTGGCCATTGTCGATGGACAGAAGCTTCACGATCTTGATATCGAAATCGCGGCCCGCGAACAGAAAAAGGGCAATGTTTACAAGGGTCGCATCACCCGCGTAGAACCGTCGCTCGAAGCCTGCTTCGTCGACTACGGCGCCGAGCGCCACGGCTTTCTGCCGGCCAAGGAAATCGCCCGCTCCTACCTCAAGGGGGGCGGTGGCAACCTGCGCGAACAGCTGCAGGAAGGCCAGGAAGTCATCGTCCAGGTCGAGAAGGAGGAACGCGGCAACAAGGGCGCCGCGCTGACGACCTACATCTCGCTGGCCGGGCGCTACCTCGTTCTGATGCCGAACAACCCGCGTGCCGGCGGCGTGTCGCGCCGCGCCGAGGGTGACGAGCGCGAGGAAGCCAAGGAAGCGCTCGACAAGATGCAGATCCCCGACGGCATGGGCGTGATCATCCGCTCCAACGGCGTCGGCAAGACGGTCGAGGAACTGCAGTGGGATGCGGACTACCTGATCGATATCTGGAACGCGATCGAAAAGGCCGGAACCGAGCGCAAGGCACCGTTCCTGATCTATCAGGAAAACAACATCATCCTGCGCGCGCTGCGCGACTACCTGCGTCCGGACATCGGCGAAGTCATCATCGACTCCGAACAGGTCTACGAGCAGGCGCGCACGCATCTCGAACACGTGATGCCGCATCATCTGCCGCGACTGAAGCTGTACAGCGACGAAATGCCGCTGTTCTCGCGCTTCCAGATCGAATCGCAGATCGAGCTGGCCCACGAGCGCACGATCCGGCTGCCGTCGGGCGGCTCGATCGTCATCGACCATACCGAAGCCCTGACCGCGATCGACATCAACTCGGCCAAGGCCACCGGTGGCGCCGGCATCGAGGAAACCGCGCTCAACACCAACCTCGAGGCCGCCGAGGAGATCGCCCGCCAGCTGCGTCTGCGTGACCTGGGCGGACTGATCGTCATCGACTTCATCGACATGAACTCGCAGAAGAACCAGCGGGAAGTCGAGAAGAGTCTCGATCGCGCCGTCGAAACCGACCGCGCGCGCATCCAGATCGGCCGGATTTCCCGCTTCGGTCTGCTGGAGCTGTCGCGCCAGCGCCTGCGCCCGTCGCTGGGCGAACATACCCAGATCCCCTGCCCGCGCTGCAACGGCCGCGGCCAGATCCGCTCGGTCGAGAGCCTGTCGCTGTCGATCCTGCGCCTGATCGAGGAAGAGGCGATGAAGGACCGGACCGGGCGCGTCATCGCGCAGGTCCCGGTCGACGTCGGCACCTTCCTGCTCAACGAGAAGCGTCTTGCCGTCCGCGAAATCGAAGCCCGCTGCCGGGTGCACGTGGCGATCGTTCCGAACCCGACGCTGCACACCCCCAACCACGAGATCCGGCGCGTGCGCGCCGACCAGCTGAGCCAGGCCGACAACGCCGAACTCAGCTACGTGCTGGCCCAGAACTTCGACGCCGGCGCCCAGGAAGACGCGGCACGCCCCGCGCCGCCGCCGCGGCCGGCCGACCCGGCGGTCAAGCAGATCCTGCCGTCGGCACCACCGCCGGTCGTCGCCCCCGCCCCGGTGATGGCACCGGTCGCATCCGGATCGTCCGAGGGATTCTTCGCACGCCTGATGCGCTGGCTCGGCTTCGGCGCCGGTGACGGCGGCGACAGCGGACAGCCGTCGGCCAAGCCCGCGGCGCGCGACACCGGCGCCAGCGGCCGCGGCAACGGGCGCGCGGACCGGCGCGAACGCGACCAGCGCCGCGGCGGCGACAAACGCCGCGACCAGCGCCGCGACGCCGGCAGCCGTCGTGACGGCGGCGCACAGCAACAGGAACGTCAGCAGCGCAAGCGTGACGATCGCGGCGGCGCACAACAGGCCGAACGCCCGGCTCGGGGCCAGCGCGGCCGCCGCAAGGGCGACGAAGCATCAGCTCGCGGCACCGCCACCGAACGCCCACAGCAGCAGGAACGCCAGCAGCAGCCACCGCAAAAGCCGGAGCAACAGCCGGCCGCAGCGCAGGGCGGCAAGCCTGAGCCGCGCCCCGAACCTGCGGATGTCCAGACCGTCGAGCCGTCGCAACCGAACGCTGTCGCGACTCCAGGCCCCGACAACGGAGCCGGAGCCGAAGCGCCGCGGGGCGAAGGCCGCCGTCGCCGCCGCGGTGGGCGTGGGCGTGGACGCCGCGATCGCGGCACGGCGAACACGGAATCCGCCAACACCGAACAGAACGGAACGACCGACAGCCCCCAGACCGGCGGGCCCGATGCCGATCAGCTGTCGACGCAGCCGGCCGAGGCGACCACGCCGAAGTCGGACGCCCGCGTGCAGCAGGCTGAGGAACAGCTGCCGCTGATCGCCGAGGACACCGACGGCACGAACGCCCAGCTCGAGCAGGCCGCCATCGCCACCGCGACGGCTGCCGCCGTTGCCGTCGCAGCTTCCGACTCCGAAGCGGCTCAGAAACCTGCTGAAGAGGCGGTCCCGGACGCACCCACGGAGCCAACGGCCCAAGCCGCTGACGCGGCAATTCCGACTCCGGAGCCGGCCGATGCCGACGTCAAGACCGAAGCCGCCGCGGCATCCGACGCCGAGGCTGCGCCGGCCGAGACGCCCGCAACGCCGCATCCGGAAACGGAGCCGGCTGCGCTTGCGACGCCGGTCGAATCCGAACCGGCACCGCCGGCGGAGGTGCCGTCGGAATCGGTCGCGCCTGACTCGGAAGCGACCACCCCGGGCGATGAACCGGACACGGCGGACATCACGGCAGAAGCGCCGGCTCAGGCCGACACTCCGCCCGCACCGGACGTCACCCCGGAGACTCCCGAGCGCGACGCCACGGACGACGACGCGACCGAGGCGACTCCGCCGGACGATACCGCCACCGCTGCGGATGCACCGACCGAGTCGGCGCCGCAGTTTCGTGCGACGGCCCCGGCTTCGGACTATCTGAGACTGTTCGAGCAGGCGGCTGCCGACCGCGCCGCCGCCTCGGCGGCCGAGCCGCAGCAGACGGCGCCCGCCGACACCGATGACGATGCGGCGAATCGCAACTGATCCGGAAGGCTGCGCACACGAAAAAGCCCGAGCAATGCTCGGGCTTTTTCATTTCCGCGGGAGTCGCAGCGCCTGCTGACGCCGCCGCGATCCAGGTTCAGCCGTCGGGTTTCAGTTCGCCAGCAGCGACGCGGCCGCCCGCAGATCGTCTTCGGTGTCGATTCCCCGCGGGGGCGGGTTGTCGGTGACGCCCATGCGAATCCGGAATCCGTGCGTCAGACCGCGCAGTTGTTCCAGCGCCTCGCAATCCTCGAGTGGCGCAGGCGGTAACCGGCTGAATTCGGCCAGCGCCGAGACCCGGTACGCGTACAGACCGATATGGCGAAACGCCAGGCCCTGCGGCAGCTGCGGCAGTTCCCGGGTGGCCCCCTCACGCCGCCACGGAATCGGCGCCCGCGAGAAGTACAGCGCGTAGCCGCGACGGTCCATGACGACCTTGACCACGTTCGGGTTCAGCCACTCGTCCGCGGTATGGATCGGATGACACAGCGACGCAACATGCGCCTCGGCATCGTCACTGAGCAGGCCGGCAGCCTGCCGGACCAGTGCCGGCGGCATCAGCGGCTCGTCACCCTGCAGATTGACGACGATCGTCTGAGCATCCCATTCCGCCTCGCGAGCGATCTCGTCGGCACGATCGGTCCCGGACTGATGGCGCTCAGAGGTCAGACGGACATCCGCACCGAATTCCGCGCAGGTGTCCCGGACCTCTTCGGAATCGGTCGCGATCACGACCTCCTCGGCACCCGAGCGGCGCGCGACTTCCCAGACGTGCCGGATCACCGGCTTTCCGCCGAGGGGCAGCAGCACCTTGCGGGGCAGTCGGGTCGACCCCAGCCGTGCCGGAATCACGACCTTGAAGGCACTCACTTGCCGAGTTCCTCGTCGCTCAGCGTGCGGGCTTCTTCCTCGAGCATGACGGGAATTCCGTCACGGACCGGATACGCCAGCCGCGACGCACGGCACCACAACTCCTGTCGGTCAGGGTGCCATTCGAGCGGCGCCTTGGTGACCGGACAAACCAGAATATCGAGTAAGCGCTGATCCATCGTGTCAAATCATGCCCAGGGCCGGGCATTGTGACACAAGCACGGACCGGTTTTGGCGAATCACTCGCGCCGCAGAATCCAGTCGACGAAGCGGCCGGCGACCCAGTTCTCGCGGAAGCTGCGCACCACCGCGGTCCGGTCATACGCGGTCCGCAGCCAGTCCTCGAAGCCGATCCCGCTCTGATCGCGGGCCGCGCGATAGGTTTCGAAGAAATGATCAAGCACACCGGTCTTGGCCTGCCGCACATGGCCGAAGCGCCAGAAGCTGAGCTGGCGCATGGCCTGCTCCAGGGACGCCCCCTGCTGCATCAGCAGGTAGATCGCACTGGCCAGCCCGGCCCGGTCGGCGCCCGACTTGCAGTGGATCAGGATCGGCTTCTCCAGCGTCTCGTAGAGCCGATTGAGGCCGATGACCTCCTCGACCCTGGGCGCGTCGCGAGACCGCATCGGAAAGTGGACGATCTTCAGATCGAGATCCCGGCAGGTCCGCCATTCCAGCACATTGGACCCGATATGGGGTTCCAGCCCTCGCAGGTTGATCACGGAGCGGATGCCACAGGCAGCCGCCTCCCGGAGCTGGTACGGCAGCGGATGGCTGGACCGGTACAGACCGTCGGCCACCCGATGCCGGGTGTTGAAGACGCAGCGCAGGAAAGCGTGGTCCTTCAACAGCGAGTGGGTCCAGATCGAGAGACGGCGCAGCGGCGCCGGTTCGAGCAGGGGTTGCGGAAGAATCGGCTCGCGGACGGTCAGGGGTGCGTTCATGGCGCGCATTCTGGCGACGCCGCATGACACGTCCGCGAGCAGCGGATGAAGATGTGGTGACAACGCCCGCTACGACGCAGCCGTCCCGAGCCGGGTCGCCAACAGCTGCAGCAGACGGTCCCGGGCTGCGGCCTCGAACACCGCGTCGACTGGCACCATCCACAGCCCCGCCAGTCCCAGACGGGCACACTTGACCGCATCCTTCTCCGTCATCAGCACCGGCAGCTTGTCGCCGAACGTCAGGTCCTCGCTGCGATAGGCATGGTGATCGGCGAACGGGTGCGGGCGCACCGAAATCCCATACGCCTGCAATGCCTCGAAGAAGCGGTCGGGATGGCCGATGCCGGCCACGCCATGCACCGTGCGCCCCATGAACTCGGTCAGATGACGGACTTCGCCGGTGTCGAGCGCGACGGCGGTCTCGCCCGCCAGGCGAAACCCTACGGCATCCGGCCCGTAGACCGTGGCGTCGCCGCCGTTGACGAGAACCAGATCGACCTTGTCCAGGCGCGCCGCCGGCTCGCGTAGCGGCCCGGCTGGCAGCAGAAATCCGTTGCCGAAGCCGCGGACCCCATCGACGACGCACAGCTCGAGATCCCGGGCGAGCTGACGGTGCTGCAGACCGTCGTCACAGACCAGGACATCGACCTCAGGGTGCAGCGCCAGCAAGCGCTGCCCCGCCGCATGGCGATCCGGCGCGACCACCACGGGGACGCCAGCGCGGCGCGCGATCAGCACCGGCTCGTCCCCACCGGCAGCCGGATCGCCGTATCCGTCGACCGCCATCGGGAACGGCCCGGTCCCACCGTATCCGCGGCTGAGGACACCCGGACGGTGTCCGAGCCGCCGCAGCGCATCGAGCACCCACAGGGTCACCGGGGTCTTGCCGGTTCCGCCCACGCTGATGTTGCCGACCACGATCACCGGAACCGGCAGACGCCGCTGCCGGCGCTCGCGCCGCACCTGGCTGCGCCGGGCCGCATCGCCATAGATCCGCGCCAGTAGCCGCAACGCCCACGGGGGCGTCTGGCCGCTGTACCACAGCCGCTGCAGCCAGGCACTCATTCGGTGGTCGCGATCCCCGGTTCCGGCTCCTCGCGGAACTGCAACCGATGCAATGCCGCGTAGACGCCGCCCTGCGCGAGCAGATCGGCGTGACGCCCCTGCTCGGCGATGCGCCCGTCCTGCATCACGACGATCAGATCGGCGTTCTGGATCGTCGACAGGCGGTGCGCGATGACCAGCGTCGTGCGGCCGCGCTTGAGCACGTCGAGTGCCTGCTGCACGTAGCGCTCCGACTCGGTATCGAGCGCCGACGTGGCCTCGTCCAGAATCAGGATCGGCGCATCCTTGAGCAGCGCGCGGGCGATCGCGATGCGCTGGCGCTGACCGCCGGACAACATCAGGCCGTCCTGACCGATCGGCGTGTCGAGACCCTGTGGCAGCTTCTGGATGAAGTCCCACGCAAACGCCTGGCGTGCCGCCGCCTCGATCTGCTCACGCGTTGCCTGCGGCTGACCGTATGAAATGTTCTCGCCGATGGTGGCGTTGAACAGCACCACGTTCTGGTCCACCAGCGCGATCTGCCGACGCAGGTCGCGCAGCGGATAGTCACGCAGGTCCTGCCCGTCCAGCCGCACCGCGCCACCATCCGGATCGTAGAAACGCGGAATCAGCGACAGCAGGGTCGACTTGCCACTGCCGGACTTGCCGACGAAGGCCACCGTCATGCCCGCGGGCACGTCGAGATTGACGTGATCCAGTGCCGGCGCCGAATTCGGGTCGTAGCGGAACACCACGTCGTCGAAGCGCAGCACGCCGTCGGCCCGCTCCAGGGGCGTGCGGCCCAGATCACGTTCGGCCGGCGTGTCGAGGAACGCAAACAGATCGGCCGCCGCGACGATGCCGGTCTGCATGCTCTGGCTGAGCTTGGTCAGATTGTTGAGCGGACCGCGCAGCGCCAGCATCGCACCGATGAACGCCACGAAGGTTCCCGGCGTCATCGTATCCAGCGTCTCCGGCCGCGTCGCCAGATACACGAGCACCGAGACGCCGACTGCCGCGATCAGCTCCATCGACACCGAGCTGGCCGCGCTGGTCGCGGTGATCTTGATGCTCAACTGGCGGGCGCGATTGGCCACGCGCCGGAAGTATTCGAGCGCGGTCGATTCGCCGCCGTAGATCTTGACGATGCGGCGACCGGTGATCGCCTCGTCGGCGACATGGTTGATCTCGCCGACGTTCTGCTGGATGCGGGACGACACCCGGCGGAAGCGCTTGTTGACCCAGCGCAGCGAGAAGGTCACCACCGGCGCGATGGCGAAGACGAAGATCGCGAGACGCCAGCTCATGTAGAACATGGTCGCGAGCAGGCCGATCACGGTCAGCCCGTCCTTGACCAGCGAGCTGAGGGTCGTGGTCGTGGACGCCGCCACCTGATTGGCGTGAAACGTCAGCTTGGCCTGCAGGTCGGCGTTGCGGCTCTTGTCGTGATGCGCGACCGGCACGAACAGCAGGTGTTCGAAGACCTGGCAGCGGATCTTCGCAACGACACCCTGCCCCAGCCACGCCATCCCGTAGGACGAACCGAATCCGCTCGCGGCACGGATCAGGAACAGCGTCACGATCGCAAACGGCATGACCTTGATCACGAACGGGTCGCGCTCGACGAAGCTGCCATCGGTCAGCGGCTTGATCAACTGGATCACCGCCACCTCGGTGCCGGCGAACATCGCCATGCACAGCAACGCGCCGACAAAAATGCGCCAGTTCGGCAGCGCGTAGCCGAGCAGCCGTCGATAGATCTTCAGCGGCTGGTGCGCGAGTATGGATTGCGAGCTCATTGGGGGGTCAGGGGGAATCGACCCGATATGTTAGCAAGTGAAGCCCCCCTTGCTTAAACTCACCGGCGCGCCCACCTTTATCGACCCAGCAAATGTCCAAAACCCTGTTCGAAAAGATCATTGACCGCGAGCTGCCCGCCACCATCGTCTACGAAGACGAGCAATGCATCGCCTTCAGGGACATCAATCCGGGCGCGCCGACGCATATCCTGCTGGTTCCGCGCAAACCCATGCCGACGCTGGGCGACGCGACGCCGGAAGACCAGAACCTGCTCGGCCATCTGATGCTGACCGCGCCCAAGATCGCCGCCGCCGAGGGCTTCGGCGACGCCTTCCGCCTCGTCGTCAACAACGGCGCCGCAGCCGGCCAGTCGGTGTTTCATCTGCATCTTCACATTCTGGCGGGCCGTCCGATGAAGTGGCCGCCGGGCTGAGCCACGCCGCGGCACCTGCGCGAGAAAGCCCAGTCCGGATACGGCGCGCGATCGTGTCACCGGCATCTCGCCCGGAATCCGGGCCCTGAGACTGACCCGGCGGCGCACTCAGTACACGTCCCGCCGGTATCGCCCCTGCGCACGCAGATCGTCGACGACCGCGGCCCCGAGGATCTGCCGCAGCACCGCGTCCACCCCCGGCGCCATGCCCTTGAGGCTGCCGCAGACATATACGTAGGCGCCCTGATCGACCCAAGCGACCAGGCGCGCCGCCGCCCTGCGCAGCGCATCCTGTACGTAGCGCACCGCTTCACCGTCGCGTGAAAAGGCCAGATCGACGTGCGCCAGCACGCCGCTGGCCTGCCATGTCTCGATCTCGTCGCGACACAGAAAGTCACTGCCGCGGCAGCGCTCACCGAACAGCAGCCAGTTGCGCCCCCCGCGGGTCCGGGCACGCGCACGCAGATGGGCTCTGAGACCCGCCAGACCGGTGCCGTTGCCGATCAGGATCATCGGCGCGTCGTCGGGCGGCGGACGGAAAGACGGATTCTCACGGATGCACAGCTCCACCTCGGCGCCGATCGGCGCGCACCGGGTCAGCCATCCGGATCCGATGCCGGGACGACCGTCGGCACCGCACTGCAGCCGGACGATCAGCTCGAGCTGGCCATCCTCCGGAATCGAGGCAATCGAGTACGTCCGCGGGACGCTCCGACGATCGGCCTCTGCAACCGGAACCGCGATCTCGGCAACATCGCCGGCCGACCAATCGCCGACACCACCGCCCGCGGGCACCAGCACGACCCGGAACACCGGCCCACCGGGACTGCCCGGATTCAGGTGCTCGCGCGCCGACAGGCGCCAGCGCCGATGCGGCGACATCCACGCCGTGGTTGCGACGCCGCCGGACAGGAATCCCAGCGCCTGCTGCCATCGCTGCAGTGCCAGAGCATCCCCACTGTCGACGTCGATGCGGTCGAACAGTGGGCTGGCACCGCAGTTCCTGAGCCAGGCGTCCAGCGCCATCCCGAAACCACAGAATCTGGAATAGCGGCGGTCGCCCAGCGCCAACAGGCCGAACCGGAGCCGCGACAGATCGGTCCTTGCGTGCATCCATTCGCGCTGGAACGCAACGGCACCGTCCGGCGCATCGCCGTCCCCGGTCGTGCTGACGACGAACAGCAGTCTGTGCGCGCCCGACAACGCCGCGGCGTCCAGCCCCGCAAGCGGCTGGGCCACCGCCGGGACCCCGCCCTGGCACAGCAGCGCCGCGGTTCGGCGGGCGATCTCCTCGGCGGTGCCGGTCTGGCTGGCATGGACGACACGGAGATCCGCGTGCCGTGTCGACACGGTGCCGCGCAGCCGCCGTCGCAGCACCACGGCGCAGCCGCCCAGATACAGCAACACGACTGCAGCGGCGGCAGTCCAGCGCGCAACACCCGGCGGCACCCAGCGCCAGCCGGCGGGCTGAACGAGCCAGGCGAATCCGGCGGCGGCCAGCAATGCGACGATCAGGCCGGCATATGCCCAGCGCGAAGCCGATGACGACAGCAGCCTGCTCACTCAGCCCTCTTTCACCGTCTCGGGCGTCACGGCGCAAGCACTTCGAACACACCGGTATAGCTGGCGCTGCGCTGGGTCGCGGGTGCACGGGCATGCGCATCGCGCAGCGCGGCATTCATCCAGTACAGGCCCGGCCCCGGCCACTCGACGGTGAAGCGGCCATCGGCGTCGGTATTCAGCTCGATCGCGTCGACCGCATCACGATAACGAACGCCGTCGGCGATGATCTCGACGCGTAGGCCCGCGGCGGGCTTGCCATCGAGCAATAGCTGGAAGACCGCCGGCTCATCGGCATAGAGATCGTTGAACGGCGTCACCGGCGTCAGCTCGAGCCCCTGCCCGCTCGGCTGCAACGCGGTGTCGCTGGGCTGCCCGGCGGTGACGTAGGTTTCCAGACGCCGCTGCATCTGGCTGACACGCAGGTTCGCGGCATCCTTCGGCACGGCCCGGGCGAACCCCGCCGCAGTGAACACTTCACCACGCGGCGGCCAGCGCCGGCGCTGCTTGCCGTCTTCCCACGTCGCCATCATGCCCTGCGTGGCCACGGCGATCCGGTAGGTCCCCTCCTGCTTCAGCTGCAGATCGAAGCTGCTGCGCAGGCGGCCGGTCGACAGGTTTTCAGGTGCGACCTGCGTGCCATCCGGCGCGGTCACGACCAGCTCGTCGAGACGCAGCGGTGCGTGATCCTTGACGAAGGGCTGGGTCGAGGCGCCACCATCGACCGTCACCCACTGTCCGACACTGAGGACCGTCTTGGATGGCTGCAGCCAGGTATTGTGCGCGGATGCGGCGGCCGACAGCAGCAAGGCCGGGATCACGGCTGCGGTGGCGTGACGAATGTGCATGTCTTACTCCTTGATCGGGTGAACATCGGGATTGCGCCGGGCTCAGGGTTCGAGGGTCAGGCGGACCATGCCGAGTTCGCGTGTCCCTGCGGCCGTCAGGGTCCTGATCGCGGCCGGCGGCCATGCGAAGCCGATCTCGACGAGTTCGCGTCCACCTTCCTCGCGCGCAGCCTCGACGCGCAGCTGGTAGTCACCGGGCGCGAGCGCCGGCACCACACCGCGTCCTGGATCGAAACGGGCAGCGTGCTCGCCGACCGGGCGCGTTGCGCTGCTGACACCATCCACCGGCAGACTCAAGCCCCGCCCACTGCGTCGCCACCATTGGCGCAGGTCCGGCAGCCACTTGCTGCCACGCTCGGCATTCGGCGGCGCACCCGGCCGATCCTGCTGGTACCAGAGCAGCAGATTGGCGACGACCCTGCGGTCGCCGTCCTCGATCCACGCGGCGACGTAGGGCCGGTGGTATTCGGCGACGTCGAGTTGCGGAATCTGCACACTGATCTCGAGTTGCTGCGCCGCCGCAGGCCCGGCCCACAACAGCAGCAACAGCAACGTACCCACGGTTCGCTGACGCATGACGCTCCTCGGAATGTCGTCAATGAATGAACAGGATGGCCAGCAGCAGCGGCATGACGACACCGAGGCCGACCGTCGGCCAGGTGGCGCCGCGCTGGCTCGCGTGCAGCTTGAGCAGGACCAGGCCGGTGACGGAAAAGATCAGGCAGGCCACCGCGAACAGATCGATGAACCAGCCCCAGACCGCACCGGCGTTGCGGCCCTTGTGCAGGTCGTTGAAATACGCGATCCAGCCACGATCGGTCCGCTCGTACTCGATCCGGCCGTCGTCCAGCGTCACGCTGAGCCAGGCGTCGCCGCCGGGACGCGGCAGGCTCAGATAGACCTCGCCTTCGGACCATTCCGCCTCACGCGGCCCGACCCGCAGCGACCATTGCTCGGCCAGCCAGCTTCGCAGCGGCCCCGGCAGCGCACCGCCGTCGACACCGCGCAGGCTGTCGAGCACATCGCCCGGCAGCACCGCACCTAGCGTGGTCACCCGCGGCTTGGCCGGAATCTGAGAAGCATGGTTCAGCGTGATGCCGGTCAGGCTGAACAGCATCATCGCTCCCAGACAGAGCGCCGAGCTGATCCAGTGCCACCGGCGCATCACGCGCAGCCAGCCGGCGCGCCCCCGGCCGCCCCTGGCCGCGGCGGTCGCCCATTGCGTCGCGTCGTCCATCAGACCTCGGCCCAGCGACGCAGCAGGTTGTGATAGACGCCGGTCAGCGCCACGACCGACGGATGCTCGGGCACGTCCGCGCCAACGGCCTGGATCGCCCGATCCAGTTCCAGCAACAGGCGCCGCTGACCGTCGTCCCGCACCATGCTCTGAATCCAGAAGAACGACGCGACCCTCGCCCCACGCGTCACCGGACTGACGCAATGCAGGCTGCTGGAGGGATACAGCACCATGTGCCCCGCCGGCAGCTTGACCCGATGCGTCCCGAAGGTGTCCTCGATCGTTAGCTCACCGCCGTCGTATTCGTCGGGCTCCGAAAAAAACAGCGTGGCCGACAGATCGGTGCGGACCCGCGCCCCGGTCGGACGGTGCTGGCGCACCGCGTTGTCGACATGCGTGCCGAAGCCTCCACCATCGCGATAACGATTGAACAGCGGCGGAAACACGTGCGCCGGCAACGCTCCCGCGATGAACTGCGGGTGCGTGCTCAGGGATTGGACGATGAGGCCGCCGACTTCCCGCGCCGTCGGGTGGGTTTCCGGGATCTGCTCGTTGCGCTTGACCCGCGCCGACTGGTGACCGGCGGTGACAGTGCCGTCGACCCATTCCGCGGCATCGAGCAGCGCGCGGCAGCGTTCGAGCGCATCGCCACTGATGACATCAGGAATCTGCAGCAACATGATCCGGCGCCGCTCAGAAGTCGAAGTTGACCGACGCCAGCACCTGACGGCCCGGTCCGAGCGCGGCGTAGTGCGATGCATAGGCCTTGGTGTAGTAGACCTCGTCGGTCAGGTTCAGCACGTTGACCTGGAAATCGACGTTGGCACTGACGCGGTAACTGGCCACCGCGTCGAAGCGCCAGTAATCCGGAACCTTCTTCTGCGGCGTCGAACTGGTACTGCCGTAGACCTCATCGACGTAGTACGCACCGCCGCCGACGCTCAGCGCCGGCAATACCCGATAGGTCGTGAACAGGCTCAGGCTGTTTTCGGGCGTGTTGGTCAGCGGTTCGCCGACCGCCGCGCTGTCGTAGCCCCCCTCGACCAGCTCCGAGTCCAGATAGGAGTAGCCGCCGAACAGCATCCAGTCGGAGGTGAGTCGCCCGGAGAAGCTCAGCTCGGCGCCGCTGACACGGGTTTCACCGGCCTGCTCGAAGACACCCGTGGCAACCTCGATGTTCGCGTTCTTGCGACGCATGTCGAAGATCGCGGCGCTGAGCAGGAGGCGTTCATCGAACAGCGACCATTTGACGCCGACCTCGGCGTTGGTGGTCTCCTCGGGATCAAGGTTGAGATTGCTGGCGCGGCAGCGCCGCGTGCAGTCGTCCGGGCTGCCGGGAAACGGCGCGTCCTCGTCGGAAGTTCCGAGAGCGGCCGGCGTCGAGGACGTGGCGTAGCTCACGTAGACGCTGCCGGCTTCGACCGGCTTGAACACCAGGCCGAGCTGGTAATTCACGAAGTTGTCACGACTGACGCCGTTGACGCTCGGATCGGACGGTTTCTCCGCCTCGGTTTCGTAGCGGTCCCAGCGCAGGCCCAGATTGGCGAGCCAGCGCTGGCTCAGCGTCACGGTGTCGAAGGCATAGACGCCGGTGACGTCGGTCGTGTAGTGCGTCGGCATGTGGTTGCGCTGCACCGTCCCCTGCCAGGGATCGTACGGATCGGGGTCGAACAGGCTGCTGCAATCACCGGACGCCAGCAGCAGCGGTCCCTGCTCCGGATCCGAGCAGTCGGTGCCGCTACCCGCACCGGCGCTGGTCACCGTCCAGCCGTCCTGGGTCTTCTTTTCGCGATTGAACTCCAGCCCGACATTGAAACGGTGCCCGAATCCGGCGGTGACGAACGCCCCACTCAGATCGGTCTGGTTGGCGAAGGTATCGGTCTGGGTCCAGCGGCTCTTGGTATTGCGGTAGACCAGTCCGTTGGCGACGTTGCCCTTGCTGTCGTCGGGATTGGTCACGACGTAACTGTTGGTCGACGCGCCGTAGCGCGTGACGTTGCGCAGCACCATGCCGTTGGCCAGATCCCGCTCGGCGCTGAACGTGCCGATATCGGTCTGGGCCTCGCGGAAGTCCCGGGACACCAGGCCGTAGAACGACTCGGCATCGACGTTCATCGTCTCGGTCACCGGCAGACCGGTGTCCAGGTCATAGGGGATGCTGTAGTCGGGCATGCTGTTGTCGGTGAGGTGGTAGTAGCTCATCGACACGCGGGTGGGCGATCCGATCCCGAACGCCAGCGACGGCGCCACGCCCCATTTGTCGTAGTCGACCGCATCGTCCCGCCCCGGCACCTTGCCCTTGCTGGCCATGACGTTGAAGCGCGCCGCAACGCCGTCGCCGACGACCCAGTTCTGATCGACCGTTCCGCGCAACATGTCGGCTGTTCCGAGCATCAGCGTTCCACGCGTGAAGGCCTCCGCCTTCGGTGTCTTGGTCACCAGGTTGATGCTGCCGCCGCCCGAACCGCGACCCGAATACGCCGAGTCGGCACCCTTGATGACCTCGACCGACTCCAGAGCGAACACCTCGCGCGTCTGCGTCCCGATGTCGCGCAGGCCGTCGACGAACAGGTTCGAGGTCGAGTTCAGCCCCCGCACGATCGGCCGGTCGGCGATCGGCTGCCCGCCCTCCCCGGCACCGAAGGTGATGCCGGGCACCTGTCGCAAGGCATCCTGCAACGACGTCGCCGCCGCCTCCTGCATCAGATCCTCGGGGATGATGGTCAGCGAGCGTGGCGTATCCAGCACCGGCGCGGTGAACTTGGCCGAGGACGGCTGCGGGACCGACGCGCGCCCGGCCGGGTCAGCCTCCACCGTGATGTCCGGCAACGCCTGTGCGACCTCCAGCGTCGCGGCCTTGTCGGCCTCCGCTGGCGCCGATTCGGCAAAGGCCGGGCAAGTGTTGAACGCGACAACGGCGGCCGCAATCTTGGTCAAACGCAGTCTTGGCTCCACGCAGATGCTCCCTGATGGTATTGAGCCCCGGGGCATTCGCCGGCCGGGGCAGCTGGCGGCTCAGGCCGCCCTCACAAATCATTAACGAGAAGCTAACTGATAATGATTTGCATTTCAATATCTACCAGAAAAGTTCCGCGATCGTCCTACTTTCGAAATGGATCCGCCCCTACGTCGCCGCCCGGATCCGGGCCGCCCGCATGATCAGGGCGTCGTCGACGGAGACGCCTGCGCGGGCATCGGCGGCACCAGCAACTGGGCGTCGACACGGGCGTCGAACCAGTTCACCCGCCAGTCGAGATGTGGGCCGGTCGCACGCCCGCTCATCCCCGACAACGCGATCGGCTGCCCGCGCTCGACCACCTGCCCCTCCTCGACCAGCAGCTTCGACAGATGCAGGAAGGCCGACGACAGACCGTGGCCGTGATCGATCATCAACGTCGCGCCGGTGTAGTACATGTCGGGATGCGCCAGGGTCACGACCCCACCCGCGGGGGCCCGCACCTCGGTGCCCACCGGCACCGCGACATCGACCCCGTAATGCGGCTGCCGCGGCTCGCCGTTGAGAATGCGCTGACTTCCGAACACCCCCGAAATCCGGCCGGTACACGGCCACTCGAACGGCTCCGCGAAACCTTCCAGCGCGCTGTCGTGGTCGCGCGCCTTGCGCACCAGGGCCTGGTCGGCGCGAATCCGCTCGAGCACTTCGGCCGGCGGCGTGACCATCTTCTGGGGCAGCCCGTCGATGCGTTGAATCTTGTATTCGCGGGTCTCGACCGCATGCCGGATCACGTACGGCTCGGCTCGGCCCGGCAGCTGCAACTTGAGTTCCGCGGGACCGCTGGCGTCCCGGTGCAGTCCGAACACGAAACGACCCGCATCGGTCACGCGCAGCTCGCGCCCATCGAACCACACGCGTGCACCCACCGGCGCCTGGCCGATCAGCACCGCCCCCTGCTGCCACTTGCCGTCAAGTACCAGGCCCGGCACGGCATCAACAGCCGCCGCCGTGGCAATGCCCGTCGCGACCCACAACAGCAAACCCGCAACCGCTCTGATCATCATGTCCTATGAATCCGTCAAACCGAGGCCGCGGCGGCGGGCTGCAAGGTGAAATAGAACGTCGACCCCTCGCCCGGCGCCGACTCGACCCATATGCGCCCGCCGTGATGCTCGGCGATCTTCTGGCAAATCGCCAGCCCGACGCCGGTGCCTTCGTATTCGTCGTTGGTGTGCAGACGCTGGAAGATCTGGAAGATCTTGTCACGATATTCGGCGCCGATGCCGATGCCTTCGTCGCGTACCGAAATGCGCCAATGCGCGCCGTCGCGCTGCGCGCCGACATGCACGCGCGGCCGTTCGGAGGGCTGGAACTTGATCGCGTTGGAAATCAGGTTCTGCAACAGCTGCAGCAGTTCGTGCCGCACGCCCAGCACCGCCGGCAGCGGTTCGTGGGTCAACTCGACCTTGCGCGTACTGAGCACGGCCTTGAGCTGACGTTCCACGTCGGCGAACACTTCCTCGAGTTCCACCGTCTCGAGCTTGCGCTCGACCTTGCTCAATCGCGAATACCCGAGCAGATCGTCGATCAGGTCCTGCATCTGCTTTGCGCTGCGCGCGATGTACGACAGGAACTCGCGCGCCGATTCGTCGAGCTTGTCGCCATAGCGCGACTGCAGCAGCTGCGAAAAACCACTGAGGCTGCGCAGCGGAGCGCGCAGGTCGTGCGAGGCGATGTACGCGAACTGTTCCAGTTCGCGGTTGCTGCGCTTGAGATTCTCCGCGTAGTCCTCGAGCTGCCGTTCGAATGCGCGACGCTCGGTGATATCCCGGACCGCGGCGGTGATCAGGGTCCCGCTCTCGCTCTCCAGCGGACCAAGGCTGATCTCGACCTCGAACTCGCTGCCGTCCTTGCGGCGCGCGCGCAGATCCAGCCCGGATCCCATCGGTCGCTGGCCCGGATCGCGGACGAAGGCCTGCCGATGCTGCTCGTGTCGCTGTCGCAGCTGCTGCGGAATCAGGGTTTCGACCGCCTGGCCGATCAGCTCCTCGCGCCGATAGCCGAACATGCGTTCGGCCTGGGCATTGAGCAGCACGATCTTGCCGCGCTGATCGATGATGACCATCGCATCCGGCGCGGTCTCGAGCAGGTCGCGGAACATGCGCTCGGCCTTCTTCTGCTCGGTGATGTCTCGCCCGATCGTGGATGCACCGACGATACGCCCGCTCGAATCGAGAATCGGCGAGATCGTCAGCGACATCCGGATAAGCCGGCCATCGCGCCGCACCCGGTCCGTCTCATAGTGCGTGATCCGCTCGCCGCTGCGCACCCGGGCAAGGATGTCGGCCTCCTCCTTCTCGCGATCATCCGGAATCAGCACCTCGATCGGCTGTCCGATGATTTGCTCGGCGCGATAACCATAGAGTTTCTCGGCCGCGTTGTTCCAGCTGGTGATACGCCCCTCGAGGTCCTTGCCGAGAATCGCGTCATTCGACGACTCGACGATGGCGGCCAGCCGCGCGGCGGCATCCCGCTCGGTCTTGCGGTCCGAGATGTCGCGCACCGCCGCGGTCGCCCAGACCCCCTCTTCGGCCTGCAACGGGCTCAGGCTGATCTCGATCGGAAACTCACTGCCGTCCTTGCGCCGGCCGAGCAGCTCGTTCCCCGTCCCCATCAGACGGACCGACGGCGCCTTGAAGTAATCGGCGCGATGCGCGACGTGCCGCGCCCGCAGGCGCTCGGGAATGAGCACTTCCACGAGCTTGCCGATCAGCGCATCGCGGTGATAGCCGAAGACGCGCTCGGTCTGCGCGTTGGCCAGACGGATGATCCCGCCCTGATCGATGATGACCATCGCGTCCGGTGCGGCCTCCAGCAAGGCTTTGAACTTGTCGTTGGCCCGCTTGCGATCGGCCGCGTTGCGGACCGCCGCCATCACGAACAGCCCGCGCTCGGTGTGTTGCGGACTCAGGCTGATCTCGACCGGAAACTCGGCTCCGTCCTTGCGGCGGCCGGTCAGTTCGACGCCCAATCCCATTCCGCGTGTGCGCGGCTCGCCGAAATACCCTTCCCGCCGCAGCATGTGCGAACGGCGCTGCTGCTCCGGGACCAGCATCTCGACCGGTTGACCGAGCAGCTCGTGGCGTCCGTAGCCGAACAGCTGTTCGGCCTGCGCGTTGACCAGCACGATGCGCCCCTCGGCATCGATCAGCACCATGCCGTCCGGCGCGGACTCCACCAGATCCCGGTACCAGCGCAGATCGATGTCGGCTCCGGACAGGCGTTCGGAACCTGGGGACAAATCGCCGGAGTTGCTCATTGCCACATCGCGTGTCCAAGCATGAGCGGATGATGACACGCTTTGAAGCCGGCGGGCGCGCCCTGCGCGCCCGCCGGCAATCGCTCAGATACCGCCGGTCAGATCCCTTCGATCAGTCGCTTGACCGCGTCCGCCAGCGGCAGCGTCTGCTGGCGCTCCTGACCGCGCAGACGCAGGGTCACCGTGCCTTCCTCGGCTTCCTTGCGCCCCACCACCACGATCACCGGAACCTTGTGCGTGGCGTGCTCGCGGATCTTGTAGTTGATCTTCTCGTTGCGCAGATCCGCCTGGACCCGTACGCCCGCCTCGTGCAGCGCTTGGTGCACGCGCCTGGCGTAGTCGTCGGCGTCCGACACGATCGGCGCGACCACCGCCTGAAGCGGCGACAACCAGTACGGCATGGCGCCCGCATGGTGCTCGATGAGAATGCCGATGAAGCGTTCCATCGAACCGACAATGGCCCGGTGCAGCATGACCGGATGCTGGCGTTGGGAATGCTCGTCGACGTACTCGGCGCCCAGGCGCTCCGGCATCATGAAGTCGACCTGCATGGTACCGACCTGCCAGGCGCGACCGATCGAATCCTTGAGGTGATACTCGATCTTCGGACCGTAGAACGCACCCTCGCCGGGCAGCTCCTCCCAGTCGACGCCGGCGGCGCGCAGCGCCGCACGCAGGGCCTCTTCTGCCTGATCCCAGATCTCGTCGGTGCCCAGGCGCTTGTCCGGACGCAGTGCGATCTTGATCGCCAGATCGGTGAAGCCGAAATCGTCGTAGACCTTCATCGCCTGGCGATGGAAGGCGGTCACTTCCGACTCGACCTGCTGCGGCGTGCAGAAGATGTGGCCATCGTCCTGGGTGAAGGCGCGCACGCGCATGATGCCGTGCAGGGCACCGCTGGGTTCGTTGCGATGACAACCGCCGAATTCGCCGTAGCGGATCGGCAGGTCACGGTAGCTGTACAGGCCGGCATTGTAGATCTGCACGTGACCCGGGCAGTTCATCGGCTTGACCGCGTAGGTGCGCTTCTCCGATTCGGTGAAGAACATGTTCTCGTGGTAGTTGTCCCAGTGTCCGGACTTCTTCCACAGGCTCACGTCCATGATCTGCGGACCGCGCACTTCCTGGTAACCGCAGTCACGATAGACCTTGCGCATGTACTGCTCGACCGCCTGCCACAGCGCCCAGCCCTTCGGATGCCAGAACACCATGCCGGGCGCTTCCTCCTGCTGGTGGAACAGGTCGAGCTGGCGGGCCAGCTTGCGATGGTCGCGCTTCTCGGCCTCTTCCAGCATGTGCAGGTAGGCCTTGAGTTCCTTGTCGTTGGCCCAAGCGGTGCCGTAGATGCGCTGCAGCTGCGCATTGTTGGCGTCGCCGCGCCAGTACACCCCGCCGACGCGCATCAGCTTGAACGAGGTGCCGAGCTTGCCGGTGGACGGCAGATGCGGACCCAGGCACATGTCCAGCCAGTTGTCGCCCTGCTTGTAGATCGAGATTTCCTCGTCCGGCGCGATGCCTTCCTTGACCCACTCGGACTTGAAGGCTTCGCCGTGATCGTCGAAGAACGCAATGACTTTCTCGCGCGGCCACACCTCGCGGGTGATCGGCAGGTCACGACCGACGATCTCGCGCATGCGCTGCTCGATGCCGGCGAGGTCGTCCTCGGTAAACGGCTCGTCGCGGGCGAAGTCGTAATAGAAGCCGGTCTCGGTGGACGGGCCGAAGGTGATCTGCGTGCCCGGATACAGCTCCTGCACCGCCTGCGCCATCACGTGGGCGGCGTCATGACGGATGACCTCCAGCGCCTCCGGCTGATCACGGGTCACGATCGCGATGGTCGCATCGCGGTCGATCGGGCGGGTCAGGTCCCAGAGCTGGCCGTCGACCCTGGCGACGGCCGCCTTCTTGGCGAGGCCGGGCGAAATGCCCTGGGCGATTTCGAGCGCGGTGACCGGCGCGTCGAAGGATTTGACGTTGCCGTCGGGAAAAGTGATTTGAATTGCCATGATGATTTCGACTCAGTGCTGTTCGGAACGATTGCGGATGTGCTCGACGGCGGCCTCCAGCCGCGCGAGCGTTCGCGTGCGTCCCAGCAGCATCAGAGTCTGATCGATCGGCGGCGACACCGCCATGCCGACCACGGCGACGCGGATCGGCTGCGCCACCTTGCCGAGCTTGAGCTCGCGTTCCTCGGCAACCGCATGCACGCACTGGTGGATCGCCTCGGCCTGCCATTCCGGCAATGCCGACAGCTTGGTCACCAGCGCCTCTAGGACCTCCGCCGTCTCCGGCTTCAGGTGCTTGGCCGCGTCCTTCTCGTCGTAGCCGCTGAGCTCCGCATACAGGAAGTGCGACTTCTCGGCCATCTCCAGCAGGGTACGGCAACGCTCGCGCTGGGCGACGATGACGTCCTCCAGGCCGGGACCGCCGCTCAGATCCAGCCCCATCCGCTGCAAGTGCCATTCGAACTCGGGAACGACCTTCTCCAGCGGCGCGGTCTTCAGGTACTGGTGGTTGACCCAGTAGGCCTTTTCCATGTCGAAGCGCGACGGCGACGAGGACACATGATCGAAGTCGAACTTCGCGATCATCTCGTCGCGGGTGAACAGCTCCTGGTCACCGTGCGACCATCCGAGGCGGACCAGGTAGTTGAGCATCGCCTCCGGCAGGAAGCCCATCGCGCGGTACTCCATCACGCCCAGGGCGCCGTGGCGCTTCGACAGCTTGGTCCCGTCCGAGCCCAGGATCATCGGCACATGCGCGTAATGCGGCGGCGTACCGCCGAGGGCCTGGAAGATGTTGATCTGCCGTGGCGTGTTGTTGACGTGGTCGTCACCGCGTACGACGTGGGTGACGTTCATGTCCCAGTCGTCGATCACCACGCAGAAGTTGTAGGTCGGCGTACCGTCGGCGCGCGCGATGATCAGGTCATCGAGCTCGCCGTTGTCGAACACGATCTGACCCCGGACCAGATCGTTGATCACGACCTTGCCTTCGGTGGGATTGCGGAAGCGCACCACCGGCGGCACGTCGTCCGGCGGCGGCGGCAGCGTCTTGCCCGGCTCAGGGCGCCAGCGTCCGTCGTAGCGCGGCTTCTGCTTGCGCGCCATCTGCTCGTTGCGCATCTGGTCGAGCTCTTCACGCGTGCAGTAACAGTAGTACGCGGTCCCGGCTTCGAGCATCTGCGCGATCACCTCGCGATAGCGGTCGAAACGCTGGGTCTGGTAGACCGGATCGAAATCCGACGCCAGTCCGAGCCAGTCCATGCCCTCGAAGATCGCGTCGACCGCCTCCTGGGTCGAGCGCTCGCGGTCGGTGTCCTCGATCCTCAGCAGAAACCTGCCACCGTGACGCTTGGCGACGAGGTAGGAAAACAGCGCCGTGCGGGCGCCGCCGATATGGAGGAACCCGGTCGGGCTGGGGGCAAACCGGGTGATGATCGAGCTGCTGGCGGTCATGATGCGTTCGTGAATGAGGGCTCAGGCGCTTTCGGCTTAGAATTCCGAACCTTGAGTGCGCCTGCGGGGCGCGCATTTTAAACTATCGGCCCCGATCCCTCCTGCCCTGCCGTCCAGGGCCCCGATTGACTCCTGCTCCGGCCGCCTCATGTCCTGTCTGTTCGTCGACCATCTGACCGTCATCGACTGCGCCTACCTCGATGCGGCGCGCGGCCTGGTCGGCGAGAGCTGGATCGTGGACCTCGAACTGGAGGGCGATCTGGACGACCAGTCGATGGTGCTCGACTTCAGCGCGGTCAAGAAGACGATCAAGGCAACGATCGACGACAGCGTCGATCATCGCCTCCTGGCCCCCGCCGCTGCCGCGGAGCTCCAGCTGACTCGGGACCAGGACCAGTTGCACCTGATTTTCCGCTCGGATATCGGCGCCATCGAGCATGTGTCGCCGGCCGTGGCGGTGACGCTGGTCGACACCACCGAGATCGATGCGGCGTCCGTGGCGGCGCATCTGCGGCCGCTGCTGATGCAGCGCCTGCCGGCGAATGTCCGCCGGCTGCGCCTGACCCTCCGCAACGAGCACATCGACGGTGCCTACTACCACTATGTCCACGGCCTCAAGAAACACCGGGGGGCCTGCCAGCGCATCGCCCACGGCCATCGCTCCGGAATCGAGATCCGCGTCGACGGGGAACGCGACAGCGCCTTGGAAAGGTTGATCGCCGGACGCTGGCTCGACATCTACCTCGGCACGCGGGAAGACATCGTCGCCCGCGGCAACGGGCGGATCCGTTTCGCCTATCGCGCCGAGGAAGGCCATTTCCAGCTGGCTCTGCCCGAAACCCATGTCGATCTGCTCGACACCGACAGCACCGTCGAGGAGATTGCCGCGCATCTGGTCCGGCAACTCGCCCCGTTGCGGCCCGGCCGCAGCATTACGGTACGCGCCTATGAAGGCGTGATGAAAGGCGCGATCGCCCAGAGTCCGCCCCCCACCGCCTGACCGCAACGCCACACCCACCGGGTGGTTCACAGCAGGTTCAGCGTCGCCGCAGCAGACTGCGGGCCATGATGAGCCATCGCCTGATCCGCAGCCTCGCCCTTGCCGCGCTCGGCCTTGCGGCAGGCGGTTGCGTCGCACCCGGCGTCTACGTTCACCCCGACGCGCGGGGCTATGGCTATCCCGGCTCCGGCCGCGTCTACGCCTACCCGTATGCCTATCCGTGCGCCGGCGCCTACTCCGGCAACCCGTATGCCTATCGCTGGCACGAAACCCGGCGCGCTCCACCGGTGGTGTATGTGCCGGTCCGGCCCTCCTACGACGACCAATACGGCGGCCGTGATCACGATCATGACCACGATCGCGACCGGGGAGACCGGCATGACCGGCCGCCGGTGCGCCGGGTGCCACCCCCACCGCGCCCGGGTCCGGCGGGCGGGTCCAGCCACAGCCGGTCAGGCGATTCGCCTTGGGCCAATGCGCTGAACCGTCTCGATCAGGTCCAGTCGCAGTCGAACCGGGACCGGCACGACACACCCCGCGGCGCGGTCGTCGTCGCCCCGAAGAAGAACCGGAAGGCGGACGCGGCGGGGACGAATCGCCAGCGTGGCGAGGTTCGCCGCGACTGAGCACCCGCGGATGCGCCGGCCACCGCCAGGGCCGCCAACGCGGCCGGCGACGGCCGATATGGTATAAATGCGCCCCCTCTGGCACCCCATCCGCCGCACCATGACCTCCGACATTCACTTTTTCCCCCGGGTCAGCGTCGAACAGGTCGAAGAAGGCAAGGAACTTGCCCCGAAGTTCGACGAAGACGGCCTGATCCCCTGCATCACCACCGCCGCCAAGAGCGGCGAAGTGCTGATGCTCGGCTACATGAACGCAGAAGCGCTCAAGCGCACCATCGCCACCGGCGAGGCGCATTACTGGTCGCGGTCGCGTCAGGTCCTGTGGCACAAGGGCGCCACCAGCGGCCTGGTCCAGAAGGTGGTCGAGCTGCGAGTCGACGACGACCAGGATGCGATCTGGCTGCGTGTCGACGTCGTCGGCGACGCCAGCTGCCACGTCGGCTTCCGGTCCTGCTTCTACCGCTCGGTGCCGGTCGGCGAAGGTCCGGATGTCCGCGACCTCAACTTCGAGGAAGCCGAAAAGACTTTCGATCCGAAGGAAATCTACGGCGACGCGCCGAACCCGACGAAACTCTGATCGGCCCACGCCAAACGATTGCGACACGCCCCGCCCCGAGCGGGGCGTTGTCGTTTCCGCCTCACCGGGAGGGCGGCGCACGCCACCAGCGGCGACTCTGTTCGCGCCATGCCTGGACCCGCAGGCCGTCCTGAGCCTGTCGCACCTCGATGGCGCCGAGCGCTCCGGTCACGTACTGGCGCGCCCCGGCATGCGCGTAACGCCGTGTCACCTCCGCACGGGGATGGCCGAACCGGTTGTGCCATCCGGCTGCATGCACCACCACGGCCGGCGCGACGGCCGCGACGAATGGGGCCGACGACGAGCTGTGGCTGCCATGATGCGGACTCAGCAGCAGATCGGCCCGGAGCTCCGCGGCGTGCTCGCGCAGCAGTCGCTGCTCGGCGCCACGCTCGATGTCGCCCGGCAACAGGGCCGTGAACGGCCCCTCGACTCGCAGCACGCAGGAGCGGTCGTTGTCCTTCCAGGTTCCGCCACCCGGATGCAGGATCGAGAAGCGGACGCCGTCCCAGGTCCAGGTCTGTCCGTCGACGCAGGCCTGCGCGGTCGTCGCGCCGAAAGCGATGCCGACCGCCAGCATCTCGCCGACAGCGTCCGCGCCGCCGGCATGGTCGTTGTCCCCGTGGGAAATCAGCAGGCGGTCGACGCGCCGCACGCCCTGCTCCAGCAGATACGGGACGACGACCGACCGCCCGGCGTCGAAGCCCCCCGCATAGGCCGGGCCGGCGTCGAACAGCAGCGTATGCGTGGCGGTGCGCACCACGACCGCGAGTCCCTGCCCGACGTCGAGCGCCGTGACGCTGAGCCCGGACACCGGCTTCGGCGACGACCCGATCAGCGGCAGCACGCACACCGCCGCCAGCGGCCGCAGCGGCACCCCACGCGGCACGAACAACAGGACCGTCCCGACCAGCCCCATCAGCAGCGCCACCGGACCGGCCGAAGCCGGAACCCAGGCGGCCGGCGCACGCGCCGCCACCGCGAGCCCGGCATCCACCCAGCCGAGCAGGATGCCGGCCAGCTGCAACGCCGGATCACCCAGTTGTGTCGTCACCATCGCCAGGCCGACCGCCACGAACGCCAACGGTGTCAGGACCGCGAACACCGGAACCGCGATCAGATTCGCGAACGGCGCCAGATACGAAAAACCGTCGAAGAAGTGGACCGTCAGCGGCACCAGGACCAGGCTCAGAAACAGCTGCACCCGCAGCGCCGTCAGCCACGGGTGCGGGCTGCGCCAGCGCCCCCGCACCACGTAGAAGATCGCCGCCACCGCCCCGAAGGACAGCCACAATCCCGGGCTCAGCACGGCCACCGGATCGACCAGCAGGATCAGCCCCCAGGCGTAGAGCAGCGTCCTGACCGGATGGGCGACCCGGTCGGTCGCCAGCGCGACCACGACGAACGCGGTCATGATCCAGGCCCGCACCACCGGCGGCTCGAAGCCCGCCAGCAGCGCGTAGAACGCCGCCACGACCAGTGCGCCATAGGCGGCGACCTTCTGCGCCGGCCACAGCAGGCACGCCCGTGGCAGTCCCGACCAGCCCCAGCGCAGGACAAAGAACGCGAAGCCGGAAATGATCGCGAGATTGAACCCGGAAATCGCGATCAGGTGGGTGGTTCCGGTGCGGCGAAAGCGCTGCCAGTCCGCGTCGCTCATCCCCCCGGTGTCCCCGACCACCAGCGCGGCCAGAATCGCCGGCGCCGGGCCGCTTCCGAGCACCTCGTGGATCCGGTCTGAGATCGCCTGGCGCAGCCGCAGCACCGCCCGCCCCGGCGCCAGACCGCCGGAAGCGGGGGTCGCACAGGGCTGCGCCTCGCGCACCGATGCGGTCGCGCCGAAACCGCCCTGCATCAACCAGCGCTCGTAGTCGAATCCGCCCGGATTGGCCGAACCGTGCGGGCTTCGCATCCGCAGCAGCAGCTGCCAGCATTGCCCTCCACGGACCGTGACCTCGCTGCGATACCAGGACACCCGAATCCGTTCCGGCAGCTCGACCGGCATGTGCCCGGCATCCGGTTCGAACGCGAACCGCCAGGTCCGTCCGCGGTCCCCCGGAACCGCCTCCGGTTCGGGCAGCGACATCACCCACCCGGCGACCCGGACCGGTTCGCCATCGCGCGCGGCCGGCCAGCGCTGCTCCAGATAGCGCTGCGCCTGCAGGGTCGCCAGCATCATCCCGAGCACCGTCGCGCCCCACAGCACGCGACCGCGCCAACGGGGCAATGCGCTGGCCGCCAGCACGCACAGCAGCGGCAGGCCCGGCAGCTCCGGCGCCGCCTGGATCGCCACGATGCCCAGGGTCATCGCGACGATCAGCACGGCCGGATCGGCCAGGCGCGCCCGCTGCGACCCTCCGCGATCGGTCCCGGACACCGCCCCTCCCTGCATCGGTCCATCGCGCCGGCGCAGCTGTGCCGGCCGATGTCCGCTGTCTAGATGGGAGAGGTCTTAAGCTGCCCGGCCTCGAGCGTCAAGATCCGGTCCATGCGCGATGCCAGTTGCAGGTCGTGGGTGACGACGATCAGGCTGGTGCCGAGTTCCTGGTTGAGTTCCAGCATCAGCTCGAACACCCGCTCCGCGGTGCGCGTATCCAGATTGCCGGTGGGCTCGTCGGCAAGCACGCAGGCCGGCTCGGTGACCAGCGCCCGTGCCACCGCGGCGCGCTGACGCTCGCCGCCGGACAGCTCCCCGGGCTTGTGCTGCAGGCGCTCGCCGAGCCCGACCCGTTCGAGCAGGCGCTGCGCCCGTGCATAGGCCTCGGACTCCGGACAGCGCCGGATCAGCAGCGGCAGGGCCACATTCTCCAGCGCGCTGAACTCGGCCAGCAGGTGGTGGAACTGGTACACGAAGCCGAGCGCGCGGTTGCGCAGCCGGCCGCGCGCCGCATCGGACAGGTCCGACATGCGCTCGCCCGCCACCCAGACCTCGCCGGCGTTCGGCTGATCGAGTCCGCCCAGGCAGTGCAGCAGGGTCGACTTGCCGGTGCCGCTGGCACCGACGATCGCGACCCGTTCGCCGGTCCGTACCGCCAGATCGATGCCGGCCAGCACGTCGAGATGCAGGCGGCCGTCGTCGAAGGTCTTGGTCAGCCCCGTGGCCTTGAGGATGAATTCGCTCATGCGTCGGGCCCTATTCGTAGCGCAGCGCTTCGGCCGGCTGGATCCGCGACGCCCGCCATGCCGGATACAGCGTCGAGAACAGCCCCAGGGCCAGCGACAGCGCGGCGATGCGGATCACGTCCGACATCTCCAACTGGGACGGCAGGTCGCTGATGTAGTAGACATCCGGGGACAGGAACTGATGCCCGGTGAGCCGCTCGAGCAGCGGCACCAGCGCCTCGACGTTCAGCGCCAGCGCGACACCGCCGGCAACCCCGAGCAGCGTCCCGACCAGCCCGATCACCGATCCCTGGACCATGAAGATCGCCATGATCGACCGTGGGGTCGCACCGAGCGTGCGCAGAATCGCGATATCCGCCTGCTTGTCCTGCACCACCATGACCAGCGTCGAGACGATGTTGAACGCGGCCACGCCGACGATCAGGGACAGGATGATGAACATCACCATCTTCTCGGTGCGTACCGCGCGGAAGAAATTGGCGTGGCTGCGCGTCCAGTCGGACACGTAGTACATGCCCGGCAGCGAGGCAGCCACGTCGCGCGACACACGCGGGGCCTGGAACATGTCGTCCAGCTTCAGGCGTACTCCGCTGACGTCGCCGCCCATGCGCAGCAGGGCCTGGGCGTCGGCGAGATGGATCAGCACCAGCCCGCGGTCGAATTCGTACATGCCGACCCGGAAGATGCCGGCGACTTCGAAGCGCCGGAACCGCGGCAACACGCCCGCTGGCGTGACGCTGGCCTGCGGAATCATCAGGTCGACGGAGTCACCCAGGGTCACCCCCAGCGACTGCGCCAGCTCGTAACCGAGAATGATCCGGAACGCACCCGGCTGCAGGGCATCGAGACTGCCGGCCTTCATGTTGCCGCCGATATCGGAGACCTTGACCTCCTCATCCGGCAACACGCCGCGCAGCAGGGTTCCTGACAGCTCGCCGCCGGCCTTGACCATCCCCTCGCCCTCGACATAGGGCGCGACTCCGGTCACCTCGGGATTCTTCGACGCCGCCTCGGCAACGCTGCGCCAATCCTCCAGCGCGCCATGAAAAGCCGAAATCGTCGCGTGCGAGGCCATCCCCAGAATGCGGGTCCGGAGCTCGCGCTCGAAGCCGTTCATCACCGACAGCACCGTGATCAGCGCGGTCACGCCGACCGCGATGCCGAGCATCGACGCCAGTGAGATGAACGAGATGAAGTGGTTGCGCCGCTTGGCCCGCGTGTAGCGCAGGCCGGCAGACAATTCGTAGGGGTTACGCATAGGCGTCGTATTAGAGCACAAGCCCCCGGCGCCGGGCGCCCCGTGCCCGCCGCATCCCGCCGCCGGTATCGCTTCCGTCATCCCGGCGTCACCGAATCGCAAAAAGCGGCCGCTAGGGTGCACGTCGACCGACCGGCCGGGGGGCCGGTCCACGCGTTCACCACCGGGCACCCCGCCCGCACGCTCCAGGGACCACAGCAATGTCGCACATCCATCATCTCCGCCTGAAGGCCGGTCTTTCGACCGCTTGCGCGCTGGTTGGCGCATTCGGGCTCCAGGCCTGCTCCAATGGCGACGACAACAACGACGCCGTCAGCAAGGTCGCCAGCTTCGCGCCGCTGAGCGCCGCCACGACCGACGCCGAGAAACGTCAGGTGCGCGCCTCGGATTTCGCGACGATCGACGGCGAGACCCGCGAAATCGCTTATCACACGATCCTGCGCTCCGGCCAGAATCGCGGCGGCAACACCGCCCAGAACACTTTCGGTCAGCTCGTCGACGACAGCGGCCTGCCGCTGCTGGTCGCCGACGGCTCGGCGCCCATCGCCGATTCCAACGACTTCTCGTCGATCCTCCCGGTCGGCGGCAAGCTGTATTCGGTGTCGCAGTTCGAAAGCCAGCCCGGCGCGATGTACCTGACCGAGCTGCAGCAGGACGCCTCCACCGGCATGCTCACGGCGGTCAAGACCACGGCGATGGACCTGTCGTCGATCCACGGCATCTGGGATCCCTGCGCCGGTTCGGTGACGCCCTGGAACACCCACCTCGGCAGCGAGGAATACGAACCCGACGCGGCCGGCGACTATGCCGGCAACAAGTACTATCAGGCGCAGATGCGCTATTTCGGCGGCGGCAGCGTCCTCGGCGGCAACCCGAACCAGGGCAACCCGTACTTCTTCGGCTACCCGGTCGAAGTCAAGGTGACCGACGCCAGCGGCGCGTACACGGTTTCGAAGCACTACAGCATGGGCCGCTTCGCCCATGAGCTGTCCTACGTAATGCCGGACAACAAGACCGTCTACCAGTCCGACGACGGCACCAACGTCGGCCTGTACCGTTACGTCGCCGACACCGCCGCCGACCTGTCGGCCGGCACCCTGTACGCGATGAAGTGGACGCAGACCAGCGCCGCCGGCGCCAGCGACCTCGGCACCGCCGATATCAGCTGGATCGAACTCGGGCACGCCAGCGACGCCGAGATCTCTGCCCTGATCGACGGCGGCATCGCCTTCGACGACATCTTCGCGATGACCGACGCCACCGACGGCATCTGCCCGTCCGGCTACACCAGCACCAACACCAACGGCAACGGCCTCGAGTGCCTGCAGCTCAAGCCGGGCATGGAGAAGGCCGCCGCATTCCTCGAAACCCGGCGCTACGCCGGTTATCTTGGCGCGACGACCGAGTTCCGCAAGGAAGAAGGCATCAGCTATGACCCGAACGGCCGCCGCCTGTACGTCGCGTACAGCGAGGTCGCACGCGGCATGGAAGACTTCGGCAAGGGCGGCGCGGCCTCCAGCTCCTACGACGCCGGCACCGGCAACGACGTCAAGCTGACCTACAACGTCTGCGGCGCGATCTACGCCTTCGACGTCAACTCCAGCTTCACCGCGACCAAGGCGCAGGGCGTCCTGGCGGGCCGCATGACCACCAAGGCCGACACCAACGGCGTCAACCCGAGCACCATCGCCGCCTACCCCGATGACAGCCCTCTGGCCGCCAACGTCTGCGACGTCGATGCAATCGCCAACCCGGACAACATCAGCTTCATGCCGGGGCAGAAGACGCTGCTGATCGGCGAGGACGCCGGCTCCGAGCACCAGAACGACGCGATCTGGGCCTACAACGTCGAGACCGGCGACCTGACCCGCATCGCCACCACGCCGTACGGTGCCGAGACCACCTCCCTGTACTACTACCCGAACGTCAATGACTTCGGATACATCATGGCGGTGATCCAGCATCCCTACGGCGAAAGCGACGAGGACAAGGTGCCCGAAGACAGCGCCGAACGTCGTTCCTACCTCGGATACATCGGCGCGCTGCCGCCGCGCAACTGATCCGGCCCGCCGGTTCACCCGCAACTCAGGTCCCGGCGCTTCCTGCGCCGGGACCCTTTTGTTTTGGATTGCCATGACGCCACGGATCCTCCTCGCCGCTCCTCTCGCGGCGGCCCAGATACTCGCCCTCGTCGGCTGCAACGCGTCGTCCGACCGCGACGACAGCGGCATCAACCTGCGACAGCCGGTCGGCAACGTCATCGCCAACATTCCCCCGCAGTGCTTCACCCGCACGCAGGACACCGCCAAGACGGGCGCCGAGAACCCGTGCTACGTCTGCCACGCGGGCGCGCCGGAACCCAACTACCTGTCGCAACCCGAGCTGCAGCTGAGCTATGCGTTTCCGCAGGTCCGGGGCGGCAACATGACCCCGAACGAGTGGAGCAATCTGTTCGTCGACCGCGGAGAGCAGATCGCCGCGATCCCCGATAGCGACGTGCTCGCCTATGTCCGCACCGACAACTACCGCGGCAGCGGCACGCAGATCGAACTGGCGCAGCGCCTGTCGGCGGTTCCGGACGCCTGGGACGTCAACGGCAACGGCCAGTGGGACGGCTACGTCCCGGACGCGGCGTTCGCATTCGACGCGCTGGGCTACGACCACGACCCCGACGGCGCGCCCACCGGCTGGCGCGCCTTCCGGTACTACCCGTTCCCCGGCGCGTTCATGCCCACCAACGGGTCGTTCGACGACGTCCTGATCCGCCTTCCGAAGCCGTTCCGGCAGGACGAGAGCGGCCGCGACGACGCAGTCGTCTACGGCATCAATCTGGCCATCGTCGAGAGCCTCATCCGCAGGGCCGACGTGCCGATTGCGCCGGTCGACGAAGCCACGCTGAACGTCGACCTCGACCGCGACGGCGAACTCGGAACGGCACGCCGGGTCCGGTTCGACTGGGCGCCGCTGGAGCAGCGCGACATGAGCTACGTCGGTCTCGCCCGCCTCGAACAGGCGGCCGGACGGGTGCACCTGGCCGCCGGCCTGTTTCCGGTGGGCACCGAATTCCTGCACAGCGTGCGCTATCTGGACCTCGTCGACGGCCAGGTGGTCGCGGCGCCGCGCATGAAGGAGCTACGCTACAGCCGCAAGCAGCGCTGGATGAGCTACTCCGATCTCTACCAGCAGGCGCTGCGCGACGACAAGGAAGCCGACCTCGATCCCGACCGTCCGGAACAGTTTCTGGGCAACCCGGAAAGCGGGCTCAAGAGCAGCCTCGGCTGGGTCTACCAGGGCTTCATCGAGGACCGGAACGGCCGGCTGCGCCCGCAAACCCGCGAGGAGTCCCAGTTCTGCGTGGGCTGCCACGGCGGCCTTTCGGCCACCGACGACGGCAACTTCGCGTTCTCCCGCAAACTTGCGGACGACGGCGACAACAGCGGTTGGGGCTACTGGTCGCAGCGCCCGTTCCGGGCCCTGCCCGATCCCCTGCGCAGCGACGGCCAGCCCGAATACGCGACATACCTGAAAGCCAATCACGCGGGGGACGAATACCGCGCCAACGGCGAGGTCCGCGATCGCTACTTCGATGCCGCGAACCAGCCGAAGGCCGACGCGTTCGCCGCGCTGCAGAACGATCTCGAGCCGCTGATGCTGCCGTCGGCCGGGCGCGCGCTGGCCCTGAACAAGGCGTACTGGCTCGTGGTCCGCGAGCAGTCCTTCGCCAAGGGCCGCGACGCCATGCTGGCTCCGGCGCGGAACGTCCTGCGCGAAGTCACCGCGGACCAGTCCACCGGCATCGAAACACCCCTTTCCGCGCCGCGACTGACCACCGGCCCGGTCCCGCAATAGCACCCGATCTCTTTTTCCTTTCCAACCATCACATCAACGACCATGACCCTCCGGCACCATCCGCTTCCCTTTGCGCTGCATTCACTGACCCTCGCTATCGGCGGCGCCCTGCTGATCGGCGCCTGCTCGTCAAGCGATCCGCTGGCCGCCGACGCCGTCTTCGCCCCGCTGTCCGCCGCGCAGACCGACGGCGAGAAGCGGCAGGTCCGCGCCAGCGACTACGTGACCGTCGCCGGCGACACCGCGGCGATCGGCTATCGGGTCCTGCTGCGCTCCGGCGAACAGCGTGGAAGCAGCGCCGACCTGAACGTCTTCGGCCAGGTGGTCGACGCGCAGATGCAGCCGATCCGCATGACCGATGGATCGTCGACCATCGCCGACTCGAACGACTTCTCGTCGATCCTCCCGGTCGGCGACAAGCTGTTCTCCGTGGCGCAGTTCGAAAGCCGTCCCGGCGCGATGTATCTGACCGAGCTGTCGCAGGACCGGGCCACCGGCGAGCTGCACGCGGAGCGGACCACGGCGCTGGATCTGTCGGGCATCCACGGCATCTGGAACCCCTGTGCCGGCTCGGTGACCCCGTGGAACAGCCATCTCGGCAGCGAGGAATACGAACCGGACGCCCGCGATGGCGCCGGCAGCGCCTCGGCGATGGACGCCTTCCTGGGTGGCGGCGCGTCGGCCAATCCGTATCACTACGGCTATCCGGTCGAAGTGGCCGTGACCGGCACCGACGGCGCCTACCAGGTCGCCAAGCACTATGCGATGGGCCGCTTCGCACATGAGCTGTCCTACGTGATGCCGGACCGGCGCACGGTCTACAGCAGCGACGACGGCACCAACGTCGCCCTCTACATGTACGTGGCCGATACCGAAGCCGACCTCAGCAGCGGCACGCTGTATGCCCTCAAGTGGCGGCAGACCAGCCCTGCCGGCGCATCCGACCTGGTCGACGCGGACCTGGACTGGATCGAACTCGGCCACGCCAGCAACCAGCAGATCGAATCGCTGATCGACAGCGGCATCGGCTTCGACGACATCTTCGACGCCCAGCTCCCGGCCACCGACGGCAGCTGCGCCGCAGGCTATACCGCGGTCAACCAGAACGGCGTCGGCGAGGAATGCCTGCGGCTCAACAGCGGCATGGAACAGGCCGCCGCGTTCCTAGAGACGCGCCGTTACGCCGGCTATCTCGGCGCGACGACGGAGCTGCGCAAGGAGGAAGGCATCAGCTTCGATCCGGACCGGCAGCGTCTGTACGTCGCGTACTCGGAGATCCAGTACGGCATGGAAGACCAGCGCAAGAATGGCGCGGACGACAGCCGCTACGACATCGGCACCGGCAACGACGTTCGCGCCCTGTTCAACAGCTGCGGTGCGGTCTACGCATTCGCCGTGGGCGAAGACGCGTCGATCGGCAGCCGCTACGTCGCCCGCCGCGCGCAGGGCGTGATCGCCGGCCGCATGACCACGCTGGCCGACCCGCAGCGCCTGAACCCGACCACGATCGATGCCTATCCCGACGACAGTCCCTATGCCGGCAGCACCTGCGACATCGACGGCCTCGCCAACCCCGACAATCTGAGCTTCATGCCGGGTCAGGGCACGCTGCTGATCGGAGAGGACAGCGGCAGCGGCCATCAGAACGACATGATCTGGGCCTACCACGTCGGCAGCGGCGGCCTGACCCGCATCGCCACCACCCCTTACGGCGCGGAGACCACCTCGCTCTACCACTACGGCGACGTCGGCGGCTTCGGCTACATCATGGCCGTGGTCCAGCACCCCTACGGCGAGAGCGACGAAGACAAGGTCACTGCCGACAGCGCCGAGCGCCGCTCCTACATGGGCTACATCGGCCCGCTGCCAGCGGCACCCTGACCCCGCGACACACCGAAAGCCGGTTGCGCGTCCCGGTGCCCGCGACACCGCACCAGGGCGCGCAATCAAGCTGCAATGCCAGCGCAAGCAATCGGCAACAAACGCTCCCTAGCATCGATCCGATTGACTGATCCAGGCGCAAACATCCAGGGAGTACACGACCGTGAGTCACGCTGACGACGAACCCGTCACCAACTTCTCCACCAATCCCCACATGACCGATATCCTGGCGTCGCGCCTGTCGCGACGTCAGGCCCTGCTCGGCGGCCTGTCGGCGACCACCGCCGCGATGTTCGGCAGCTTCGGCGTCAGTGGCTGCAGCAACGGTGACGGCGACGGCAGCAGCACGCTGAAGCTGGGCTTCGATCCGGTCGCGCACAGCCTCGCGGACATGGTGTCCGTGCCGTCGGGCTACTCGGCGGCGGTGCTGTACGCCCTCGGCGACCCGATCAAGGCCGGTGTCGGTGCCTACACCAACACCGGGCTGGACGCGAACTTCGAGAGCCGCGCGGGCGACCACCACGACGGCATGCACTACTTCCCGCTGCCGCTGGGCTCGCAGACCTCCGACAACGGCCTGCTCTGCCTCAATCACGAGAACATCAGCGAGGCGTATCTGCACATCGCCGGCCCGACCACGGCCAACGGCGCGCGTCCGCAGGCCGAAGTGCTCAAGGAGATGAACTGCCACGGCGTCAGCGTCGTCGAGATCCGGAAAACCGGCGGCGTCTGGTCGGTTGTCCAGGACTCGGCCTACAACCGCCGCGTCACCCCGTTCACCGAGATGGAGCTGCACGGCCCGCTCGCCGGCAGCGGCTTCGCGACCACCAAGTACTCGCCGACCGGCACCGTCACCCGCGGCACGCTCAACAACTGCGCCAACGGCTACACGCCCTGGGGCACCTACCTGACCTGCGAAGAGAACTGGGCCGGCTACTTCAAGCGTGCGGAGGGCGACGACGCCAACCGCAACGGCGCCGACAACGCGCTGCTGGCCCGCTACGGCATCAGCCCCGGACGGTCCGGAAACTACGGCTGGACCACCGCCAGCGGCGACCAGTTCCAGCGCCTCGACATCACCGTCACTGGCGCGAGCGCCAGCGACGACTACCGCAACGAGGCCTATACCTACGGCTGGATCGTCGAGATCGATCCGTATCATCCGGAATCGACCCCGCGCAAGCGCTCCGCGCTCGGCCGCCTCGGCCACGAAGGCTGCGTGTTCGGCCCGGTCAAGGCCGGCGAGCCGGTCGTCGCCTATACCGGCGACGACTCGCGCAACGAGTACATCTACAAGTACGTCTCCAACGCCAACTGGGATCCGGCGGATGCCAACGGCGGGCTGGCAGCGGGCGACAAGTACCTCAACGACGGCACGCTGTACGTCGCCAAGTTCAACGAGAACGGCACCGGCGAGTGGATCGCGCTGGTCTACCAGAGCAACGGCCTGGACGAAACCAACGCCCTCTATCCCTTCGGCAGCCAGGCCGCCGTCATGGTCGGCGCCCGTCTGGCCGCCGATTCGGTCGGCGCGACCAAGATGGACCGTCCGGAATGGGGCGCGGTCAATCCGAAGAATGGCGAGGTCTACTTCACGCTGACCAACAGCTCCAGCAGCTCCAGCGGCCGCGGCCAGGGCGGTTCCGGCTCGCAGCCGGTCGACGCCGCCAATCCGCGTTCGTACGACGCGACCACCGGCAGCCTCAGCGACAGCCTCGACGGCAACGTCAACGGCCACATCATCCGCTGGCGCGAGGATGGCGGCATGGCCTCGGCGACGACCTTCGCCTGGGACATCTTCCTGTTCGGATCGCGCTCGAGCTACGGCGCGCAGATCAACGCCTCGCAGCTGACCGACGACAACGACTTCTCCAGCCCCGACGGCCTGTGGTTCGACCCGCGCGGCCTGCTGTGGATCCAGACCGACGACGGCGCCTACACCGACACCACCAACTGCATGATGCTGGCCGCGGTCGCCGGCAAGGTCGGCGACGGCGGCGAGATCACCCTCGGCAGCCAGAAGACCTATATCGGCGCGCTGCCGTCGGAAGACTCGCTGCGCCGCTTCCTGGTCGGTCCGAAGGAATGCGAGATCACCGGCATCACGATGACGCCGGACGGCAGGTCGCTGTTCGTCAACATCCAGCATCCGGGCGAAAAAGGCGGCGCCGCGGCGCCGACCAGCAACTGGCCGTCGGCCACCGGCGACGCCACCGTCACCGGCACCCCCGGCGCCCGTCCGCGTTCGGCGACCATCGTCATCACCCGCGACGACGGCGGCGCGATCGCGCTCTGATCCGGCGACGCCGGAGGCGCACTCGAGATTCAGCCCTGACTGGCCCCGGCAACCCGCCGGGGCTCTTTTTTTGGCGCTGCCTCAGAGAGCGCGCAACGCTCGTCCCCGGCTGCATGCCGCTGGTAGGCTGACCGCGCGGCGAACGTGTTGCTGCCGCTGGGCCAGTGCTATAGTCCGGTCAAGCTTCTTGCCGCAAGTGCCGCCATGCGCTCGATTTTTCCTGTTGTCGCCGCTGCTTTCCTGATCCTGGCGTCGAGTGCCGGCGCCGAACCGCTCGAGATCCCGGCCAGCCCCGCAAGCGTGGCGGACGTCCCGGCCCGGGGCATGTCGATGAGCGCCGTGACGGCGCGCTACGGTGAGCCGACGCAGCGCCACGCGCCGGTGGGCGGCGGCCACCCCAAGCGCCCGCCGATCACGCGCTGGGACTATGACGGCTATTCGGTGTTCTTCGAGAACCAGACCGTGATCGACGTCGTGGTCCAGGGCCAGATGCCGCCGCTGCAGCACATGGACGAGCTGTCACCGGCTCCCTAGAATTCCGCCCGAATCCGCCCCCAGGCGACTGCGGGGCTGCACCATCGCGGGTGCGCCCGTTCGGCGGCGCGCACCGACATTCCGGACGCCATCCATGACTTCGACGACCGCTTCCGTCCTGCCGGCCGAGTGGGCGCCCCAGCGCGCCATCCAGCTCACCTGGCCGCGCCCGGACGGCGACTTCGCGCACATGTTCGACGCCGTCGAACGCTGCTTCACCGACATCGCCGTGGCGATCACCCGCTACGAGGCCCTGATCGTCGCCTGTGGCGATGACGTCGATGCCCTGCGCCAGCGACTGCTGGCCGCCGGCGCCGTCGGCGAACGCCTGCATCTGTATCCGGCGCCGGCCGACGACGTCTGGGCCCGCGACCATGGCCCGATCACGGTGTTCCGCGGCGGCGTCCCGCTGCATCTGGATTTCGTCTTCAACGGCTGGGGCGGCAAGTTCGACGCCGCCCGCGACAATCAGATCACCCGCCGGCTCGCAGCCCAGGGCGCCTGGCCGGCGGCGGTCGAACCGGTCGACTTCGTCCTCGAAGGCGGCGCCATCGAGTCCGACGGCCGCGGCACGCTGCTGACCACCGAACGCTGCCTGCTGGCGCCGACCCGCAACCCACAGTTCGACAAACAGCAGATCGAGCAGCGGCTCAAGACCTGGTTCGGACTCGATCGCGTCCTGTGGCTGCGCCACGGGGATCTGATCGGCGACGACACCGACGGCCATATCGACACCATCGCGCGCTTCTGCGACGCCGACACCATCGCCTACCAGGCCTGCGACGACGCACAGGACCCGCACTACGCCGATCTCAAGGCCATGGAGTGCGAACTGCAGGCGCTGCGCACCGCCGGCGGCGAGCCCTACCGCCTGGTGCCGCTGCCGCTGCCGGGCGCGATCCTCGACGCCGACGGCCAGCGCCTGCCGGCCGGCTACCCGAATTTCCTGATCCTCAACGGCGCGGTGCTGGTCCCGACCTACGCCGATCCGGCCGATGCCGTCGCCCTGGAGCGCCTGCGTCCGTGCTTTCCGGATCGCGACGTGATCGGCATTGATTGCCGGGCACTGATTCAGCAGTATGGCAGCCTGCACTGCATCACGATGCAGATTCCGGAATCCGCCGCATGACCGCCAGAACCCTCCGCGCCGGCATCGTCCAGCATGCCTGCAGCGACAACGCCGAAGCCAACCTCCATACCTCCGAAGCCGGCATCCGCGCGGCGGCCGAACAGGGCGCGCAACTGGTGCTGCTGCAGGAACTGCACACCAGCCTGTACTTCTGCCAGCACGAGAACACCGACCTGTTCGACCTCGCCGAACCGATTCCGGGGCCGTCCAGCGATTTTCTCGGCACCCTGGCCGCGGAACTCGGCATCGTCATCGTCGGTTCGCTGTTCGAAAAGCGGGCACCCGGGCTGTACCACAACACCGCCGTGGTCCTGGAACGTGACGGCAGCCTGGCCGGCACCTACCGCAAGATGCACATCCCGGACGATCCGGGCTACTACGAGAAGTTCTACTTCACACCCGGCGACGCCGGCGACGGCGCCGGTTTCACGCCCATCGACACCAGCGTCGGCCGCCTCGGCGTGCTGGTCTGCTGGGACCAGTGGTATCCGGAAGCCGCGCGCCTGATGGCGCTGGCCGGCGCGGACCTGCTGCTGTACCCCACCGCGATCGGCTGGAACCCGCAAGACCCAACTAAAGAGCGGGGTCGTCAGCGCGACGCCTGGGTTACGATTCAACGTGCGCATGCTGTGGCCAACGGCCTGCCCGTGCTCGTCGCCAACCGCGTCGGCTACGAGGCGGACCCCACCGGGCAGTGGCCCGGCGCCCAGTTCTGGGGTCACAGCTTCGCCGCCGGCCCACAGGGCGAGATCCTGGTGGCCGGCAGCGAACAACCCGAGGTGCTGGTGGTCGATATCGACATGGCCCGCAGCGAGGACGTCCGCCGCTGGTGGCCGTTCCTGCGGGATCGCCGGATCGACGCCTACGGCGACCTGGTGAAGCGCTTCCGCGACTGACGCCCGAGTCAAAACCGACGGCGCCGGTCGCTTCGTACTGCTGGAACGACGAGGAGACAGGCGATGAACAAGCTGGCGATCGGCACCGCGGCGCTGTTGCTTTGCGCCGGTTCGGCCCAGGCCCAGGTGGCGCGCGTCGATCAATTTGCGTGGCTGTCCGGCTGCTGGGGCTTCGACACCGAAAACGGCCGCTACGAGGAAGTCTGGAGCGCGCCGACCGGCAACAGCATGCTCGGCTACTCGCGCCGTATCGAGAACGGCTATACCCGCGAATTCGAGTTCCTGCGCATCGTCACCAGCGGCGGTGGCGGCTTCGACTACATCGCCGCGCCCAAGGGCGAAAACCCGACCCGCTTCAACAGCGTGTCGTTCGCCGGCGAAAAAGCCGTCTTCGAGAACCCCGACAACGACTTCCCCCAGCGCATCACCTACGAAAAGCTGGGTCCTGACGCCGTGACCGCGCGCATCGAAGGCCCGTCCCAGGGCCACACGATGACGATGAAGTTCCCGATGAAGCGGCGCAGCTGCCCGTAGACGCGACCCCGTTCCCGCGCAGCCGCCGCACGTTCGCCGGATGCGCCGAAGATTTTCACAACACCACTCGAACCTGACATCCGATGAGCACACAGAACGAAGAACTCGAAATGTTCCGCGACACCGTTGTCCGCTTCTTCAAGGACAACGTCGAGCCGCACTACGAACAGTGGGAGAAGGACGGCATCTATCCCAAGGATCTGTATCTGCAGATGGGCGAAGCCGGCCTGCTCTGCGTCGACATGCCCGAGGAATACGGCGGCATCGGTGCCCCGTTCGCGTTCTCCTGCGTGGTCGTCGAGGAAGCCGCGCGCATGGGCTACCTGGCGCTGGCCTCCAACCTGACGGTGCACTCCGACATCGCCGCACCGTACATCCTGCACCTCGGCACCGAGGCGCAGAAGCAGAAGTACCTGCCGAAGATGGCGACCGGCGAATGCATCGGCGCGATCGGCATGACCGAGCCGGGCGCCGGTTCCGATCTGCAGGGGATGAAGACCAGTGCCACCGCGGATGGCGACGACTACATCATCAACGGCTCCAAGACCTTCATCACCAACGGCCAGCACGCCGGCGTCGTGGTCCTGGCCACCAAGACCGACCCCAAGGCCGGCGCCAAGGGCACGACCCTGTTCACCGTCGACACCTCGCTGCCGGGCTTCAAGCGTGGCCGCAACCTCGAGAAGGCCGGTCTGCACTCGGCCGACACCTCGGAGCTGTTCTTCGACAATCTGCGCATCTCCAGGGATGAAATCCTCGGCCGCGTCGGCGGCGGCTTCGGTCATCTGATCGACGAGCTGCCGCGCGAGCGTCTGGTCCTCGCGGTCTCGGCCGTCGCCCACGCCCAGGGCGCGCTGGAAAAGACCATCGACTACGTCACCGAGCGCAAGGCCTTCGGCCAGCCGATCGCCAGTTTCCAGAACACCCGCTTCGTGCTGGCCACCTGCAAGACCGACATCGAGGTCCATCGTGCCTTCGTCGAGAAGTGCACGCAGCAGTACGCCGACAACACGCTCGACGTACCGACCGCGGCGATGATCAAGCTGGCGACGACCGAAATGGAAGGCCGCGTCACCGACGCCTGCCTGCAGCTGTTCGGCGGCTATGGCTACATGACCGAATACCCGATCTCGCGCTACTGGGCCGACGCGCGCATCCAGCGCATCTATGGCGGCACCAGCGAGATCATGAAGGAAGTCATCGCGCGCTCGCTGGTCGGCCGCTGATCCCGCATCCGCGCGGCATCCGGGCTCACCCTGCCCGGATGCTGCCGCCGACACGCCGCCCGTTCTCCCTCGATCCGGGGAGGCGGGCGCCCCGTGCGTCGACGATGATGATCCCCCACCCCCCTATTACGAACCTGGAACCATGACTGCTGCCGATCCCCAGATGTCCGATTCGATGGCCGCCGAGCTGGCCGACTGGCGCGATACGATCCTGCGTTTTCTCGCCGACGAGGTGGAGCCGCACTACGAACAGTGGGAACGCGACGGCATCGTGCCCAAATCGCTGTACCGCAAGATGGGCGACGCCGGCCTGCTGTGCGTGGACGCGCCCGAGGCCTACGGCGGCTCCGAGGCGCCGCTGGAATTCTCCTTCGCCATCGCGGAGGAGGCGGCACGCCTGGGCTACATGTCGCTGGTCACCAACGTGATGATGCACTCGGACATCGTCGTGCCGTACATCACCCATCTCGGCACCGAGGCGCAGAAGCAGAAATACCTGCCGCGCATGATCAGCGGCGAATGGTTCGGCGCCCTGGCGATGACCGAGCCGGGCACCGGCTCCGACCTGCAGGCGATCAAGACCACCGCGCTGCCGGACGGTGACGGCTACCGGCTCAATGGATCCAAAACCTTCATCACCAACGGCCAGAACGCCGACGTCGTCATCGTCGCGGCCAAGACCGATCCGTCCGGCGGCGCCAAGGGCACCACCCTGTTCCTGGTCGACACCAACCTGCCCGGCTTCAAACGCGGCCGCAACCTCGAGAAGGTCGGCATGCATGCCGCCGACACCTCGGAGCTGTTCTTCGACGACGTCCGCCTCGGACACGACGCCGTGCTCGGCCGCCTCGGCGGCGGCTTCGGCCACCTGATCGACGAACTGCCGCGCGAGCGCCTGATGCTGGCCGTCGCCGCGGTGGCCCACGCCGAGGGCGCGCTGGAACGCACCATCGCGTATGTCACCGAGCGCAAGGCCTTCGGCCAGCCGGTCGCCAGCTTCCAGAACACGCGTTTCGAACTGGCCCGGATCAAGACCGAGATCGAGGTCACCCGCGCGTTCTACGAGAAATGCTGCCGGCTCTACGCCGAAGGCAGGCTCGACGTGCCAACCGCGGCGATGATCAAGCTCGCGACCAGCGACATGGAAGGCCGCGTGGTCGATGCCTGCCTGCAGCTGTTCGGCGGCTACGGCTACATGACCGAATACCCGATCTCGCGCTACTGGGCCGACGCGCGCGTCCAGCGCATCTACGGCGGCACCAACGAGATCATGAAGGAAGTCATCGCCCGTTCGCTGGTCGGGCGCTGACCTCCCGGCGGACCTTTCACGCCGTTTTCCGATGGCCGGCTTATCATGAGCCGGCCATTTTTGCGGAGGGAAGCGGCGTGAGCATGGACATACTGATCCGGCGCGTCGACGCCGGGCGCGGCAGCGCGTGGATCGGAGACGCATACAGGCTGTTCAAACAGGCCCCCTTGCTTTGGATCGGCATGGTGCTGCTCCTCATGGTCGCCGCCATCGTCGTCAGCGAGGTTGCGCTGATCGGCTCCATCGTCGCCAACCTGTTCATGCCGGTCGCATACGGCGGACTGATCCTCGGCTGCCACGCGCAGGCGCGTGGCGAGGCGCTGCGATTCGACCATCTCTGGGCCGGCCTGCAGTCGCCGCACTTCAACCGGCTGCTGCAGCTCGGCGTGGCGTACATGGTGATCACGCTGATCGTTCTGGTCATCGCGTTCGCGGTGATCGCCGCAACCCTGGGACCGGCGTTCCTGAGCGCGTCCCCCGAGGACATCGACACCGCGGCGGCCGGCATCGGCATGCTGCTCGCGGTCCTGCTCGTCGTCGCCGTCACCATCCCGCTGATGATGGCCACCTGGTTCGCTCCGGCGCTGATCGTGCTCGGCGGTCAGCCGGTGATCGAGGCGCTCAAGCTCAGCTTTCGCGGGTGCATGGCCAACCTGGTCCCGTTTCTGGTCTACGGCGTGATCAGCTTCCTGATCCTGGTCGTCGCGATGATTCCGCTGGGACTGGGATTGCTGATCGCCGCACCGGTGATCTTCATCACCACCTATACCGGCTTCACGGACATATTCGAGCCGGCCGCGGCGCCGGACGACCCGACCCCGCTGTCGGAAACCTGAAGCGGCCCGGTCAGTCCGACGGCTCGTCGGCGGCGATGCCGACCGCGTCCGGATCGGACGCGGTCGAATGCGTCTTGGCCTTGGGCTGCGGCGGCGGTGGCGGATGGTTCTGCTTGAGTTCCGGCGGCAGCATCCACTCGCCCAGGTCGTAGCCGCCCTGCCGCATCAGCCGGGCCAGCTGCTCCAGCTGCTTGGCGTTGCCCCGCGTCTGCACGATCGTGCCCGGACGCGACACCAACGACCCCAGCTGCTCGAACAGGCGCCCGCGGTCGGTCACCAGATTGCCGGACGCCGGCTTCGACTGCGCCCACTTCTGCGCGACCCGGAAATCCTGCGCGGTCGTCACCAGCGCGCCGCCACCGTCGATGACGATCTGCACGATGTCGCCCTGGCGGATGACCCGCCCGCGCGAGGTTGCGGATTCGAAGAGATTGAGCGTGCGTGCCAACGGCGTGACCGTCCCTGATCGAAGAATTTTGGGCATCGGCAAACCGACGCCGCCGACACGATGGCGGCATCCGGTCCACCCGTCAATCGCCGGTCGACGACTCGACCGATCCGGACCGGAAGGCGTTCCCGCCTACTCGAACTCCATGCCGCCGGCACCGCGTCGCACGACATAGCCGGCATCGGTGAGGTCGTCGAAGATCTGCCCGGCGTGCGCCTCGTCCTGGGCCTCGACCAGCACTTCGAGGGTCGTGCTCTTGGCATGGCCGCGCTGCAGGCGCTCGTGATGGACCTGGACGATGTTGCCGCCGGAATCGCCGATCCTGCCGGCCACGCGCGACAGGAATCCGGGCTGATCCTCGATCTCGATCGACAGACGGATCAGGCGCTGCTCATGCACCAGCTGTCGCAGCAGCACCGACGCCAGCAGGCGGGTATCGATGTTGCCGCCGCACAGCACCAGACCGACGCTGCGACCCGCGAAGCGCGGCGGATCGCTCAGCAGGGCCGCGAGGCCGACCGCGCCCGCCCCTTCGACGATGACCTTCTCGATCGACGCCAGCAGACCGATCGCGCGCTCGATCGCCGCCTCCTCGACACGGACGAGATCGGCGACATGCTCGCGGATGATCTCGATCGGCAGCTTGCCGATGTTGCGCACCGCGATGCCCTCGGCGATGGTCTGGCCGCCCCGCACCAGTTCCGGATCGCCCTGCAGCGCCGCGTATGCCGACGGATAGCCCGCCGACTCGACCCCGACGATCTCGATCTCCGGCTTGATCGCGTGCGCGGCGATCGCCATGCCCGAAATCAGCCCGCCCCCGCCGATCGGCACCACCAGCGTGTCGATCGGCGGAGCCTGTTCGAGCATCTCCACCGCAACGGTGCCCTGTCCGGCGATGATCAAGGGATCGTCGTAGGGGTGGACCAGGGTCATGCCCTGGCGTTCGATCAGTTCGCTTTCGAGATAGGTCTGCGCATCGGACAGCGAATCGCCGTGCAGGATCACCTCACCGCCAAGTTCGCGGGTATTGCGGACCTTGGTGAACGGCGTGTTGCGCGGCATCACGATGACGCTGCGGATGCCGAGCCGCGTCGCGTGATAGGCCACGCCCTGCGCGTGGTTGCCCGCGGACATCGCCGCGACGCCGGCCTCGCGCTGCGCCTCGGTCAGGCTCGCCAGCTTGTTCAGCGCCCCGCGTTCCTTGAACGACGCGGTGAACTGGAAGTTCTCGAACTTCAGCCAGACATCCGCGCCGGTGATCTTCGACAGGACCCTGGAACGGGTGCAGGGCGTCCGCACGACCTGTCCGTCCAGCACCTCCACCGCAGCGCGGACGTCCGCATACTGAACCTTGGTTTGCGCCACTTAGCGCTTCTCCCGCTTGCTGCGCGTCGACACGACGCGGCCGTCTTCGAACGTGACGTGCAGCCGGCTGCCGTCATCCAGAACGTAACTCCAGGTCTCGCGCGCCTTGCCTGCGCGCCGGCTCGACGAGGTCACCGCCGGCTCCCCATGCAAATGCCGGACCTGCATCTCGGTCATGCCCTCGACCACGACGCCCTTGATCCGGCCCTCGCGGATGCGTTCGGCCTCGGCCTTGCGTGCCTGGTGCTGCGCATTCCACTGCGCGTCGGCGGCGTCGCGATCGCGCCGTTCCTGTTCGCGCTTGGCGTCGGCCTGTTCCAGCAGATCCAGTTTCGGACCGGCGGGCACGACGATGGCGTCGGGCAGGTCCGCGGGCTTGGCCCCGCGCGCGCAGGGCTTGTCGCTGTAGACGAGGACGTCGCCGGACCGGCACCGGTAGATCGGATCGGCGTGCGCGAGCATCGTCACCGGGCCGAGCATCGCCGCAAGCCCGCAGGCCGCCATCTGAATCCGGGACCGGGTCGACATGCGCGCATTATAGGCCCGCGCCCGCCTCGCAAGGGCCTGTCCGCCGCGCCGGTACACCCGGGCCACGCACCCGCCGCGGGCACCCCGCACCGGCACCTTTGGCATCGCCGGCCCGTCTGTCCGATAATCACCGGCTCGACCCCCGTGCTTGAAATCCCCGATGGCTCAATACGTCTACACCATGAATCGGGTGGGCAAGACCGTGCCCCCCAAGAAGGAAATCCTCCGCGACATCTCGCTGTCGTTCTTCCCCGGCGCCAAGATCGGCGTGCTCGGCTACAACGGCGCGGGCAAGTCGACGCTGCTGCGGATCATGGCCGGCGTCGACCGGGAATTTCACGGCGAGGCGCGGCCGATGCCGGGCCTCAAGATCGGCTACCTGCCGCAGGAGCCGCAACTCGACCCCGACAAGAACGTGCGCGAGAACGTCGAGGAGGCGCTGTCCGAGATCAAGGATGCGCAGGCCGAACTCGATCAGGTCTACGCCGCCTATGCCGAGCCGGACGCCGACTTCGACAAGTTGTCGGCACGCCAGCAGGAGCTGGAGGCGATCCTCGCCGCCAACGACGGCCACAACCTCGACGTCATCATGGACAAGGCCGCCGAGGCCCTGAACCTGCCAGCCTGGGACGCCGACGTCACCAAGCTCTCAGGCGGTGAACGCCGCCGCGTCGCGCTGTGCCGCCTGCTGCTGTCGAAGCCAGACATGATCCTGCTCGACGAGCCGACCAACCATCTCGACGCCGAATCGGTCGCCTGGCTCGAGAAGTTCCTCAAGGACTTCCCCGGCACCATCATCGCCGTCACCCATGACCGTTACTTCCTCGACAACGTCGCCGGCTGGATCCTCGAACTGGACCGCGGCCACGGCATTCCCTGGCAGGGCAACTACTCGACCTGGCTGGAGCAGAAGGAAAAGCGCCTGGAACAGGAACAGCGCGCCGAGGACGCCCACACCAAGGCGATGAAGGAAGAGCTCGAGTGGGTGCGCAAGAACCCCAAGGGCCGTCAGACCAAATCCAAGGCGCGCGTCAAGGCGTTCGAGGAACTGGCTTCGACCGAGTTCCAGAAGCGCGCCGAAACCAAGGAACTCTACATCCCGCCCGGCCCGCGCCTCGGCGACATGGTCATCGAGGTCAAGGACCTCAAGAAGCAGTTCGGCGACCGCGTGCTCTACGAGGGCGTCAACTTCAACGTGCCGCGCGGCGCGATCGTCGGCATCATCGGCGCCAACGGCATGGGCAAGACCACGCTGTTCCGCATGCTGATCGGTCAGGAGCAGCCGGACGGCGGCAGCATCAAGATCGGCGAGACCGTCAAGTTCGCCTACGTCGACCAGTCGCGCGATGCGCTGGCCGGCGACAAGACCGTGTTCCAGGAAATCTCCGGCGGCAACGACATCATCCGCGCCGGCAGCTACGAGATGCCGGCGCGCGCGTACATCGGCCGCTTCAACTTCAAGGGCGAGTCGCAGCAGAAGCGCATCAAGGATCTGTCCGGCGGCGAACGCAATCGCGTCCATCTCGCCAAGCTGCTGCTCGGCGGCGGCAACGTGCTGCTGCTCGACGAGCCGACCAACGATCTGGACGTCGAGACGCTGCGCGCGCTGGAAGAGGCCCTGCTCGACTTCCCCGGCTGCGCGCTGGTGATCTCGCATGACCGCTGGTTCCTCGATCGCGTCGCCACGCACATCCTCGCATTCGAGGATTCAGGCGAGATCGTCTGGCACGAAGGCAACTACCAGGAATACGAGGAAGACTTCCGCCGCCGCACCGGCTGCGAGCCCGGCATCAATCGCCGCGCCCGCCACAAGAAGCTGGCCTGAAGCGTGCCGGATGAAACCGGGCCGCCGCATTGGCGGCCCGTTTCATTTCAGTCGCCGGTGAGCCGCAACCCGTAGAACAGCGTGGCGTCGGCCACCGCGCGGGTCTGTCCGGCCAGATGCAGGCGCAAGGTGATCGGATGGCGGAACACGGCGTTGGCCGTCGCGTCAGACAGGCCGTAACCCTCGGTCAGATGGCGCTTGCTGAGCAGGCCGCCGATGCAGCTGCGGGTGAAGTTGTCGCGCTGCAGCAGCGACGCCCCCGGCTCCAGACCGACGCTGTCGACGTGCGTGGCGGCGAACGACAGCTCCATGGCGCCCCCGAACGGCAATCCGGTCACCGGATCGATCAGGGTCGGATCGTCCAGCACCTCGCTCTCCAGCGTCAGATACGGGCGCAGATTCAGCAACCCCTGGGTCGGCACGCTGCCCGGATTGGCGTAGCGATACGTCAGGATCTGGGTCAGATCGTGGCAGATCAGCGACGTGGCGCTGCGCGCCGGCAGCTCGATGCGGCCCAGATCACGTTCGTCGAAATCGACCAGGTCGCCGACCGGTTCGTGGCAGCGTGCCTCGGGCGGCACCGACGGCGCCGTGCAGTCTGCGGAGATCACGACGGCACCGGTCTGTGCCAGACCCAGCCATCGGACGGTGCGCCCGAACGAATCGGCGTCGCCGACCTCGGCGTCGGTCGGGCCGCCGAGACCGAGCAGGCCCGCGGCGCGCGCCTGCGCCGCGGTCACCGCCACCGGCTCCGGCTTCACCGCATCCCCGGCATCTGCGACCACGGTCGCGCAACAGCATCCGACGATGCCGGCCCCCAGCAAGGTTCTGAAATATCCCACGGCCATACCCCCGTTATCGATGGCGCCCACGTCAGTCGGCGGGCGCTGTGGGTGCAAAGCCTAGGGACGACTCAGCCGGAATCCTGTGACACAGCGCACCGATCGGCGCCCTGCGCCGGTCGATCTGTGCGGGCGTTCACATGCCCGGACCCGGGCGCGCCGCTGCGTGCCCAGTAAACCTGCGCCAGCGACAGCGGCCGCAGCATCGACATCTTCTTGCTCTGGTGCCCGCGCATGCGCATCAGGATGTCGTCGAGCGCCCGTACCGCGTCGACCACGAACGCACCCTTGTTGAGCATCACGCATTCGGCCCGGTGACTCATCGCCGCATCGGTGATCTCCGCGCGCGACGGCTGACCGCTCTTGGCCAGAGTCTCCAGGACCTGGGTCGCCCAGATCACCGGCAGGCGGGCGGCCTCGCACATCCACAGGATCTCCTCCTGCACTTCGGCCATCCGTTCGAAGCCGCACTCGATCGCCAGATCGCCGCGCGCGATCATCACCCCGCAGGGCCCGGTCCGCATCGCCGCCAGCAGCAGCTCCGGCAGATGCTCGAATCCGCTGCGGGTCTCGATCTTCAACACCATCGGCATGTCCGCCCGCCCCCTGCGACGCAGCTCCTCCTGCAGGCGCTGGACATCGGCCGCGCGGTTGACGAAGGACAGGGCGACGGCGTCGGCATGGGTCGCGACGAAGTCCAGATGCTGCAGGTCGAAACACGTCAGCGCGTCGAGGCGCAGCTCGCTGTCCGGAAAATTGATGCCCTTGTCGCTGCGCAGCTTCGACCCCCTGGGCGCGGCATGCGCGATGCGGATCCGCAGCTCGCCCGCCCGCTTGCTCTCCACCGTCCCGCCGATGCGCCCGTCGTCGAACCACACGGCATGACCGGGCTCGACATCGTCCAGCACCTCCGGCAACGTGCACCCGATCGTCGCGGGCTCAACCGCCGTTCCGTCCGCGTCGCGCTGCGCCGGCACACCCGGTTCGGGCCGGCCGTGCAGGATCAGCAGTTCCCCCGGCCTGAGCAGCAGCGCTTGCTCGCGCGGCGGGATCGACGCGATCCGCAGCACGGGGTGCGCCTCCACCGACAGCTCCAGATCGGGCATCAGGTAACAGGTCTTGGCGGACTCCGCCCACCAGCCGCCCTTGTCGACCTGAACCACGTTCCAGCAGCGCTTCGACTCCCGCGCGTCGTGGAACCGCAAGCGCGCGCCGGGCCGGAGGCGACGTTCCGCGATCGCCAGTACCGGCACCACCGCATCGGCCGCCTGCGGCGGCGGGCACGGCGCGGCCGCCGGCGTCAGCCAGATCCGGGCCGGGCGCAGGACCTGACCGCAGGCATCCCGATGCGGGCGCACCCTGATCACCGGCGGCCCCGGTGTCAGCGCGCCAGTGCGCAGTTTCGGCCCCGGCAGATCCATCAGCACGCGGCAGCGGCGTCCGGCGTCGGCCGGACTCATGCGCAGGTGCTCGATCATCGCCCGCCATTGTTCCGGGCCGTCGTGCGCGCAGTTGATCCGGGCACAGTCCATGCCGCCGGCAAGCAGGCTGTCGACCAACCCGGCCTGTTCCGCCGCGAGACTCGGCAGCGTCACCATGATCAGGTTCTGGCGCCCGCCACGCGGCGCTCCCAGCACATGCCGCAGGCCCTGCTGCAGATCGCGCGTACCGGCGTCCCAGACCGCGGCATCGAAGCCGGCGGCGCCGGTACGCTGCAGCGCCGCCCGCGCCATCCCGAGGGTCGCGTCGACCGACGCCCAGACGTGCGCCTCGGCACGCCCCAGCGACGACAGCCCCATGCGCGCCAGGATGTCCTGCAGCGGGCGCAGCTCGTGCCGGCGCAGCTCGAGGTAGTGGACCAGATTCAGGGCGCCGGCGCGGCAGGCCGGCGCCACCTGCTCCAGCTCCGGCGCGTGGCGCCGGCCGGCCGCGTCGAGGAGATCGCGCAGGGCCTGGAGGCGTTCGACGACATGTCCCAGCTGCAGCTCGGCAGCACCGTCTGGAAATTCACCGGATGATTCAGCCCACACGCTCGTTAAGCCCCTGCCCGTCACTGGAACCCGCATGTGCGGGTATTGCGTCCGGAGCAGATCAAGCACGTTTTGCGTTGCAGTTCGATGACATCGGCCGCGGCCTTAGGAATTTTTTAGCTACGCCCCCCGGCGGCAACCGCTACCGTAGCGCCCCTCCCCTCAGCAAGGAACGCCGCCATGTCCCGAAAACGCTACGCCCTGCTTGCCCTGCTGGGCCTGCTCGCCTGTGGCGTCGCACCGGCCGACGCTGCCGAACGCCAGGCGGTGCTGACCGTGGAACTGCAGGTCGACGGCGAGCAGTCCTGGGACACCGGCACCGACAACGGCCGCGCGACCACCTCGGAGCGCTATCTGATCGTCACGCCGCTGCGCTCCGACGGCGAGCTCGACAGCGTCAACGTCCTCGACCCGCAGTTCGCCGAACGGCAGATGATCAGGGCTGCCCAGGTCCAGCGCGCGGTCCTGCAGGCACGCGGGGGCGCGGTCACGCCGCCGGCGACCGAAGCCGAGGCCGCAAGCCGTCAACAGGCGCTGATGCTGCAGATGCAGGCCCGTCAACAGGCCTGCGGCAGCGACGCCAACTGCCTGATGGCGCTGGCCATGGAGATGACCCAGCAGAGCGCGGCCCTGTCGGTGGCGAGCGCGCCGGCCGACCTGCCGTCGGCTGCGGCCGATCAGGAGCAGGACGAATACCGCTATCTGAACTTCTACGGCTACGAACATTGCCCGGGCAAGATCGAGATCCGGATCGAACGCAGCGTCGAAGGCGAGTTCGCCGACATCGCCGGCATGATCCCCTTCCGCGAGCGCCACACCGCGGACTGGCGGGGCGACGCACTGCAGAACCAGAGCCAGTGTCTCGGCCAGCAGACCGTGTTCGATACCGGATCGGATCGCTTCTACGCGCGGGGCTATGCCCTGCCCTCGGCCGCAGGCACCTGGTCCCGCAGCGTCCGCGGCCGCCCGGACGAGCACGGCGACAACGCCGAGATGTCGGCCGATGCCACGGTCCGCGCCTGGCTCAGCGAGCAGCTCAGCGTTGCCGCCGACTCGGGATCGATCAGCGTGGAGCTGCCGGTCACCGACGCCGCGCTGGTCGGATCGACGATCCCGGATGCCCGCTATCGCGGCGCCGTACGCGCGTCCCTGAAGTGGCGATTCGAAGTCCGGTGAGGTCCGCCGGCGGGCCGGCGATCTGACCCAGATCAGTGCGCCGTGTTGCCGCAAGCTCGACGATGCGACAATCCACGACAGCCTTTTTCCGAACCCGCCGAACTCACCGGAAGCGTACATGGCCGAGCTGAAGATCTATGAGGTCTGGGATGCGCCGACCCGGTGGTTTCACTGGATCAACGTACTGTGCGTGATCGCCCTGGCCGGCATCGGCACCGTGATCCTGCAGGCCGGCGCCCTCGGCATCCCCAATGACGGCAAGATCCTGCTCAAGACCGTCCACGTCTGGGCCGGCTATGTGTTCGCTCTGAATCTGACATGGCGCATCGTCTGGGCCTTCATCGGCAACCGGCATGCCCGCTGGCGCCAGCTGCTGCCGGGTGGCCGCGGCTACGTCGGCGCGTTGCGCGAGTACGTCCACGCCGCCAGGGCCGGCGAAGCGCCCGCCTACCTCGGCCACAATCCGGTCGGCCGGATCGCGGTCGGCATCCTGCTGCTGCTGCTGGCGACGATGGCCGTCACCGGCCTGGTGCTCGCCGGCACCGACATTTTCTATCCGCCGCTGGGGCAATGGATCGCCGAATCGATCAGCGCACCCGGCGTCGATCCGGCGAGCCTCCAGCCGTATGCGAAAGAGATGTACGACGCCACCGCCTACGACGCGATGCGCGCGGCGCGCAAGCCGTTCGCGCTGACCCACGTCTACGCGTTCTACACGCTGATGGTGATGGTGGTCGTCCACATCGGGGCGGTCGTCGTCACCGAGATCCGCGAGGGCGGCAGCCTGATCTCGGCGATGTTCAGCGGCCGCAAGGTCTTCTCGCGCAAGCCCCGCGACCTGGACTACTAGACGTCTCCTAACCGCGGGCGCCAACGTTCACGCGTCGAGCAGTTCGCGAACCCGCTGGCGCAGCTGCGGCAGGACATCCGCCTCGAACCAGGGATGCTGGCGCAGCCAGCGCTGGTTGCGCGGACTCGGATGCGGCATCGGCAGGCAGTCGGGCCAGTGCCGCCGCCAGTCCCCGACCCGCTCCGACAGCGGACGCCCACGATCCTGCGGCAGGTGCCAGTCTGCCGCGTACGCGCCGATGACCAGGGTCAGGCGCAGGTTCGGCAGCAGCTCCAGCAGGCGCGTGCGCCAGGTCTGTGCGCACTGCGGCCGCGGCGGCAGGTCACCACCGCGACCCGTTCCGGGATAGCACAGGCCCATCGGCAGGATCGCGAAGCGCCGCGCATCGTAGAACGTCGGGGCGTCGACGCCCATCCAGGCCCGCAGGCGGTCGCCGCTGGGGTCACTGAACGGCACACCGCTGTGATGCGCCCGCCGTCCCGGCGCCTGGCCGGCGATCAGAATCCGCGCCCGCGGATCGATCTGCAGGATCGGACGCGCGCCCAGCGGCAGGTCGGGTTCGCACAGGCGGCAGGCCCGTACTTCACCCAGCATCGCTTCCGCCGCATCACCGCATATCGTCATCGCCGGCTCCTTCCGCGTCCGTCCGCATCATCGCGGCCCGGCCACGGCGTACCAAGCCCGCGGGCGTCGATGCGGACGATCGGACATGAAATCGGAACGCGCGGAACGATTGTGGCGCCGGCACCACCCTGCTGTCGTGCTCGCGGTCGCATGCGCAGGCACAATACAGCTCCCTGACGAACCCCCCGCTTCCGCGCATGACCGATCCGATCGCGTACCGCTGGCACCGCAACGCCCTGCAGCCGGTGCAGTTTCCGCAAGTCGTCCGTCTCGACCAGTTGCTCGGCATCGACCGGCAGAAACAGGCGGCGCGCCAGAACACCGAGCAGTTCGTGCAGGAACGCCCTGCCAACCACGTGCTGCTGACCGGCGCCCGCGGCACCGGCAAGTCCTCGCTGGTCAAGGCGCTGCTCAACGAATTTGCCGACCAGGGCCTGCGTCTGGTCGAGGTGCCGCCGCACGATCTGATCGACCTGCCGGAGGTCGTCGCGCCGCTGCGCGGCCGCCCCGAGCGTTTCATGCTCTATGTCGACGACTTCTCCGTCGCCGCCGACGATCCGGCCCTGACCGCGCTCAAGACCGCCCTCGACGGCGGCATCGAGGAGCCGCCGGAGAACGTGCTGATCTACGCGACCTCCAACCGCCGCCACCTGATGCCGGAAACCCGGCGCGACAACCAGGAGTACCACTGGGTCGACGACGAGCTGCATCCGGGCGAATCGACCGAGGAGAAGATCTCCCTGTCCGAACGCTTCGGCCTGTGGCTGTCGTTCCTGCCGTTCAACCAGCAGCAGTACCTGGACGCGGTGCGCATGCACCTGGCCGCGCTCGGTCACGACGGCTGGGACGAGGCCACCGAGAAGGAGGCCCTGCGCTGGGCGCTCAACCGCGCCTCCCGCAGCGGCCGCGTCGCCCGCCAGTTCGCGCGCGACCGCGCCGGTCGGAGCGCCTAGGGTTTGACCCGGCGCAGGATCACGGCGTCGATGCTGTCGATACGCACGATCGCGTCGAAGTAGTCGCGACCGCTGAGTTCGGTCAGGCGCACGAAGTCCTTGTCGACGCCGTCGACCACCCCGGTCAGTTCCTGACCCGCATCCAGGTGCAGCGTCGCGCGATGGCCCTTCTGCGCCACCAGCACGTCGCGGATGCTGGGCACTCCGGCCAGCACCGTCGCCGGCACCAGCGCCGCACCGACCAGCATCAGAACCCCGGCGACACCCCGCCCCACGTTGCGCTTCCTCATCCGCGTTCTCCTCGCCTTGCGATCAGAGCCAGAGCCAGGCGGCCCAGGCCAACAACGGCAATATGCCCTGCATCACCGCCGCGCGCAGCATCGGCCGTCCGGCGGACAGGTACAGCACCACGCCGGCACCGAACATGCAGGCACAGTTGAACAGCACCAGCGTCTCGCCCACCACCCTGTCGCCCCCGCCCTGCAGCAGCGCGAGTCCCACGAAGATACCGATCGCCAGGAACAGGTTGTAGAAGCCCTGATTGAACGCAAACAGGCGCCGCGCCTCGGCGTCCGCCGGCGTGGCAGCCCCGAAACGTCTGTGCACCCCGGGCCGCATGAACCACAGGCTCTCCATGCAGAAGATGAAGACATGCAGGATGGCGGCGAGCAGGGCGAACAACTGACCCGGGAAGTTCATGGCGTGATCTCGTCAATCGTCCGGTGGAGGAAAAAGACGATCGCGAAGACCGCCGCCAGCGAGAATCGGCACTCCGTCATTTGCCGTCTCGTCCAGGATCTTTCGATGCCCACGCCCCGGCGCGTCGCGAGTCCCGGTTCGGTTTGAGGCGTACCACCGGTCTCGGACAATGACATGCGCGGCTCCCTCAGGAAATACCTGACAGGGCGGATGACGCCAGGACATGGCCGAAGCCACAATGCTGGCCCCACCCCTGCGGGTCAACACCCATATAAAAAGCGGGGGCCGCTGGCCCCCGCTTTTTCCTGATGCCGTGACCCGCCTTCTACTTGTGCGACTTGAGCAGGCCTTCGACCTTGTCGATATACAGGCGCATGGCCTTGTCCGAGGTCGTGCCCTTGAGCTTGGCCCAGGCGTCGTACTTGGCGCGACCGACCATGTCGAGCATGCCGGGGCGATTGCCCTTGACGTCGCCCTCGCTGGCCTGCTTGAAGTGTGCGTAGAGAAACAGCATGTCGTTGTTGTCAGGGCGCTTGGTCAGCGTCTTGACGTCTTTTTGTGCTTGTTCGAACAGCGCGTTCAGATCGGCCATCGCGGTACTGACTCCTGTACTCAGGTCGGCTCGTGAGCATAGCAAAAGCCGGGCTCCGCTCGCGTCCGCAACCGGCTGCGGGAAGGCGCCTACACCCTGCCGCCGTAGTACCGTCCCGGACCGCCGTTGAGCGGCACCGCCCAGCCGGCCTCGAGTTCGACGTCGACGAAGTTGGTCAGGCGGATGCGCAGCCCCAGGCCGAGGCTGGTGTAGACCTTGTCGAAGCTGATGTCTTCCGGCTCGTCGAAGACGTTGCCGCCTTCCAGGATCACGACCCCGCGCAACCAGGGCCATGTCGCCCGCAGTGGCCGCGCGTATTCGAGCGCGACGCGGTAGTAGCCGTTGCCCTCGATGAAGTTGGTCTCGTAGCCGCGCAGGTTCTGCGGACCGCCGATGCCATAGGCGTCGACCCGTTCCGGTCCGCTGAAGTAGGCGCCGACGCGCGCCTGGAAATGCACGGTCTGGTGCTCGGTCCGGCCGACATGCAGGTAATCCGCGTAATAGAGATTCCAGTTGGTGAAACTGTAGTCGGAGCCCCAGCCGTCGCGCGCCGACGACACCGACGCCGAGTAGGTCCGGCCGGTTTCGCTGAACACGTGGTAGTGGAAGTCACGGTAGCGCACGTAGGCATACGGCGCGGTGGCGTCGCCGTACTCCGGCTCGGCGAACGGGCCGCTGGTGGCCTCGCGCGACCATTTGAGGCCCGCGCCGACGGTCCAGCCCTGGCTGGCCGCGCCCTTCGAATAGGTTCTGGTGAAGCCGAGGGCGAAGTCCTGCAGCGTTTCCTCGTAGTAGCCCTGCGGCGTCTCGACCGGACGGATGGTGTAGCTGGAACCGAAGTTGAGCCCGTACGGCGAGTCGCCGATGAACGGCGCCGAGTAGCTCAGCGAGTAGGTGCGTTCCTTGCCGATGTCCTGGCGCTTGCGGTCGCTGTCGACCCAGAACACGCGCATGCGGTGATTGAGGCCGAGCACGTTGTCCCATGCGACCTGCACGCCATACGAATACTGCCCGTCCGCCTTGGCGTCCGCGCGCGGCAACGGGAAGAAGTAGTAGCGCTCGTCGACCTTGAAGACCACGCGCACACCGCCCTCGACCGCTTCCTGCCGGTCGACGACCTTCTTGAACAGGCCGAGATCGAGCAGGGCCTGGCGGCTTTTCTCGATGCGCTGCGGATCGGCCGGATCGCCCACCGCGATCACCAGCTCGCGCAGCATGGTCGACGGCCGCGTCACCTCGTTGCCCTCGAACGCGATCTCGACGACGGGCGGGTATGCCTCCGCCGCGGCTGCCGCCGCCGGTTCCGCCGGAACTGCGGTCTCGACGGCGACGGGCACGGCCCCCGACGGTGGCGGGGCCGTCTGCGCCTGCGCCGGCCCGGGAGACAGCAGCCCCAGGCACAGCACCGCCGGCAGCGCCGCTCTCAGCACACGCGCTCCAGCGTCACGAAGGCATAGGCGTGGGCATGACGTTCGTCGGCGGGATGGGACTCACGCGCACGCTCACGCCACTGTCCGGCGTCCAGCGCGGGGAACCAGGCATCGCCCTCGGCCTCCGCGTCGACTTCGGTCAGGTACAGCCGGTCCGCCAGCGGCAGCGCCTGCCGATACAGCTCCGCGCCGCCGATCACCATCAGCTCGCCGTCACGGTGCGCGGTCAGCGCCTCGTCCAGGCTGCGGAACACCCGGCACCCCGCCGCGGCGAAGGCCGGATCGCGGGTCAGCACCCAGTTGTCGCGCTCCGGCAACGGCCGCCCGAGCGAATCCCAGGTCTTGCGCCCCATCAGCACGACCTTGCCCAGCGTCAGCTGCTTGAAGTGCTTCAGATCATTCGGCAGGCGCCACGGCAGGCCGCCGTCGCGGCCGATCAGGCGATTGCGGTCGAATGCCGCCACAAGACTGATTGTTCGCATCATCTCGGTTCAGGGAATCGATCCATCGGACCCGAAAACCGGGCCCGCCCGCGGATTGTCTCATTTGCGACGATACCGGGCCGTGACGCCCCGCCGATTGACCGGGATCATTTCCGGCCCATGCCGGCCGCGTCCGGCTCCGCATCGAGCCCCAGTGCCGCCAGCAGCGGCGCGCGCAGGTTGCGTTCCACGCCCAGCGCGGCCAGCGCCACGAACACGCCGGTGAGGCGCCGATGCAGGAACAGGATCTCCCGCGGCGGCAATCGGAAATGCACGGTCAGCGAACTCAGCGCCGCGGCGGTGCTGGCCCGGCTCGGCAGGTCGCTGCGCGCCCAGCGGTATTCGCCGCTGGCGTTGAGCAGTTCCGCGGGCGTGCCGCGCCGCGCGTGATCGTCGAACGGTTCGACGATGACCTCGCACATGCGCGAGAAGCCGTCGAGCACCGACTGCGGAAAATCCTCCCGCAAGATGCCGAGCGCCGCTGCGCCATGCACGATGCGGGGGCGATCACGCAGCAACGCGCCGCGCACGACCTCGCCGTAGTCCCGCACGAATCCGGGCGTGAAACTGCGGGTCGCGCCGAAATCCAGCAGCACGATGCGGTCGCCCCGCGCGGCGTCGAGCCGGACCCGGTAGTTGCCGAAATGCGGGTCGGTCTGGACCATGCCCCAGTCGAAGAACTCGCGCAGGAACAGCCCGAACAGCGCTTCGCCCAGCGCGTTGCGGCGCGTCTGCGGCAGGGCCCGGACCTCTTCGCCGTCGAGCCGCAGCCCGGACTCGTAGCTCATCGCCAGCACCCGCGGCCCGCAGTACTCGGACAGGACCTGCGGCACCACGAAAACCGGATCGTCGGCGAGGCGCTGCCCGAAGGCTTCGATGTAGCAGCGCTCGCGGTCGTAGTCGACTTCCTGGCGCAGCATCTCGGCCAGTTCCGCGAACATCGGCGTCAGATCCAGCCCCCTGGGCGTCAGTCGACGCAACATCAACAGACGGGCCAGCGTGCGCACATCGCTGTCGATCGCGTCGGCGACGCCCGGATACTGGATCTTCAGGCACAGTCCGGCGCCGTCGCGGCGCCGGCGTGCCCGGTGCACCTGCCCCAGCGACGCGGCGCCGACCGGAACCGGGTCGACCTCGAGCTCGGCGAAACGGCGGTTGCCGAGACTCGCCCGCACCTGCGGCGCCAGCACCGACCACGGGACCGGCTGGCTGTTCTCCTGCAACTGGCTGAGCACCTCGACGACCTCGGCCGGCAGGAAGTAGCCGCCGTACAGCGCCAGCAATTGCCCGGCCTTCATCACGCTGCCCTTGAGCTGACCGAGTTCGTCGGCCAGCTCCTGCGCCATGCGCCGGTTGAATTCGCGATCCGCCGATTCGCGACCGTCGCGGCTGCGGAACACGCCGCGCAGGTTGTGCACCGCGAGCTGGCTGCCGATGCCGAAGCCCAGCCGCGCCAGCGCCAGATTGCGCTGCAACGGCTGGGTCTTGAGGCGGACCGGCTTGGTCCGCGGATCGGAATCGCTCATGTCGGCCCCGCGCCGGTTCCTGGAAGCTGCTCCGGCTCAGGCAATGAGCAGACCCACCGACAACAGCAGAATGGTGCCGAGGATGACGCCGACGTTGATGCCGAGCAGCGGCACCAGCGCGGGCTGGTTGTCGGCCTGGCGCACGACGTTGCGCGCCAGATAGAGCGCGGCCGGCAGCGGCAGCAGGCCGATCGCCGCCCAGGGCGGAAACGCGCCGACCGCCAGTCCGGCGCCGATCACGGCGAAGGCCGCGAGCACGAAGGCCGCGAACACGCGGGCGCTGGCCTTGCGGCCGATCGAGATCGGCAGATGGTGACGACCGACCTGACGGTCCGCCTCGACATCCGGGAACTGGTTGACCAGCAGCAGCTCGCTGACCAGGAACAGCGGCACCAGCGACGCCCAGACGGCGCTCCAGGAGTAGCTTCCGGTCAGCACGTAGGCGGTCCCCATCACCATCAGCGGCCCGAAGCCGATGCCCGGCGCGAACAGGCACAGCAATGGCCGGCGCGTGATCCAGGGCGTGTAGGCGACGACGATCACCAGCCCGAGCAGGCCCAGCGGCACGATCCCGAAGCCGCGCACGGTGACGACATAGAGCCCGATGAGGGTGGTGCCGACGAGGCAGGCGATCCCGGCGAACAAGGTCGCCTGCGCGGCGTCCGGATGCGCCGGCAGCGTCCCGCTGCCGCCGCTGAATGGCGTCCGCACCGTGATCGAGTCGAGCCCGGACCTGAAGTCGTCGTACTCGTTGAGCAGGTTGACCGCCGCATGCGCGAGCATGCCGCCGATCACCGCCAGCACCGCCAGGCCGGTGTCGATCTGCACCCCCTGCGCGACCGCGACGCCGATGCCGAGCAGCACGCACAGCGGCGACAGAATCATGAAATTGGGACGGACCGATCCCAGAACCCGCGTCAGCTGATTCATTACCCCCCCTTGAGGCGCCGAATGACGCAAATCGACCGTGATGCCATGGGGGAAGTTAACCGGAACCACTCGATCCGGCGCAAGCGCACCCGCGCCGCAGGCCGATCACGCCCCGGACCACGCCGACGCTTCGCGCAGTCGGCCGCGGCCGCCGGCCCCAGGCCGGGACCGGCGCCCCTCAGCTCGGGTACAGGGCCGGCAGCGCGTCGCCGTGCCCGCGCGCGACACGGCCGCGTTCGAGCCGGATCGCCCGGGCCAGGGCCTCGCCCTGCCAGGCACCGTCCGGCGCGTAGCAGGCACGATCGAGCTGCTGCAGCAGCACCGTGATCTGCGGTTCGCCAAGCCGCCGCGCCAACGCGTGCAGCCCCGCCGGCGCGGCATCCGGCCACACCGCACCGGCCCAGGCCAGCAGGTGCCGCCGCGCGGCCGGCGCGTCGTTGGCGGCGCAGGCCTGGACGAAGGCCTTGCGCGCGTTGGCGGCGCCGAGGGCCACAGCCGCGGCATCCATCGCCGCGTCCGGCGGCGGCACGGCGGCAACGGCGCGGCGACGCTGCACCCACCAGCCGGCCAGCGTGGCCAGCCACAGCACGGCCAGCGCGAGGCTGACCCAGGGCCAGATCCCCGCCGCTGGCGTGGGGATCCCGGTCACCGCCAGGGACCGCGGTTCCACCGCCGGCACAGCGCTGTCCGGCGCCGTTGGCGCGGCACGCTCGGGCGGCACAGCGCCGGCCGCCGTCGACGGATTCGGCGCCGGCAGTGCCGCCGGCTGCCCCCCGGCGGCGGCGCCGGATGATCCCGCCGCGGGCAGCACCTCCAGCGTCTGTGCCGGCAGGACCAGCTCACGCTGGACGCCCGCACCGACGTCCCACCAGTTCAGGCGCAGTTCCGGCAGCGCGTAGCGCCCGGGCCGGCTGGCGATCAGCGCGACGTCCTGGTCGCGACGGCCGACCAGCTTGCCGTCCTCGACCGCGGTATCGAGCCGCGGCTGATCCGGATAGGCCTTGATGCCGTCGGGCAGCGGCAGCATCGCGCCCAGATCGGGAAGCTGATCGCCGCTGAGCCCGACCGCACGCAGATGCAGCCGCCGCGTCAGCGGCTCTCCGGCGTGCACGCTGAGGGTTTCCGGCTGCCAGTCCTCGGTCAGCGTCAGGGCCTGCGCCGGCAGCCAGCCCGCGCCCTGGGCCGCGGCCGGTCGCGGACGCACGTCCAGATCGATCGCATCGCCACGCAGGCGCATCGGCCGGGTCGCGCCCATCATGCCGGCGAAGGGGTTGCCGCCGCCGAAGACGTCGCCGAAGGGATCGCGCACACGGTTGTCGGCAACCTGCGCATCGAGCACCGGGCCGTCGAGGGTCAGCTTGCCGCTGCGCTGCGGAATCAGCAGGTAGTGACGCTCGACCACCTGATACGAGCGCCCGTTGCGGGTCTCGCTGAGCTGCCGGTCCTCGCCGAGCTGCCGCACCATCAGGTCGTCGTTCTGCGGCAGGTCGAGGCTGGCCTGGTAGAGCTGCCGATCGATATACAGCCGCACCGTCAGCACCGCCGCGCCCTGCACATAGGGCCGATCCGGGTCGAGCGTGTATTCCATGAACACGCCGGCATTGCCGGCGGCCGCGTCGGCGCCATCGCCAGCCGCAGCCTTGTCGTCGACGACCAGTTGCAGCGGCCGCGACTGCTCGCCGTCCCACCGCAGTGCCGGGATCTGCAGCTTGCCGCTGCGCTTCGGCGCCAGGGTCAGGCGCAGTTGCACCTGTGCCGACAGATGGCCGTTGACGAACTGCACGCTGGTGCCGCTGCTGCGCCCGAGGATGTCGAAATCCTTCTTCAGCGGCTCCAGATCCGGCTGCGCGTCGGTATTGCCCTGGTGCTGGAGGACCAGCTGCACGGTCTCGCCACGCCCGACGCGATCGCGATCCAGGCGCGCATCGACAGCCGCCAGCGCCGATGCGGACATCCCGCACAGCAGCACCAGCCATACGCAGCGCATCAACGTCGTCATCGCTGTGCTTCCTGTTGTCTCATCAGATGCTCGATCATGAATTTGCGCCGCAGCAGCCCGCCGGGATCGTCGGGGATGTGGCGCAGCCACTGCTCCTGGGCCAGATCGGCCTCGCTCATCGGGGCAGCCGCCGTCGCGGTGGCATCGCCCGGCGTCGCCGGGCTGGCGTCGCCCCCGGCCGGCACGGTGGCCGCCCGCTGCGTATCGGCATCCTCGCGGGCGCTGTCTTCCGCGGCCTGCGCGGCGCTGGCGGCGACGTCGTTGCGTGCCTGTTCGGCATCGTCGCCGGCAGGCGCATCGTCCGGATCGGTCGCCGTCTGCTGCCGGACATCGCCGGCCGGCGGCGACGCGTCGGCGGTCCGGGAACCGGCCCCGTTCTGCTGGCCCGGATCCTCTTGCGACGACGCATCGGCGTCTTCGCCCTGCCCGCCGTCGCGACCATCTTCCTGGCCGCCATCCTGGCCCGACGTCGCGTCCGCCTGCTGATGTGCCGCGTCCGCCCCGCCCTGGTCGCCGTCCGAGCCGCCCGAGTCCCCGGAAGACGGCGGCGGCTGTGCCTGCTGCTGCTTGAGCGCCTGCTCGACCAGTTCGCGGTTGTGGCGTGCGTCGGCGTTGTCCGGCGCCCGCTCCAGCGCACGGTCGTAGGCGTCCAGCGCGCCCTGCAGGTCGCCGGCGCGCGCCAGCGCGTTGCCGCGGTTGTAATGCGCCGCGGCGTCGTCGAAGGCCGCGTAGGCCTTCGCGGCATCGGCATAGTCGCCGGCCTGCAGCTGCGCATAGGCCTGTCGCCGCGGATCCCGGTAGGTCTGCGCGGCGGCGGCGGCGTCGCCCTGCCGCAGCAGCTCGTCACCCCGCTGATCGGGCGTTTGCCACAGGCTTGACCAGCGCTGCGCCCAGTCGCCCGGTGCGGCGGCGGCCTGCGGAGCCGGCGCCGCGGGCGGATCGGCCGCCCGCACGGCCCACGGCGACGCAAGCAGCAGCAGCGCCGCAGCCGCGACCCGGCGCATGGCCGCGGCGTTCACAGCCACCCCCGACGTGCCAGCGCCGCGGCACACAGCAGCAACATCGGCAGCAGCCAGTATCCGCCGTCCCGCCAGTGTTCGAGCTCGACCGCATCGCCAGCCGCATCCGCGTCCGCCGATCCCGCCCGCGGACCGCCCTGCGCCAACGACGCGGACAGTGCCGCCACATCGCTCAGACCGATGTAGCGCCCACCCGCCGCCGACGCCAGCGACCGCAGCGGGGCCGGGTCGAGCCGGGCCAGTTGCGGGCGTCCCTGCGCATCGCGGGCGAAGCCGCCTTCAGGCGCCGGCAGCGGCGCGCCGTTCGGCGTGCCGACGCCGATCACGCTCAGCTCGACGCCCTGTTCGCGCAGCGCGCCGGCGGCGGCGAAGGCCGCGGCCGGATCGGAAAAACCGTCGGTGACGACGATGGTACGGCGCCGGTCCGCGGCCGCCTTGCCCAGCAGTTCGCCTGCACGTTGCAGCGCCGGCGCCAGCCGGTCGCCGGGACTCGGCATGATGTCCGGCGCCAGCGGCGGCAACAGCGCCCGGATCGTCGCCACGTCCCGGGTCAGCGGCGCCACCGTGTAGGGCTCGGCGCTGAACGCCACCAGGCCGACGCGTGCGTCATGCGCGGCACCCAGCAGATCGTCGAGCGCATAGCGCGCCCGCGTCGCGCGGTCCGGACTCAGGTCGGTCGCGGCCATCGACGGCGACAGGTCCATGACCAGCACCCACGCAGCGCTGCCGCGAAACGCCGGCGCGGTGTCCTGCTGCCAGCTCGGCCCGGCCAGGGCCACCACCGCCACGCTCCATGCCAGTGCCAGCCAGATCCAGGGGGCGCGCGACGAGACCCCGCCGCCGCCGTCGAGCCGCAGGGCGTTCAGCAGCTCGGCATCGATCAGTTGCGACCAGTCGCCGTCACGCGCCCGTCGGCGGGCCAGCCACACCGCCAGCGCCAGCAGCAGCGGCAGCGCCAGCAACCAGGCCGGCCGCAGGAAATGAAAATCGCCCAGCCCCGCGCTCAGTGCCATCGCCGACCTCCGAACAGGACCCCGGGCACGCTCAGCAGCAGGGCCAGGCCCAACGGCCAGTCATAGCGTTCGGTGCGCGGCCTATACCACTGGTCGTGCCCGCTGCTCGGCTCCAGCGCGTCGATCCGCGCATAGACCTTCTGCAGGTCGCGCGCATCGGTGGCGCGGAAATACTCGCCGCCGGTGGTCTCGGCGATCGCCCGCAGCGTGTCCTCGTCGAGATCGGTGTTGCCCGGCCCCAGGCCGAACAGGCCCTGACCCGACGCCGCACCGACCCCGATGGTGTAGATCCGCAGGCCGGCGTCGGCGGCCAGCCGGGCCGCCTGTCGCGGCGGCATCACACCGGCATTGCTGCTGCCGTCGGTCAGCAGGATCAGCACGGTCTGCCCGGCGGCGTCCGCCGGGTCCGTTCCCGCGTTTTCGCGCAGGCGCTTCAGCGCCAGCCCGATCGCGTCGCCGATCGCGGTCTCGCGCCCGGCGATGCCGACCATGCTCTCGTAAAGAAAGCGTTTGACCGTCCCGACGTCGCCGGTCAGCGGGGCCTGCAGGTACGGACGACTGCCGAACAGAATCAGCCCGACCTGGTCACCCGTCCGCCGCTCGATGAAATCACCGGCGACCTTCTGCACCACCTGGAGCCGGGTATAGCCGCCCGCCATGTCCTTGGCCGCCATCGAACCGGACACGTCGACGGCGAGCAGCACCCGCCGGCCGCTGGTCGGCACCGGCTGCGGCTCGCCAAGCCACTGCGGGCGCATCGCCGCCGCCACGAGCAGCGCCCAGACCACAGCCAGCAGCACGGTCCGCCAGCGCGGCGCCTGGTGCACGAAAGTGCCGGCGTCACCGGCAACGCGGCCGGCGAACGGCACGAACAGCGCCGCCCCCTGCGGCTGCGCGGTCGGCAGCCAGCGCGCCAGCAGCCACGGCAGCGGCAGCAGCAGCGCCATCCACGGCCAGTCGAAGTGCATCATGGCTGCACCTCCAGTCGCCTGCCCGCGGACACGGCAGCGTCGGCCGTCGTGGACCGCCGACCGCGGTTGCGGGCCCGGACGAACCCGCGGGCCGCCCGGATCCAGCGCGCGCGGTCGGCGGCGCCGCTGCCGCCGTAGACCAGGGCCATGAAGGCCCTTCCGGCGGCGCCGTCCAACTCCGAACCGCCGTGGCCGGCGACGAACGCCATCCACGCCGCGCCACTCAGGCGCGCGACGCGCGCGCGGCCGTAACGCGAAATGGCATAGCGCCGCAGCAGCAGCTCCAGCGCCGTCGCGAAGCCGGCATCGTCGACGCCGCCACGTTCGAGTTCGCGCAGCGCGCGCAGCGTGGCGGCACGCAGGCGCCGCGCCGGGCTGCGCCACCACCACCAGAGCGCCGCCAGCACCAGTACCAGCAGGATCGCCAACGCCCACCATCCCGGCGCGGGCGGCCACCAGCCGGCTGGCGCCGGCACCCGGTCCGGCGCCAGCTGCGCCAGCCAGTCGGTTTGCGGGGTCATGCCGCCCATGCCGGCTCCCGCAACAGTCCGGGGATCGAATCGGTCACCGCGTCCGCGGTGCTCAGCGGCGTCAGCGGCAGAATCAGGCGCTGCGCCAGGGCCTCGAGCCGTTGGCGCCGCGCGGCCCACGCGGCCTGCCATGGCGTCCGACTGCGCGCGCCGTCGAGCCACCAGCTCCGCCCTGGCACGCCGACGCGGTAGGCACCGTCCGGCAGGCCCTGTGCCTCGAGCGGATCGGTCAGCCACAGCAGGCGACAGTCGCTGTGCGCGCGGATGCCGCCCAGCGCCGACTCGACCGGCGCGATCGCGTCGCTGTCGAGCACGGCGAAATCGCTGAGCACCAGCACCATGCTGCCGGGCTGCAGCACCGCCCGCAGCGCCAGCAGCGCGGCGTCCAGACGCCGCACCCCCTCGCCCCCCGCGGCCGGCGTCTCGCCCGGCGCGCGCGGCTGCATCTCGACCAGCGCCTGCAACAGCGGCAGCACGCCGGCCTGCCGCGCCCGCGGCGGATACACCCGCGGGGTGCCGCGACCGTCGACCAGGACCGCGCCGAGGCGATCGCCGCTGTTGGCCGCCGCCCAGGCGAGCATCGCGGCGGCGCGCAGCAGCAAGGCGGACTTGAGCTGACGCCGGCTACCGAAGAACAGGCCGTCGTGGAGATCGCACAGCAGCCAGACCGGGCGCTCGCGCTCCTCCCGGAACAGCTTGGTATGCGGGCGCCCGCGTCTGGCGGTCACGCGCCAGTCGATGGTGCGCGCGTCGTCGCCGGGCGCGTACAGGCGCACTTCCTCGAACTCCATGCCGCGACCGCGCTGGGCGCTGCGATGACCGCCGAGCAGGCGCGCCAGCGCCGGACGATGCGCGTGCAGATGCAGCCCGTGGGCGGCGCCGCGCAGCGCCACCAGCTCATCGAGGTCCGGCAGCATCACGGCGCCGGAACGTTGCTCAGCAGCTCCTCGACGCAGGCCTGGGCGCTGACGCCGCGCGCCTGCGCGGTGTAGTCGAGCAGCAGACGGTGACGCAGGGCGTCCGGCGCGATCGCCTGGACGTCCTCGGGGGAGACATAGTCGCGTCCGTCGAGCCACGCCAGGGCCCGCGCACCGCGCTCGATCGCGATCGCTGCGCGCGGACTGGCGCCCCAGCGCAGCCACTCCGCGAGTCTGGCGCTGTACGGCGCCGGGTTGCGGGTGGCCTCGATCAGGGCCGCGATGTACTCGGCGACGGGTGCCGCGAGCGTCAGGCCGAGCACCTCACGACGCGCCGCGAACACCGCGTCCTGCGCCAGCGGCGACGGCGGCGACGGCATGTCGGTGGCCGCGGCCTCGTCACGCGCCAGCGCCATGATGCGCAGCGTCGTCGCGCGATCGGGATAGTCGACCAGGGTATGCAGCATGAAGCGGTCGAGCTGCGCCTCGGGCAGCGGATAGGTGCCCTCGTGCTCGATCGGATTCTGCGTCGCCATCACCAGGAACAGGCGCGGCAGCGGATAGGTCGCGCTGCCGACACTGATCTGGTGTTCGGCCATCGCCTCGAGCAGCGCGGCCTGCACCTTGGCCGGGGCACGATTGATTTCGTCGGCGAGGATCAGATTGTGGAACAGCGGACCGCGCTGGAAGCGGAACCCGCCCTCCTCCGGCCGGTACACGTCCGATCCGGTGAGGTCGGCCGGCAGCATGTCCGGCGTGAACTGGACGCGCTGGAAGTCGCCTTCGAGACCATGGGCGAGCGCCTTGATCGCCCGCGTCTTGGCCAGACCGGGCGGGCCCTCGACGAGCAGATGCCCGTCGGCGAGCAGCGCAACCAGCAGGCGCTCGACCAGGTTCTCCTGCCCGAGGATCTGCGTGTTGAGGTAGGCGCTCAGATCGGCGAATGCGGATCGAGCGGAGGAAACCGTTACGTTCGTATCAAAAGCGTGGCTGTCGGCCATTGTCCGTCGCGATTGTCTGGATGGATGCCTCGGCCGATAGAGCCCCGGCGACGCCGATAAGTTCCCCTGGCGTGGTCCGGGGCCGGCATTGCCAGGCGGATGCGGGCCGGGGCGGCCGCGCAGGATAGCGAAAATTCCGGCGCGACCGGCGATCGCGGCGACGCTCAACCCTGGGTGAGCTTGCCCCGGAACCAGCGCCGCAGAGAGCCCGGACCAACGCCGTGAACGCGCTTGAACGCCTTGCGGAACGAGGCCTCGGTCTCGTAACCGACCTGCTCGGCGATCGCCGCCACCGACAGTTGCGGATTGCGCAGCAGCATCTCCGCGCGGGTCATGCGCCAGCGCGTCAGGTAGTCGATCGGCGTGGTGCCGACCAGCTCGGAAAACCGCTGGACGAAGCTCGCCCGCGACATGCCGGCGATCTGCGACAGCGACTCCAGCGTCCACGACCTGGCCGGGTCCGCGTGCATCGCCGACAGCGCCTTGCGCAGCCGCGGGTCGGCGAGTGCCGCCAGCAGGCCCCGCTGATCCGCGAGCTGACCGATGTGATGCCGCACGACCATCACGAACAGGGCATCGGCGAGCTTGTCGAGCACCGTATGGGTGCCGATGCCGCCCTCGGCATGCGCCTCGGCGACCAGCAGCCGGCTCAGGATCTCGAGGTGATCGCCGGCGTCCGCGCGGCGGACGACGATGACTTCCGGCAATGCGTCGATGATCGGGTTCTTGTCGCCGGCCTCGAATTCGAAGTAACCGCAGACCAGCGTCGTGAACGGGCCGTCTCCGCCGTCCTCCGGGGCCATGATGTTGTCCTCGCCATGCAGCTCGGCGGTTCCCGACAGCATGTGCCAGGCATCGTGTGGAAACACCACCAGATCGCCGGCATCGAGCCGTTCCGGCGCGCGCCCGTCGCGCATGTGCAGCCAGCAGCTGCCGGCACCGACCACGTGGAAGGCGGAGCGGTGATGTCCGGAGGTGCTGATCTGCCAGGCCCCGCAGAACTGGGGATGGCCGTAGACGCCGGCGCGCAGCTGATACGTGCTCAGCACCGTCGACAGCAGATCTTCCTGCGGCATGTTGGACATCGTCCCTGACCCCTCGTCCCACCCGCACGCCAACCGGCACGCGTCCTGACCAATCTCCACACCCGTTGCGGCCGCGCCGACCGCAGGCGCATCCATCGGGCGGTCCCGACGCGCTTCAGGCGGGACCCGAGTTCCGCCGCGTCCGGGCGGATCGTCGCATGCGACCGCGCCTGCCTCAAGGCGAGCCTGGAACGATCGAACATGTTTTATGGACGCAAACGGATGCTATCGGCCAAATTCAGCCGTTAGCATGCAAGTCATCGTCCACGGGCGCTGCACGCCGATCCGGGCAGCACCCGCACCGCATCCACCGGAACCCGATCGCATGCTCCCCATGACCTCCCCGCTCCTGCCCGCCGCGAGCGCACTCCGATGATCAAACGTCTGATCCTGCTCGCGCTGGTCGCCGGCGCCATTGCCGCCTTCTTCGCCTTCGACCTCGGGCGCTATCTGTCGCTGGAAGTGCTGCAGGCGCAGCGCGACACGCTGATCGAATACCGTGACGCCCATCCGGTGACGGCGACGGCGGTCTACTTCGTCGTCTACGTCATCGCCACCGCGCTGTCGCTGCCGGGCGCAACCGTGCTGACACTGGCCGGCGGCGCGGTCTTCGGACTGCTGTGGGGCCTGGTCATCGTGTCGTTCGCCTCGACGATCGGCGCGACCGGCGCGTTCCTCGTCGCACGCTACCTGCTGCGCGACGCCATCCAGTCCCGCTACGCGGACAAGCTCAAGGCGATCAACGCCGGCATCGAGCGCGACGGTGCGTTCTATCTGTTCACGCTGCGCCTGGTGCCGCTGTTTCCGTTCTTCCTGATCAATCTGCTGATGGGCCTGACGGCGATGCGCGCACGGACCTTCTTCTGGGTCAGCCAGATCGGGATGTTCGCCGGCACCGTCGTCTATGTGAATGCGGGTACCCAGCTCGCCCAGCTCACCTCGCTGCGCGGGATCCTGTCGCCGGGCCTGCTCGGCGCCTTCGTGCTGCTCGGCGTCTTCCCGCTGCTCGCGCGCAAGCTGGTGGACTGGATCAAGGCCCGCCGCGTCTATGCCGCACATCGCAGGCCGCAGCGCTTCGATCGCAATCTGATCGTGATCGGCGGCGGCTCGGCCGGACTGGTCAGCGCGTACATCGCCGCGGCGGTCAAGGCCAGGGTCACGCTGATCGAAAAGCACAAGATGGGCGGCGACTGCCTGAACTCCGGCTGCGTCCCGTCGAAGGCGCTGATCCGCTCCGCCAAGTTCGCGAGCCATCTCGATCGTGCCGGCGAGTTCGGTTTCGACGACGTCACCGGCCGTCCGGACTTCGCGAAGGTGATGGACCGGGTGCAGTCGGTCATCGCGGCGATCGAACCGCACGATTCGGTCGAGCGCTATTCGGGACTCGGCGTCGAATGCCTGCACGGCGAAGCCCGGCTGATCGATCCGTGGACCGTCGAGGTCGACGGCCGGCGCCTGACCGCACGCTCGATCGTGCTGGCCACCGGCGCCGAGCCGTTCGTGCCGCCGATCCCGGGCCTGGCCGAAGCCGGCTACCTGACCTCCGACACGCTGTGGTCGCTGCGCGAACTGCCGCAACGCCTGGTCGTCCTCGGCGGCGGTCCGATCGGCTGCGAACTGGCACAGGCCTTCGCCCGTCTCGGCAGCGCCGTGACCCAGGTGGAGATGCTGCCGCAGATCATGGGCCGCGAGGACCCCGAGATCGCCGCGGCGGTCCGCGCACGCTTCGAGGCCGAGGGCATCGACGTGCGCGTCAACACCCGCGCCAAGGCCGTCGTGTCCGAGAACGGCGGGCAGGTGCTGATCTGCGAGACCGCCGACGGCGAGCAGCGCATCGCCTTCGACCGCATCCTGGTGGCCGTCGGCCGCTCGGCGCGACTCAAGGGCTACGGGCTCGAGGAACTCGGCGTGAAGACCGCACGCACGATCGAGGTCAACGACTTCCTGCAGACCAACTACCCCAACATCTACGCCTGCGGCGACGTCGCCGGCCCGTACCAGTTCACGCACACGGCGGCGCACATGGCCTGGTATGCCGCGGTCAACGCGCTGTTCGAACCCCTGCTGGCTCTGCGCGGCGGCAAGTTCAAGGTGGACTACTCGGTGATCCCCTGGGCGACCTTCACCGAGCCGGAGGTCGCGCGCGTGGGTCTCAACGAGACCGACGCCAAGGCCCGCGGCATCGCCTACGAGGTCACCACCTTCGGCATCGACGATCTCGATCGCGCGATCGCCGACGGCGAGGCCCACGGTCTGGTCAAGGTGCTGACCGTGCCCGGCAAGGACCGCATCCTCGGCGTAACCATCATGGGCGAGCATGCCGGTGACCTGATCGCCGAATACGTGCTGGCGATGCGTCACCGGATCGGTCTGAACAAGATCCTCGGCACCATCCACATCTATCCGACGCTGGCGGAAGCCAACAAGTACGTGGCCGGCCAGTGGAAACAGGCGCACAAGCCCGAGGCGCTGCTGCGCTGGGTCGAGCGCTTCCATGCCTGGCGCAGGGGGTGATCCGATGCCGGACCGCAACATGATCACGGCGTCCATTCGATTCCTGAGGAGTCTGACGATGGCAACTGTCTTCCTGCTTCCGGGTGCCGCAGCGGCATTCGATTCCGCCTATGCCGCTTACGGCGCGCTGCTGGAGCGCCATGTGCACTGGATCGCCGACGGTCACGCCAGCGTGGTCGACTACGATGGCCTCAAACGCGACTCCCGCGCGCTCGACGAGGTTCTGCAGCAGCTGTCGGGTGTCGACCAGGCCGCCTTCGATCGCTGGCAACGCCCCGAGCAGATGGCGTTCCTGATCAACGCCTACAACGCCTTCACGCTGAAACTGATCCTCAGCGAATACCCGGATCTGCGCTCCATCCGCGATCTCGGCTCGCTGCTGCGTTCGCCGTGGAAGAAGGCCTTCTTCGAACTGCTCGGGGACACGCGCACACTGGACTGGATCGAGCACGAACAGCTGCGCCCGCGGTATCGCGAGCCCCGCGTGCATTTCGCCGTCAACTGCGCGTCGATCGGTTGCCCCGCGCTGCGCCCGGAACCCTACGTCGGCGACCGCCTCGGCGCACAGCTCGACGACCAGATGCGCCGCTTCCTCGGCGACCGCACCCGCAACCGCTACAACGCCAAGGACGGCGTGCTGCACGTCTCGCGCATCTTCGACTGGTTCGACGAGGACTTCGACGCCGGCGGCCAGGGCGTCAAGGGATGGCTCGCGGCCCACGCCGAACTGCTGGGCGACAGTCCCGCCGATCGCGAACGGTTGCGCGGGGGCGATTTCAGCATCGACACCCTGTCCTACGACTGGTCGCTGAATCGCATGCGCAAGCCGGCCGGTGCCACCCGCTAGGCGCGCCCGATCACATTCACCCGCAATCGTTGCCCCAAGCCCAATGCTGACCCTCGCCTCCCGCCTGCAACGGATGATGCACGCCCTCGGCCGCATCGACTTTCTCGCGCCCCTGCTGCTGCGCCTCTATCTGGTCCCGGTGCTGTGGATGGCGGGCACCCGCAAGCTGGCCGGCTTCGACGATACGGTGGCCTGGTTCGGCAACCCCGACTGGGGTCTGGGCCTGCCGTTTCCGTGGCTGATGGCACTGCTGGCCACGGCCGCGGAACTCGGCGGCGCCGTCGCGTTGCTGATGGGGGTTGCGGTCCGCTGGTTCGCGATTCCGCTGATGGTGACGATGGTCGTGGCCGCCGGCACCGTGCACTGGGACAACGGCTGGCTCGCGATCGCCGAAGGCGCCGGCCCGTTCGCTACCGAGCGCACCGTCGCCGCAACCGAGCGCCTGCAGGTGGCGCGCGGGATCCTGCGCGAACACGGTGACTACGACTGGCTGACCGAGCACGGCAGCTTCGTGGTCCTCAACAACGGCATCGAGTTCGCGGCGACCTACTTCGTCATGCTGCTGGCGCTTGCCGCGCTGGGCGGCGGCCGGTACGTCAGCGTCGATTACTGGGTCGGGCGCCGCCTGGCGCGGCTCCAGCCCGAAAGCGCCGGGACCGGACCGGGGGTCGTGTCATAGCCGCCGGGACCGCATCCGCGGGATCGCGCCTGCGGCGCGGCGCCGCGGTGGTCCTCAAGCCGGCCCACCTGCGCCGGACCGGCTCGGTCGCCCTGATCGTCGGCAGCTGGCTGACGCTGGCCAATCTGGGCGACGCCCTGTTTGCCGGCGCATGGAGCCTGGGCATCGGCATCAAGATCGTGCTGAATTACCTCACGCCACTGGTCGTCGCCAACATCGGCCTGCTGTCCCGCAGCAATGACCCGGCGCCCTGACGCCGGAGCAGGCTCAGACGGCGACGGGCGCCTTGATCGCCGGCCACGGATCGTAGCCGCTCAGGGTGAAGTCCTCGTAGCGGAACGCGAACAGGTCCGTCACGTCGGGATTCAGCGTCATCGTCGGCAGCGGCCTCGGCTCACGCGAGAGCTGCAGCCGGGCCTGCTCCAGATGATTGCTGTAGAGATGGCAGTCGCCACCGGTCCAGACGAAATCGCCGGGCTTGAGCCCGGTCACCTGCGCGATCATCAGCGTCAGCAGCGCGTACGACGCGATGTTGAACGGCACGCCGAGAAAGATATCCGCGCTGCGCTGGTAGAGCTGGCAGGACAGGTGCCCCTCGGCGACGTAGAACTGGAAGAACGCGTGGCAGGGCATCAGCGCCATCTGGTCCAGCTCACCGACGTTCCAGGCCGAGACGATCAGGCGCCGCGAATCCGGGTTGCCGCGGATCTGATCGAGCAGCAGCTGCATCTGGTCGATGTGACGGCCGTCGGCAGTCGGCCACGAGCGCCACTGCTTGCCGTAGACCGGCCCGAGTTCGCCGTTCGGGTCGGCCCACTCGTCCCAGATCGTGACGCCGTTCTGCGTCAGGTAACCGATGTTGGTCTCGCCCTTCAGGAACCACAGCAGCTCGTGGATGATCGAGCGCAGATGGGCCTTCTTGGTCGTCACCAGCGGAAACCCGTCCGACAGATCGAAGCGCATCTGATGCCCGAACACGGACAGCGTGCCGGTGCCGGTACGATCACTCTTCTCGGTGCCGTGCTCGAGCACGTGCCGCATCATGTCGAGGTATTGCCGCATGGGTCGTCCCGGTCTGGATCCTGGTGGGGGCGATTCGGAGGTCGGCCGACGGACAGGTCCGTCGAAGCCGGCCATCGCGAGGAAGCAGGCACAATTCTAAACCGGATTGCCCACACCGACCGCCGATGACGCCCTACCGCATCGAAACGCCACGTCTGCTGATCCGCGAATGGCAGCCGCAGGACCGCCCCGCGTTCGCGCGCATGGCGACGGACCCCGAGATGATGCGCTACATCACCGGTGGCGCGGCCATGCCGGCCGAGCGCATCGACGGCTTCTTCGGACGCCAGCAGGGCCACCTGGAGGCCTGTGGCCTGTGCATGGGCGCGATGGTCCTGCGCGCCAGCGGCGAGATCGTCGGCACTGCCGGCGCCCAGCCACTGGACCGGCTGCCCGGACACGATCTGGGCTGGTGGGTGTGGAAGGATCACTGGCGCCGCGGCTACGCCACGGAGGCGGCCGCCGCGATCCGCGATCACGCACTGCGGGTGGCCGGACTGCCCCGTATCCATGCCGTCATCGATCCCGACAACCACGCGTCGCGCGGCGTGGCCGGGAAGATCGGCATGCGCCTCTCCGCCCGGACCACGGCGGACCGGACCGCGTCATGGCGTCCACCGATCGACGTACTGGTCTACACCATCGATGCCGCGGCAGCGCCGCCGTAGTGTTGAGAGACCTTAGCCGGGCAGGCGCGCGAAGGCCGGGATACGCTCAAGCGCCGCGTCCCATCCGGCCCGGCTGGACATGAAGATGTGGGCATCGGGCCGGATGGACAGCGCCGTATCCAGGCTGCCCGCCGGCACCACCAGCAGCTTGCCACCCATCTGCAGACCCGGCAGCGCCGAACCGCAGACCGAACAGAAGCTTCGGCTGTGCCGCGTGCCCGGAAGATCGAAGCGGGTGACGCGCGCCTCGCCGGCGATCCAGCGCAGCGACGCGGTCGCCGAGAACAGATTCGACGCATGCGCCGACCCGGTGTCCTTGCGGCAGTGTTCGCAGTGGCACAGGAAGAAGTGCTCGAAGTCGCCCTGTACCTCGAAGCGGACCGTGCCGCACAGGCAGGAGCCCGCATGCGTATCGCCATTCATATCGCGATCCCTCGCGTGATCTGGGTGGATCGTCCCCCGAATCATCGGCGGGAGGACGTGTCGAGCCCCGCGCCGGCAGCTATCTGCGTCAGTCGGACGCGCGTACGACCGCGCCTCGATAGGTCCGCTGCGGCGAATCCGGCGCGGCGGTGCGGGCGCGATAGGTTACGACCTGCGAAACCGGCTGCGCAAAGAAGCAGGCCTCGGTCACGCCCTCGGCTTCGGCGGCGCGCATCACCGCCTGCAGCACCGATTGCGCCCGCTCGCTCGGCATCACCGTCTGCACCCAGTTGCGCTCGCGATTCAGGCGCCGCCCCATCGCGACGCGCGACTCGGCCTCGACGAAGCGCGCCGACATCACGTTGGCACCGGCAGCGCCCGCCGCCAGCGCCGCATCCAGCAGCAGTGGCGTGTGCGCCTGCCCGGCAATGAAACTCAGGCGTGTCTGCGCCTGCGGCGCAGCCGCGCCCTCGTCCTCGCCCAGCCCCAGCCCTGCCGCCTGCGCCCCGCCGTCCAGGCGCACAACCGAACGGCGGCGCCAGTCCGCACCGCCCATCAGGCTGTCGATCGCACCGATGACCTGTTGCATGTCCGCGGCATGGCGACGGCTGCCGACCGTGCTCGCGAGACTGACGATGCCCTTCTGCACCGGCATCCGGTACAGGAACCCGCGCCCCGGCATCTCCAGGCGCGCCGCCAGACTGATGGCCTCGATCACGGCGTCGGCATCGGCGTTGTCGACGATCAGGGTCACGACCTCCTTGGTTCGCTTCTTGGTGATGCGCAGCCAGCCGAGCCGGTCGCGCAGACCGCGCCCCTCGCAGTAGAACACCACCGGGCCGTGCGCACCGGTCTGCATCGCCGCGCGCGACACCGCCTCGGTCTGTTCGGGCTGCACGATGCACGACAGCAGCGACAGATTCTCGCGCAGCGCGATCGAGGCGTCGGCGATGCCCTCCTCGGATTCGAGCCCCTTCCAGATCGGGAAGTCCGGCGTGTGGTAGAGATCGTCGCAGGGCACCGAATACACCGCGCCCGCGCCCGGATAACGCAGGCCGCCGGCATGGGCGATGTCGCGGATCACGCCGTCGACCTGCGAATCGGGTACCAGGAACCGCAGGATTTCCTTTTCCGGGCTGATCAGCGGCAGGAACCGCTGGAACCACTGATCCCGGATCAGGGTGCCGCGCGCGTTGGTCACGAAGGCATTGCGCTCGCCCGAGGCGAACAGCTGCTCGATCACCGGCCTGGCGCTGGCCGGCGGCAGAATCGCCGCCACCACCGATACCTTGTGCAGAACGCGGAAGGCGTCGCTCATGCCGCTCTCACCGCGGCGGCTTCCTCACGGCGCGAGCGCGACACCAGCAGCCCGACGCCGAGCACGGTCAGGATCGGGCCGACCGAGGCCAGCGCGAGGATGCCGAAGCCGTCGCTGACGCCCGGAACGTTGGCGCCGATGCCCAGCCCCATCGCCAGCACCAGCGGCACCGTGATCGGCCCGGTGGTCACGCCGGCGCTGTCCCAGCCGAAATTGACGAACTCCTCGGAGGACATCGCCGTCAGCAGCAGCAGCACGACGTACGGCGGGATCAGCAGGTATTCGAGCGGAATGTCGAAGGCGATCTTGACCACGCCGACCGCGATGCCGGCACCGACGCCGAGCGCGACCGACTGCATCAGCAACGACTTCTTGAACGCGCCGACGGTGATCTTCTCGACGGTTCCGCCGAGCGCGTTGAGCGCGGGCTCCGCCAGCGTCGCGCCGTAGCCGAGGAAGAACCCGAACACTGCCGCGAGCACCTTGCCCGCGGTCTGCGACGCGAACAGCGGCTCGCGCAGGCCCTCCGCCCCCCAGGGCGTCAATGTCGCGAAGCTCAGCGGCACGTTGCTGCCCAGCTGCGTGCCCAGCGGCGTCAGCCCCAGGGTCATGCCGAGCATGAACAGGCTCATGCCGACCAGCGCGAACAGCACGCCGATGAAGATCTCGTCGCGGTTGCGCAGGCGCTCCGGCAGCACCAGGCGCAGCGTCACCAGCAGGAACAGGCACAGCGGCACGATCGCGCGCAGCGCGATGACCGCGCCGTCCCTGAGTTCCTGCAGCAGACGCACCTGCGGATCCCAGGTCGCGCGCGACACCACCTTGGCCTGCAACAGCTGGCGTTTTTCCAGCACGAGGCTGGCGCCATCGACGACGATGCGGCCGTCGACCAGTTCGCTGTGCCCGCCCTCGAAGCGCAGGCGGTAGTCGCTGGGCGGCGTACCGTTCCTGAGGAACCTGCGGAATTCCTCGGCGCTGAATCCATCGGGTTCGGTCGACGCGCGCGGCTGCGCGGGCGACGCCTGCGCCTCGATCACGGCGGCCGTTCCGGTGTAGCCGGGGCGACCGTAGTAGTCGTCCTGCTGCACGTGCCAGATGCCCAGCAGCAGCACCGCCAGGATCGGGAACAGCGACGCCAGCGTCACGATGCCGAAGCCGGCATTGCCGCTGTCGCCGTCGCCGACGATGCGACAGACGCCGATGCCCAGCGCCAGCACCAGCGGCACCGTCACCGGCCCGGTGGTCACCGCGCCGCAATCCCAGGCCAGCCCGAGCACCGGCTGCAGGATGTCATTGCTGTGCGCGTACAAGGTCATCGCGCACAACAGCACGACCAGCGGCAGCACCAGCGACTTCAGGCTCCAGCCCAGAAAGAACCGCAGGATGCCGAGCATGACCGCGACCCCGACGCCGATACCGACCACGGTGACGAGCTGGTCCGGAAAGTCGTTGAGCAGGCTGTACAGCAGCGGCATCTGTTGCGGCTGCACGCCGGCGCCGGCACTGCGCAGCACGGCGATCGCGGGCTCGGCGAAGGTCGCCCCCAGCCCCAGCAGAAAGGCGAACAGCAGGATCACCGGCAGCGACGAGTTGCGCGGCAGGATCGCGCCGATGGTCTCCCCCAGCGGCATCAGTCCCAGGCGCAGGCCCTCCATGAAGAACATCAGGCCGAGAGCGACGATCGCGATGCCGACCCCGATCATCACCGCGTGCACGATCGGCAGGCCCAGTATCAGGATCTGGAACAGCAGCAGATAGGCGACGATGAACCAGACCGCGCGCAACTGCTCGAGCAGGTTCTCGTAGAAATACGGTCCGAGAATCTTCAGGGTCTCGCCGAAACTCAGCCGCACCCGTCCCGTTGTCGCCGCACTCATTCCCGAATAGCTCCCATTGACTGACCCGACCGGCTCGCGTCCGCGCTGCCGACGCCCGGCCAATATCACAGCACGAGCGATGCCAGCCGGGCTGGGCGCGGGATGCGCTTCAGGGTGGCCAAGCCTGTCGTTGCGGTCAATCCGGGAGCGACGAGACGGCATTACACTGGTGCATAAAGCGCGGACCAGGAGCCGCGCCACTTCGACCAGCGGAGAGGAGAATCCCACGATGCACCTTCGTCGCACGCCCCTGCGCAGCCGCCCGCTCGCCGCCGCGCTGCTGGCCTTGCTGCTGCAACTGCCCGGCCTCGCGATCGCCATTCCGGAAGGCCCGGAATACCCGTCCGCCGAGTGGACCCTGCGCGAAACCGAGAACTTCGCGCGCATGGGTGCCGGGGTCAGCGAGCCGGTCAGCAACCCCGCGCTCGGCATTCGCTGGACCACCCAGAGCCTCGCCAACTTCGAGACCTATCTGCAGCGCAGTGTCGACGATCCGAGCTGGACGCTGTCCGGCGCGGCCAACGTTCCGGTCGCGCCGCTGTGCTCGACCTGGTCGCTGCCCTGCACCGGCGACCCGTTCATCTATCCGGACGTCGATCCGGTCTACGACGAAGCCGACGTCGTGCCGGTGGTGTTCTACGACCGCGAATGCGCGCGTCTGTCCGGACGCGTGTGGGCGCCGAAGACCGGCAACGGACGGCCCGGCATCGTCATCATCAACGGTTCGATCCAGGCGCCGGAAACCCTGTACTGGTGGGCGGCGAAGCTGCTGGTGCGCGCCGGCTACACGGTGATGACCTTCGATCCCCGCGGCCAGGGCCGTTCCGACAATCTCGCGCCCGGCGGCGAACCGGGCACCAACCTCAATCCCTCGGTGTTCTGGGAAGGACTGGTCGACGCCATCGACTTCTTCCGCTCCAGCAGCGTGCAGCCCTACCCCCACAACCAGACCTGCGCCGACACCTATCCGACCGTGGTCACCGCGTTCAATCCCCTCGGCGACCGCCTCGATCCGTCGCGCCTGGGCATTGCCGGGCATTCGATGGGCGCCGCCGCGGTCAGCATCGTGCAGGGCTACGGCGCCACCGGCGCCGATCCGTGGCCCGGCCTGCTCGACAGCCGCAACCCGGTCGATGCCGCCGTCGCCTGGGACGCGCTCGGGGATCCGGAGCACACGATCAACGCCAACGGACTCGGCGCGCTGCCGTCCGACAGCAGCGGCGATCTGCTCGATGGCAGTCTGCTCGTCGGCACGCCGCTCGGCGATTTCATCCGCGAGACCCCCGGCATCGACGCCCTGCTCGGCGGCTTCACCGCGACACCGGTGCCGGCGGTGGTCCCGCGGGTGCCGGCCCTCGGCTTCACCTCCGAATACGGTTTCGCGATCGGCCCCTACACCGCCCCGCCCGATCCGGAACGTTTCACCCGGCGCGCACTGGCGGCGTGGCAGACCGCCGGCATTCCGGCGGCGGAGATCGTCATCGCCGGCAGCACCCATCTCGACTTCTCGCTGCTGCCGACCTTTCCGGCGACTTCGTGGTGCCCCGAGACCATCGACAACGCCTGCGTCGGCGGCTGGGGCAGGCCGATGATCGAGCATTACACGCTGGCGTGGTTCGACCGCTGGCTCAAGCGCGACGGCGAGGCCGGCTACGCCGACGCCGACGCGCGCCTGCTCGCGGACGCCGACTGGCAGGCGCGCTACAGCTTCTACTACCGCTCCGCCCGCGCGTTTCCGGACCGTTCCGGCAAGGCGCATGTGTGTACCGACATCCGTGCCGGCTGCGCCGATCTGAGCGTGGGCGCGGACGGCAGCGACGGCTCCGACGGGGGAGGCGCGATCGGCTGGCCCGTGTTGTTGCTTGGAACGATATCGGCAGTGCTGCGACGAAGGCGGCTTCGATGCCGGCCCGTGCCGGCCGGCAAAGCCGCGTGATCGTCCGCCCCCGGACCTGACGGCACGCTCGAGGCTTCGGTGATTCCTTGGGCCGGGCGCAACCGGACGCATACAGCGGGCCGCGCGCGTGACCCGTGACGGGCGGGTTCACGACGGCCCACCCGCTGGAAGCCCGACATGCCGATCCGGTCGACGCCTCGGCACCTGGACGGTCCCAATACATCAACGCGCCACCGGATCTGCCCGACAGAATCCCCAGCGGTTCACGCCGCCCCTTCCCCAGTCGTCGGAAGCGGCGTGAACCCGGCGATCAGGGCGCCGCGTTGATGATATGAAGCTGGGTGAACTCGGCCAGGCCTTCCTCGTTCGACTCGACGCCGATCCCGGACTGTTTGGCGCCACCGAACGGAATGTGCGGCCCGATGTCGAGATGCTTGTTGACCCACACCATCCCGGTATCCATACGGCTCGCAAGGCTCATGACCTGCTCATGGTCATTGCCCCAAACCGATCCGCCCAGCCCCATCGGAGAGGCGTTCGCACGCCGCAGCGCATCCTCCGGGTCGGTATAGCGGATCACCGGGAGAATCGGGCCGAACTGCTCCTCGTCGACGATCAGATCGCCATCCGTGACATCGCGCACAATCGTCGGACGCATGAAGTATCCGGGCCGATCCGGAATCTCGCCACCGGCGACGACCGTGCCACACTTGCGCGCGTTGTCCAGCATTCCCTTGACCTTCTCGAACTGCGCCCGATTCTGCAGCGGCCCCATCTGGGTGCCCGCTTCGAGACCGTCTCCGACCTGGGTCGCATTGGCCAGGGCCGCAAGCTCATCGCACATGCGGTCGTAGATCGAGTCATGCACATAAAGCCGCTTGATCGCAACGCACACCTGCCCGCAGTTCATGAAGGCGGTACCGAAGAGTGCCGGCGCGACCTGTGCCGGATCGACGTCGCCCAGAACGATCGCCGCATCGTTGCCGCCGAGTTCAAGCGTAATCCGCTTGAGGCTGCCGGCGGCGCTGGCCATGATCTTGCTGCCGGTCGGGGTCGATCCGGTGAAAGAGATCTTGCGTACATCGGGATGCGCGGTCAGATGGGCGCCGAGATCATTGTTGTCGGCAACGATGTTGACCACACCCGCCGGCAGGATTTCGGAACAGATCTCGCCGAAGCGCAGCGTCGTCAGCGGTGTCGTCGGCGACGGTTTGACCACCATCGTATTGCCCGCCAGCAACGCAGCCGGGAGCTTGAAATTCAGCAACAGCACCGGGAAATTCCAAGGCACGATCGCAACCACCACGCCCAGCGGGCGCCGCTGCTGCACGACGCGACGGTCGGCCGACTCCTCGATCACTTTTTCCGGCAGGTCCATCGTCGAAAAGTGGCGCAGATAGGCCGCACTGCCCTGCACCTCCCAGAGCGCTTCCGCCAACGGCTTGCCCTGCTCCTGAGTCAGCAGTCGAGCAAGATCGTCCTGATGTTTCTCGACCGCATCCGCAAGCTTCACCAGATAGGCTTGGCGCTGTGACACGGAAAGCACCGACCATGGTCCGAACGCCTCTTTGGCGGCCTCGATCGCGGCATCGGCCTGCGCCACGGAGGCGCGCGGACAAATGGCGAACGCTTCTCCGGTGGCCGGATTGACCACCGGCATCGTGCTGGCGCCTTCGACGAGCTGCCCGCCGATCAGCATCCGGTATTCGGATGCATTGCTGTCATAACTCATTATCGTTTCTCCTCAAGTACATCACGGGGTGCCAAACGAAGCGACGCATGCTGCATACGCCACTGCGAAAAATCGGCTGCGAAGAATCCGCGCGCCAACTCACTACAGATCGAGGACGATGCGTTCTCCGCAAGCGCGTGAGACGCACAACGCCATCTTGTTACCAGCCGCCTTCTCCCGCTCACTGAGAAAGCGGTCACGATGATCGATCGCCCCCGAACACACGCCGGTGACGCACGCACCGCAGAGTCCCTGGGTGCACGAAGCCGCAACCGCCACGCGGTTTGCATGCAGCACATCGAGCGCCGACTGGCCGGCAGCCACATGCAGCGTCCTGCCCGAACGCGCAAGGATCAGATCAAAGGGCCGATCCACCGCCTGATCCGTCCAGGACGTCACGAAACTTTCGGTCCTGATCGCATCGTCCGGCCATCCCAGCGATCTTGCCTCGGCAATCACCCATTCCATGAACGGTCGCGGACCGCACAGGTAGATCACGGCGCCGTCCTCCCATGCCGGAAGCGCGTGCGCGCCAAATCGCTGCCGGGGATCACCGTCATCCAGATGAGTCCGCACGTGGGCGGCGAAGCCGACCTGCTGCAGCTCGTCATGGAACGGCATCGCGGCATGAGACCGCGCGCAGACGTGCATCGTGAACCGGGCGCCACGCGCCTTGAGCACATATGCCATCGCCATCAGGGGCGTGACGCCGATTCCCCCCGCAATCAGGACATAGCGACTTGCCGATGGCACCAGCGCAAACAGATTTCGCGGCTGACCGATCTCGACAATGTCACCTTGAAGGATCGAGTCATGAACCCTTTTCGAACCACCCCGGCCGTTGGCCTCGCGCTTGACCGCAATCCGGTACCGCGTCCGATCCGCAGGATCTCCGCATAGCGAATACTGCCGCACCATGCCGCCTTCCAGATGCAGATCGATATGCGCGCCCGCCTCGGCAACCGGAAACGTTTCCGCGGAACACGGCGCCAGTTCGTAGGCGATGACATCGCTGCCGACCTGGCGCACGTCGCTGACGCGCGCCTTCAGGATGCTGTCTGCGGAATTGTCGGCTGGCAACGTCGGCTGTCTGGGCGTGGTAAAGGGCCATTGCCAGGCCGCTCCGCGTTCCGCGATCGACGACCCTCCCGCCAGCCACGCGTGGTGATAGCGATAGAACGGAATCGAGGGGAACAGGTGATGCATCAGATGTTCGCTCTGTCCGAGGAACAGATGCCGCATGACTGAGCCACCCCGGATCAGGCGCGTCGCCTGGAACGGATGAGCCTGCTGCTCGACCCCGTCCGGATGCTGCAGATATGCGAACAGGTAGACGACCAGTCCCAGCCCCAGCCGCTGTGGCACCATCCAGAGCAGGAAGAACTCCCATGCGTACGGCGACAGCAACCACACCGCGTGCCATGTCACCGCGAACGACAGCCCCATCCAATAACCGGCCCGTTCGCGCGCGGGACGCTCGTTGCGATGGCGGAAGTACCAGATGACCCAGAGAATGTCGGGGCAACACCAGACCAGCACCCGCGCCGCAGGCCATGCGGAGACGAAGGGCTCATCGGGATCCATCCCCTTTTTCCCGGTGTAGCGGTGATGCTCCAGATGCAGATAGCGATACAGCGCAGTGCTGAACCCGGGCACCAGCAGGAAGCAGGCCAGATTGCCGATCCAATCGTTGACGCGACGATCGCTCGACGCCGAGCGATGCGTCGCATCGTGCAACGGCGTAAATACCGCGTACAAGGCGACCCCGCTCAGCACGAAAGTGACCGCGTACGGCAGCAGTCCCACCAGATACAGGTAGCTGCTGAGTGCAAAAGTCAGATATGACCCTGACAACACGGCAATTTCCTGCCAAGCGAACCTGTCGACCACAGCGATACTGCGAAATCTTGGCTCCGAAACGATCTGCTCCAGCAGCTGCAGCTCTGCTTCCGGATAGGCGGCATTCGACATCAGTGACTCCTCCACGAAGGGATGCACATCACGGAGACCACTGCAACGCCATGCTTCCAGCAGGCGCCGGCCACCCCTAGGCAGCGAGCGATCTCCTCCAAGAGCCCAGCCCCACCGCGTACCCAGGTCTGCTTCGTGCGACCTGATTTTCTTGTATCTCATGGCGACTGACTCCGGATTGATTACAGCAACCCGATGCCGTGAGGACTTGTCTATCCCTCGCCCTTTTATTGTCTCAGGCTGCCCTCAACTCGCTGCCCTATGGAACGACAGGGTTTCGGTGCCTAATTTGTCCTTATGATGGGGTTCAAGGCGTGGTACAGGGTGGAGGAGACACAATGGCTTATCGCCTCAGTACGGACACGGTGGCGCCGAAGGAGCGTTTCTCATATTGGGTGGATGCGGTCTGCAACACCTACATGCCGATCGACTGCTCGACGGAAGACCGCACCCGGCCGATGCCGGGCTCGATTCAGATCAACCACCTCGGCGAACTGGATCTGACCATCACCCAGTCCGCCCCACAGGTGGTTTCGCGCACCAGGCAGCACCTGAGCCGCCATGACGACGACACCTTCCAGGTCAGTCTCCAGCTCTCCGGAAAGTGCGTGGTGCACCAGAGCGGGCGTGAAGCGGTCGTGGAGCCGGGCGATGTCGTCTACTACGACTGCGCCCACAGCTTCGACCTGCACTTCCTCGATCCCTTCGAGATCATGATCGCCAAGGTGCCCCGCTCGCTGCTGGCCAGCCACGTGCGCAATCCCGAGGAACTCACGGCAATGACCATCTCCGCAGCCACCGGCACCGGCGCCTTGCTGCGCCCGATGTTCGAGCGGTTGTGCTCGGCGGACTCGCCGGTCAGCCGCAATCCCGCTGCGTCACAGCTGATGGTCGAAGCCATCGTCTGCACCACCGTCGCGGGCCTCTGCACGCTGCCGGCGGTGAACCAGCGCGGCACCTCGAACCTCGGCCGCTACCACATCGAACGCGCCAGGAGCTACGCCCGCCAGCATCTCGGCAATCCGCGACTGGGGCCTGCGGAAATCGCAGCCGCGCTGTCGATCTCGGAGTCCTATCTCTATCGCCTGTTCCAGAGCGAGGCTCAATCGCTGACCCAGTTCATCTGGAGCGAACGTCTGCAGGCCTGCCGGCACGATCTGTCACAGCCACGCTTCGCCGGCCGCAGCATCACGGAGATCGCGTTGTCGCGTGGTTTCTCGGACGTGGCCCACTTCAGCCGCTGCTTCCGCAAACGCTTCGGCATGTCACCCAGCCAGTGGCGTCAGGAAGCCAGCGAACACACTCGCGCAAGCAGCGGCACGCCCTTCGCGCCGTAGCACGGCACGTCCATCAACGGCTGAATCCGACGGCATCGCTTCCGGCATCCGCCAGGATCGCCTGATGTTCATCGCGGGCGCGCATCCCGAAACGCCTCCGATGCGACGAGCATCAGCGGGATCGAAGTCGCGAAGCCTCCGATCCCGCGATGCACGTACGAAACACACCCCCCGATATGCGACGCCACCGCGATCAGGTTCGAATCGCCTTCGCCTGCAGCCGGGTGCAGTAGCGTGTTCCGATGAAGGCCCAGACCCAACGCTCCTGCATGCGAACATCGGCAATGTAGTCGCCCGCGGCCTTCTCCTGCAGCTCGATATAAGCGCGCTCCAGCCGATCGTTGACATTGACGGGGATCAGCAGCAGCAGCTGGAACCCGCAGGCTTCAGCCGTGATCAGCCGCTCCGTTCCCGCCACGGGCGGCGTCCTGGAGCTGGATGTTCCCATCGACACGGGCGTACCGGCGCAAGCGCTCGTCAGCATCACGATTGCCGCAACCACAATGGTTCTGAAAAGCGCTCTCATCGGATGGCCTCCCCTTTGACCGTGACACAGCGTGCCGTTCCGAGCACCCACCAGTACCAGTCTTCCTGGACGGTCACATCCACCAACCCGGTGGCGCCCGGGACACTGGCCACCGCGTCGGCATACGCGCGTTCGACCCGTGTATTCAGTCCCATCGGAACAAAATAGTAGGCCGTCGCAAGCAGTCCCAGACTGCCGCAGGCCGACCCGCTCGCCGCGCCGAGCTTCTGGTATTCCCCTTTCGGAGTCGGTGCGATATTCGTGAATCCAGACGCACACCCGCCGAGCATCAGGCTCGCTGCAACCAACAGGAGCGCCGGGGGACCACTCTTCCACCTCGAACGTCGCTTCATGAATGCCTCCCTCCCAACACAACACTCAAACCACGCCTTGTCCGAATCGACCTTCGAACCAAGGACGCACCAGAAATAACGCAGGTTGCGACCGCCGGAACATCCGTCATCCATGTGGCGTCACCCCGTGCCTCTCGACTCCGCACGCTCGAACAGCCAGGTCAGCAACAGGCCGGGAATCAGGAAGCCCGACGTCACCATCACCCCGGCGATCAGGTGCGCCGCGGGTTCGTCCAGCGCCGCGATGAACCGCATCGGCGACAACCATGGCGAGAGCTGCAGAAACAACACCGCCAGCACCACGCAGGGCCACCGCAGGTCCACGCCGCGCCGCGCCGACGCAAGCCACGCATACCCGGCAAGTGCGGCAGCGAACAGGCCTTCGAGCAGCCAGGCGTAGATCCCGAGGCTGCCCCACAGGCCACCACCGAAATGCGTCTGTGAATACGGCGCCAGGGCCAGATCACCGTTGTGCACCGGCCAGTCGGTCAGAAAGTGCGAGAACACCGCCAGCGCCGCGATAACCGCCACGGTCGGGTCGCGACGGAAGAACAAGGCCCAGACCAGCGCCAGAACCGCCGCCATCAGCAGCGAGTGATCCCAGTCGATGAAGGTCAGGTCGAAGAACAGGTATGGCCCGGCGTCGGGATTGGCAGTGATGCGATCGACGCCCAGGATCACCAAGACGCCGTTGACCAGATCCATGAAACCGACGCCGAACATGATCGGCAGGCTCGGCACCTGCGGATAACGGGCCTTCAGGGCGAAACCGACTGCGAGGTGTCCGACGTACATGCAGCTCTCCGTCCCAACTGGCGATGTGCATACGATCGAAACTAGCGTGCGCTTCGCCCTGAAACAACCGGGCACGCCGCCCCTGCCTCCTGCCGAATGTTCCCGCTACGGCGCTGCACCCGACGGCAGCTCGGGGCGATCCGAGCCGCCGAAGCGGCAAAGCGTCAGGTGCGTTGCGTGGCGCCGGCCTTGCCGGCATTGCGGTAGGCCAGCAGCATCAGCGCGGCGCCGCCGACCCACATCGGTACGCTGAGGACCATGCCCATGGTGATCCACCCGGTGCCGTAGAGATAGCCGATCTGCGCATCCGGCAGGCGGACGAATTCGACCAGGGTCCGGAACAGGCCGTAGCCGATCAGGAACAGTCCGGACACGGCCATGCGCGGGCGGGTCTTGCGCCCGAACCACCAGAGGATGGCGAACAGGACCAAGCCTTCGAGCCCGGCCTCGTACAACATCGACGGGTGGCGCGGTTCGGGGCCGGCGCGCTGGAACACCATGCCCCAGGGCAGATCGGTCGGCGCACCCCACAGCTCGCCGTTGATGAAATTGCCGATGCGGCCGGTGAACAGACCCAGCGGAATCATCGGCGCGGCGAAGTCGCCGATGTCGAAGAACCGGATCTTGTGGACGTGACCGAACCAGCCGATCGCGGCCAGCACCCCGATCAGCCCGCCATGGAAGGACATGCCGCCCTCCCAGATCCGGAAGATGACCGTGGGATGGGCGAGGAAGCCTTCGAAGTTGTAGAAGAAGGTGTAACCGATACGACCGCCGAGAATCACGCCCATGACGCCGTAGAACAGGAAGTCCGAGACGCGCTCGCGCGGCCACTGGAACTGCGGATGGCGGGCGCGCTTGAGCCCGAACCACCAGAACAGCCAGAAGCCGAGCAGATACATCAAGCCATACCAATGCACCGCGAACGGGCCGAGCTTGACGGCGATGGGGTCGATATTGGGATGAACGAGCATGATGGGCGCGATTGTACCGGCGGCTCGATGACACGGCGATGTGTCGCCGGTGGCGATGACTAGAGAATGACCCCGAAACGCCGCAGAACCAGCACCATCAGGCCATAGGCCGCAGCAGTCCCGCTGATGCCGAGCAGCAGGCTCCACCAGAAGCCGAGCCCGGCGCGCAGCAGCAGCGGCAGCAGCACGAACAGCACCAGCGACGGCAGCGCCAGCCAGAAGATCGAGCCGGACAAGGCTGCGACGCGCGCGACATCGCCGGTATCGCGGTAGAGCCAGACGAAGGCCAGCACCGAGGTCAGCGGCAACGACGCCAGCAGGGCGCCGACCAGGGTGCTGCGCCGGGCCACCTCGGATACCACCGCGACGATGATCGCGCTCAGCAGCACCTTGACGGCCAGGTAGCCCATCTCAGTCCCGGCGCCTCATCCGGTACTGGCGTGGCAGTAGAACGCCTTGAGATAGCGCGTTTCCGGAATCGCCGGATGGATCGGGTGATCCGGCCCCTGCCCGCCCTGTTCGAGGATCTGCAGGCGCCGACCGCAGGTACGGGCTTCGCGCAGCAGCACGCGCTGCAACTGCTCCGCATCCAGGTGATGCGAGCAGGAGCAGGCGATCAGAATGCCGTCGGCACCGAGCAGCTGCAGCGCCGCACGATTGAGTGCGGCGTAGTGCTCGACGCCGGCATCGAAATCCCTGCGGCGCTTGATCAGGGCCGGCGGATCGACGACGACGACGTCGTACTGCCGCCCCTCGGCGCGCAGCGCCTTCATCACGTCCAGCGCGTCACCGCGATGCGTCTGCAACGCCACGCCGTTGAGTCCGGCGCTGGCGGCGGCAGCGTCGAGCGCCGCCTGCGAAGCGTCCACGCAGCTGACCTCCGCCGCCCCGTACTGCGCGGCGCGCAGCGCCCAGCCGCCGACATAGCTGAAGACGTCGAGGACGCGGCGATCCCGCACGTAGCGCCGCAACCGCGTGCGGTTGTCGCGCTGGTCGAAGAAGAAACCGGTCTTCTGCCCGGTCGCGAGCGCGACCCTGAACCGCACGCCCTCCTCGAGCACCTCGACCTGATCGGGCACCTCGCCGACGGTCTCGACGTAGCTCGGCAGCCCCTCGAGTTCACGGGTCGAGCCGTCGCAGCGCAGCACGATCCCGGCGGGCCGAAGAACGCGCTGCAACACCTCGACGATCGCGTCCTTGAAGCGTTCCATGCCGGCGGTGCCGAGCTGGACCACGCACCAGTCGCCGTAGCGGTCGACCACGAGCCCGGGCAGGCCGTCCGACTCGCCGTAGACGAGCCGGTAGTGTGGTTCCGCGTAGATCCGCTCGCGCAGCGCCAGCGCGGCGCGCAGGCGGCGTTCGAACCAGTCCGAGTCGATATGCGCTCGGACGTCGCCGGTGAGCAGGCGCACCGCCAGCAGCGAGCGCGGATTGACGTAGCCGATGCCGACCGGCTTGCCGCGGCTGTCCTCGACCCGGCACAGGGTTCCGGGATCGATCGCGCGGAAGCGCTCGTCGGTCGCGATCTCGTTGGAGTAGATCCAGAGATGTCCGGCGCGAACGCGGCGCTCCTCACGGGGTTTGAGCTTCAGCTGGAGCACGCGGACACCTCGGACAAGCGTTGGGGGGCGCGCATCATACGCCGATGCGCGCCCGGCGCGGCCCCCGCCCCGAAACCGGGGTCAGGCAAAGTCGTACCGGAACTCTTCCTTGAAGCGTTCACGGAACTGTTCGATGTGGAAGCTGTGATTCTGGGTCCCCGGACGCTCGATGTTGTAGGCGCCCATCAACGACGCGATACGGCCCGTCGTGGCCCAGTCCATGCCCTGCAGCAGTCCGTACAGCAGACCGCCGCGGAAGGCGTCGCCGCAACCGGTCGGATCGGTCAGCGAATCGGCCTTGGCGCAGGGGACCTCATGCACCTTCTCCGGGGTGTAGATCTGCGACCCCTTGCCGCCGCGGGTCACGATCAGTGCGTCGACGCGCGCCGCGACTTCCTTGAGCGTCCAGTCGGTCCGGTCCATCAGCAGCTCCGACTCGTAGTCGTTGACCGCGACGTAGCTCGCCAGCTCGACGAACTCGCGCAGCTCGGCGCCGTTGAACATCGGCAGGCCCTGGCCCGGATCGAAGATGAACGGAATCCCGGCCTCCGCGAACTGGCGCGCATGCTTGAGCATGCCCTCGCGCCCGTCCGGCGAGACGGTGCCGATCCGGATGCCGCCGTCCGGCACATCCTGCTGGTGCGCATGATTCATCGCACCGGGATGGAAGGCAGTGATCTGGTTGTCGTCCAGATCGGTGGTGATGTACGCCTGTGCGGTGTAGGTTTCCTCGATCGTCTTGATGTAGTCGGAGCAGATGTCGTTCTTCTTCAGCCACGCGGCGTAGTGCTCGAAGTCCGCGCCGACGGTGCCCATCGGCTTGGCGTCGCCGCCGAGCAGCTTGAGGTTGTAGGCGATGTTGCCGGCGGTGCCGCCGTATTCGCGGCGCAGCTGCGGCACCAGGAACGCGACGTTGAGGATGTGAACCTTGTCCGGGAGAATCTCGTTCTTGAAGTGCCCGGGAAAGACCATGATCGTGTCGTAGGCGAACGATCCGCAAATCAGCGCAGACATCGACTTCTTCCTGTAAGTGGTGAACCCGAGCCGGCGCCTGTGGCCACCGGCTCCCTATCCGAACAGCACCAGGCCCCAGATCAGCGGAACCTGCAACAGCGACAAGTGTACGGCAGCCGAGCCCAGGTCCTTGGCCCGCCCGGAAAGCTCGTGGCGCTCCGTCCCGATCCGGTCGACGACGACCTCGACCGCGGTGTTGAGCAGTTCGGTGATCAGAACCACGATCAGACTCAGCATCAGCATCGCGCGCTCGATCCCGGTGTCGCCCAGCCACAGACCGAGCGGCGCCATCAGCACCGCCAGCGCCGCCTCGATGCGGAACGCCTCCTCGCTGCGCAGCGCCCAGCCGAGCCCCCAGTAGGACACGCGCGTGGCGCGGATGATCCGCGCCCAACCCTTGATCCCGTCGGCCATCGTTCAGCCCCTCCTGCGTACGGCAAGCACCCGCCGCATGCGCGGCCGCTGCATTCCGCCGTCGTCGGCGATTCCCGGCACCGGCATGGCGCCTCTCCTCACGACACTGTGTGTCGCGCCAGCCTAGCGCGCCCGTGCAACCGGGCAATGACGTGCGTCACCGCCCGGCCGCGACGGCGCACAGATCAGGCCTCGCCGGACTCGGCAGGCGGCTGGTAGCGCAGGTCGAGCTGGCGCGCGGCGCGGACGTCGTCCAGGCGCCGCACCGGCATCGTGTACGGCGCACCCTTGACCTTCTCGATGTCCTGGCGCGCCTCGTCGCAGATCGCGATCAGCGCGTCGACGAAGGCGTCGAGGGTCTCCTTGTCCTCGGTTTCGGTCGGCTCGATCAGCAGACACTCCGGAACCAGCAGCGGGAAGTAGATCGTCGGCGCGTGGAAGCCGTAGTCGAGCAGGCGCTTGGCGACGTCGGTCGCGGTCAGGCCGATCTCCTGCTTCTGGCGCTTCAACGTCACGATGAACTCGTGGCTGGCACGCCGCTCGGGGAAGGCCAGATCGAAGCCGGCCTCGCTGAGGCGCGCGGCCAGGTAGTTGGCGTTGAGCGTGGCGTACTCGCCAACGCGATGCATGCCCTCGCGGCCGAGCATCAGCGCGTAGATGTAGGCCCGCAGCAATACGCCGGCATTGCCCATCCACGCCGACAGGCGGCCGATGCTCTGCGGCAGGTCGCGCTCGTCGAGCCAGCGGTAGCGGTCGCCGTCCTTGCCGGCGACGGGAATCGGCATGAACGGCTTCAGACGCTCCGACACGCCGACCGCGCCTGCACCCGGACCGCCGCCGCCGTGCGGCGTCGAGAAGGTCTTGTGCAGATTCATGTGGATGACGTCGAAGCCCATGTCGCCCGGGCGGACCTTGCCGAGAATCGCGTTGAGGTTGGCGCCGTCGTAGTACAGCAGGCCGCCGGCCTCGTGCACGATGCCGGCGATTTCCTTGATGCGGCGTTCGAACACGCCGAAGGTCGACGGATTGGTCAGCATGATGCCCGCGGTCTGCGGCCCGACCGCGGCCTTGAGCGCCTCGACGTCGACGTCGCCATCCGCGTTGGTCGGGATCTCGCGCACGGTGCAACCGTGCATCGCCGCGGTCGCCGGGTTGGTGCCGTGGGCCGCGTCCGGCACCAGGATCTCGGTGCGGGCGCTGTCGTTGCGGGCCAGGTGATAGGCCATGATCATCGCCACGCCGGCGAACTCGCCCTGCGCGCCGGCCATCGGCGTCAGCGACACGCCGGCCATGCCGGTGACGTCCTTGAGGATTTCCTGCAGGTCGTACATGCAGGCCAGGAAGCCCTGCGAGTGCGACTCCGGCGCCAGCGGATGCCGCGCCAGCAGCTCCGGCAGCATCGCCAGCGTGTTACAGGCGCGCGGGTTGTACTTCATCGTGCACGACCCCAGCGGGTAGAAGTGCGTGTCGATCGAGAAGTTCTTCTGCGACAGGCGCGTGAAATGGCGCACCGCCTGCATTTCGGAGACTTCCGGCAGCAGCGGCTTGTCGCTGCGGCGCAGCGCCTCGGGGATCCCGGAAACGTCGACACCGGTGCCGGGGTTCTGCGCAAAGGCGGTGCGGCCGGGGCGCGAGACTTCGAAGATCAGTTTTTCGCTCATGTGCTTGGGTCCATCTGCGCGCAACCGGCAATGGCCGGTCGCGCAATCGGGGTTCGGTCGGTCCTGTGCAGGCCGGTCAGGCGTGCAGCGCCTGCTCCAGCGCCTCGCAGTAGGTCTCGATCTGCGAATCGGTCTTGGTCTCGGTCGCGCATACCAGCAGCGCGTTGCCGAGTTCCGGGTAGTGATGCGACAGATCCAGGCCGCCGAGGATGTTGCGCCCGGCCAGCGACTGCAGTACCGGCGCGACCGGCCCCGGCAGACGCAGCACCGCCTCGTGGAAGCGCGCGCCCTGGAACAGCGGCTCGACGCCCTCGATCGATCCCAGTGCGGCGACCAGTTCGCGGGTATTGGCCATGCAGCTCGATGCGACCTGCGCCAGCCCGTCCGGTCCCAGCAGCGACATGTGGATCGTCGCCGCGGTCACCAGCAGTCCCTGGTTGGTGCAGATGTTGGACTTGGCCTTGGCACGGCGGATGTGCTGCTCACGCGCCTGCAGGGTCAGCGTGTAGCCGGTCTTGCCGTCGAGATCGACGGTGCGGCCGACGATGCGCCCCGGCAGCTCGCGCACCAGGCTCATGCGCGTGGTCATGAAGCCGAAGTACGGCCCGCCCGAGGACAGCGGCGAACCCAGCGGCTGGCCATCGCCGCAGACGATGTCGGCCCCGTTCCGGCCCCACTGCCCCGGCGGCTTGAGCAGCGCCAGCGACACCGGGTTGACCACCGCGATCACCAGCGCGTTCTGCGCGTGCGCCCAGTCGGTGATGGCGTCGACATCCTCCATCACGCCGAAGAAGTTCGGCTGCTGGATCACCACCGCGGTCGGCGCCGGACCGTCGTAGGCCTTGAGCGCGTCGAGCGGGGTCGTGCCCTGCTCGGGGCAGTAGTCGATCAGCACCGGCCGCACGCCCTGGGCGTGGGTCGTGGCCTTGACCACATCCCGGTACAGCGGATTGACGGCACGCGGCATCAGCACCTGCGCCGAGGTGTTCTTGCGGTTGGCGCGCACCGCCATCAGCAAGGCCTCGCCCAGCGCCGACGCGCCGTCGTACATCGAGGCGTTGGAAACCTCCATGCCGGTCAGACCACAGATCATGGTCTGGTACTCGTAGAGCACCTGCAGCGTGCCCTGGCTGGCCTCGGCCTGATACGGCGTGTACGCCGAATAGAACTCGCCGCGGGTCGTGATTTCCCACACCGCCGCCGGAATATGGTGCTCGTAGGCACCGGCACCGATGAAATTCAGCGGCTGACCGTCGGTCTCGGCGCGGGCATGCATCAGCTGGGCGACCTGCATTTCCGGCAGGCCCTCCGGCACGTGCTGCAGCGGGCCGCAACGCAGCGCGGCCGGAATCTCGTCGAACAAGGCGTCGATGCTCGGCGCGCCGATGGCGCCCAGCATGTCCTTGACGTCGGCTTCGGTATGGGGAATGAACGGCATGAAGAACTTCCGCGAAAAACGATTACGGGGGGCGCCGGGGCACAGCGCCCCGGCACAGCAGTCGAGGCCTGCCCTCAGAGGGTCTTGAGGTAGTCCTCGTAGCCTGCGGCGTCGAGCAGCTTGTCGATCTCGGCGGCGTCGGCGGGCTTCATCTTCCACATCCAGCCTTCGCCGTAGGGATCGCTGTTGAGCACTTCCGGACTGCTGCCGAGCGTCTCGTTGGCGGCGATCACTTCACCGGCGATCGGCGCGTACACATCCGACGCAGCCTTGACCGACTCGACCACGGCGCAGGAATCGCCGGCGGCGAGCTGGCGCCCGGCTTCCGGCGTCTCGACGAACACCAGGTCGCCGAGCGCTTCCTGGGCATGATCGGTGATGCCGATCGTGACGGTGCCGTCGGCCTCGACGCGCAGCCATTCGTGGGATTTGACGTACTTGAGATCTGCCGGGACGTTGCTCATCGAAGGTTCTCCTTCAGGATCAGATGGGGACCGGGAACCACGGCCGGATGGCATCGGCCCGGTGTGAATGGCGAATAGCCTGAAACGGTTGCGGGGGAAAGAACGGACGGACGGGTGCCGGTGCCGCTCACGACGCTAGACCAGGACCTTGCCGTTGCGGACGAACGGCGGCTTGACCACGCGGGCGGCGACCCACTGCCCGCGGATCTCGACTTCGCAACGCTCGCCGGCACCGGTATCGACGCGCGCCAGCGCGATCGACTGCTTCATCGTCGGCGAGAAGCCGCCGCTGGTGGTCTCGCCGGTGGCGCCATCGATGAAGCGCAGCGCCATGTGCGCGCGCATGATGCCGCGCCCCTCGAGCACCAGCCCGACCAGCTTGCGCGGCGACCGGCCGCGCAGCGATTCAAGCGCCGCGCGGCCGATGAAGTCGCGCACCGGCGCGTCGGCCTCGCCCCAGGCCACGGTCCAGCCCAGACCGGATTCGAGCGGGTGGCGGGTTTCGTCCATGTCCTGGCCGTACAGATTCATGCCGGCCTCGAGGCGCAGCGTATCCCGCGCGCCGAGTCCGCAGGGCGCGACGCCGGCATCGATCAGTCCCCGCCACAGCGTGACCAGATCGGCGTGCGGCAGCATCAGCTCGAAGCCGTCCTCGCCGGTGTAGCCGGTGCGGCCGACGAACCAATCGCCCTGATACGCGGCCTGGAACGGCTTGAGCGCCTCGACCGGTGCCACCAGTCCTTCCGGCAACAACGGCAGGGTGCGCTCGCGCGCCAGCGGCCCCTGCACCGCGAGAATGCCCAGGTCCTGACGGTGCGTGACCTCGACCTCGTAGGCGGCGGCATGCTGGCGGATCCACGCCAGATCCTTGTCGGTGGTGCCGGCGTTGACCACCAGACGGAACCAGGTCTCGTCGAGGAAGTAGGTGATCAGGTCGTCGATGACGCCGGCGTCCTCGCGCAGCATGCACGAGTACAGCGCCTTGCCCGGCACCGTGAGCTTGGCGACGTCGTTGGCCAGCAGGTAACGCAGAAACTCGCGCACGCGCGCGCCGCGCAGATCGACCGCGGACATGTGCGAGACGTCGAACATGCCGGCGGCCTGGCGCACGACATGGTGCTCCTCGAGCTGCGACTGGTACTGGATCGGCATTTCCCAGCCGGCGAAGTCCACCAGCTTGGCCCCGAGACGGGCGTGTTCGGAGTGCAGCGCGGTCTGTTTGAGCATACGGTTCCCGCTTGTCGTCAATGGATTGCGAAAACCGCCCCTCTGTCCTTAGAACCTGAGAGATTGGGGTGCCGCAACGGCACCTCTGCCCCATCGGTGTGCAGCTTGCGGCCGCAACTCTCCAGAGTCGGCTACCTTCGCGCTCCTTTTGCCTGAGCGATTCCGGGCGGATTTGCGCCTTCGGCGCCGCCGAGCCGGACTTGCGATCCGCTGGCGGGCTCTCCCGCGAAGTATGACGCCGGCCGTCAGTTTAGCGTCTGACGGGCGCCGAGCAAAGCGCGAGCCTCTTCCAATGACACATGAGCCTGAAGGGGGCGCGTGATTCCAACGTGGAGTGAGCCTGAAGGGCCGGCGGGGCGCCGGGATCATCGGAGGATGATCGTGACGCTCAAGACCCAGGGGCTCCAGACACTGGAGCAGATTCGAGCCTTCCTCGCCGGCAGCGCGCCGCTGTCGTTCTCGGCGCCGCAGCGTGAGGCCGCCTACGGCTTCGTCGCGGCCCAGCTCTGCCATTTCGACTACCTGCGCCTGGGCAAGGCCGACAAGGGGCTGGTGCACCGCTATCTGTGCAAGGTGACGGGCATCTCGCGGGCGCAGATGACGCGCCTGATCGCGCAGTACCGCGCCACGGGCCGGGTGCTCGATCGTCGCGGGCCGCCGGCCGCGCCCTTTGCACGGCGCTATACGCCCGAGGACGTGCGCCTGTTGGCCGCGGTCGATGCCCTGCACGGCACGCTGTCCGGCCCGGCCACGCGCAAGCTCTGCGAGCGCGCCTGGGCCGTCTTCGGCGACGCCCGCTTCGCGCGTCTGGCCGGCATCTCCAACGGCCACCTGTACAACCTGCGCGCCTCGCAGACCTACCAGCGCGTGCGCGGCCCCTTCGACAAGACCCGCCCGGTGCAGCTGCCCATCGGCGAGCGCCGCAAGCCGCGCCCCGAGGGCCGCCCCGGCTTCGTGCGCGTCGATACCGTCCACCAGGGCGATCTCGACGGCATCAAGGGCCTGTATCACCTCAACCTCGTCGACGAGGTCACCCAGTTCCAGTTCGTCGGCTCGGTCGAGCGCATCTCGGAAGCCTTCCTGCTGCCCGTGCTCGAAGCCCTGATCGAGCGCTTCCCCTTCCGCGTCCTGGGCTTCCATACCGACAACGGCTCGGAGTACATCAATCACCGCGTCTGCCGCCTGCTCAACAAGCTCCACGTCGCAGAATTCACCAAGTCGCGCGCCCGCCGCAGCAACGACAACGCCTTGGCCGAGTCCAAGAACGGCGCCGTCGTGCGCAAGCACTTCGGCTACGCCCACATCCCCGGCCGCTTCGCACAGCACGTCAACGACTTCGCCCAGAACCGGTTGTCGCCTTACCTCAACTTCCACCGCCCCTGCTTCTTCCCCACCGAGGACGTCGACCCCAAGGGTCGCGTACGCAAGCGCTATCGCTATGCCCAGATGATGACGCCTTACGACAAGCTCAAAGCGCTGCCCGACGCCGGCCACTACCTCAAGCCCGGCGTCACCTTCGACGCTCTGGATGCCGTCGCCTACGCCATCAGCGACAATGACGCCGCCCGAGACCTCAACCAGGCTCGGGATCAACTGTTCCGTTCCATCAGCAAAGCCCAGCAACCCGCCGCCTGACAGCCCCTCACTCAGACCCGCCCTTCAGGCTCATCTCTGAATTGGAAAGGACTGCGCGGCGGGGCTGACGGCACCGTTCGTCACCCCGGGACCCGCTGCGGAGAACGGCGTCACAAAAAGCCGTCATGACCGCCGGATCGGGGGGGCGCGATCGGTTGGACGGGTCAAGACCTTCCGATATAGTCATCAGAATTACGGGATCGCCGAACGTGGGAGCTGTCGGGGCGATCCTTCAGCGCGAGACGGGGGTATCTGATGCGCATTCCGGGGGTTTTCCGACCATCTGTCCTGGTCATGGTCGCTGGGTTTTCCGTTCCCGCGGGCGTCCAGGCGCAAACCGTGACGCCCGGGCAGGTCACCGACACGCTCAAGCCGCCGATCGAACTGCAGCCCGCGCAGCCGGCACCCGGCGTCAGCACCCCCCGGCCGCAAGCCCGCCCGTCCGGCGCCGGCGGCGCGACGATCACCGTGCAGCGCTTCGAGTTCGAGGGCAACACGCAGTTCGACGACGCCCGTCTCGCTGCGCTGCTGACGGGATATCTCAACCAACCGGTCAATCTGCTCGACCTGTACGACGCCGCGGACCACGTCGCCCAGTTCTACGCCGATCACGGCTACGCGCTGGCGTCGGTCAACGTCCCGCCGCAGAAGGTTTCGGGCGGAACGATCCTGCTGCAGGTCGCGGAGGGTCGTGTCGGCGACATCAGTGTCGTCAACGGCCGCTGGTATCAGCCGGACCACATCAAGAGCTACCTCGGGTCCTTCTCCAGCGGCGAACCCTACCGTTCCGAACCGCTGCAGGAAGCCCTGCGCGTGATCAACACCCTGCCCGGCCTGACCGCAAAGGCGACGGTTCGCCCCGGCGGCGAAGACGGCACCAGCGATGTCCAGATCGACGTCGCCGAGCGCCACTTCGAGGGCGGGCTGAGCCTCGACAACTACGGCCGCGAAAGCATCGGCGAGTTCCGCAGCACCGGATACCTCGTCGTCAACAATCCGACCCGCGTCGCCGACCAGCTCAAGGTCGTCGGCCTGATCTCGGAGGACAGCCTGCTGAAATATGGGCATGTCGACTACAGCGTGCCGCTCAACCATGCCGGCACGCGTGTCCGCCTCGGCTACAGCCACGCCGAGTTCAGCGTCGACGATTCCCCGGTCGACGGCAAGAGCCGCTACGGCGAGGTGATGCTGGACCATCCGCTGCTCGCCGACGGCCGTCAGCAGCTCACCGGCTCGATCGGCGTATCGCGCTCACTGTCCAATGCCGATTTCAGCGGCATCGTTTTCAGCCAGACGTCGATCACGCTGCTCGAAACCGCGCTGGCCTACTCGCGCACGCACGACAGCGGTGCCGTCACCCAGGTGAGCACGGCGCTGTCGAGCAACTTCCAGAAGCAGGAGATCGCCGATTTCGCCAACGGCGACGTCGACGGCAAGCAGCGCATCAAGTGGGAACTCGACCTGCAGCACCTGATGCGCCTGACGACGGCATTCCAGCTCTACCTGCGCCTCAACGGCGTCTACTCGCCGGATCCGCTCTCGGATCCGGAAAAGTATTCGCTCGGCGGTCCGTACAGCATCCGCGCATTTCCGGCCTCCGAGATCCGCGGTGACAGCGGCTTCTTCGAAACCGTGGAACTGCGTCATCGCCGCAACCTGGGTTCGGCCACGCTCGTCACGCGGCTGTTCGTTGACGGCGGACGGGTCTACGCGGTCGACGCCCCGGATCCGGATTCGCTCTCCGACATCGGCATCGGCGGCGACCTGATCTGGCAGCCGCTGCGCCTGAAGCTCGACTGGGCGTACCCCCTGAACGATCGCAACGTCAGCGACGGCCGCGACTCCGGACGCGTGTTCGGCTCCGTCGCGGTGACTTTCTAAGGTGCCGGCCATGTCCAAGTTCCGCCTCAATCCGATTGCCGCCATCCTGCGTGGCGGGCTGCTGCTGCCCTTCGGCGCGGCGATCGCCAACCCGACCGGCGCGGATGTCGTGCACGGTGACGTGACGCTGTCCACGCCGAACGACAACACGCTGGTCATCGACCAGAACTCCAACGCGGCGGTCATCAACTGGCAGACGTTCTCGATCGGCGGCGGCGAATACGTCCAGTTCAACCAGCCGGGAGCCGCGGCAGCGATTCTCAATCGCGTGGTCGGCAATCTGCCGTCTGAGATCCTCGGCCAGCTCGACGCCAACGGCCAGGTGTTCCTGATCAATCCGCAGGGGATCATGTTCGGCGCCGGCAGCCGCGTCGACGTCGGCGCGCTGGTCGCCAGCACGCTCGACATCAGCGACGACGACTTCCTGTCCGGGAAGTTCGTGTTCGCGGGCGACAGCGAGGCCGGCATCGACAACGCCGGCCGGATCAGCAGCGCCGACGGCGGGTTCGTCGTCCTGACCGGAGACCACGTCGGCAACCGCGGCGTCATCGAATCGCCGCACGGGGACGTGGTTCTCGCGGCGGGTTCGCAACTGACGCTGCAGCTCGACGCCGAAGGCCTGATCAGCTATTCGATCGATGCTGCGGCGGTCTCCGAGCTTGCCGGCGTCGACAACGCCGGCGACATCATCGCCGCCGGCGGCGCCGTGGTGATGGCCGCGTCCACCGCCCGCGATCTGCTCGGTGCCGCCGCCGTCAATCACAGCGGCCGCGTCTCGGCGGCAGGCATCGAGGAACGCGGCGGCGAGATCTACCTGGTCGCCGACAGTGGCGACATCGACATCCGCGGCGCACTCGACGCCAGCGGCAGCGACGGCGGCCATGTCGAGGCCGTCGCCGGCCAGACCCTCCGCTACGGAAACGGCGCTTCGATCAGCGTTGCCGACACCGGCGACAGCACCGGCGCCATCGGCCGGGGCGGCTTCGTCGAGCTCTCGGGCGCCCGGGTACAGATCGGTGACACCGTGGATCTGGGACACGGCGGCACGCTGCTGATCGATCCGGTCGACATGACCGTCTCCGACAGCGGCGGCGACCTCGACTACGCCGTACTCGAAAGCCAGTTGCAGAACAGCTTCAGCGGCTCCGAGGTCCTGATCCAGGCGGAAAACTCGATCAGCTTCGAGGACACTGCGGACAACCTGATCAACGGCGTCGGCGCGTTCCCGGGCTACGGCGGCGACCTGCGCGTCGAATCGGGCATCTGTCCCGGGGGGACCTGCACACCATCGGCGTTGCCCCCCGGCATCTTCATCCAGGGCAGCGATGACGCCCTGGCCCTGTCCGGCTCGCTGACGCTCGACGCGCGCGCCAACAGCGGCGCGGTCGACGTCGCCGCAACGCTGACTTCCGACTCCGGCAATGTCCGGATCTACGGCCCCGCCGGCGTCATGACCGGCGCGATCCAGGCCGCTCACAACGTCACGATCGAGTCCAGCGGTGGCCGCATCGACAGCGGCGACGTCAGCGGACAGCAGATCGACATGCGGGCCCGCGACGGCATCGGCACCGGCAACCTGCTGGCCACCCACGCGGCGCAGATGGACGGCGAATACCTGTCGGCCTCGATCAACCTGCGCGCCAACGATTTCGCGGATCCGGGCGCTCCGGACATGCCCCGCGACGTGCAGACCGGATCGATCGTCGTCGTCACCGACGCCAACGGACACACCGGCATCTCGTCGAACGCCTCGCTCTATCTCAACAGCGACCAGAATTCCGCCCGCGATGGCGGCGGCATCGACACCGGGCCGATCCAGGTGCAGGCCGACAGCGCGTCCGGCGGCAGCGCCTATGCCTACGCGAGTCTGTCCGCGGACGACACGATCCACGCCAGCGGTGCATCGGTCAACGCGATCGGCGGCGGCTTTTATCTGGACGCGAACCTCAACGCCAACACCTACAACGGCGGCGACATCGACTTCGGGTATGTGTTCCTGTCGCCCGGCGGGCAACTGTCACTGGAAACACGCGCAGACCGGGCCACCGGGATGAGTACGCTGGGATCGATCGTGCTCGGCCCCATGAGCGGCGACTTCGGCTACCTGTATCTCAACAGCGCCGGCGCGATCAGCTTCATGGACGGTTACGGCGGCATGCTGATGCCGTCGGTCACGGCCCGCGACATCTTCATCTCCAGCCATGTCGGTGATCTCGGGCTTGGCAATCTGAGTGCCTCTGACGGCGGGGTGCAGATCAGCGCCGCCGGCGGTGCGATCCGTACCGGTGACATCAGTGCCACCTTCTACGGCGGCTACGCCGGGCTCGGCAAGGAAGTCTCCGTTTACGGTGCCCGCGGGATCAAGCTGATCGCCCGCGACGGCATCAGCACCGGGCATCTGACGGTCAATGCCATCGCCACCTCCAACTTCGATCTGATCGACGCGGTGATCGAGGTTCTCGGCAACGGCTTCCACGATCCGGCCGCGCTCGGCGGTGATGTCGTCACCGGCGACATCGCACTGAACTTCGACAACGCCGAATTTCCGGACGCGCTGCTCAACGCCTATATCCGCCTGTCCAACCAGGCCAGCCAGATCCTGGATCCGATCAGCGGCGCCACCCTGTCCATCGGCGGCGGCAACATCAAGATCGGCACCCTGACCGGCCCGTCCCCGTCGCTGCTGCAGGCCATCGAGATGCTGGCGGAGGGCTCCGTCGAACTGCTCAGCCCCGACCTGACCGCCGAGGCCCTGCTGATTCGCAGCGGCGCCGGCAATCTCTCTTTCGGCAGTCTGAACGCAACGCGCCGCATCGAGATCGCCGCGCTCGGCGGCAACGTCGCGGTGTCGACGGCACTGCCGACGATGCTGGCCGAGGATCTGACGATCGAAGCCGGCGGCAGCCTCAGCCTGCCCCTGCAGTCGACCACCGCCTCGACGATCTTCCTGAGCAGCGGCGCCGGCGATCTCAACGCCGGCAATCTGCATGCGAACGCAGGCGGCGTCTATGTCGAGGCATTGGGCGGCCGCGTCCAGATCGGCGACGTCAGCTCGAGCTACATGGGCAGTTCGCCGACATCGACTCCGGCGCTGGCCACGGACTCGATCGCGCGTGTACTCGGCACCGGAAGCTTCTGCATCGACGGCCTTGGCGGCTGCATCTTCATCGGCGGCCGCGACGGAGTCTCGGCCGGCAACATCAGCGCCCATGCCATCGCGACCGCCGACGAGGACGCGCTCGACGTCGGCGTCGAGATCTCCGCCAACCCGTATTTCAGCAACTCGGCGGTTGGCGGCAACATCAGCGTCGGAACGGTCAGCCTGAGCAGCGATCCCAACGGATTCGTCGGCGTCTCGGTGGACTCGGCGCTGTATATCCAGAACAACACCCCGGTTTCCGGGAGCCAGGGCAACATCTTCGCAGGCCCGGTCACCGTCGATATCGCCGGCAGCGACACCGCTGTCTGCGAAACCTGCGGGCTGTCGCAGACCTCGGTCATGGTCGACATGGCGGCCAACGGCGGCATCTTCGGTCAGGCAGGGGGGCTGGACCTGAGGGTCAACTCCGGCGGCGCGGACAACGCCGTCACCACCGAGGTCCTGTTGAACACCTGGAACGGTGGCGACATCGGACTGGCCCGGGTCGGCATCGAACCGCTGGGCGGCACACCGAATCTGGCCACGATCGACAGCAGCGGCGCGATTCTGATCGACCCCGGCGCCGATGTCCGCGCCGGCACCCTCAACCTGCTCGCCGCAACCGACCTGTCGCTCGGCAACGGCACCGTCGCCGCCGGAACCCTGGTGATGCACAGCGGCACCGCCGTGGTCGCCAGCGGCGCCCAGATCTATGCCGGCAGTCTGGATGTCGTCGGCGGCGCGATCGACCTGTCGGACGCGGTCGTCCGGGTTGGCGGCGGCGGATCATTCGAAGGGGTCGACCCGGCCCTGGTCGCGCAGATCCAGGCCCACGACATTGCAGTCCCGTTCGGACCCAATGCCAGCTTCGTGTCACCGGGAATCGTGCAGATCGGCAGCTTGAGCGTCAGCGGCGGATATCTGTTCATCCGTGCGCCCGGGGCCAATGTCGCGAGCGTGATCGACTCCCCGCCCTTGTTCCTCAATTTCCGTCCCTATCTCGACACCGATTCGCTGTACCTGTCGGGACTCGCCGGCGCGCTGACGACCGACGTCGCGACCTACGTGCTGGGGGGCACCGATTACGTCGGAACGATCGAGCTGGCGGCAACGCCCCCGGCACTGCTCAAGTCCTTGAGCACGGCCGACTTCCTGCTGTCCACCGGCACCCAGATCAACGATTACAACAGCCTGAACACCAGCGGTCAGGTGATCGTGCTGTCCGGCAACATCGGCACACAGCCGCCACCGCCACCACCGCCGCCACCACCGCCACCACCGCCGCCGCCGCCGCCACCACCGCCGCCACCGCCGCCGCCACCGCCGCCGCCACCGCCGCCGCCGCCGCCACCACCGCCGCCGCCACCGCCGCCGCCGCCACCGCCGCCGCCGCCA
>JAQVDP010000018.1 GCA_028698335.1 Nevskiales bacterium | reverse complement strand
CCCTGTCCCCGACTGGCACCGCGATGTGCTGCTCGAGCGTGAGATGCGCGTAGAGACGGGAAGCACTGTTTTTTACGAGTGGGCTGAGGTTAAACGACGGCTGCGTGACCGTGCGCCGTGAGAATTGAGCTCTTAGAAGAAGCCGAAGGCGATCTTCTGAATGGATTCGCGTTCTATGAGCGACAGGAAGCAGGACTTGGGCAATATTTTCTAGATTCAGTTCTTTCGGATATCGACTCGCTGCAGCTGTACGCGGGCGTACATGCAATGCACGGCGCATATCATCGGTTGCTCTCGAATCGCTTTCCCTACGCGATTTACTACCGCTGGTTCCACGACACCGCCGTTGTTCGCATCTATGCCGTGCTTGACTGTCGTCAGGCACCTGAGCGCACGGGTGAGCAACTGGCTCGGAGGTAACGGTGCGCGAGGAGTCGGGCTCACGCGGCGGACCACGTTAGAGGCGCTGGTGCGCGAAATAGTGAGCGAGGATCTGAGGTCCGAAGCGGGACAGTCCGGTGAAGCTGGCGGGGTTCAGGGCGTTTGGCTGCCACGAGTGATTGTTGTGTCGGGGCGCGATATAGGCTGGCATCTCGATATGCGCCGTTGGCGCTACTCCACACGAACGGGATGGGGGGGCGGTGCCAGTGTTCGCGGTGCTCGCCCCAGCCTGCGGTCATGACTGGATGAGGAATTCGGCGGCCACGGGTCGCCTTACGGAATGGGCAGAGCGGGCATGAACGAGGACGCGCGGATTTATGTGGCCGGGTATCGCGGGCTGGCGGGCTCGGCGATCGTGCGGGCGCTGGAGAACGAGGGGTATCGCAACCTGCTGTTCCGCACGCACGCCGAGCTTGATCTGACGTCCCAGGCGGCGGTGGAGGCCTTCTTTTCTAAGGAGCGTCCGGAGTACGTGTTTCTGGCGGCTGCCAAGGTAGGCGGTATCCAGGCCAATGATCGCTATCCGGCGGAGTTCATCCGCGACAATCTGGCGATTCAGACCAATGTGATTCATTCCGCCTGGAAGGCGGGTGTCCGCAAGTTGCTGTTCCTGGGCTCTTCCTGCATCTATCCCAAGCTTGCTCCGCAGCCGATGCCGGAGAGCTGTCTGCTGACCGGGCCGCTGGAACCCACCAATGAGTGGTACGCCATTGCCAAGATTGCCGGGATCAAGATGTGTCAGGCGTACCGGCGTCAGTACGGCTTCGACGCAATTTCGGCGATGCCGACCAACCTGTACGGCCCCGGTGACAACTTTCATCTGGAGAACTCACACGTCATGCCGGCACTGATCCGGAAGTTTCATGACGCCAAGATGAGTGGGGATGCGCAGGTGGTGATGTGGGGCACGGGGACGCCACGCAGGGAGTTCCTGCACGTGGATGATCTGGGCGCCGCGGCTGTCTTTCTGATGCAGACTTATTCCGGCGAGGACATCGTCAACGTGGGCGTGGGGGAGGATGTCACGATCCGCGAACTGGCCGAGACCATTCGGTCCGTTGTCGGGTTTGATGGCGAAATCGTCCAGGATCTGAGCAAACCCGACGGGACGCCGCGAAAACTGATGAATGTGGACCGGCTCACTGCCCTGGGTTGGCGGGCGCGGGTCGGTCTGCGTCAGGGGATCGAAGATACGTACCGGTGGTTCCTGGACCATCACAGCCAATTGAGGGCCTAGCCATGGAGGCGGTACGACACATGCCGCGGCGGCGGCCGTGCGTTGGGGGCCCAGATGGTGGTGCGATCACTCATGTGACGTTTGCTCCGGTTGGGCTACCATCTCCGTTTGCTTCGACGTTGTCTCCTGAAAATGAATATTGAACAAGGCTTCCATCTGAAGCCCTCGCGGGGAGTGATCGTGCATTTGGTTTCGAAAGGCAGCGCGTTGCTGGCTGCATTGCTGGTATCGGCCTGCTCCATCCTGCCGGGTATGCATCTCTCGTCTCCGGATAGTGCGGCGCGGGCAGGAGACGGGGGCGCGCCGGAATATCGTGTTGTCGAGGTCTCCGGGCAGTCGCTGCAACAGATCCGCCGCGAAACGGAAGGGATCTGGCCGCCGCTTCCGCCGAGTTTTCAGTCGGTGACACCGGCGAAGCGCCCCGATGAATATGTAATCGGTCCGGGTGACGTTGTGCACGTTACCGTCTGGGATCATCCGGAACTGACCGTGCCGACAGGTTCGATCGGCGGGAACATCGAGGGCGCGTCGCGTCTGGTTTCGTCCGACGGCAAGATGTTCTATCCCTATGTCGGCGAGTTCCAGGCCGCGGGAATGACGGTGCTTGAGCTCCGGGACTATCTGGCGCGTTCGCTGGCGCGGGTCATTGCCAGTCCGCAGGTTGATGCGCGGGTGATCGCATTCCGTGCGCAACGAATCCAGGTCACGGGTGAGGTTGCTCAGCCGGGGGTGGTGACCCTGGACGACACGCCGAAGGGAATACTGGAGGCGATCAGCGAGCGAGGAGGGCTGGCGCAGACCGCCAGCCGGCGGCGGGTGCTGCTGCGCCGTCACGGTGAAACCTATCCGATCGATCTGGGCGGACTGTTGTCCGGGAGCCGTCCGGTCATGAATCCGAAGCTGGAAGCGGGGGACGTGATTCACGTGCCCGATCAGTCCAACGATCTGGTCTTCGTACTGGGCGAAACCGAGAAGCAGGCGTCTGTTGTTCTTCAGCAGGGGCGGACCACGTTGACGGAAGCGCTGGCTGAAGTGGGCGGGATGGACAAGCTCAGGGCGGACGATGCGGGGGTGCTGGTATTCCGGCGCCCGTTTGCCGAAGGGCTGCCGCCGACCATTTATTCGCTGGAGCTGGACAACCCGCTGGGCCTGTTGCTGGCCGGTGAATTCGTCCTGCAGCCGCGGGACGTGGTCTACGTCAAGGCCACCGACTTTGCCAAGTACAACTCTGTGATCGGTCAGCTGCTGCCGACGATCTCGGCGGTGTTCCAGATCGACCGGTTGGTGAACAACTGATCGGGAATCAAAGGCCGAAAGAGCTGGAATGATCCTGCCCGCGTGGAGTTCAACCGTGGGGCCGGAGAAGCTGTTTTGCGACTGGTTTGCTTTAAAAAGACGACACCTTGAATGAACCCAAATAGTTCCATGCCGCGTGTAGCCTCTGCGATGTCCGGCTCCGTTGCGGAAGATGAAATCGATTTGCGCGAGCTGCTTGCGCTGATGGCGGGCGGCAAGTGGCTGATCGCACTGGTTGCTTGCGGGCTTCTTGCGTTGGGGCTTTTGTATGCCTGGGCCGCCACACGGATTTACGACGCGGACGCATTGGTTCAGGTCGAGCAGGATGAGAGCGGACTCAATGCCGCCATTGGGGACATGGCCGAACTGCTGGGTTCTGAAACAGCCGTCACGGCGGAGATCGAGCTGCTGCGCAGCCGTATGATCGTGGGTTCGGTAGTCGATGGTCTGCAGCTTGAGATCAACGCCCAGCCAAGGTACTTCCCGGTTTTTGGCCGAGCGCTGGCCAGAGGTTTCGACCCGGTTGCTGAGAGTGCCGATGTGGCGCCGGCCCGATTGGGTCTCCGGCAGTTCGCTTGGGGCGGGGAGTACATCAAGGTCGAGGCCTTCGACGTGCCGGCCCGGTACCTGGATGTTCCGTTCACGCTGGTGGCCAAAGGTGAAGAAGGCGAATCGTATGATCTGAAAGTTGACGATCAAACCGTATTGTCGGGGCGTGTTGGCGAGCGCGCCTCGGCCGCGCTGTCGTCGCGTGGCGAGGTCCTGAGCATCTTCGTGCAGGATCTTGCCGCGGAACCGGGGACCGAGTTCCAGGTCACGCGGGTACGCCGCATGGATGCGATCGAGGCCATCCAGGAGAAGCTGGGGGTGACGGAAAAGGGTAAGGACAGCGGTATCCTGGCCGTGACCTTCTCATCGCCGGATGCAGTGAAGTCGCGCGAGGTGGTCAATCGTCTGGTGATCGCCTACCAGCGGCAGAACATCGAGCGGCGTTCCGCAGAGGCGGCGCAGACGCTGGGCTTTCTTGAGCAGCAGCTCCCACAGGTGCGCAGCAAGCTCGAGACGGCGGAAGCGTCTTTTAACGACTACCGTCTCAAGGAGGGATCCGCGGATCTGACCAAGGAGACCGAGCTGATTCTGCAGCAGAGCGTTCAGCTGGAGACTTCCCGCCTCGAACTGGAGCAGAAGCGCCAGGAAGCACTACAGCGTTTCACGCCCAGTCATCCGACCGTGTTGGCGATTGACCGTCAGCTGCAGGACATCAAGAACGAGCAGGATGCGATCACGGGGCGGGTGAAAGGGCTGCCTGAGACGCAGCAGGAGTTGCTGCGTCTGTCGCGGGATGTCGAGGTCAACACTACGCTGTATACCTCGTTGCTGAACAACTACCAGGAGCTGCAGGTGGCCAAGGCCGGGACGATCGGCAATGTCCGGATCGTCGACTATGCGGTCGAGGCGGCAGAGCCTTCCAAACCGAAAGTGCCGTTGATCCTGGCCCTGTCCGCGGTTCTCGGGGTGTTTCTGGGCGTTGCAGTGGTGTTTGTGCGCCATGCGCTCAAGTCCGCGGTCAACGATCCTACGGAAGTGGAGCGGGTGACGGGGATTCCCACCTACGCGACCGTTCCGTATACCGACGACCAGCGGCGGTTGCTCAAGCGGGCCAAGGGGGGATCCGAGCAACTGCTGGCGCTGGCGGATCCCAAGAATATCGCGATCGAGGCGCTGCGCAGCTTGCGGACGTCGCTGCATTTCGCGATGCTGGACGCATCGAACAACGTCCTGATGCTGACGGGGCCGAGCCCGGATCTGGGCAAGTCGTTTGTGTCCATCAACCTGGGCGCGGTCCTGGCCATGACCGGCAAGCGGGTCGTGGTGGTCGACGGCGACTTGCGCCGTGGGCATCTGAATGAATACGTATCCTGCAGCCGCGATCCTGGCTTGTCCGACTATTGTGCGGGGCAGGCGGAGTTCGGGGATGTTGTCCGTAGGACGCCGGTGGATGGGTTGTATATTGTGCCGACGGGAACGATTCCGCCGAATCCTGCGGAACTGCTGCTGACTGACCGTTTCGTTGACCTGGTCAAGGCGCTGTCCGAACAGTTCGACTATGTGGTGATTGATACCCCGCCGATCCTGGCCGTGACGGACGCGGCTATCGTCGGCAAGCTGGTCGGCTGCACCTTGATGGTGCTCAAGGCGGGCGAACATCCGATGCCGATGATTCAGGAAACGGCGATGCGCCTCCAGAACGCGGGGGTAAACGTCAAGGGTACTATCTTCAACCAGGTGGGGCGCGGGGGATCCGGCTATCATGCCTACAAGTACGGCTACCAGTACTCATACAAGCGATACGCTTGACGGAGGACAGATGAAGCATTGGGCATCGGTTGCGGTCACGTTCCTGGTTCTCACGCTGGTGGCGCCGTCAGCGATGGCGCAGGATTTGCTTGTCAGTCATGAGGGCGAAAGGCGGCCAGATTCGGGGCTTCAGTCCGGTCACTCGGCCGCCCACTACGGCATCGCCGGGGTCGTGGCGCAGCGGGCAAGCCTCAGGGCCGTCCTCGGCGCAGCAGGGCTCGACGCGATCGAGCAGACGCCCGGGCTGGGCAGTGCGGTGGCGCTGAGTCTGGTGGAGATGTTTGCGGGTGGTGGCGGGAGCCCTTCGGACCTCGCGCGGCCCAGAACGGATGTTAAGGCGGTATTAAGTCGAGACTGATGTCTCACAACTGTCGGTGAATGCAGTGTAAGATTTCGCCGGTCGAGATGGCTCCGACACCCAGGGGCTGTGCTGATGAGCGTACTAGGGGAGTTCAGATGAGCAGGAAGCTAGTTGTCGCCGTCGCCGCTATGGCGATGTTGTCCGGCCAGATGGCCGTCAACGTGCTGTATGCGCAGGGCAGTTCGGCGTCTGCTCCGGCGGCGGCTGGAGAACTGACGCCACCGGAGGCGGCAAAAGCTGCGTCCAAGATGGGCAAGACGCTTAGCCAGGCGGTTCGCGAAGGACTCATGGACCAGTTGCCGAACGGCAACTATGTCATCACCGACTCCGGCGCCGCCTTGCTGGCGGGCCTTGGCGTCAACATCGGCACGATCGCTGGACTGACGCCGCTGCAGATCACGGCTGCCGTTGCGGCGGCTCTGGGCTTGATCATCGTCATTTCCGATTCGACGGACGACGGCAATCCGACGCCGACGCCGACGCCGACCGCAACTCCGACGCCGACGCCGACCGCAACTCCGACGCCGACGCCGACCGCAACTCCGACGCCGACGCCGACTGCAACGCCGACGCCGACGCCGACCGCAACTCCGACGCCGACGCCGACTGCAACGCCGACGCCGACGCCGACCGCAACTCCGACGCCGACGCCGACCGCAACTCCGACGCCGACGCCGCCGCCGACGGTGACGCCGACGCCGACGCCGACGGGCGGCGGTGGCGGGACGGGAACCGGTGGGACCAGCGGAACCGGTGGGACCGGAGGTACGGGGACAGGCGGGACCAGCGGGACCAGCGGGACCAGCGGTACCAGCCCGTAAGCTCGCCTGTTTCGACAGAATCGGAAGGGCTGGCCGTTAGGCCAGCCCTTCTTTCTTGTTGCTTCAGTGAAGCATGTTCGTTGCCGCCAGACGCAATCCGTCGGAGCCTCGGGGGTATGGCTGGATCCGATGCTGCTGCGCATGGCGTGAGGCTTTGGATAAACTGCCGCTGGCGTCACGAAATGGACTGCATGTCCGCGTTGAGGATGGTTGGGCGGATGTGCATGGGCGTCTCGATCCGGTGCGGATCACGATCGCAACGGGGCAGACCGGGGTGTGCAGAGCTAACGATTCATGAAAGAGGGGAAGTCTCGGGTGTTGCAGTACAGAGATGGATGGCCAGCGGGGTGGATCCGTTCCGGGGTGTGTGGAATGGTCGATCGTCTCCGTCGCGCACGGCCAGGTTTGAGACGGGGACTTCGCCTGTTGGGGATACTGGCGTTGTGGGGGCCGGTAGTTGTCCAGGCAGCAGAGCCTGTGCTGTTGGCGGAGCCAGTCACCACTGTGGATCGCCTGCCGTCAGTTGGCGTGTACGGAGCGGTTCGGCAGCCTGGGCAGATCGAGCTGGAGGCAGCTCATACTGACGTGCAGTCAGCGCTGGCAGCCGCGGGAGGTTTGGCGCCAGATGCTTTTGCGTTCGGAGCGATCCTGCTGCGCCGGGATCGCAGCGACGGCAGCGCCGTTGTCATTCCGACCACGCGCAGCTGTGTGGAGCCCGGCGAGCGTCAGGCGCTGGCGGTGATCGATGCCTTGTTCGGGGTCGACGACCGGCGTGAATGGGCGCGGCAGCTGTCATCCCGGCAGCTGTATCGTGTGCCCGTCCAGTTGGATGGCGAGGGCGCCGTGGGCGAAGCGGTCAACCTGATCGCAGGGGATGTGCTGATCGTTCCTCCGCGCCAAGCCTATGTCTATGTTGCTCAGGGCTATGCCCTGGAGGCGGCGCCAACCCTGTACCAAGTCGGCGCAGGGGGCGACCACTATTTCGACGCACTGGACATCGACGGCAGTGGATGGTTTGGCAGGGATCTGCTCGTGCTGCCGGACGGCCAGGCACGGGTGCTGGGCCTCAAGTTCTGGAACTATGAGCGTACGGCCATTCCTCCCGGGTCTCTCCTGATTTCCGGAGTCCGGAAAGCCGGATGCAGCGGTCAGTGAGGCGGCGGATGCGGTGCGTCCTCGGCGGCGGCATGCTGAGCGTGTTGATGTGGGGGAACGTTGCGTTCGCCCAGGTCGACCGTCATTCGATGACGGGTTTTCCCGGCCTGCTGACCACCCCCATTGCCCTGATGCCGGCCGAGGGGAGTCTCGGATTCGGAATCTCTTCCGTTCAGCCATACAACTCGCTCTATCTGAGCGCGCAGCCGTTCAGCTGGCTGAATTTCAATGCGCGGTATTCGGATATTTCAGATCGTCCCTACCCGATCTCCAGAAATGGCCAGTCCTACAAGGACAAGGGCTTTGACGTTGCTTTGCAGCTCCTGCCTGAGGGGCACTGGTACCCGGCGCTGAGCGTCGGCATTGTCGATATCGGCGGCACCGGACTGTTTTCCAGTGAGTACCTTGTGGCGTCGCAGCGCATCTTTGACGTCTATGCGTCGATCGGTATCGCGTGGGGCAGGCTGGGTGCGCGCGGTGGCCTGGACAATCCGCTGACGCAGCTCAGCGATCGCTTCCGTTCGCGTCCGGGAGGCGCTCTGGATGGAACCGGCACGTTCTCGACCCAGCGCTGGTTCCGGGGAGAGGAAGTCGGCGTGTTCGGGAGTCTGCTCTGGAATCCGGGGGGCGGTCCGTGGACGTTTGTCGCCGAGCTGGATGGCAATGACTACTCGAATGAGCCGGCACGGCGGCCTATTGAAGCTTCCGCGCGCTTCAACGGTGGCATCCGTTACGCGTTGAGCGATCAGGTCTCCGCCACGTTGTCTTATTTGCGCGGAAACCAGGTGGGGTTCCAGATCGGGATCACGCCGGTGATCGGGCGCGACGATGTGCCCAAGAGCCGCTCGTATCTTCCGGAGCTGGATCGCAACCGTGACTCCGCCTATCGGCCGGCGGAGGTTGCGGACGCGGAGCGATATGTACGGCTGTACGAGGCTCTGCGGTATCGCGGCTTTTTCGTGCACGCCCTGGACATATCGGACGATGGTTCGATGCTGACGGTGTGGCAGAGCAGCAGCCGGACCAGTGATCCGGTCGAGGTGCAGCGCCACATCGGGCGCGAGGTGGCCAATGTCGCGCCTGACAGCGTCAGGACGATCCGCGTCGTGACGATGGCCGGAGGCGCCGGGGCGATGACGGCCGAGACACCGCGGGATGTGATCGAGGCCGAAGCCAGTTCGGAAGCGTCTGTCGAGGAACTCGTGGTGCGCAGCAGCTTTGGCCCGGGCGACGGATGGAGCCTTGACGATGCCCGCTATCCCGATCTGCTGAGCTATCCGACCTATGCGGTCGGTATCAATCCCGCCTTGCGCTCGAATATCGGCGGGCCAACGGACTTCTACGTTGGCCAGCTGCTTCTCAAGCCGTATGCCACCGTGCAGCTGACGCGCAGCTTCAGCGTGACGGGTACGCTGGGTGTCAGCGTGCTGAACGATCTGGATCGCCTGCAGGAGCCACCGGCCAGCGGCTCGTTGCCGGCGGTGCGCAGTGATCTGGAGCGCTACCAGTCGGGGTCGAGCAACGTCTATCTCGACGAGCTGGAGGCGAATTTCCTGTTCCCGATCGTGCCCGAATGGTACGGGCGGCTGTCGGCCGGTATCTTCGAGGAAATGTACGGCGGCGTCGCCGGTGAAGTCCTGTACCGGCCGTTCGACAAGCGCTGGGCGGTGTCGCTGGATGCCAACTACGTGCGCCAGCGCGATTTCGATCAGAGGCTCGACTTTCGCGACTACAAGACGGCAACGGGCCACCTGACCGTCTACTACCAGAGTCCGATCAGCGGGATCGATGTTGCGATGAGTGCGGGGCGTTATCTGGCCAAGGATGTCGGAGTCACGCTGGACCTGTCACGAACGTTCCGCAACGGTGCGCGCTTCGGTGTTTTCGCGACCAAGACCGATGTGTCCTCGAAACAGTTCGGTGAAGGTTCCTTCGACAAGGGCTTTTACATCTATATCCCGCTCTCGGTGTTTTCGGAGGGGATGAAGAGCGGCGGCACTTCGATCGATTACCGGTTCCTGTCGCGTGACGGCGGGCAGAAGGTCGACGACGGACGCAAGCTGTACGGTGTGTACGGCGGCTTCAATGAGGGCGCGATCTATGGACGCTGAAGACCGCCTGCGACAAGCGCAAGCGCCGCGACGCGCGCTGGCTGCGATCTGCGCGCTGGCGCTGACTGTCTTCCTTGGCGGTTGTGGCATCCGCAACCTGGATCTGGTCGCGGACAGTGCCCGCAACACCTTTACTTCCGGAATTTCCCCCGACGTGGCCGTCGGCATCCAGCGCTTGCGCGAGATGCCGTATGCGCAGATGTACGGCCGTTTCGGCAAGCGCGAGGAGGCGGTGTTCATCCTCGCGGAGCAGAACAAGGCCAACGGTCGCGATCTCTGGATCGGCGGACTGGGCGTGTCGCTGGTCATGCAGGGCGCCGATCTCATCGCAACGGATGGACTGGCGCATGACCTGGTCGCCTCCGAGAGCATTCGGTCGGGCGCGGTGCAGCTGTATCTCGACGGGACGGCCGATGCCGTGCTGCCGGCCGAAAAATCGGTGCGCCTGCTGAAGGCCAGTGCTTCGGACGAGTGGTTCGAGCAGATCGCAACGGTCGAGCGGGTGCAGGAGGTTTACTACCAGGGGCTGGCCTACAGCGGACCGGCGATCCGGGTGACCGAGCGCGTGCGCACGACCGGCCAGCGCGGTTCGTTCAGGCGCGAGACCTGGATCGAGTCGTCCAGGCGTGCGGTGTTGCGTGTTCATACCCAGATGTCCGCCGCTTCGGATCCGATCGTTCTCGAGTGGATCCGTGTGCCCGACCGCGCCGATCCACGCTAGCTGGGACAGGCGTGACCGTCCCGCGATGCCGCGACGGTTTGGCTGCCCGGACTCGAGGCTCGCGTTGAGCGTGTGTGGCGTCCCTCCCGGAGCGGCGACGTGATTGCCTGGCTGGTGTTGGTTCTGTTGTTCGTGGTCCCTGCCTGCGATCTGGGGCTGCGCCTGTTGGGGATGCCAGGCGGTGTTGCCTGGGGGGCGGACCTCGCGCTCGCCGGTTTTCTCATCGTGCCGGTCTTGCGGTCGCGGCTTCTGCGCCCGGATGACGCGCGACGGACCCGGTTCGAGCCCTGGCTGCATGCCGCGGTGTGTGCCGCAATGGCCGCCGCGTGGTGCGTCTTGCGGGTTTCGAGCTTCGAGTTCTCGCCCATGGGTGAAGGCATTTACGACCTTCACTACATCGCCAGCCTGAGTACGGCCGAGGTGCTGCCGGCACCGGAGTTGTGGAACCCGGGTACGGCGCTGACGCGTTATTACTATCTCGGTTTCTACACGGTTGCCTTTTACGCGCGCCTGCTCGGGTTGGCGCCGGCGGGGGGCTATCTGCTGTTCCTGGCGTTGATCCCCGTTCTGGTATTTGCGATCGCCTGGTCGGCAATGCGGGGCGGTGTGCTGATCCGAAGCGCCGCAGCCCTGGCGGCGACTTTCCCGGCGACCGGTTTGTCCGCCGCGTTGGGCATGCGTCTGATCGAGGTTCCCGGGCATCTGCGCCCGATGGCGCATGTGCGGCTGACCGAGTGGGCCGACCAGGCGCGGCCGGGCTCCTGGGCCGAGGCCTTGATGGACGGGCGCGCCTATCCGATCGAGGGGCTGGCCCATCTGCTCGGGTGGCTGGGGGATCTGCATCCGCCGGTATACACGCTGTTGTTGCTGGCGGTGTTGATCGGGCTGGCCTACGCGGAGCGTCCCGGTCTGGCGCGCGCGGGCTTTCCGGCGGCGGCGGGCTGGGCCGTTCCCGTGTCGTTCTTCCTCAACCCCTGGACGATGCCCTGCTTTGCCACGGTGGCGCTGTATGCCGTGATCCGCAGGTGTAGCGGGTCGGCGCTGGCGATCGTGCTCGCAGGCGCCGCGCTCGGGGCCTTGATGATGTGGCCGTTGTGGCATGCGTCCGACCTGGCGACCGGCTCCGTGTCCCTGGCCTGGCTGCCGTCGCAGATGCGCTCGTCCCCGGTCCAGTTTCTGGTGATCTGGGGGCCGTTGCTGCTGTGTTCGCTGGTGCTGATTCTCGCCGGCGGGCGCTGGGGATTCGCCGCAATATTCGCAGCCATGGTGTTCGGCCTGGAGTGGGTGCTGCTGGACGATCCCTATGGCGGCGCCTATGAACGTTTCAACGGTGTGCTCAAGATCGGCAGTTTTGCGCTCGCCGGCTGGACGATGGTGGTGCTGGCCGAGGCCGGGCGCAGTCGAGCGGTGGGCGTCAGTGCGGTGATCGCGTTGGTGCTCGCGTGCACGTCGCTGGTGCAGGTGTGGGACGTGCTCGGCGCGCGCGGGGCGGCGAAGGGCGTGCAGCGCAACGGGTCGCTCGATGCCGCGGCGACGATCCCGGCCGAGGACCGCCGGATGCTGTTCCAGGCCCTGCACGGGCAGTGTCCGGGCCTGACCCTGGAACGCCAGACAGCGCAGGCCTATGCGCTGAATCCCCTGGTTTCGACCTTGCTGGCATGGCCGACGCTCGGCGGGTGGATGGCGCATCTGAGTCAGATTGGTGCAATCACGCCCCATGACCGTGCAGGCATCGAGGCCATGCAGGCCTGGTACGCCGCTCCGGAACTGCAAAGCTTGCAGCTTGCAGGGGTCGGCTACGTGCTGGTGGATGCGTCCGCGAACTGGAGTCTCGCGGATCTGGCCCGGGCCAAGGCGGCGGTGGCGCCCGCATACCGCTTCGTCGCCCTGCGCGACGACGGCTCCGGGCCGGTGATCGGTTATTTCGTTGCGGCCCGGCCCTGTCGCTGAGCGGAGGCGCGGCCGCGGATCGGCCTATTCGGGGCTGGACATCCCGCCGGCGGCGGGCGCCGTCGTCTCGGGGGTGTCCGTGGGCGCGGTACCGTGGATCTCCTCGAGCAGATACAACGGCCGATGCTTGGTCTCGCCATAGATGCGGCCGACGTATTCGCCGATCACGCCGATGCACAGCAACTGCACACCACCGATGAACAGAATGCTGGTCATGATCGTCGGAAAGCCCGCGACCGGCTCGCCGAAGATCAGGGTCTTGATGACGATGAGGCTGCCGTAGGTGAAGGCGAGCAACGAAACGAACAGCCCGAAGTAGGTCGCGAAGCGCAGAGGCGCGGTCGAGAATGACGTGATGCCGTCGATCGCGTGGTTCAGCAGCTTGAAGAAATTGAACTTCGAATGGCCGTCGTGGCGGGGATCGCGGTCATAGAGCAGCTCATAGGTCGGAAATCCGATCCACGCGAAGATGCCTTTCATGAAGCGGTGGCTTTCGCGCAATTCGCCGATGGCCTCGACCGCGCGGCGCGACATCAGGCGATAGTCCCCGGTATCCGGCGGCAGGCGGAAGCCGGGCTTGAGCGCGCCCATCAGGCGATAGAACATCCGCGCGAACCACTTCTTGTGCCAGGACTCGCCTTGCCGGGTCGCCCGGCGGGCGAGGACCACGTCATAACCGAGCTGCGCCCGTTGCAGCATCTTCGGTATCAGCTCGGGCGGATCCTGCAGATCGGCATCGATGATGACGGTCCATTCGCCGCGCGCGAAGTCCAGGCCGGCGGTCATCGCGGATTCCTTGCCGAAGTTGCGCGACAGCTTGAGCACCGAGACGCGCGAATCGCGCTTGGCCAGCATGCGCAGCATGTCGTAGCTGCCGTCGCTGCTGCCGTCGTCGACGAATATCGCGTGGAAGCGGGTGCCCTCGATGCCGTCCATTGCGCCTTCCAGGCGGCGCCAGAACTCGGCGATGACCTCCGCCTCGTTGTAGACCGGCACGACGACCGAGATCAGCGGTTCCCTATTTTCTGAACGCGACATGTTTGGCGAAGACATAGTTCAGGACGAAGACGATCCCGGTGGTGCACACCTGGGCAAGCAAGTATTGCACCTTCAGGCCCAGGAGGCCGGCCATGATCAGTGCATTGAGGGCGAAGGATGCTCCGGCGCCAGCGGCGAACAGCGGCAGCGCGCGGCGATGCGGCGCATCGCTGGCGAAGGTGATGTGGTAGTGCGCGAGGTAGTTGAACAGCATGCCGCACAGCGCGCCGAGCATCGTGCCGGCCATGGCTGGCCAGTGCGCCCATTCGACGGCAGCGAACAGCACCGCGAAATGCAGCGCGGTGCCGGCGCCGCCGAGTGCGCCGAAGGTCAGGAACTGTCTCACGGTGTTTGTGCCGGCGGCTCTGCGCGGCCGCCTAGCCCCTGGCGTGTCCACACCCCGACCGGACAGTTGCCCCACCAGCCGGTGATCTTCAGGTCGTAGTCGCGCTTGATCTGGTCGTTGAGCTGCCAGGCGGCCTGGTCGCCGAGTGCGTTGCAGTCGCGGATCGACCAGATCACGAAGTCGATGTGCGACCGGATCAGCCACTGGGGTGCATCCGTCAGCTCACGGGCATACAGCTTGTTGACGTCGTTGACCCGGGTCTGGATTTCGACCATGCCGCCACGCCAGGTGTATTCGTGATCCGGCCAGCCCATGTACAGACGCTTGCCGCCGAGCAGGCTCAGCATGCCGGTGTCGGTGTAGGCGTTGCCGGCGATCGACTCGACGGTGACGCCGTCGGGCGCTTGCCGCAGATAGTCGATCAGCTCGCGATGCTGCGGATCGCGGGTGTAGAAATGGCTGCCGTCCAGCTTGCCGGCGTCGGTCTTGGCCTCGCCCAGCCAGTAGCGGGCGTACCAGTAACCGCTGACCAGGCCGGGGATCAGCAGCAGGGTGGTGAGCCAGCTCACCGTCGGGCGGCGCTGCGCGAGCAGCGTCACGCCGAGGCCGAACATCGAGAACGACCAGATCCAGCCCCACCACTTCAGGGTGCTGTTGGTGCGCTCGAATTCGTTGATCGACAGATCGTTGATGTAGAACAGTTCGGAGAAGGCGAGCAGCACGATCGTGAGCAGCGCCAGGAAGAATCCCAGGGACCTGCGCGGCAGGACGACCAATGCGAGTCCAGTCAGGCCCAGTAGCGGCCACCATTGCACCAGCCACGGCAGCAGGGGGCTGTGCAGCTCGGCGGGAACCCACAGCATCGGCGTCTGAAGCTGCCGCGCGGCCAGCCCTTTGAGCACCGGCAGCAGTACCACCAAGGCGCTGATGCCGCCGCCGGCCGTCCAGATCAGGGGCAGCAGGCGCTGGGTGTGACGATCGTCGGTTGCGAGCTTCCAGAGCGTCCACAGACCGGTCGCCATCGCCGCGAGCGGAAAAATCCAGGTGTTGCCGACGATGCTGATCGTCGTGATCGCGCCGAGTGCAAAGCTGAGGCGCTTGCGCCGCGCCGTATCGATCGTCGGCGTCTCGTACCTCAACATCAGCGCCACCATCAGAAAAGCGATGAGCAGGCCGGTGAGGGTCGGGTGGAAGTCGCCCAGGTAGTACTGATAGCTGTACGGCTCCAGCGGCAGCTCCAGCGGCTTGGGGGCGCCCGCCGCGGTGTCGGGCGCTTGCAGCCCGCGGCCGCCGTCGCCGTTGAATCGGGCGTCCGCGGTGATCGCGCGCAGCGATGCCTGCGCGGATGGAATGTCCTCGCGGGAGGCGATCTGGGTGGCGATATAGGGTGCGGCGCCACTGCCGCCGATCACCAATGCAGCGGTGATCACCAGCGCGCTGCGCCAATGCCGGGTTTCACGGCGGGCGACGTGCCAGATCAGGTAACCGGTTCCGCCCATCAGAAAGACCACGCCGAAGTTGTAGGCGAAACCGATGGGGATGTTCAGCGAGCGGACAAACAGACCGCCCCAATAAAACTGCAGTGGATAATAAAAGTCGAAGCGATAGGGCGGCAGCCACCGATCGATTGCCGGCAGTTTCTGGCTGTCGATGAAATGGCTGATGAAATAGAGGTCGGTGACTCTTTCCGAAGTCGGATAGATGCTCGGAAAACCCCAGCGCCAGATCAGCGGATAAACAAAGAACAAACCGAGCACAACCAGCCCGGAGGCGCCGGGACGCTGCATGCGGCCTGTATGCAGCAGCCAGCCGCCATAGGCGCTCGCGAGCAGCCCGGACGCCAGCAGTACCGCCGACGGGATGGCGACGTAATGTTCAAGGCCCAGAGCGACCGCGGTCGACAGCAGGCAGAGCAGGAGGGTGCCGATGGGGCGATCCCCGAACAGGCGCTCACCCCAATACGAGACGGCAATCAGCGGCAGACTGATCGCTGCGAATACGGCAATGATGAAAAAAACGGACATATCGGAAATGCGCCTGCCTGTTCAGCTCGTTTTCGCCTCTTCCGGCCAAACGGCTGCCCTACCGGGTGCCGCTGCGGCGGATTGCGATATTCTGCTTCTTTATTCCCCGTGTATTCGCCTCGCTTTTCGTTAATATCCCGAAAAAGCTTGAGCGAAGGATTGTATTGGCCGTATGATTTCGTCGCTGCGATGCGGCGTTTGAATTCCAACTTGGAATTTAATTGATTCAGCTTAGCGTCCGCGTCGCCTGCGAATAAAAACCCCCACTATCGAAGCGATAAAATGCCAAGCTATCAGGAACTCCTCAAGCAGATCGAAACGCTGAAAAAGCAGGCGGATACGGCGCGTCAGAATGAGATTGCCGACGCCGTGGCCAAGATTCACCAGATCATGGACCAGTACGGCCTGACCATCAAGGATCTGGGGCGCCGTGCCAGCAAGCCCAAGGGCGGCAAGCGTGCAAAGGTGGCCGTGAAGTATCGGGATCCGGCCAGCGGTGCGACCTGGACCGGTCGCGGCCGTGCGCCGAAGTGGATCGTTGAGGCCGAGGCGGCCGGCAAGGACCGCAAGAAGTTTCTGGTCTGATCCAGAGCTTCCAGGCAAAAAAATACCGGGCTTAGAGCCCGGTATTTTTTTGCAGGCGGCGTGTTCGGATCGCCGCCGGATCGGTGGGGTGAATTCTGCGGGGTGAATCAGGTCGCCTCGCTTTGCGGGGGCAGGGCCAGCAGCGGCTCGAGTTGCGGCAGCATCGCCACGGTCGAGGCGAAGATATTGCCGGTCTTGAGCGGGTCCTCGCTGCCGTCGAGTCCGCGGACGACGCCGCCGGCCTCCTGGACCAGCACCATTCCGGCGGCCATGTCCCAGGGCTGCAGATTGAATTCCCAGAATCCTTCTAGGCGGCCCGAAGCCACATAGGCCAGATCCAGCGCGGCGGCGCCGGCGCGGCGGACGCCAGCGGTCTGCTCGGCAACGTTGCGCAGCAGCGGCAGGTAGCGGTCCAGGTACTCCTCCCGTAGCGGGACGCCGGTGCCGATCAGCGCCGAGCTGAGTTCGCGGCAGCTGCTGACGCGGATCCGGCGATTGTTCAGCAGTGCGCCGGCGCCGCGCGTGGCGACGTAGAGATCCTGCGTGCTCGGGGCGTAGATCACGCCGTGCTCGAGCCGGCCCTTGACCTGGATGCCGATCGACACCGCGAAGTGCGGAATGCGATGCAGGAAGTTGGTCGTGCCGTCGAGGGGGTCGATGATCCAGGTGACGTCGCTCTGGCCGCGGGCGCCGCTTTCCTCGGCCAGGATCGCGTGATCCGGATAGGCCTTGTGCACGGTGCGGATGATTTCCGATTCCGCGCCGCGGTCGACCATGGTGACGAAGTCGTTGCGCGCCTTGCGTTCGACGGCGAGCTGATCGGCCCGGTCGAAGTTGCGCATGATGAAGTTGCCGGCTGCGCGCGCAGCCATTACAGCGATGTTGACCAGCGGATGCATGGCGGCCGTCTTGGAATCCGAGGAATGGGCGGGGAGGAAACAAATAGAATATCACGCATGAACGAGCTCTCCCCAGATTCCGCAACCCGGTCATCGTCATCGTCGGCGCCCGCCGATCCGCTCAGTCGCATTCGCGTGGTCCTGGTCCAGACCCAGCATCCCGGCAACATCGGCGCGACGGCGCGGGCGATGTTGACGATGGGGCTCGATGACCTGGTTCTGGTCAATCCGGACCGTTATCCGCATCCCCAGGCGCGTGCGACCGCGGCCCATGCGCTGCCGGTGTTGCAGGCGGCCAGAGTCGTGCCGACGCTGGCGGACGCGGTCTCCGATTGCGGCTGGGTGGTCGCGTTGTCGGCACGCTCGCGCCATCTGGGCGACGCGCCGATGCTGCCCTGGGCGGCGGCGCAGCGGGCGTTGTCGCTGACCCGGGAGGCGCCGGTGGCGTTCGTGTTCGGCTGCGAGCGCACCGGTCTGACCAACGCCGAACTCGAGCACTGCCATGCGACGACCCTGATCCCGGCCAATCCGGGATACACGTCGCTGAATCTGTCGCAGGCGGTGCAGATCATGGCCTACGAGCTGCGCCGCGCGGCCTATCCGAACGTGCAGGTCAGCGCGCCGAAGGCCGAACATCCCTGGTACGCACCGCCGTCCGCCGACGACATGGAGCGTTTCTACGAACATCTGCAGCGGATCCTGTCGGCGACCGGCTTTCTCGATCCGGCCAATCCGCGCCATCTGATGCGCCGGCTGCGGACGTTCTTCAATCGCGCGAGCCCGGATCGCAACGAGCTGAACATTCTGCGCGGCATTCTGACCTCGATCGAGAAGCCCAAGCGGCGTCGCATTCCGCTGGCGGGCGAGCCGGAGCAGCACGGCGACGACGGCGACTGACCGGCAGTTTGCCGCCGGGCGTCCGCACGAATCAGGACCGGGAAGGTCTACAATTGCCCGTCTCGTTTTCGAGCGCTACGCAGAGGTGCCCCATGTTTGCCCGCATCCGTGAGGATATTTCCAGTGTTTTCGAGCGCGATCCGGCCGCGCGCAACACCTGGGAAGTGCTCACCTGTTATCCGGGCCTGCATGCCGTCTGGTCGCACCGGATCAGCCACTGGCTCTGGCGGCACGGGCTGCGCTGGCTTGCGCGGCTCAATTCCAACCTGGCGCGGCTGATCACCGGCATCGAGATCCATCCCGGTGCCACCATCGGCCGTCGCTTCTTCATCGACCACGGCATGGGCGTCGTGATCGGCGAAACCGCCGAGATCGGTGACGACGTGACGCTGTATCAGGGCGTGACCCTGGGCGGCACGAGCTGGAACAAGGGCAAGCGTCATCCGACGCTCGGCAACAACGTCGTCGTCGGCGCCGGCGCCAAGGTGCTCGGGCCGTTCACCGTCGGCGAGGGCGCGCGGATCGGGTCGAATGCGGTGGTGGTCAAGGAAGTGCCGCCGGGCGCGACCGCGGTCGGCATCCCCGGCCGCATCGTGCGCGAGCAGCAGGCCCCCTCGGAATCGGTCCAGGCGCTGGCCAGGCATTTCGGCTTCGATGCCTACGGCCTGTCCCGCGACATGCCCGATCCGGTGGCCAGCGCGTTTTCGTCGCTGCTCGACCACATCCATCAGCTCGATGCACGGGTTCAGCAGTTGAGCCGGTCGGTGCACCGGATCGACGCGGCCATGCCGGACAGCGCGCTGTCCGAACTCGAGTTGCCGGAGTTCTGCAGCGACAACGCCGACAAGCCCGCCGATCCGGAGTAGCGCCGTGGCGGTTTACTTCGACCACAACGCCACCACGCCGCTGGATCCGCGCGTACTGGAGGCGATGACCCCGTATCTGACCGGACCTTACGGCAATCCTTCATCGGTGCATCGTTTCGGCCGGGCCGCGCGCGATGCGATCGAGCAGGCGCGCCAGCAGCTCGCCGATCTGGTCGGCTGTCGCGCCGCCGAGATCACCTGGACCTCCGGCGGGACCGAGTCCAACAACCTCGCGATCAAGGGGGCGACCGATCCGCTGGCACCGGGGGGCGTGCTCTACGGCGCCACCGAGCATCCGGCGGTGATGGAAGCCGCCGAGTCGCTGACCCGGCGCGGCTGGCGGGTCGAGCCGATCGCGGTCGACGCAACCGGGATCGTGGACTGGGCGGCGTTCGAGAGGCAGCTGGCCGCCGGCGGCGTCAGGCTCGTCGCGCTGATGCGCGCCAACAACGAGACCGGTGTGCTGCAGGACGTCAACCGCGCGGCGGCGCTGGGTCATGCCGCCGGCGCGATGCTGCACGTCGACGCGGTGCAGGCCGCGGGCAAGATTCCGCTCGACTTCCGCGCGCTGGGCGCCGATACGATGAGCCTGTCCGCGCACAAGCTTTACGGCCCCAAGGGCATCGGCGCGTTGATCGCCCGCAACGAGATCGAGCTCGCCCCGCAGCATCACGGCGGGCCGCAGGAGCGCGGCCTGCGCGGCGGCACCGAGAATGTCGCCGCCATCGTCGGCTTCGGCGTCGCGGCCGAGCTGGCGCGCGTCGAGCTGGAGGCGCGAGCGGCCCATGTGCTGGCGCTGCGCGACCGTCTCGAAGCCGGTCTGGCGGCACTGCCCGGGGTGTGCATCTTCGGCGCTGGCGCGCCGCGACTGCCGAACACGCTGCAGTTCGCGCTCGAGGGATTCGAGGGCGAGGCGCTGCTGATGCAACTCGACCGGCGCGGCTTCGGTGTGTCCAGCGGCTCGGCCTGCGCCAGCGGCAAGGGCGAGCCAAGCCATGTGCTGCTGGCCATGGGGTATCCGCGCGACATCGCCTTCGGCGCAATCCGTGTCAGCTTCGGGCAGCGCAACCGCGAAGAGGAGGTCGATCGCTTCCTCCAGGCCCTCCGGGAACTGGCCGGGCAGCGATGACGGACGCGTTGATCTATCTCGACTACGCGGCGACGACGCCGCTGGATCCGGCCGTGCGCGAGGCGATGCTGCCGTGGCTGGGTACGGTCGACGGCTATGGCAACCCGGCGTCGGACCATGCACCGGGCCGTGCGGCCCGCGCGGCGGTCGAGGCGGCGCGGGCCGAGGTGGCCGCGCTGATCGGGGCGGCGGCCGAGGAAATCGTCTGGACCTCCGGCGCCACCGAGGCCAACAACCTCGCGATCAAGGGCGCTCTGGAATTCCGCGGCGGCGACGGCGCGCATGTGATCAGCAGTCGCATCGAGCACAAGGCGGTGCTCGACACCTGCCGCTACCTGGAAACCCGTGGCGTCGCGGTGACCTATCTGGAACCGGACCGCGACGGGCTGATCCGGGCCGGGCAGGTGCTCGATGCGCTGCGTCCGTCGACCGTGCTGGTGTCGCTGATGTGGGTGAACAACGAGACCGGGGTGATCAATCCGATCACCGAGCTGGCGCCCCGTCTGCGCGAACGTGGCGTGCTGTTTCACGTGGACGCCGTGCAGGCCGCCGGCAAGCTGCCGATCGACCTGGCGGCAACGCCGGTCGACCTGCTGAGTCTTTCGGCGCACAAGGTCTATGGTCCCAAGGGCATCGGCGCGCTGTTCGTGCGCAAGCGGCCGCGCGCGCGTCTGGCGCCGCAGATGCACGGCGGCGGTCACGAGCAGGGCATGCGGTCGGGCACCCTGGCGACGCACCAGATCGTCGGCATGGGGCGGGCGTTCGCCCTGGCGCGGAAGACGATGGCCGCCGACGCGGAGCGTGTGACAGCGCTGCGCGAACGGTTGTGGCAGGCCATGTCGGTGCTGCCGGCAATCGCGCGCAATGGTTCGGTCGGGCATCTGGCGCCGCATGTCCTCAACGTCAGCTTCGCGGGGGCGGAAGGAGAATCCCTGCGTGCGCGCCTGTCGGATCTGGCCGTTTCGAGCGGTTCGGCCTGCTCGTCGGCGACACGGGAGCCGTCCTACGTCCTGCGGGCTCTGGGACGTGACGATGAAACCGCGGCTTCGTCGCTGCGGTTCTCGTTGGGGCGGTGGACCACTCCGGAGCAGGTCGATCGGGCGGCGCAGCGGGTGATCGACGAGGTCAGCTGGTTGCGACAGCTGGCACCGGACGGGGGGGCGGCATGAATCGCGAGAACGTGTTCGGCTATCCGGAACCGGTCTGGGCGCGGTTCGAGGCGCCGGCGCGAGCCGGCGAGCTGATGGCGGCGGCGGATGTCGTGGTCGTCGAGGCCGGCAGTCCCGCCGCGCGGGGGCGGTTGCGTCTGTACGCCCAGCTGGCCGGCGGGCGGGTGGTGGACGTGCGGTTCCAGGCCTACGGCTGTCCGGTGACGATCGCCGTCGGGCAGTGGGTGGCCGAACAGCTCGTCGGCGCCGATCCCCGCGTTCATCGGCTGACGGCCGCGGATCTGCGGCAAGCCCTTGAAATCACCGACGACAAGGCCCATTGTGCGCTGATGGGCGAGGATTTGGTCCTGGCCTTGGTCAAGCGCATAAGTGGTTGAATAAATATGAGTGTTCAGTTGACAACGCAGGCTGCCGAGCGCATCCGGCAGCAGATCGCCCAGCGTGGGAACGGATTGGGTCTGCGGGTCGGGGTGCGCAAGTCCGGCTGCTCCGGCTATGCCTACACGCTGGATTACGCCGATGCGATCGAGGCCGACGACACCGTGTTCGAGCAGCACGGCGCAACCGTCGTGGTACGGCGTGACGATCTGTCGCTGCTCGACGGACTGACCCTCGACTATCAGAAGCAGGGTCTGAACGAGGCCTTCAAGTTCCTCAATCCGAAGGCGAAAGCCTATTGCGGCTGCGGCGAGAGTTTCACCGTCTGATCGACCGCATGCCTGCGCCCGGGGCGCGGGATTCGCGGTGCGGGGCGGTTGATGTTGCGTTGCCGCAGTGCCGCCGCGGAAGGTACAATTAGCTGATTTTCCTGGCCTGATGACCTTGATCCTGTTTGCTGCCTGACAGCCCGGGGCTCGGTCCCGAGACTTGGTGCGCCGATCGCTCCCGAACGCAGATGCCGTGTTGCCCCGTCAGGGTGCATGCAATGCCATGGATGCGGACGACCGCCGTGCCGCGACGGGACGCAAGGGTGGTGAACAGGGCAGGTGTCTGAAGTCCAGGGCCTGGCGGAACTCCGCCGGGCCTGATTTTTCTATTGGCTCGCCTTCGTGGTGCGCCAGTACAGTTTGTTTGCTCTCAATTATTTCGACAGGATTCAAGGAGTCTCGCAGTGTCGCTCGAACGTACGCTTTCCATTCTCAAGCCCGACGCAGTTGCCAAGAACGCGATCGGCGACATCATTGCGCGCATTGAAAAGGCCGGCCTCAAGGTCATCGCCGCGCGCATGACCCATCTGACCCAGGGCGAGGCCGAGGGCTTCTACGCGGTGCACAAGGAGCGCCCCTTCTTCGGCGATCTGGTGAGCTTCATGACCAGCGGTCCGGTGATGGTGATGGCGCTCGAGGGCGAGAACGCCGTGGCGACCTACCGTGACATCATGGGCGCGACCGATCCGAAGAAGGCCGAGCCGGGTACGATCCGCGCCGACTTCGCCGAGTCGATCGACGAGAACGCCTGCCACGGTTCGGACAGCCTCGAGAATGCGCAGATCGAGATCGCGTATTTCTTCCGCAGCACCGAGCTGTGCCCGCGGACGCGCTGAGCGTCTGACGCCGGGTGACGACATGGGGACCGAGGCGATGACAGCGAACGCGCCAGCGACTGCCGGCGGGGCGCGTCCCGCCTCGGCCCCCGTCAACCTGTTCGGTCTGGATCGCCAGCAGCTGCGTGACGCCTTCGCGGCGATGGGCGAGAAACCCTATCGCGCGGATCAGGTCATGCAGTGGATCTACCGTCGCGGCAAGGACAGCTTCGACGAGATGACCAACATCTCGAAGGCCCTGCGCGAGCGCATGGCGGAGCTGTTCGAGATCCGTACGCCGGAACTGGTCACCGAACAGGTGTCCCAGGACGGCACCCGCAAGTGGGTGTTGCGCCTCGACGGCGGCAACGCGATCGAGACCGTCTACATCCCGGAGGAAGGCCGGGCGACGCTGTGCATCAGCTCGCAGGTCGGTTGTGCGATGGACTGTTCGTTCTGCTCGACCGCGCAGCAGGGACTGAACCGCAACATGACCACCGCCGAGATCATCGCGCAGGTCTGGTTCGCGGCGCGGACCCTGGGTGGTGACTTCCAGAACGAGCGGGTGATCTCGAACATTGTCTTCATGGGCATGGGCGAGCCGCTGGCGAACTACAACGCGGTGCTGCCGGCGATCCGGATCCTGCTCGACGACTTCGGTTTTGGCCTGTCCAAGCGCCGGGTCACGATCTCGACCTCGGGCCTGGTGTCGTTCATGGACCGGCTGCGCGAGGACGTCGATACCGCGCTCGCGGTGTCGCTGCACGCGCCCAACGACGCGCTGCGCAACGAGCTGGTGCCGATCAATCGCAAGTATCCGCTGGCCGAGCTGATGGCGGCCTGCCGCCGTTACACGGCGGGCAAGGATCGCAAGACCCATATCGTCTACGAGTACGTGATGCTCGATGGCATCAACGACAAGCCCGAGCACGCGCGCCAGCTCGCCAAGCTGCTCGCGGGCATGCCGGCCAAGGTCAACCTGATTCCGTTCAACCCGTTCCCGGGATCGGAATACCGCCGTTCGAGCCGCGACACGATCCAGGCGTTTGCGGAAATCCTGCGCGCGAAACACATCCTGACGACCACCCGCAAGACCCGCGGCGACGACATCGACGCCGCCTGCGGTCAGCTTGTCGGCCGGGTCCAGTCCAGGCAGAAGAAGCGCCTGCGTGGCATTCCGGTGGTGGTGCAGTGACTGCACCGGCGATTCCAGGCCGGGGTGCGGAGGCGTCCCGATGCACGTGGCCCGGCGGCGGGCTCGAGTGGCGATGCCCATGCGTCTGAGCGCGATCGTCGCGACGACGGCGGCGCTGCTCCTGAGCGCCTGCGGGTCGTCGATGTCGCGCGGCGACATGCAGAACGCGGCGCGGGTCAACACCCAGCTGGGCATCAACTACGCGCAGCAGGGGCATTTTTCGGTGGCGCTCGACAAGCTCGAGCGGGCGCTGGACCAGGATGATTCGCTGCCCGAGACGCATGCCGCGATCGCCTACGTCTACCAGAATCTCGGTGAAAGCAAGAAAGCCGAGCGGCACTTCCGGGAGGCGCTGGATCTGAGTCCGGGCGATCCCGCGCTGAAAAACAACTTCGGGGTCTTTCTGTGCAGTGTGGGCCGGTACGAAGAGGCGGAGCTGCTGCTGCTGGCCGCGGCCAAGGATCCGACCTATCCGACCCCGGAGGCGGCCTGGACCAACGCCGGGACCTGCATCAAGGCCCATAATCTCGACAAGGCGGAGATCTATCTTCGGGAAGCCCTGAAGATCGCTCCGCAATACCGCGAGGCGTTGGCGCAGATGGCGTCGATCAGCTTTCGCAAGACCGATTACCTGCGGGCACGCGCTTTCTTGCAGCGTTACGACCTGCAGTCGAATGCAACCGCGGAGCTGTTGTTCATTGCAGCCCGCACCGAACGGGAACTGGGCGATCTGGAAACGGCACGTCGCTATGAGCGACGGCTGAAGTCGGAGTTCCCGGAATCCGTTGAGGCAGCCTCTTTTGAAGTGAGCCCGTGATGAGCAGCGAGACATCGGAACATCAGCACCCTGAAGGTACGCACGAGCATACGCCGGGCCCCGCGCCGAGCCCCAGCCCCGGCGCGCAGATCCGCGTCGCACGTGAGCGTCGGCATTGGTCCGTCGATGATCTGGCGGCGCAGACCAAGCTGGCCCGGCATACGCTCGAAGCCCTGGAACGCGACGATTTCGACGCCCTGCTCGAGCCGGTGTACGTGCGCGGCTACTACCGCAAGTGCGCCAAGGTGCTGGAGATCGACGACGACGCCCTGATCGCCGCCTATTCCGGGCGGGTGGTGCAGCAACTGCCGACCGCGCCGTCGAAGTTGCGGCTGGCGTCCGGAACCGAGCTGGGTTCGAGCAGCCGCCTGCCGGTGGTGATGGCGGTCGTGCTCGTGCTGATTGCGATCGGAGCCAGTGCGTTCATCTGGTTCAGCGGCTCGGACCGGACCGGATACCCCGATGTCCAGGTCCCGGCGCTGGGCGAAGAGCAGATGCCGATTCCGCTGACCGACGTGATGACCGAACCCGCGGCAGAGGAAGCGCAGCCGCTTGCAGCCGAGCCGGTCGCGACCGAGCCTCCGGCGGCTGAAGACGAGCCGGTCGCGGACGAGGCGGCGGCGACCGCCGCTCCCGCGGAAACCGCCACCGCTGCAACGACCCCCGCGGTCGTCGGCGATCGTGGCGTCCGTCTGCAGTTCACCGAGACGTCGTGGGTCCGGGTCGACGATGCCGACGGCAAGACCCTGCTCAATGCGATGCGCCAGGGCGGAAGCGAGGAATTGGTCAGCGGCACGATGCCGCTGAACGTGTTCCTCGGCAATGCGCCCGGCGTGATCGTCCACTACAACGGTCAGCGTATCGAAACCGCCCCGTTCACGCGCTCGAACAAGACTGCGCGTTTCAGCGTGCCGCTGCAGTAGGGCGGCACCGGATCAGACAGGAGAGTCCGTCATGGCCATGACCAGCCATCACCGGATCGAACGCCGCAAGTCGCGCGTGGTTCGCGTCGGACGCGTTGCGGTCGGCGGCGATGCCCCGGTCGCCGTGCAGACGATGACCAACACCGAGACCGAGGACGTCGACGCCACGGTCGCGCAGATCCAGGCGGCGGTCAAAGCCGGCGCCGACATCGTGCGGGTTTCGGTGCCGACGCTGAAGGCGGCCGAGGCCTTCGGCCAGATCAAGCGTCGCGTCGGTTACGTGCCGCTGGTGGCCGATATCCACTTCAACTACAAGTGCGGGATCGCGGCTGCAGAGGCCGGTGCCGACTGCCTGCGCATCAATCCTGGCAACATCGGCAACGATCGCAAGGTCGCCGAGGTCGTTGCCTGCGCCCAGCATCACGGCATTCCGATCCGCATCGGTGTCAATGCCGGCAGCCTGGAATCGGAGCTGCAGGAGAAATACGGCGAGCCCAACGCCGACGCGCTGGTCGAATCGGCGCTGCGCCACGTCAATATCCTCAAGCGCCACAACTTCGAGGATTTCAAGGTCTCGCTGAAGGCGAGCGAAGTCTTCATGACCGTGTTCGCGTACCGCAAGCTGGCGACGCTGATCGACCAGCCGCTGCATCTGGGGATCACCGAGGCGGGCGGGCAGCGTGCCGGCAGCGTGAAGTCCGCGATCGGCCTCGGGATGCTGCTGGCCGACGGCATCGGCGACACCATCCGCGTGTCGCTGGCCGCCGACCCGATCGAGGAAGTCCGTGTCGGTTGGGACATTCTCAAGTCGCTGCACCTGCGCTCGCGCGGGATCAATCTGGTGGCGTGCCCGTCGTGCTCGCGCCAGAACTTCGACGTGATCAAGACGGTTGCCGAGCTCGAAAGCCGTTTCGACGAGATCGACGAACCGCTCGACCTGGCGGTGATCGGCTGTGTCGTCAACGGCCCGGGGGAGGCCCGCGAAGCGGCCATCGGCGTGGCCGGCGGGTATCCGAACTCGATCTTCGTCGACGGCAAGATCCAGCACAAGGCGCACAACCACGAGCTGGTCGACGTCCTCGAGAAACTGGTCCGCGAAAAGCTGGCGGCACGCAAGGCCGCGCGCAACGCAGCAGGCACGGGCGAGCCCGCGAGCCAGGAATAGGCCGTCCGGGGCGCCGGACCGGTTTTGACTTCAACCTTCAATCCACGCTGTATCTGCTGCTGAACAAATGGCTAACCTCTTTCAATCCGTCCGTGGCTTCAACGATGTGCTGCCGCCGGAAACCGCGCTGTGGCAGCACCTGCAAACGGTCGCTGCGGAAACCTTCGCGGCCTACGGGTACGGTGAGATCAAGCTGCCGATGCTCGAGCATACGGCGCTGTTCAAGCGTTCGATCGGCGAAGTCACCGATATCGTCGAAAAGGAGATGTTCACCTTCGAGGACCGCGAGGGCGACAGCCTGAGCCTGCGTCCCGAGGCGACCGCGAGCTGTGTGCGCGCGGGGCTCGAGAACGGACTGCTGCACAACCAGCAGCAAAGGCTCTGGTATGCAGGCGCGATGTTCCGCCACGAGCGGCCGCAAGCGGGGCGGTACCGGCAATTCCATCAGCTCGGCGCCGAGGCCTACGGCATGACCGGCCCCGACATCGATCTGGAGCTGATCGCGCTGTCCGCACGCCTGCTCAAGCGCCTGGGCCTGTCGAACCTGACGCTGGAGCTGAACTCGCTGGGCTCCAGCGACGCCCGTGCCGCCTATCGTGCCGCGCTGGTCGAATACCTGATGCGGCACGAGGGTGCGCTCGATGCCGACTCGAAGCGCCGCCTGCAGAGCAATCCGCTGCGGATTCTCGATTCCAAGGTCCCGCAGACCCAGGCACTGCTGGCCGATGCGCCGACGATTCTCGATGCCCTGGACGATGAATCCCGTGCCCACTTCGACGGGCTGCAGCAGGGATTGCAGGATCTGGGGATTGCCTTTGCGTTGAATCCGCGGCTGGTCCGCGGGCTCGACTACTACGGCCGCACCGTGTTCGAGTGGACCACGACCGAGCTGGGCTCGCAGGGAACGGTCTGCGCCGGCGGCCGCTACGACGGCCTCGTCGCCCAGCTGGGCGGTTCGGCAACGCCGGCCGTGGGATGGGCCAGCGGCGTCGAGCGTCTGATCCTGCTGATGAAGGCGCAGGGCGTGGTGGCCCCGTCGTTGGCGCCGCAGGTCTACCTGTGCAGTGTCGGTGACGATGCACGGCGCGAGGCGGCACGTCTGGGCGAGCGCCTGCGCGACGAGCTGCCGGGGCTGCGCCTGACCCTCAACGCCGGTGGTGGCAAACTCGCGGCCCAGCTCAAGCGGGCCGATCGCAGCGGTGCGCAGGTGGCCCTGATTCTCGGAGAGACCGAGCTTGCGGCCGGCGCGGTTCAAGTAAAATCGCTGCGGGACACGAACAACACTTCTTCATCTCAACAGCAGACTGCGCTGTGGCCGGAACTGAAGGACCGGCTGGCGGGTCTTCTTTGCGCATCCAACGGGAACTGATCCGTGACGACACATTACGACGACGAAGCACAGGCCGAACGCCTCAAGCAGTGGTGGAGTGAAAACTGGAAGGCGTTGGCCGCGGGGTTGGTCATCGGGCTCGGTGCCATTTTCGGCTGGGAAGGCTGGCAGCGGCATCAGGTCGCCCAGGCGACGCAGGCCTCCCGCATGTATGAGGACCTGAAGCAGGCGCTGGCGACCGCCAGTGCCACCGAGGCGCAGGCGATTGCCGACCGGCTGGTGACGGACCATGCGTCGAGCCCCTATGCCAGCAGCGCACAGCTGCATCTGGCGGCGGCAGCGGTCAAGGACGGCCGCCTCGACGACGCGCTGCAGGCATTGGCGTGGGTGCGCAACAACGGTACCGACGAGGGGCTGCGTCAGGTGGCGGTCCTGCGCGAGGCGCGTGTGCTGTGGCAGCAGGGCAAACCCGACGATGCGTTGAAGATGCTGGAACGCGACGGCGGCGAATTCGCTGCGATGTATGCCGAACTCAAGGGCGACATCCTGCTCGCCAAGGGTGAGCGCAGCGCAGCGCGCGCGGCCTACGAACAGGCGCTGGACGCCGAGGCGCAGGCCGATCCGGCACCGCGCGGCGACCTGCAGCGCAAGCTCGACGATCTGGCCGACGTGGTGCAGTCGTGATGCGCCGCGCGCTCGGTCTGGTTCTGGTCGCGGCCCTGCTGGGTGGGTGCTCGAGCAAGGGCAAGGTGCGTGAGCCTGCCGAGTTGCAGGACATCGACAATCCCCAGGTCACGCTGAAGCGGGCCTGGAGCGCATCGGTCGGCAAGGGCAGCGGCAAGTATTACGGCAGCTTCGATCTGGCTCTGGCCGAGGACGCGCTCTACGCCGCGGAGATCGGTGGCCGCGTCTATGCGTTCGATCCGGCCAACGGTGATCGCATCTGGCGCGCCGAGACCGGCGAGCGCGTGATTTCCGGGCCGACGGTATCCGGCAACGCCGTTCTGGTCGGCACCATGGACGGTCAGGTCATCGCGCTCAAGCGCGCCGACGGGTCCGACTACTGGCGCGAGAAGATCTCCAGCGAGGCGCTCGCCGCGCCGGTCAGCGACGGTACGCTGACGATCGCCCGCGCCGGCGACGGCAAGGTCTTCGCGATGTCCTCGGTCAGTGGCAAGCGGGTCTGGGTCTTCGACCGCACGGTGCCGAATCTGACGTTGCGTGGGCTGGGTGAGCCGGTGGTGCAGGGCAGCCTCGCCTTTGTCGGCATGGACAATGGCCGCGTTGCGGCCATCGGCATGGCCGACGGGCAGCCGGCCTGGGAACAGGTCATCGCGGCACCGACCGGGCGCAACGAACTCGAACGGCTGACCGACGTCGATGGCGATCTGCTGATGGTCGGCAGCGAGCTCTACGTGGCCAGCTACGGCGGCGAAGTCGCCTGCCTCGATGCGGCGACCGGACAGATTCTGTGGCGGCGTTCGGTGCGCAGCCATTCCGGGCTCACCTTGTCGGGCGATCTGGTCGTCGTCAGCGACAGCGATGGCGTCGTCTGGGGGCTGGACGCCCGCACCGGCGCGGCGGCGTGGAAGAACGAGGATCTGCGCTATCGCAAGCTGTCGCCCCCCGCGGCCTTTGCCGGACACGTCGTCGTGGGCGATTTCGAGGGCTACGTCCATGTGCTCGATCCGCGTGACGGCCGCCTGATCGGGCGGACCCGTGTCGGCAGCGACCCGATCCGGACGGTGCCGATCGCCGGGGATGGTCTGCTCTACGTGATGAACATCGACGGTCGCGTCGCCGCGCTCAAGGCGCGGTAGCGTCACCGGCTTCAGGTCGTTGAAGGCGGGCTGCGGCCCGCCTTTTTCGTCTTTTTGGATAAATCGTGGACAATGCCGCTATGGCCTCCAGGCTTCCAACTCTCGTCCTCGTCGGGCGCCCGAATGTGGGCAAGTCGACGCTGTACAACCGGCTGACCGGTACGCGCGATGCGCTCGTGGCGGACCTGCCGGGGCTGACGCGCGACCGACAGTACGGGACTGCGAGCTTCGAGCGGCGACTGTTCGTCGTCGTCGACACCGGCGGTCTGATGCCCGAGTCGAAGGACCCGCTGGCGGCCCTGGCCGAGGATCAGGCGCGCCTGGCGCTGGACGAGGCCGATCGCATCCTGCTGATGGTCGATTCCCGTGCCGGCGCGACCCCCGACGACGCCGCCATCGCGCGCTTCCTGCGCCGTCTCGGCAAGCCGATCACGCTGGTCGTCAACAAGGCCGAGGGGCAGGACCGGACCCTCGCCGGCGCCGACTTCCACTCACTGGGGCTGGGTGAGCCGATGGCGATCTCGGCGGAGCACGGCCAGGGCGTCGGATCGATGCTGCGGGAGGTCCTGCAGGATCTGCCGGTGGTCGCGGAGCCCGAGGAGGAGGACGAGGATGCCGAGGGTCCGGTGCGCGTCGCCATCGTCGGGCGTCCGAACGTCGGCAAGTCGACGCTGGTCAACCGTCTGATCGGCGAGGAGCGTCTGCTGGCGTCGGATGTCGCCGGAACCACGCGTGACGCCATCACCGTTGCCTTCGACTACGACGGCAGGCCGTTCGAGCTGATCGACACGGCCGGTGTACGGCGCCGCGCACGGGTTTCGGAGGTCGTCGAGAAGTTCTCGATCGTCAAGACGCTGCAGGCGATCGAGCGCGCGCATGTGGTGATTGCGGTCATCGATGCGCAGAATGACATCGGCGAGCAGGACGCGCGCCTGCTGGGGCTCGTCGCCCATCGGGGGCGCGCGCTGGTGCTCGCGGTCAACAAATGGGACGGTCTGAGTCCCGACACGCGCGAGCAGGTGCGCTATCAGGTCGATCTGAAGATGCCGTTCACCGACTACGCGCCGATCTGCTACATCTCCGCGCGGCACGGTTCGGGCCTGGGCGAACTGATGCAGACGGTGCAGGCGGCCTACGAGTCCACCACGCGCGAACTGCCGACCGGCGAGGTGACGCGGGTGCTCGAGCAGGCCGTGGCGTTGCATCCGCCGCCGGCGGTGCTGGGCCGTCGCATCAAGCTGCGCTATGCGCACCAGGGCGGACGCAATCCGCCGCGGATCGTCATCCATGGCAATCAGACCGACAAGCTGCCCGGCAGTTACAAGCGCTATCTCGCCAACCGGTTCCGGGAAGCCTTCAAGCTCGTCGGCGTGCCGCTGCTGCTGAGCTTCAAGACCGGCGACAACCCGTTCAAGGGACGCCGCAACGAGCTGACCGGCCGGCAGATCAAGAAGAAGCGGCGACTGATGGCACGCGTCAAGTCGCGCTGACGCAGCGGAGCCACCCGCGTGGATCGCCCCAGCGAGGATGTCGAGACCCAGCCCGAACCCGCGGCCGCGGCGCTGACGGCGGCCCGCCTGATCCGCGACGACGATCACCCCCATCTGGAGGCGATCCGGGCGTACGCCGCCGAACGGGGCATCGAGCTGAGCGAAATCGACGCCCGCGCGTTCGCCGGGGACGCCGCGGCGGTGCCGTCACCGGAGGCGGGCGCCGCGGGCGGACACTGGATCGTTGCCGCGGCGGACGATGTCGTCGCGGTGGCGGTCGACCGCGCCGGCGACAGCAGCGCCGCGCTGGGGGTGGTGCCGGCGCCGGGGTCGCGGCTGGAGCGGCTGTTCGCGCTGCCGCGGGGCGTCGACGCGCAGATCGAACTGGCGTTCGCGCCCGAGTCGGTGACGCTGGACGTGACCCGCTGCAACGGCGAGGTCGTGCTCGGGCTCGCCGCGATCGGCGACGTACCGTTTCTCGACCAGCGCGGGCGCGCGTTCCTGCGCGCCCAGCCCAACGCTCTGCGCCGGGCGGGTGCGGCGCTGGCGGTGTTGTGGGCCGCCGCCCGCCGGCTGTTTGCGATCCGGCCGTACAGCGTGCGGCTGCAGATCGGCGACGAGGACAAGCCGCGCAGGAGTGCCGTCACCGGCATCGTCGTGCTCGAGAACGATGCCGACAAGCTGACCGGCCAGATGCTGGGCGAACGACTGTCGGCGCGCGACGGGCGCCTGTCGGCGATGCTGCTGGCGCCGGCGTCGGTCGCCGCCTATCTGGCGGTGCTGACCCGCGCCGCATTCGGCGGACGGGCGCTGCCCAGGGCGCTGTCCTTCGTCAAGACGCGACGCCTGCGCGTCGAAAGCGATGCGCCGTTGCCGTACCGCATCGACGGTCGCGCACGCAGTGCCGGCGAGATCGTGTTCGACGTCAGCCCGGCTGCCGTCGCGTTCAAGGTCGGGCCGGGCTTTGCCGAGGACAACCGCGAATCGGGTGAGGACAAGGACACCCTCCGGCTCAAGACCCTGCCCGAGCACGAGACCCGCCTGGCGTCGATCAGTACCCGCCTGCCGCTGTTCACGCATGCGCTCGAGGACGATTTCCGCGACCTGTTCCAGCTGCTGCGCGAGGGCGCCCGGGTGGGCCCCGACTATGTGTTCCTGATGCTGGCGTCGGCGCTGCTGGCCGGCCTGGGCCTGATGCTCAACAGCCCCGCGGTGGTGATCGGCGCGATGGTGCTGGCGCCGCTGATGTCGCCGATCGTTTCGTTGGCGATGGCGATCCTGAGGCGTGACGAGACGCTGTTGCGCGGTGCGGTGCGCACGATCGCGGTCGGCGTGGTGCTGGCCCTGCTGGTCGCGTCGGTGCTGGCGCTGCTGAGTCCGCTCAAGCGACTGACGCCCGAGATCGAAGCGCGCCTGCATCCGTCGCTGCTCGATCTGGCGGTGGCGGTGGTGTCCGGCATTGCCGCGGCGTATGCGCATGCGCGCGAGAACATCATGAAGAGCCTCGCCGGCGTCGCCATCGCTGTGGCGCTGGTTCCGCCGCTGGCCGCGGCGGGCATCGGCGTCGGCTGGCTGGACGCCCGCATCTTCGGGGGGGCGATCCTGCTGTTCCTGACCAACCTGGTCGGGATCGCGGCGGCTGCGGCGCTGACCTTCCTGGTGCTCGGTTACGCGCCGATCCGCACGGCCGCGCGCGGGCTGCGCCAGCTGGCGCTGGCGCTGGTGCTGATGGCGCTGCCGCTGTATTTCTCGTTCGCCCACATCGTCGAGACCTGGCGCCTGGAGAGCCTGATCGAGGCCGAGCCGCTGAGTTCCGGCAGTGCCGCGTTCACCCTGCTCGAACCGTCCGTGCGCATCGACGGCGATACCGTGGTGGTCCGGGCAACCGTCGCCGGAGACACGCCGCTGACGCCCGCCGACGCAGAGGCGATCAAGCGCCGCCTGGAGCAGCGCCTGCGGCGTGAGGTCAGGGTCGAGCTGGATTGGCGTCTGGTGCGCTGATGCACTCGCGGCGCAGCCGCCGGACTCAGGTCTGGAACGGCCAGATCAACGGAATCAGGCTGATGCTGACGGCCGCGACGATCAGGTTCAGTGGCAGCCCGACCTTGATGAAGTCGGAGAACCGATAGCCGCCGGGCCCGGCCACCATCAGGTTGGTCTGATAGCCCAGCGGTGTCGAGAAACTCGCCGACGCCGCCATCATCACCGCGATCACGAAGGGCATCGGATCGACCCCCAGCGTTCGGGCGGCGGCCAGGCAGATCGGGTACATCAGCACCGCCGCGGCGTTGTTGGTGATCATCTCGGTCAGCAGCATGGTCATGATGTAGGCCAGCGCCAGGATCAGCCAGGGGCTTTCGGTCGGCAGGGTCAGCAACGCACCGGCGATGTGGCCGGCGGCGCCGGTGACCTCCATCGCCTTGCCGACCGCGAACGAACTGGCGATCACCAGCAGAACCTGTGTGTCGATGCTCTTGCGCGCGGTGGCCAGGCTCACGCAATCCAGCGCCAGCATCGCGCCGGCACCGAGCAGGGCGGCGGTGAGCATGTCCAGCCAGCCGAAGGTGGCGCTGGTCACGACGCCGGCGAGTACCGCCCAGGCGCGCAGCGCGCGATTGAAGCGCGGCAGCTCGGAATCGACGACGTCGCTGACCAGCAGGAAATCCGGCGAGTAGCGGTGCCGCTCGATCCAGGCCGGGCCGGTTTCGAGCAGCACGGTGTCGGCCGGCCTGAGTTCGACGTCGCCGAGCCCGCCGCGCACCCGCTTGCCGTCGCGGGCGACCGCCACCACCGAGGCGCCGTAGTGGGTATGGAAGCGGCTTTCGCGCAGGGTCTGGTTGATCAGCGGGCAGCGCGGCGAGATCACCACCTCGACGAGGCGTCGTTCGGGAGACTGGCGGCTGATCGCCGCCGTGTCGGAATAGCCGGCGACGAGCCCGCGAATGCGCTGCAGCTCGACGATGGCGCTGACGTCCCCGGCAAACACCAGATGGTCGTCCGCGACAAGGCGCTCGCTGGAATTGACGGCGGGGATGACGCGGCCGTCGCGCTGGATCTCGATCAGGAACAGCGTGCCGAGGTGACGCAGACCGGCCTCGACGATGGTGCAGCCGACCAGCGGCCCGCTGGGGTCGACCGTCATCTCGACGGTGTATTCACGCGGATTGTCGAAGGCACTGGTGCTGGTCTGCCGTTCGGGCAGCAGACGGCGACCCAGCGTCATCAGGTAGATCATGCCGGCGACGGCGCAGGGCAGGCCGATCGCCGCGATGTCGAACATGCCCAGGCCGGGATGGCCGTCGGCGGCCCACAGGCCGTTGACGACCAGATTGGTCGACGTGCCGATCAAGGTGCAGGTGCCGCCGAGGATCGCCGCATAGCTCAGCGGAATGAGCAGCTTGGACACCGGCAGCTGGTTGCGTTTGGACCAGCTCAGGATCGCGGGCAGGAACGTCGCGACCACCGGCGTGTTGTTGACGAAGGCGGACAGGCCGATCGTCGGGGCCATGATCTTGAGCTGGGCCCGTGCCAGCGAGCGCGGGCGCCCGAGCAGGCTGTGCACCGCCAGATCGATGGCGCCGGTCTCACGCAGGCCGGCGGCGACAACGTACATGGCCGCGACCGTGATCATGCCGGGATTGGCGAAGCCGGCGAGGGCCTGTCCCGGTTCGAGCACGCCGGTGATCAGCAGCACCAGCAGCGCCAGCAGCATCACCAGCTCGGCAGACAGTTTTTCGGTGATCAGCAGGCCCAGGCTCAACGCGAGCACGCCGAGCGTGATCCACGCACTCAGATCCATGTTCGGGGTTCTATTGGTTTGATTGGATGAACATAGCAGCTTCCATGCCGCCGCCCCGCGCCCCGTGTCTCAATATTATTTCGATATGCCGCAGCGCACTTATTCGCACTGCCACTCGAATACGCCGATGGCGTCGCTCTCCAGGCGGATGCGGTCGCCCGGCTCGAGTGGCCCGACGCCCTTGGGCGTGCCGGTGTAGAGAATGTCGCCCGGCAGCAGGGACCATGTCTGCGACAGGATGTGGATCTGACGCGCGACGCTGAACAGCATGTCCGCGGTGCGGGCATGCTGGCGCCGCTCGCCGTTGACGTAGCAGCTGAATTCCAGCGCCTGCAGGTCCTCGTCGAGATAGGGCTTGAAATCGCCCAGCGGCGCCGAGCCGTCGAAGGCCTTGGCCAGCTCCCACGGCTTGCCCTTGTTCTTCAGATCGGTCTGCAGGTCGCGCAGCGTCAGATCGAGCCCCAGCGTCATCCCGGAGATCCAGTTGAGTGCGTCATCGACCGGGATGTCGCGGCCGCCACCGGTGAGCTGAACCACGAGCTCGGCTTCGTGGTGGATGCTGCCGCTGCCCCTTGGCAGGACGATCGGTTCGCCCTCCGGCACCAGCGCGCTGGCCGGTTTCATGAAGACGACGCAGTCACCGTCGGGGTTGTGACCGAGGTGGGCGAGTTCGGCGACGTGTTCGGCGTAGTTCTTGCCGATGCAGAAAATGCGTGTGCTGCTCATGACCCCGATCTTAGCGCGGGCGGATGACACGCGTCGTGACCGGGTACGCGACCGGGGTGTGTCGGCGTCGCCGCAGCCGTCAGGGACGGCGGTGGTCGACCGCGGCGAAGATGCCGGCGAGGATCGCCAGCGGGTCCGGCGGGCAGCCGGGCACGCTGACGTCGACCGGGATCACCGCGCTGACCGGACCGACGCAGGCGTAACTCGGCGCAAACACGCCGCCGTCGCAGCCGCAATCGCCGACGGCGACGACCAGCTTCGGGTCCGGGGCGGCATCGTAGGTCCGCCGGAGCGCGGTCTCCATGTGGCGCGTGACGGGGCCGGTCACCAGCAGCAGGTCGGCGTGCCGCGGGCTGGCGACGAAATGGATCCCGTCGCCCTCGAGGTTGTAGTAGGGGTTGTGCAGCGCCTGGATCTCGAGTTCGCAGCCGTTGCAGGAGCCGGCATCGACCTGGCGGATCGCCAGTGCGCGACCGAGCACCTGGCGGATCCGTGCCTGCAGCTCGCGTTCGGTCCGTTGCAGGTCGGCGAGCCTGGGCGGCGTCTCGCTGAGGATGCCGGTGCGGGCGATGTGCTTGAGAATGTCGAGCATGGTCGATGGGCCTACAGGTCCGCGCCGCTGTAGGACAGGTTGAACGACTTGTTGATCAGCGGGAAGTCGGGAACGATGTTGCCGATGATCGCGTGCTCCAGCGCCGGCCAGTTCCGCCACGACGGATCCTGCGGGTGGCAGCGCCGGACCCGGCCGTCCGTGCCGGCCTCCAGCGCGATCAGCACCGGGCCGCGCCAGCCCTCGACCGCGCCGATCGCGAGGCGCCCGGCTGCGGCCGGCGGCAGCGTGGTGCTGACCGGGCCCTGCGCGAGTTCGTGCAGCAGGCGGGTGCCCAGGCGCAGCGATTCGAGCAGCTCGTCGAAGCGCACCGCGACGCGCGCGGCGACGTCGCCCAGCCGGCTGCCGGCGACCTGCACGTCGAGGTCGTCGTAGGGTGCCAGCGCGAGGTCGCGGCGCAGATCCTGTCCGCGGCCGCTGGCACGCGCGGCGAGGCCGGCCAGATCCAGTCGCGCCGCCAGTTCGGGGCTGACGCGTCCGGTACTGACGAAGCGGTCCTGGACACCCGCGTGTTCGTCGTAGATCGCATGCAGTTCGCGGACTTCGTCCGCCAGTGCGTCGTGTTGTTCGATCAGCTGTTCGATGGCAGAGCGGTCGACGTCCGCGGCGACGCCGCCGGGAACGATCCAGTCCATCGGATAGCGCGCGCCGAAGGCTGCCGCATTGACGCGCAGCAGCTGCTCCTTGAGCTTCGAGAACTGGGTCAGGCCGAATCCGAATCCGGCGTCGTTGCCGAGTGCGCCAAGGTCGCCGAGATGATTGGCGACGCGTTCGCGTTCCAGCAGCACGGCGCGCAGCTGCAGGCTCCGTGGCGGAACGGTCGCGCCCGCAAGCTGCTCCAGTGCCATGCAGTAGGCCCAGGCGTAGGCTGCCGCCGAGTCGCCGGAGATGCGCGCGGCCAGGCGGTGGGCCTCGTGCAGGGACATTGCCTCGAAGCGCTTCTCGATGCCCTTGTGAACGTAGCCGAGGCGTTCCTCCAGGCGCAGCACCTTTTCGCCGACTACCGAGAACCGGAAGTGGCCGGGTTCGATGATGCCGGCATGGACCGGGCCGACCGGAATTTCGTGGACGCCGTCACCGTCGACGCGGACGAAGGGGTAGTCGTCGGTCTGCGCCGGCCAGCGGCTGTCTGCCGCGACATCCCGACACAGGGGGTGAACCCCGGCAGGCCAGGCGCCGTGGCGCAGCCATGGGCGGGCGTCGTCGCCTTCGGCGCGGATGCCGAGCAGGTCGAAATTCGCGCGTTCCATCCGGGCCGCGGCCGGATAGATCTCGGCAAGGCTCGGAACGCGCGGGTCTTCCGGGTCGACCGCCAGTTCGCGCACGCTGATCCGGTCCGCCTGCAGGAATGCCGCCCGCAGCAGGAAGCCGTCCCCGGTGTCGCGCGCGTCGCTGCCCCACAGCGCCATCAGCGAGGCGCCGGCGTCGCGCAGGCTGCGGGCGCCGAGGGTCCAGTGGCTGCGGACGACCCGTTCGAGGGCGAGGGGTGGTGCGGCGTGGCGGCTGCGGGTCGGAGTCATCGTGTCACCCGATCAGCGCGGCGGCGAGCCGATACCAGTTCGCCAGAAACGGTGGGATGTACAGGCCCAGCATCAGCACCAGGCCGAGGTGGACGAACACCGGGACCAGCGCCGGCCGGTGCGGCAGCGGGTTCACGCTCGGGTCGCCGAACACCATGGGTTGAACCTTGCGGAAGATCGCCGCGAATGCGACCGCGAGTCCCAGCAGCAGGATCGGGGTCGCCCACGGATGGTCGCGCATCGCGGTGGTCAGGATCAGGAATTCGCTGGCGAAGACGCCGAAGGGGGGCATGCCGAGGATCGCCAGACCGCCGAGCATCAGGCTCCAGCCGATCGCGGGCGACAGCGACAGCAGCCCGCGGATGTCGTCGATGACCTGCGTACCCGCCTTCTGCGTGGCATGCCCGACGGCGAAGAAGATCGCGCTCTTGGTCAGCGAATGCACGGTCATGTGCAGCAGCGCGGCGAAGTTGGCGACCGCACCGCCCATGCCGAACGCGAAGGTGATGATGCCCATGTGCTCGATCGACGAGTAGCCGAACAGACGCTTGATGTCGCGTTGCCGCCACAGCAGAAACGCGGCGACGATCACCGACAGCAGTCCGAACACCATCAGCATCCGCCCCGGCAGCTCCGAGCGGATCGAGCCCTCGACCAGAACCTTGCAGCGGACGACCGCGTACAGCGCGACGTTCAGCAACAGGCCGGACAGCACCGCCGATACCGGCGTCGGCCCCTCGGCATGCGCATCCGGCAGCCAGTTGTGCAGCGGCGCGAGGCCGACCTTGGTGCCGTAGCCGACCAGCAGGAACACGAAGGCGATGATCAGGACCGTCGGTTCGAGCTGGCCCTTGACCGCGTCCAGGTGCGTCCACAGCAGCGCGGTCATGCCCTCGCTGCCGAGGACGCGTTCGGCGGCGAAGTACAGCAGGATCGTGCCGAACAGCGCCTGGGCGATGCCGACGCCGCAGAGGATGAAGTACTTCCACGCCGCCTCCAGGCTTGCCGGTGTCCGGTACAGCGACACCAGCAGCACCGTCGACAGCGTTGCCGCCTCCATCGCAACCCACAGTAGGCCCAGATTGTTGGTCAGCAGCGCCAGCAGCATCGTGAACATGAACAGCTGATACATGCTGTGGTACAGGCGCAGCCGCAGCGGATTGAGGCGGCCGTGGTCCTGCTCGATGCGCATGTACGGGCGTGAGAACAATGCGGTGGTGAAGCCGACCAGCGCCGTCAGTGCGACCAGGAACACGTTGAAGGGATCGACGAAGAACTGCTCGTCCAGCGCCAGCATCGGACCTTCGGCGATGACGCGCGCCGTCAGCGCCGCTGCGGCGAGCAGCGTCGCCAGGCTGATGCCGACGTTCAGCTCGGTCGCCCATCCGCGCGCGCCGTACAGCGCCAGCAGCGCGGCACCGGCCAGCGGGAGTCCCAGGACGATCAGCAGTTCCACGATCTAGTCCTCCTTGAGCGATTCGAGGTGATGCAGGTCGAGACTTTCGAACTGCTCGCGGATCTGGAAGAAGAAGATGCCCAGGATGAAGACGCCGACCAGCACGTCGAGTGCGATGCCGAGTTCGACGACCATCGGCATGCCGTAGGTCGCGCTGGTCGCCGCGAAGAACAGGCCGTTCTCCATCGACAGGAAGCCGATGACCTGCGACACCGCCTTGCGGCGCATGATCATCATCAGGAACGCCAGCAGCACCATTGCGATCGCGATGCCGAGAGTGCTGCGGGTGATGGTCTCGGCGAACTGCGAGATCGGCTGCGCGAGGCCGAACGAGAAGATCACGACGGCCAGGCCGATCAGCAGCGTCGTCGGAATATTGACCAGGGTCTCGGTGTCCCAGCGCACTTCCAGCCGCCGGATCAGACGGTGCAGGATCGCCGGCAGCAGCAGTACCTTCAGCAGCAGGGTCAGGCCCGCCGAGTAGTACAGGTGGTGCTGGCCGGAGCTGTGGGCGACGATCGTCGTCGACGCCACCAGGACCGCCCCCTGCAGCGCGAACAGATTCACCAGACTCAGCACGCGCCGCTGCGCCAGCATCGCGAACGACAGCAGCAGCAGCACGGCCGCAAGCAGATGGATCAGCTGGGCGCTCAGGGGCAGGTTCATTGCGCGCCTCCCCACAGCAGCAGGTGGACCAGCAGGCCGAGCACGCCGAGCAGGAATGCCATCGCCAGATACTCCGGCGCCCGGAACAGGCGCAGCTTGGCACTGAGCGTCTCCATCAGCGCGAGGCCGGCGCCGAGCAGCATCAGCTTCAGTCCGAGGACCGGCAACGCCAGTCCCAGCGCAAGCATCGGCGAAGTCGCCTCGGCGGTACTGCCCGACAGGCCCCAGGGCCCGAACAGGGCGATGCCGATACAGGCGTAGTTGAACAGCTTCAGGGCGCTGGCCCATTCGATCAGGGCGAGATGACGTCCCGAGTATTCGAGCACCATCGCCTCGTGGATCATCGTCAGCTCGAGGTGCGTCGTCGGGTTGTCGATCGGGATGCGCGCGTTTTCCGCCAGCGCCACCATCACGAACGCAACCGCCGCGAACGCCAGGCTCGGATAGATCGCCAGACTGCGCCCGACCAGCGTCTCGGCGATCGTCGGCAGCGCGGTGCTGCCGCAGATCAGCGAAGCGGTGAACACCACCATCAGCAGCGCCGGTTCGGCGAGGAATCCGATCATCATCTCGCGACGGGCGCCGAGCGAGCCGAAGGCGGTGCCGACATCCATCGCCGCCAGCGCGATGAAGACACGCGCGGTGGCGAACAGTCCGACCAGCGCGATCGCATCGGCGGCGGTGCCAAACGGCAGATCGGTGCTCAGGGACGGGATGATCGCGGCGGCGGTGGCCATCGCGCCGAACAGGATGTAGGGCACTGCGCGGAACAGCGGTGATGCGTTCTCGGCCAGCACCACGTCCTTGTGCAGGAGCTTGCGCAGCGCGCGGTAGGGCTGCAGCAGCGGGGGCGCGCGGCGGTTCGACAGCCACGCCCGGCACTGGTTGACCCAACCGGTCAGCATCGGCGCCAGCGCGATCGCCGCCACGACTTCGAGTGCCTGGGTGAGGATGGCGACGCTGTTCACAGCACGATCACCAGCAGGGCTGTCAGCGTCAGGAAGCTGTACAGCAGATACGCGGCGATGCGGCCCTGCTGCAGCCGGCCGACCCATTCGGCGGCGCGTTCGACCCCGCGCGCCAGCGGCAGATACAGCGCGGTCCAGAAGCGATCCTCGACGTCGACCCGATAGCGCGGATTGCGATCGAAGGGGGAGGGCAGCTGGCGGCGCATGCTGAACAGCGGCGCGAAGATGTGGCGGATCGGGTGACCGAAGCCTTCCGCGCTGTCCTGCATGCGCGCATTCTGGGCGGGGAAGCCGCAATCCCAGGCCGGTGCGCGACGGATGCGGCCGTGATAGAGGCGGCGTACGACGAAATAGGTCAGTGCCACGACCAGCACCGCGCCGAGCAGGAACACGATCGGGCCGTAGGAGGCGCGTTCGGCGGACAGCGGGGTGAGCTGCCAGATGCCGTGTCCGGCGGGCGACAGACCGTTGCCGAGGAGCAGCTGGCTGATCGGGTCGATCTGCCCCAGCACCCAACCGGGGGCCAGGCCGAGCAGCACGCAGCCCAGCGCCAGGACGCCGAGGCCGAGGCGCTCGAGCCGGCCGCAGTCGCGCGCCTCGGCCAGCTGCGGCTCGCGCATCTGGCCAAGGAAGATCACGCCGTAGAACTTGACCATCACGTAGGCGGCCAGCGCGGCGACCAGGGCCAGCGCGGCGGCGCCCAGCGGGATCAGCATGTTGACGAAGGGTTGCGGAATCTGCGGGGTGAACAGGAAGCTCTGCAACAGCATCCATTCGGACACGAAGCCGTTGAGCGGCGGCAGCCCGGCGATCGCCAGCGTGCCGATCAGCGCCAGCCAGGCGACCCAGGGCATGCGCCCGATCAGGCCGCCGAGCTTGCCGAGACTGCGTTCGTGCGTCGCATGCAGCACCGACCCGGTCGCGAGGAACAGCAGGCTCTTGAAAAACGCGTGATTGAGGGCGTGATACAGCATTGCCGCGAGTGCCAGTGCGGCCAGGGCCGGCATGTCGAAGCAGTGGAACAGCAGCGCCAGTCCGAATGCGGTGAACGCAATGCCGATGTTCTCGATCGAGGAATAGGCGAGCAGTCGCTTCATGTCGGTCTGGACCGCGGCGAAGGCGACGCCGTACAGCGCGCTGAACAGCCCGAGTACCAGAGCGATCGCCCCCCACCACCACAGCGGTTGGTCGAGCAGATCGAAACTCACCCGCAGGACGCCGTACAGCGCGGTCTTGAGCATGACGCCGCTCATCATTGCCGAGACCGGCGACGGTGCGGCCGGGTGCGCGTCCGGCAGCCACACATGCAGCGGGACCAGGCCGGCCTTGGCGCCGAAACCGAACAGGCTCAGCAGAAAGGCAGTCGAGGCCCAGCCCGGCGACAGCGCCGCACCGCGCATCGCGTCGAAGGTGAATTGCCAGCTGCCGCCCTGCAGCACGCCGAAGCTCAGCAGGATGCCGAGCGCCCCGGCGTGGGCGATCAGCAGGTAGACGAAGCCGGCCCTGCGGATTTCGGGGATACGGTGCTGCGTCGTGACGAGGAAATAGGAGGACAGCGCCATCGTTTCCCAGGCCACCATGAACGCGTAGGCGTCGTCGGCGACCAGCACCAGCGACATGCTGGCGAGAAAGACGTGGTACTGCAGGCACAGCAGGCCGGGCGCGGTACCTTCGCCCTCGCGGAAATAGCCGGCGGCGAAGATCGAGATCGCCGCCGAGGCGCTGCCGAGCAGGACCAGAAAGAACGCCGAGAGCGCGTCGAGGCGCAGGTGCAGCGGCAGATCCGGCAGGCCGATCGGCAGGACCATCTGCTGCGCCGGCAGCGGCAGGGCGGTGAAGGCGACAACTGCCATCGCCAGACCCAGCAGCGCGCCGGCGGGGAACAGCAGGCGCGCGACGATGCCGACGTGATTCGGTCGCAGCAGCCCGAGGATTCCGACGCCGATCCAGGCCAGCGCGATCCCGACGACGCCTTGCAGTCCCGCGGCAGTCAATGGCTCAGGCATGGCACCGGCAATGGACGGGCGACACCGGATGATCGTCCGATGCGGTGTCGAAAGACAAGGCGACCAGCGTTGACATATGAGCGTTAGATTAACATGCTATGCACATACGATGTAAGTAGAGTGATCAACGAATGACATTGGAGAAGCGGACAGCGCGGCTGACGGTGCTGATCGACCCCGACAAGAAGGCGGTCTTCGAGCAGCTGTGCGCGCGCGAGGACCAGACGCCGTCGCAGGTCGTGCGGCGTTTGATCCGGGATTACATCGAAAGCCGTCTGGGCCGGCCGTGGCAGCCGGGTGAGGACGTCGCCGATCTGCTCGGCGGCACGACATCCTGATCGTTCGCGTGCCACCGCCGTCCGCCGGCGGAATCGGGTGCAAAAAAAACGGCTGCCGAGGCAGCCGTTTTTCGTTGCAGCAGCGCAGAAGCGTCAGATGCGTTCCTCGATCCCGAAAGCCGCAAAGCCCTTGGCCTTGAAGTTTTCGCGGAACATGTCGCGCAGCCTGGCGGCCTGGGCGTCGTAGGCGTCCTTGTCCGTCCAGGTGTCACGCGGGTTGAGCATGTCCGACGGCACGCCCGGGCATTCCTTCGGAATCTTCAGATTCAGCACCGGGTGCAGCTCGGTTTCGACGTGGTCCAGCTCGCCGTTGAGCGCGGCGTTGAGCAGTGCACGCGTCATCCGGATCGAGATGCGCTTGCCGACGCCGTAGGGGCCACCCTGCCAGCCGGTGTTGAGCAGGATGCAGCGGGCCTGGTGGTGTTCCATCTTGTCCGCGAGCAGTTTGGCGTAGACGTTCGGCTTGTGGGCCATGAACGGACCGCCGAAGCAGGCCGAGAACGTCGGCGTCGGTTCGGTGATGCCGACTTCGGTACCGGCGACGCGCGACGTGAAGCCGGACACGAAGTGGTACATGACGTCCTTGGGTTCGAGAATCGCGATCGGCGGCAGCACGCCGAAGGCATCGGCGGTCAGCAGCACGATGGTCTGCGGATGCGGGCCGCGGCCGTTGGGCATCACGTTCGGGTTCGCGGTCAGCGGATACGAGAAGCGCGTGTTCTCCGCGATCGAGTCGTCGGTCAGGTCCAGCTCCTGCGGGTCGCACTCTTCCATGCGCTTGCCCGGCAGCGGCGGAACGTTCTCGACGATCGTGCCCGGCTTCGACAGCGCGGCGGCGATGATCGGCTCGGCGTCCTTGTCGAGATTGATCAGCTTGGCGTAGCAACCGTCTTCGAGGTTGCACAGGCCGTTGTCCGACCAGATGGTCTCGTCGTCGCCGATCAGGCGGCGTTCGGGATCGGCGGACAGCGTGGTCTTGCCGGTGCCCGACAGGCCGAACAGGATTGCGGCGTCGCCATTGGGGCCGACGTTGGCCGAGCAATGCATCGACAGGCGGCCGTCCAGCGGCAGCAGGTAGTTGCCGACGGTGAAGATGGTCTTCTTGACGACGCCGCAGTAGTCGGCGCGGCCGGCGACCAGGCAGATCTTGTTGCGGGTGTCGATGACCACCGCGGCTTCGGCGCGGCTGCCGTCACGCTGCGGCTCGCACATGAAGCTCGGGACGTTGAGCATGGTCCAGCGGCGCTCGGCCACGTCCTGCACGCCCATCAGATCCTTCGGGAACATGTTGTGCGCGAACATTGCGTGCGTCGCGTACTCGCCGACGAAGCGGTAGGGCACGGCGAAGTCCGGATCCGATCCCATGAAAACGTCCTGGACGTACAGGGTCGCCTTCTTGCTGTTGAGGTGATCGACGACGCGCTTGAGCAGGGCCTGGTACTGCTCCGGATCGTACTGGTTCAGATCGGCCTTGAACCAGATGTCGTCCTTGATCTCGGGCCACGCAACGGCGTAGGTGTCCTTGGTGCGGCGGCCGGTGCAATCCGGGTCGGTGTAGTAGACCAGCGGACCGCGTACGCCGAGCTTGGTGGCGTAGGCCTTCTGTTCGTCGGACGGACCGTCTTTGCGGACGCGGCCCTTGTCGTTTGCGATGGCTTCGTGAAACAGCTCCTCTTTGGACAGATTGTAGTTATAGGAGACGTTCGTAAGACCGAAGAGCTTTTCGAGATCAGCCTGAAAGGTCATGTAAGTACCTCAATTAGCGGGGATTCCAGTCGCAGCCGAGGGGATTTGGGCCGCGCGGGGAGGGCAAATGGTAAGGAGGGGGGGCGTGCGAGGCAAGCAGAGGCCGCCGAATCGGCCGCTGCGCCGGCTGGCGGAGCAGGGGCGCGGGCACGGGTTCGCGCCGGGTGCCGGGTCGCCGTTCGGCCGGCCCGGCACCCGCGGGCGTCAGCCCTGCGGCAGGGTGAAACCGGCGACCGATGCGCGCAGTTTTTCGGACAGCACGTTGAGCTCCTCGACCGCCTGTGCGGTCTGGCCGGCGGAGCCGGAGGTCTGTACCGCGATGTCCCGGATCACCTGCATGGTGCCGGCGATCTTGGTCGCCTGGCCGGACTGGTTGCGGGCCGACGTTGAGATCTCGGTGATCAGGTTCGACAGTTCCTGCGACGAGGTTTCGACCTTGGTCAGCGCCTGACCGGCTTCCTCGGCGCTCTTGGCGCCGCCCACCACGTTCTGGGTGGAGCGTTCCATCGAGATGATCGCCTCGTTGGTATCGGCCTGAATCGTCTTGACCAGGGTTTCGACCTGGCGGGTCGCGTTGGCGGCGCGTTCGGCCAGACGCTGGACTTCGTCGGCGACCACGGCGAAGCCGCGACCGGCTTCGCCCGCCATGGCGGCCTGGATCGATGCATTCAGCGCCAGGGTGTTGGTCTGTTCGGCGATGTCGTTGATGAACTCGATGATATTGCCGATCTCCTGGGACGATTCGCCGAGGCGCTTGATGCGCTTGGACGTGTCCTGGATCTGTTCGCGCAGCGCGGTCATGCTCTGGATCGTGCGGTTCACCGTATCGGCGCCATTGTGCGCGACCTGCACCGACTGCTGTGCCTGCTGCGCGAGTTTCTCGGCGCTGGCGGCGACCTGCTGCATCGACTGCGAGGTCGAGGCGATGGTGTTGGTGACCGCCGCGATTTCCTTGGCCTGTCGCTCCGAGGCCTCGTTCATGCGGATGGCCGTCTGCTTGGTGTTCGACGCGGCGCTGGCGATCTCCACCGACGTCGTGTTGATCGTGCCGACCAGGTTGCGCATGTTCTGCACGGTGTAGTTGATCGAGTCGGCGATCGCGCCGGTGAAGTCCTCGGTCACGGTGACGTCGACGGTCAGATCGCCGTCGGCCAGGTTGGTGATTTCATCGAGCAGCGACAGAATCGCGTGCTGCTGCTTGGCGTCGCGTTCCTCGGCGCGCTTGAGGCGAACGCGGGTGTTGCGGACCAGGATGCCGATGAAGACCACCAGCAGGATCATCGCGAGCACGCCCGAGACGGTGACGATGATCGGCAGGATGACCTGCCGGACGCGGGTGTCGAGCAGGCGCTGTTCGAGCGCCTTGGCGTTGGCGATCACATCGGTGGCTGCGCCGGGCAACTGCGCGGCGGCGGTCTGCAGATTGTCGATCGCCTTCGCGCCTTGCTGGATCTGTTCGTTGGCCCGGGCGACGTCGGCAAAGATCTCGCCGGCGCGGGTCGCCAGCGCCCGCAGGCCGTTGTCGCGAACGAGGCGATCGTTGGCCTCGGCGAAGGCCTGGACCTGCAGGTTCAGCGCCTGGGACGAGTCCAGCGCATCGCGGCCACGGGCCAGAAGGCCGCGGGCCTCGGTGGCGATGCGTTCCAGACGGACCAGCTGTTCGATCGCGGTGCCGGCATCGCCACGCGCACCGGATCGCTGCGCGATCTGTTCGTAGAGTTTGAACAGGTCGTCCTGTTCGCCGCGCGCGTGGATGGCGCCGGTGATGGCTGCGGCTGCGGCCGCGCCCTGGCGCCAGGCCGACTCACCATCGAGCACGACCTGCGCCTGTTGCTTCATGCGCTGCCAGGACTGCGCGAGCTTGGCGACGTCTGGCTGCACCGGTGCCGGTGCCGGATCGATTCCGGCCAGGGCATCGCCCTGGGCCAGGGACTCGACGGTCAGGCTCAGGTCCTCGACGCGCGCGATCAGCGTTGCAAAGTCCGGCGTGATGCCGCGTGTCGCCGACTCGGCGACATCCGCGACCTGGCCGACGTCGTCCGCCGCCGATCGCGCCAGCTCCAGCCATGTCTCGTCGCGATCGTCGGTGCGCTGAATCGTGTAGAAGCCGATCATCGCGATGGCGATCAGCACCACCGCGGTGATCAGTGTCGCGAGCTCTCGTCGTGCGCCGCGCAGCCTGTTTTGTTCGGCCATGTGTTCCCCAGGGTGTCAGAGCGAATCGGCGTCAGATGCCGAGGACGGTATTGATCTTGGCGAGCAGGTCGGCCTCCCGGACCGGCTTGACCAGATATTCCTTCGCTCCCTGGCGCAGCGCCCAGACGCGGTCGGTTTCCTGGTCCTTGCTGCTCACCACGATCACCGGGATGTGTGCCGTCGCGGGATCTTTCGACAGGGTGCGTGTGGCCTGGAACCCGTTTACCCCGGGCATGACCACGTCCATGATGACGGCATCCGGCTTCTCGGCGCGCACGCGCGCGATGGCGTCCTGACCCGAAGTGGCTTCGGAGACGGCGTGTCCGGCCTTTTCCAACATCGCGCGCAACTTCTGGACGTCGGTTGGAGAGTCGTCGACGATCATGATGCTAGCCATAGGCTTTTCCGTCCGCGTGAGCGGACTTCCTCCTGTCGATATTGTGAGTTGAGCGAACTTTACCGCAAGCGCCGAGGCGCCGCCGGAGGCGACGCAGGGGGCCGGAATCAGGGGTCCACGGCGTTGAAGACTTCACGTCCGTGATGGAACGTGCGCAGCACCTTGCCATGCAAGCGCTTGCCGGCAAACGGCGTATTGTGTCCGGAGCTGCGGAGTCTGGCCGGGTCAAGGGTCCACTCGCAGTCCGGGTCGATCAAGGCGAGATTCGCCGGGCAGCCGGGCGCCAGTCGCCCGCTTCCGGTTCCGGCGATGCCGGCCGGTCCCAGCGTGAGGCGGGCGACCGCGTCGAGACGCGGGACCTGATTTTCGCGGATCAGTTCGAGGACCAGCGGCAACAGCGTTTCGAGGCCGGAAACTCCGGGCTCGGTCATCGCGAACGGATTGATCTTGGCGTCGATCTCGTGCGGCTGGTGATCCGAGCAGATCGCGCTGATCACGCCCGAGCGGACCGCGTCGCGCAATGCGTCCCGATCCCCGGCCGTCCGCAGCGGCGGCTGGACGTGGCACTGGGCATTGAAGCCGTCGACATCCTGGTCGGTCAGGAACAACTGGTGGGCGGCGACATCCGCACTGACCGGCAGCTGGCGGGCGAGGGCCGATTCGATCAGCTCCACGCCGCGGGCCGTCGACAGGCGGCAGAAGTGCACGCGGGCGCCGGTATCCTCGACCAGCGAAATCCAGAAGCGCAGGGCGGCGACCTCGGCTGCTACCGGAACCGACGCCAGTCCGAGGCGGGTCGCCACGGGGCCTTCATGGGCGCAGCCCCCGGCCGCGAGCGTCGCGTCCTGAGCGAAGACATGCGTGGTCAGCCCGAGTCCACGCGCGTAGTCGAGGGCGCGTCTGGCGATCAGCGAATCGCGGACCGGCGCCAGCGCGTTGCTGACGCCGACGGCACCGGCCGCGCGCAGGGCCGACAACTCGGCCAGGGCCTCGCCTTCCAGATTGCGGGTCAGCGCGCCGATCAGGCGCACGTCGAGGCCGCCGGTCTGATCGGCGATGCGCTGGACGCGGATCGCCATCGCCGGGGAATCGACCACCGGCTGGGTGTCGGGCGGGAGCAGGATTTCGGTGATGCCGGAGGCCTGCGCCGCATGGGTTTCGCTGGCGAAGGTCGCCTTGCGGGTCTGCCCGGGTTCGCGAAAGCGCGCGCAGAGGTCGACGATGCCGGGAATCAGCCACAGGCCGTCGGCATCGATGACCTGCCCGGCTTTCGAGCGTGCCGGGACACGTCCGACGGCGACGATCCCGCTCTGGTCGATCAGGATGTCTCCCGGGCCGTCGAGGCCGCTGGCCGGATCGATGATGTGGGCATTGCGGATCAGGATGCTGGAGCGTTCGGCCGAAACCGGCCGGGACGGCTTGCGTGCGTGCGCACCGGCGGACCATTCCTTGATCGGGGGCTGACGGCTCATGCGCGCCTCCGCAGGCGGCGCTTGCCGCTTCGAGGGGCCGGATCGGTCTGGCCCAGGATCATCGCCATGACCGCCATGCGCACCGCGATGCCGTGATTGACCTGCTGCAGGATCAAGGACTGCGGACCGTAGGCGACGTCGCCCTCGATCTCGACGCCGCGATTGATCGGGCCCGGATGCATCACGATGGCTTCCGGGTGCAGGCGCGCGAGGCGTTGCCGGGTCAGGCCGAAGTCGCGGTGGAATTCGCTCATCGACGGCAGGAACGCGCCGAGCATGCGTTCCTTCTGCAGGCGCAACAGGATGACGACGTCGATGCCGTCGAGGCCGTCGTCGATGTTGTGGCAGACGGTGACGCCCATCTGCTCGATCCCCGCCGGAACCAGCGTCGGCGGCGCGACGACACGGATCTCCGCCGCGCCCATCGTCCGCAGGCCATGGATGTCGGAGCGGGCCACCCGTGAATGCAGCACGTCGCCGACGATCGCCACGCGCAGTTTCTCGAAGCCGGGCTTGTAGCGGCGGATCGTGAACAGATCGAGCAGGCCCTGGGTCGGGTGGGCATGACGGCCGTCGCCGGCGTTGAGGATCGCGACGCCGGGGGCGGCGTGTTGTGCGAAGAAGTGCGCGGCGCCGGAGGCTTCGTGGCGCACGACGAACATGTCCGCCTGCATCGATTCGAGCGTCTTGAGCGTGTCGAACAGGGTTTCGCCCTTGGAGGTCGACGAGCTCGACATCTGCAGGTTCAGGACGTCCGCGGACAGGCGCTTGGCGGCGAGTTCGAAGGTGGTGCGGGTCCGGGTGCTCGGTTCGAAGAACAGATTCATGATCGTGCGGCCGCGCAGCAGCGGCACGTTCTTCTCGGGGCCCCGCAATGCCTTTTCGAGATCCTCCGCCGTATCGAGGATCTCGGTCAGCAGTTCGCGGCTCAGGCCTTCCAGCGTCAGCAGGTGTCGCAGGCGGCCGTGATGATCGATTTGGAGTTCTGGGCTCATGCTGGGCCGGTATTGTGGTCTTAACCGGGCCGGAAAAAAAGCGCCCGCCTGCGGTCGGAACGTGTCGGTGGCGCTATCCGTGTTCGGCAAGCCATTGTTCCAGGATCACGCGTGCGGCCTGGGCGTCACGGTCGCCCTTGCGCACGCGCCGTGTCATCCGTCCGCTGTTGCGGGCGGCACGCAGTTCGTCGTCCGCAGCCCGTGAGCTGAAGCGCTCGTCCGCGAGATGGATCGGCAGCTGCTGTCGCTGCCCGAGTTCGCGTGCGAACTTGCGGGCCGCGGCGGTGATGGCCTGTTCGCTGCCGTCGTCGTCGAGCGGCAGGCCGACGATCAACGCCGCCGGTCGCCATTCGGCGGTGATGCGCGCGATCGCGTTCCAATCGCCGCTGGTGACGGCCGGCAACGGCCGGGCACTGCCGGTCAGATCGTCGCCGATGGCGATGCCGATGCGCTTGAGACCGTAATCGAATGCGAGGTAGACCGGCATCGGCGTCACGCCGCCGCCGGCCGCTGGCGCTCAGGCATGGCCGGCGTCGCCGGCGATCTGCGAGACGTCGATCCCGAGCAGGCGTGTGGCGGCCTGCCAGCGGTTGCCGGCCGGTGTTTCGAACAGGATCTGCCGGTCCAGCGGGGTGTTGAGCCAGGAGTTGTGCAGGATCTCGGTTTCGAGCTGCCCCGATCCCCAGCCCGCGTAGCCGAGCACGACCACGTAGTGCTGCGGACCTTCGCCCTGGCCGATCGCCCGCAGGATGTCGCGGGACGTCGTGACGTAGAGATCCTCGGACAGTTCCATCGACGATTCCCAGCCGCCGGGCGGAGTATGGATCACGAAGCCGCGCTCCGGTTGCACCGGGCCACCCCAGTAGACGATCGCGTCATCGTCGACCTGGTCGTGGGACAGCCCCATCTGGTCCATCATGTCGCCCAGGCGCAGTTCGGTCGGACGGTTGATGACCAGCCCGATGGCGCCGCTGTCGTTGTGCTCGCACAGCAACGAGACCGTGTGGCTGAAGTTCTCGTCGTCGAGGCTGGGCATCGCGACGAGAAACTGGTTGCGCAGGGTGTCGTCGGATTTGCTTTCATTCATGGCCCAAAGTATCCGTGTCCACCTGCGGACACACAAGGCCGGTCATCCGGTGATCGCGGCGTTCCGGCGCCCCGAACCCGTGCAATGCGCTCAGGTGGAGGGGACGGGCGGTCCCAGCCGCCGGACGATGCCCGCGGCGACCAGGCCGGTGGCGACGCCGAACACCAGCGCCGCGGTCAGCAGCGGCGGCATCAGGCGCAGCAGGCCGGGGTGCGGGACGAACACCTCGTAGGCGACGAAGAACTGCCCGCCCATGTGCGCCAGTGCCGACAGCACCGACAGGCCCACCGCGGACAGGCGCAACGATGGCAGCAGCCGGTTCCAGCCGCTGCCCAGGCTCAGGGCCAGCAGGCTGCCCAGCGCGCCGCTGGCGGAGAGCCAGAAGCCCGGTGTCATGAAGCTGCCGACGAGCAGGCTGCCCACCAGGACGCGCAGCGCGGCCACCCAGATCGCCATACGCAGCGAATGGCGCAGCAGCACGATCAGGGTGATGACGTTGGCGAGGCCGGGTTTGACACCCGGAATCGGGGACGGGAATCCGGCCTCGATCACGTGGATCACGATGGCCAGTGTCGCGAAGCCGGCGACCAGACGGTCCTCGCGGTCGGCGATCAGCTGGGTCTGCGTCATCAGAAGCTGACCGCGTCGAGCCCCGAGCCGGCATCGCCACTGAGGCTGATGCTCACCCGGTTGGGCAGGCAGGCGGCGGCGTCGCCGCTGTGGCCGAGCCAGCCGCTGTGGACGCAGATCTTGTTGCGGCATGGACTGTCGAGAAAGCGGACGCGGCCGTTTTCGACCTTCAGCGTCGAAACGCCCATGCGGCCCTGAATCTGCAGGGTCCGGTCGACCATCATCGAGTAGTGGCCCACCGGCTTGCCGCCGACGCTGACGTCGAAGCGGCTGGCAGCGACCGAAGGCTGCCACAGGTGCGCGTACAGCGCGCCGACGATGGCGGCGGCCACTGCCAGGGCGAGTGCGTCCCCGCGCGTCATGGCACGGTTTCGGCGATGACTCCGTCGGCCAGCTGCAGACGTCCGGACAGGGCTGCGGTGACGACAATGCGACCCGAATCCTCCACGACCAGGACTTTGTCGAGTCCGAGCGCGGTGGCCTGCTCGCGCCAGTGTCCGGGGCCGGCGACGAACAGGGCGGTGCTGGCGGCATCGGCAAGCGCGCCGTTGTCCGCGACGACGGTGACGGCCTGCAGTCCGCGGGCCGGCTGGCCGCTGTGCGGATCGAGCAGGTGATGGTAGCGGCGGCCGTCGTATTCGAAATAGCGCTCGTAGTCGCCGCTGGTGATGACTGCCTCGTCGCCTTGGATATCGAGCGTCGCCAGCAGGCGATGAGACGCGTCGGGGCGCGGATGGCGGATGCCGATGCGCCAGGCGCGGTCGCCGCGGCGGCCGCTGGCCCGCAGGTTGCCCCCGGCGTTGACGATCACATTGCCGTAGCCGGCTTCGCGCAGATGCTGCACGGTCAGATCGGTGGCGTCGCCCTTGGCGATCGCGCCGAAGTCGAGCAGCACTCCGTCGGCCGGGCCGTATCGTTCGAATGGGGCGTCGAGCTTCGGCGCGGCGGCGAGCGCGGCGACGGTCCGTTCGATCGCGGCGGCTTCGGGCGGTGCGGTGCGGAAGCGGGTTTCGTCGTCGAAGCCCCAGAGCCGCACCAGCGCGCCCACGCGCACGTCGAAGCGCCCCTGGCTCAGTTCGGTGATCCGTGCCGCCCGTTCGAACAGGGTCCGCATCGGCCGGGGGACGTCGGCCGTCTCGCCGGCGGCCAGCGCGGCGTTGATCCGGCCCAGCTCGCCGTCGCCGTCCACGGTCCAGCGGTGCTCGTAGTCGTGCAGCATGCGTTCGACGGCGCTGATCTGCGCTTCGGCGTCGGCCGCGGGCTGCTCCTCATCACGGTAGATCGACACCGAGAACAGCGTGCCCATGGCGAGGAAGTCGCGCTTGACCAGGCGGTCGTCCGCGCCGGGTTGCGGGCGCATCGCCAGCCACGCGAAGAACAGCGCCAGGCCGGTGCCGACGATCAGGCGACGCCAGAACATCGTCGTGAAGGCCTGCTTCGAAATCGGTGACACGGTCATGCGGCTGCAGGCTCCAGCCGCCGCTCGATCGCGGCGATGAGATCGCCGCCGATGTCCAGGCCGCAACCGGCGTCGAGTTCGCGCACGCAGGTCGGCGAGGTGACGTTGATCTCGGTGAGATAGTCGCCGATGACGTCGATGCCGACGAACAGCAGCCCCATCTCCCGCAGGGTCGGTCCGATCTGTGCGGCGATCCAGCGGTCGCGTTCGTTCAGCGGGCGGGGCTCACCGCGACCGCCCGCGGCCAGATTGCCGCGGGTCTCGCCGGATTGCGGAATCCGCGCAAGCGCGTAGGGGACCGGTTCGCCGTCGACCATCAGGATGCGCTTGTCGCCATGGACGATCTCGGGGATATAGCGCTGCGCCATGATATGGCGCCGGCCGTTGTCGGTCAGTGCCTCGAGGACCGCGCCGAGATTCATGCCGTCGCTGCCGATCCGGAAGACGCCGGAGCCGCCCATGCCGTCCAGCGGTTTGTAGATCACGTCGTGATGTTCGCCGTGAAAGGCGCGCAGGGTCTGCGCGTCGCGCGCGATCAGGGTCGGCGCGCAGCAATGCGAGAACCAGCTGATGAAGGCCTTTTCATTGGCGTCCCGCAGTGCCTGCGGGCGGTTGACCACCAGCGCGCCCTGATCCTCCGCGCGCTGCAGGACATACGTCGCCGTGATGTACTCGAGATCGAACGGCGGATCCTTGCGCATCAGCACCGCGTCGAGTTCGCCGAGTCGCTGGACCTGCGCCTCTCCGAGCTCGAACCAGTGCGTGGTGTCGTCGAAGACCGTGACCGGCCGCATGCGGCCGTAGGCGATGCCGTCGCGCAGCCACAGATCCTGCATCTCCAGATAGCGCAGCTGCCAGCCGCGCTTCTGTGCGGCGAGCATCAGCGCCAGGGTCGTGTCCTTGTACGGTTTGATGGTGGCGATGGGATCCATCACCACCGCGAGGGTCTTGGTCATCGTCTGTGTCCGTCGCGGGGCGGGAATGGGCAGGCGGTTCGGGCGGCGCGCCGAGCCTTGCGGCAGCTGCCCGTGACCGCATCTGGCATCGACAGTTTCGCCGGCGTCTGGTTCAGGCGACCTGTTGTCCGGCCAGTTCGCGCGTGGCCTCGATCTCGCGCGCGGCGGCCAGCGCGGCCAGCCGGGCGACCACGCCGTAGGCATAGAAGCGGTTGGGGCGGTCGTCGGGGCCGCAGTGCGGGTCCGGATGGCTACAGCATTCGTCGAACGCCAGGGGCTCGAAGCGCATGCCGGGGGCGTTGAGATTCTCGTGGCTGCCGCGTTTGGCGTTGAGCCGGTAGAAGCCGCCGACGACGAAGCGGTCGATCATGTAGACGACCGGCTCGGCGGTGGCCTCGTCGTCACCGAGCTTCTCCATCGTGTAGACGCCTTCCTGGATGATCGCGCCGGTGACCTCGCGGCCTTCCTTCGCACTGGACATGTGCGTGCGCGCCTTGCGGTTCATGTTGCGCACGTCCTCGACGCTGCGCGCCGTCATGACGCCCATGCCGTAGGTGCCGGCGTCGGACTTGACGATGACGAAGGGCTCCTCGGTGATGCCGTATTCGTCGTACTTGGCACGGATGTCCGCAAGCAGCAGCTCGACGTTGGCTTCCAGGCATTCCTGCCCTTCGCGCCTGAGAAAGTTGATCTGTCCGCAATTCCGGAACAGCGGATCCACCAGCCACGGGTCGATGCCGATCAGTTCTGCGGCTTCCTTGGCGACCTCGCGGTAGAACCCGAAGTGATGCGATTTCTGGCGCACGTGCCAGCCCACGTCGGGCGGCGGAATGATTTCCTGTGCGATGCCCTTGAGGACCTCGGGGATGCCGGCGGACAGATCGTTGTTCAGGATGATCGCGCAGGGGCGGAAGTCGCCGACATAGAGGCTGTCGCCGTCGCGCCGCAGCGGTTCGAAGCGCAGGCTGCGTCCGGAGATCTCCAGGGCGACGTCCATCGGTTCGTGCAGTTCCGGGATCAGCGAACCGATGCGTACGTGGAAGCCGGCCTTCTGCAGCAGCTCGAAGATCGTCGCGACGTTCTCGAGATAGAACTTGTTGCGCGTGTGGTTTTCCGGAATCAACACGATGTTGCGTGCATTCGGGCAGACCATTTGCAGGGCCGATTGCAGGGCCTGCACGCACAGCGGTTCGAACGCCGGGTTCAGGTTGTTGAAGCCGCCGGGAAACAGGTTGGTGTCGATCGGTGCCAGCTTGAAGCCGGCGTTGCGCAGGTCGACCGAGCTGTAGAACGGCGCCGGAACGTTCATCCATTGCTCGCGGAACCATGCCTCGATGTCGGCATAGCGTTCCAGCAGCGTTGACTCGAGTTTCAGCAACGGGCCGGTCTGGGCGGTCGTCAGGTGCGGAACGGGCGTATGCATGGGTCGAACTCGTTTGCTGGGGGCCCCGGCGCAACGGGATCCGGACGCCGGCGGGGACCGCATGGTAGCGCAACACCGCCGCTGGTGCGGCTGGCGTGCCGAAACGGATATGCAGTCGGTATCGACTGTGCTAAAACCGGCCGAAACGCATCTTCGCGATATCATCCCTCGGAGGAGTGAGTGTCCACCCAGTCGACCGACACGGCCAAGGTTATGGTCATTGACGACAGTCAGACCATACGCCGGACTGCTGAAACCCTACTGGCTCGAGAGGGCTATCAGGTCATCACCGCTCAGGACGGATTCGAGGCGCTGGCGAAGATCGCCGATCATGCTCCGGACGTGATCTTCATCGACATCATGATGCCGCGGCTCGACGGCTATCAGGCCTGCGCGCTGATCAAGGGCAATCCGCGTTTCGCGAAGACGCCAGTCATCATGCTGTCGTCGAAGGACGGCCTGTTCGACCGGGCTCGCGGACGCATCGTCGGCTCGGACGAATATCTGACCAAGCCGTTCACCAAGGACGAACTGCTCAGCGCGGTACGCGCCCACATCGGCAAGTAAGACGGCGAGAACGGAATGTCGGCACAATTGCGTGAATTGCGCGACGACCCATTCGAGTTGCTCCTGCAGTATGAGGACCAGCTGCGTGCGGCGCGGACCGATGCGGTCGCGGGTCAGGCGGAAGCCTGGGTCGGACTCGGATTCAGGATCGGGGAAACCTGGCTGGTGGCGCCGCGCGCGGATGTGCGCGAGGTGATTCCGCCCCCGCCGGCGACGCGTGTGCCCAATGCGCGTTCGTGGCTGCGGGGAGTGGCCAACGTGCGCGGTGAACTGCTGGCGATCGTCGACCTGCCGGACCTGCTCGGCCTCAAGCGCTCGGATCCACACCGGTCGCAGCGCGTGCTCGTGCTCAATTCCCGCGAGGTTCCGGCGGGCTTTCTCGTCGACGAGGTGGTGGGATATCGCCAGTTCGGTCCGGGCGAGCAACGCAACGAGATGGCCGCCTCGGCCCAGCCGTTCAGCCCGTACTTGCTGGGCGGCTTCGTCCGTGAGGGGCAGCCCTGGCTCGCGATTTCCCTGCACAAACTCGCCGACGGCGAGGCGTTCCGGACGGCAGCGCTATGAATGCACAGACACGGCAGGGGCACGTGGCCGGCATCCACTGGGTCCGGGGTGAGCTGGAGGCGAGCCTCACGCGGGCGCGCAACATCATCGACCACTTTGCCGAAGGTGGTGCCGATACGCTGTCGCTGCAGCAGGCCTATCTGGAGCTGTCGCAGGTCCGCGGCTCGGCGACGCTGATTCAGTGTCATGGGCTGGCGGCCGTCGCCGGCGAGATGGCGTCCGCGGTGCAGGCGTTGGTGCGCAGCGAGGCGCCCGATGTCGATGTCGTCAGCGCGGCCGTGCTCGGGGCCACGATCCAGCTGTCCGACTACATCCAGGCCCTGGCCGAGGGCATGGCGGACTGCGTGCTGGTGCTGCAGCCCGCGATCAATGAACTGAGACTCGCGCTCGGCCAGCCGGTCGTGACCGAGAGCGAGTTGTTCGTCGCCCAGATGCAGGCCTTGCAACAGACGCTGGAGCCGGCACCGGGTGACGGCGTGCCCGACGAAGACATCGCCGAGCGCGCCAAGCGCATGCAGCCCTTGTTCCAGGCCTCGTTGCTGGCGTGGATCCGCGACGGCGCCGACGCCCAGACCGCCGCCGCGCGGACCGGCAAGATCGCCGAGCAGCTCGCGGAGGTGGCGACGACCGAGCCGGTCCATCGCCTGTTGCGGATTGCCGCCGCCGCGATGGAGGCGTATCTGGCGCGCGGGGTGTCCGGTGTCCTCGAGCTGAAGCGTCTGTTCGGGCGCCTGTCGGGGCAGATCAAGTTGCTGATCGAGGGTGGCGAGGCCGTCGCGGCCGAGCGGATCGGGGATCTGCCGCTGCAGCTGTTGTTCCTCGTGGGGCGCTCCAGCGTGGGTGGAAACCGCGTCAAGGCGATCCGTGCCCACTTCGGGCTCGACGAAGTGCTGCCGCCGCAGGCGCAGATCGAGCGTCTGCGGCGCCGGATCCATGGCCCGAGCACGGCGCTGCTGGACAAGGTGTCCGAGGAGATCCGCGTCGATTTCGCCCAGATCAAGGATCAGATCGATCTGGCCGTGCGCACCGGGGCCGTCGCCGATCTCGGCGAGACCATGGCCGGCCTGCAGCGAATCGCCGACACCCTGGGCGCGCTGGGCCTGCAGACCCTCAAGCAGGTCGTGGCCAATCAGGCGACCGCACTGGCGGCGTCGAGCGCGGCGCCCGGCGACCGCGACCAGTGGCTCGAACTCGCCACCTCGATTCTTCGTGTCGAAAGCGGACTGGAGGAAGCGCTGTTCCGGCAGATGCACCGCAGTGCCGGCGAGGGCGCGGAACATGAGGCGATCTCGGACGAAACACCGCAGCCGAGAGACCTGGCCGAGGGGCGCGAGGCCCTGTATCGCGAGTTCCTGGTCAACCTTGCGCGCGTGAAGACCGCGGCGGATCGCCATCTGAAATCGCCCGAAGTCGCTGTGCGCGACGAGATCCGCCCGCTGCTCGACGAGATCGCATCGGGTCTGGAGCTGCTGGCGCAGACCACTGCAGCCGACGCTCTGCGCCGGCTCAGCCGCTTCGTTGTCGGGGCGGGCTTCGATCGGCTGACGGCCGAGGCGGGGGCACCCGAGCGCTTTGCCGACGCGATCGCTGCGGCCGAGTACTACGTGGAGGCCTGCCGCGCCGGCCTTGGCGATGCCCAGCGCATCGCCGACGACCTGGCGCGCAGTGTCGAGGTCCTGGAGTCCTTCGTGCCACCGCCCGAGGCGGAGACGGCCAGCGAGGCGCCTGCTCCGGAAACGCCGGCCGAGCCCACCGAGACCGAGGTCGAGGCGGCCGAGGCGGGTGAGGCGGCGCAGGCAGTTGAGCCGGCGGTCGAGCCGGTCGCCGCTGCCGGCGACGACGATCCGGAGATCCGCGAGATCTTCCTCGAGGAAGCCGAGGAGGTGCGCGCCGCCCTGAGCGCCGCGTACGCGACCTGGCGCCGCGACGTCAAGGATCTGGATGCGCTCAAGGAGTTGCGGCGTGCGTTCCACACGCTCAAGGGCAGCGGCCGCACCGTCGGCGCCGGCGAACTCGGCGAGTTCGGCTGGGCGCTCGAGAACGTGCTGAACAAGTGCCTGGATGGCTCGATCGAGGTCAACAGCGCGATCGTCGAATCGGTCGGTCAGGCGGTGGAGCTGCTGCCGTCGCTGATCGACGCGTTCCGGGATCGGGGCGCGCCGTCGGAGCCGGCCGCCGCGCTGGTCCAGCGGGTCCACGATCTGGCAACCGGCCGCGCCCAGAGCGAGGACGACGCCGAAATCCTTGCCGTCTTCCGCGACGATGGGCGCGAGAAACTGGCGACCGTGAGCGCGTGGCTCGACAGCGTGAGCGAAGATGCGGAAGTGGCGGTCAACCGCGATGCGGTGCGGGCGTTTCACACCATCCGCGGCGCCGCGCGGGCGGTCGGGGAAGAACCGACCGCGGCACTGGCCGAAGCGCTGGAAGACTATCTGGACAACGTCGAGGCGGCAGGGCGGCGACTCAATAGTAATGCGTTGGGAGTATTGCGCGACTGCACGCAGACGTTGACGGCCTGGGTCGGCGAAGCCGGGACCGATGCGACCGCCGGCCACGATGCGGGCGCCTGGCTGGCCCGGATCGATCAGCTGCGTACCGAGCTGCCGCAACGCGACGAGCAGGCCGACGCCGCGCGCCAGCTCACCGAAATCTTCTCCGGTGAGGCCTTCGATCTGATCGAGAAGATCGAAGATCAACTGCGGGGCTGGTCGCAATCCCCGGACAATCGTCGCGCCGCGGGTGAACTCAAGGCGATCTGCCATACCCTGGCCGGCGCCGCGCTGATGTCGGAGTGCCAGGTCATCGCCGATCTGGCCCGCGCGTTGCAGCGGCAGTTCGAGGCGGCGGATGCCCGGGGCGTGCGCCCGACGGCGGAACAATTCGAGACGCTGAACCAGATCTGCGAGGGCTTCTACCAGTACCTCGATCTGCTGCGCGAAGGACGCCTCGACAGCGACGTGGGCGCCTGGGGGCAACGGATCGAGGGGCTGGGCTGGGCCGCGACCGAATCGCCGGCCGCGGAGACGACCGCGGAGGCCGCCGGCGAACCGGGCGCTGCGGAGTCTCAAGAGGTGGCCGCGCCGACGGAACCGGTCGCGGAGGAAGCGACCGTGGAGCCGGCCGACGCGGACAGCGTCGGAACTCTGAATGTCGTGCTTGCCGGGCCGGAGACGGATGTCGACGCGCCGGTGGAGGCGCCGGATGACGCCGCCGAGGAGCGGGCCGTCGTGGATGCCGCGGAAGTACCGGAGACGGTCGAGACTGTCGCCGAACCCGAACCCGAACCCGAACCCGAACCCGAACCCGAACCCGAACCCGAATCGGAGCCGGAGCCGGAGCCGGAGCCGTCCGAGTCCGATCGGCCGCCGGTGGCCGATCTGCTGGTGAGCGAGGCAGCGGCGTCCGTCGAAGCGGTGGAGATGCCGCCGGTGGCGACGGCCGAGACCCTCGACGACGAGTTGCTGGGCGTTTTCCAGGCGGAGGCCGAGGAGCTGCTCGAAGGGCTGGATCAGTCGATGTCGGCGTTCGAGCGCAATCCGCGGGATGCCGCGGCCGTAGCCGACATCAATCGTCTGCTGCACACCTTCAAGGGCAGTGCGCGGGTGACCGGACTGACCTCGCTTGGCGAGGTCGCGCATCGGCTCGAGTCGATGTTCGAGCAACTCGAGCTGGGCCGTGTCGCCGCGGACGCACGTTTCGTCGGGCGGCTGCAGAGTGTGATCGACGGCCTGCATATGGCGGTCGACGATCTGAAGCGCGGCATGGTTCCGGACGTGACGACGCTGCTCGACGAGTTGACGCAGCCGTTGGGCGGCGTGGAGGCGCCGGTTGCCGCACCGGGCCTGCCGGAGGGCGTCGCGGACGCCGAGGTGGCCGAGCCGGCTGAAACGTCCGCTGCGGAAGCGCCGACCGAATCCGCGGAGCCCCTGCTGGCTGCGGAGGCACCCCTGCCGGCGGTGGCTCCGCGGTCGACGCCGCTGCCGGACGACTTCGACCTGGAGCTGGTCCAGACCTTCGCCGCCGAGGCGGAGGAGCTGATGGAGGTGCTGGAAGGCGCGCTGCCGCGCTGGCAGGCATTGCCCGGCGACTACACGCCGGCGCGGGACATGCTCAGGGCGCTGCATACCTTCAAGGGCGGCGCCCGCATGGCGGGCCTCAGTGCAATGGGGCAGGCGGCGCACGAGCTGGAGTCGCTGATCGAGGGGCTCGAATATGCCGGCGAACTGCATGCCGGCGCGCTCGATGTCGTCGCCGGTGCGGTCGCCGAGCTGCGGCAGATGACCGACCGCCTGCTGCGGGGTGACTACGCCGGGCTGATCACCGTTGCCGACGACGAGGACGAGCTCGATTTCGACGAGCTCTCCGCCTTCGATCAGGCGTTCGAAGCGCCGGCGATCACGCTCCCGCAGGAGCCGACGCAGGCGCCTGCGGAGCCGGTCGCGCGGCCCGCGCGCGGCGGGCCGGCGGTGGCCGGCGGTGCCTGGGATCCTGCGCTGTTCTGGCGACCCGACGACGCCGAGGGTGGACTGGCCGCGCATCGCCGCGAGACCGCGCGGGTTCCGGTTGAGGCGCTCGACGCGATGCTCAACCAGGCCGGCGAGATTTCGATCTACCGCTCGCGTCTGGAGGAGCACAACTCGGCCGTGCAGTCCCAGCTCGACGATCTGACGCAGGCGATTCAGCGCGTGCGCGACCAGCTGCGGCAGATGGATATCGAAACCGAGGCGCAGATCGCGGCGCGCGGCCTAGGGCAGTCCGAAGGCCCCGACCGCTACGCCGGCGAGTTCGATCCGCTGGAAATGGACCGCTATACGCGCATGCAGGAGTTGTCGCGTGCGCTGTCGGAATCGGTCGGCGACCTCTCGGCGGTGCACGGCTCGATCGATCAGCTCGCCAGCGAATCGACCACCATTCTGCTGCAGCAGGGGCGGATCAATACCGAGATCCAGCAAGGCCTGATGCGGACGCTGATGGTGCCGTTCTCGCGTCAGGTCGCGCGACTGCAGCGCGTCGTGCAGCAGACGGCCATGGAGAACGGCAAGCGCGCCGAGATCGTCTTCGACGGTGTCGATGCCGAGCTGGACCGCAATGTGCTCGAACGCATGACCGCGCCGCTGGAGCATCTGCTGCGCAATTCGGTCATCCACGGCATCGAGGCGCCGCCGCAACGTGCCGAGTCGCAGAAGCCGGCCGCGGGGCGCATCAACGTCTCGCTGTGGCGCGAGGGCACGCAGCTGCTGATCGAGTTGCGCGACGACGGTCGCGGACTGGACATGCAGGCGATTCGCGCGACTGCGATCAAGCGCGGGCTGATGCCGGCCGACGCGCAGATCAGCGACGAGGAGGCGGCGCAGTACATCTTCATGCCGGGCTTCTCGACGGCGGGCAAGCTGACCCAGGATGCCGGCCGCGGCGTCGGCATGGATGTCGTCGCCTCCGAGGTCAAGCAGCTCGGTGGAAGCCTCGAACTGTCGTCGGAAGTCGGCAAGGGCGCACGCTTCCTGGTTCGCCTGCCGCTGACGCTGGCCATCGCGCAGTCGCTGCTGGTCGGCGCCGGGCGCGAGGTCTTCGCGGTGCCGCTGCCGAGCGTCGAGGGTATCACCCGCGTCGAGCGCGAGCGGCTCGACGGCTTGCTGTCCAGTCAGGATGAGAGTCTCGAATACGGTGGCCAGCACTACCGGGTGCTGCACCTGGCCGATCTGGTCGGCACCGCGCGCGAGATTCCGACGGACCAGAAAACGGTGCATGCGATCCTGGTCCGCATGCCGGAGAGCTTCGGCGGCGAGCAGCGCCGCGTCGCGGTCATCGTCGACGAGCTGATGGGCAGCCGTGAGGTCGTGTCGAAGGCGGTCGGGCCGCAGATCAGCGCGATCCCCGGCGTCAGCGGGGCCACGATCCTGGCGGACGGGCGGGTCGTGCTGATCCTGGACGTGCCGACGCTGGTGCAGGATCAGGCGCGTCGCGAGCTGCGGTCGCAGGCGGCGACGCAGCGGCCCGAGATCGAGGCACCGCTCGAAGTCGCGCGCGAGCAGATCATGGTGGTCGACGACTCGATCACGATCCGTCGCGTGACCGAGCGCCTGTTGAGCAAGCACGGCTTCGACGTGATCACCGCCAAGGACGGTCTCGACGCGATGGCCCAGCTGCAGACCGAGCGCCCGGACGCGATCCTGCTCGACATCGAGATGCCGCGCGCCGACGGTTTCGAGGTGGCGACCTTCGTGCGCAATACGCCCGACATCGCGCAGACGCCGATCATCATGATTACGTCGCGTTCGGGCGAGAAGCACCGCGAGCGCGCCGACGCGATCGGGGTCCAGCGCTATCTGATCAAGCCCTACCAGGAGGATCAGCTGCTTGACGAACTTGCCGCGGTGCTGAGGGAGCGTGCGTCGTGATCCGGGATCAGATTCATGCCGTCCTGCTGGCGCTGCACGGCGATTCGCTGTTGCTGCCGAACGTCGCCGTGGCCGAGGTGCTGTCGCGCGATGCGCTGCAGCCGTCCGGGAGCGGCCCACCGTGGCTGCTGGGGCACTGCATGTGGAATGCCCGCAGCGTTCCGGTGGTTCGGTTCGAGACCCTCAATTGCCCCGGCGACGAGCCGGATCCACGGCGGGAGCGGATCGTCGTACTGCATTCGGTCGGCGCACATCTGCCGTCCGGTCATCTGGCGCTGGTGATCCAGGGCTATCCGCACCTCGTCACCCTGAACCGGTCCGCGCTGCGGCCGGCCGCGCTCGATCCGGTCGACCGCGACGAACTGATCCTGGCACGGGTCCAGATCGCCAGTCAGATGACGGCGATTCCGGATCTTGAGACCATAGAAGCCGAAATTGCCCGCGCCCAGATGGCCCGCTGAGTCCCCTGACCGGGACGGCGGTGCCGTTACCGGCGTCGTCCCAGGTTGAGTTCCGATGAGTGTTTCTGATTCGCCCGCGCGCTATGCGTATCTGTCGATCGCGGCGGCGTTGTCGACCATGGCCCTGAAGTTCGGCGCCTGGGGGCTGACCGGATCGGTGGGCCTGCTGTCCGATGCGATGGAAAGCATCGTCAATCTGAGTGCGGCGAGTGTCGCGCTGTGGATGCTCAAGGTCGCCGCGCAGCCGCCGGACGATGATCACGCCTACGGGCACGGCAAGGCCGAGTATTTCGCCGGCGCTTTCGAGGGGGCGATGATCACGCTGGCGGCGATCTCGATCATCTGGGCGGCGTGGCCGCGCCTGCTCGATCCCCAGCCGCTGGAGCAGACCGGGATCGGCCTGTCCGTCTGTGCCCTTGCGGCGGGGATCAACTGGGCGGTGGCCCGGTCGATGATGCGCGCCAGCCGGCGCCACCGTTCGCTCGCGCTGGAAGCCGATGCGCATCACCTGATGACCGACGTCTGGACGTCTGCGGGCGTCATCGTCGGTGTTGCCCTGGTCGCGGCCAGCGGATGGTTGATCCTGGATCCGCTGATCGCGATTGCGGTCGCGGTCAACATCCTGTGGACGGGGTGGCGCCTGCTGCGCGACTCCGCCGGGGGACTGATGGACCAGGCCTGGCCGGAGGCCGAGCGCCACCAGCTCGAAGAGATTCTCGACGGCTTCCGCAGGCAGGGGGTCGATTTCCATGCCCTGCGCACGCGGGTCTCCGGCTCGATGCGTTTTGCGTCCTTCCACGTGCTGGTACCCGGAGCCTGGTCGGTGCAGCGCGGGCACGATTTCGTCGAGCAGATCGAGGAGCGGATTGCCGAGGCGTTCTCGCCGGTCAGCCTGCTGTCGCACCTGGAGCCGATCGAGGATCCGGTGGCCTACGACGACGATCAGCTCGACCGCCCGGCGCCCGGCGCCGAGCATCTGGGGCTGCGGTCGGTGAGTCACGACGGTCCGTCCTCGGCCGAAGGCTGAAAGCCGGGGCGTCCGGGGCTTGCCTGCCCGGAGCGCGCCGGCCGGCGTCCACAAAAAAGCCCCGGACTTCCGTGCGGGAAGACCGGAGCCCTGCAGCAGGGGCGATCAGCCCGGGAACGGCACGACCGCGTAGGTGCGGGTGACGTATTCGGCGTAGTCGCCGCGGCTGACCGGCACGCGGGGTTCGATGCGGGCGACGCCGTTGGCGACCTGCGCACGGAGAATCCCCAGGTTCAGCGCCTCCTGCAGGTGACCGAGCAGCGCCGGGTCGGTATCGCCGGCATCGGCGACCGGGACCGGGTTGCCGTCCGCGTCGGTTGCGGTCAGTTCGGTTCCGGCATGGCTCTCGGCCTGCGCCTGACGGCCGATGGCCTGTACCAGCGCGTAGGCGACCTGCTCGCGGGTCACCGCGGCGCCCGGGACGAAGCTCGGCCCGGTGACCGGCAGCAGCGGCAGCGACTCCGGTGACAGGCTCATGATCAGCTGGCCGCTGCGGGTCACTGCCTCGGCGGCGGCCTGCGCCTGCGGCGCGTCTGCGGGGATGTCGCCGAAGCGGACGCTGCCGTCATGGGCCCGGGTCTGGCGCACGCCCCAGGCCATCAGGTACTCGGCGAACTGCGCACGGGTCAGCGCGGTGTCGGCACGGAAGCCGCCCGGCAGCCCGTCCATCAGGCGTTCCTGGACCGCGAATTCAATGAACTCCGCCTGCGGATGTCCCACGATGTCGTCGAGCCCGCGCGGTTCGCCGGCGGCGAACTGCAGGACCTTGACGTCGGCGGTGCCGGGGCCGGCGACGCCGTTGGTCACGCCGAGCGGGTCGACCGCGACGCCGGAGATCGAGCCGATGCCGCGCACGGTCACGGTCCAGGTGCCGGGGACGCCGGTGCCGACGGCGGCGACGTTGGAACCCAGCAGCGGCAGCGCGATCGACGAACCGTAGCGGTTGCCGAGCGGGTCGGTCAGCACGACGGCGCAGGTGCACAGGTTGCCGAGCGGCTGGTTCCACTGGGCGACGACCAGAGAGATCTCCTCGTCGACTTCGAAGCTTTCCTCGCTCACCGGGCCGACCGGCAGGAAGTCGATGCCGTACTGCGCCTCGGTCGAAGCGCCGAGGCCGATTTCGGCGTGGAACCCGCGCTGGCTCGCATTGGTGCTGCCGTAGTCGTCGCGCAGGTTCATTGCCATCGCCAGCGCGGCTTCGACATTGGCGAAGCCGGCGCCGACTTCCCACGCGGCGTAGCCGGGCATGTTGGTCGCGGTGGTCCTGAAGATCTGCTTGACCTCGCGCCAGGTCAGCTCGGGATTGGCTTCCAGCAAGAGCGCCGTCAGGCCCGCCAGATGCGGCGCGGCCATGCTTGTGCCGGTCTTGTGCGTGTAGTACGGCAGCTGATCGAGCGGGATGTCGCCGGCGTCGATGTCGGCCTGGGTGTCCAGCGGGGTGAACGGGTCGACCGCGATCGCGCGCGCCGAGATGATGTCGGTGCCGGGCGTGACCACGGTCGGGCGGTCCTCGACGGTGTAGGTCTCGCCGTCGACCTCGACCTGATAGACCGGCGTCGCGAGCGCGCCGCGCGAGGACGACGGCGCCAGCAGACCGTTCTTCTCGCCGTTGCCGGCGGTAATGACCCACGGCGCCTTCTTGAAGTTGCCGGTGATCGTGCCCTGGCCCGAACCGGAGTTGCCGGCCGAGAACACCACGATGACGCCGCGGTCGGCCAGCGCCTTGGTGGCGACGTTGGTCGGGTCGTCGGGGTCGAAGCAGGTGCCGATGTCGTCGGTGTTGCCGAACGAGTTGGTCACGACGCGCAGGTTCAGCTCCGGCGCCTCGTCGAGCAGCTTCAGCGCGTAGTCGAAGCCGCCGATGGTATCGAGCACCAGCAGCGCCGCGCCGGAGCCGTAACCGGCCAACGTGGCGCCCTTGGCGGCGCCGGCGAACTGCCCGTTGGACGCGCTGCCGTCGCCCGCGGCGATGCCAGCGACGTGGGTGCCGTGCGAGCCCAGCACGTCGGTGTTCGGTACGCCTTCGATCGGCGTGAACGGCAGCATGTCGTCCACCGACTGCAGATTGGCGTGGCCCAGTGCGTTGCGGGCGACCTTGCTGCCGTACATCAGGTCCGGATGGGTGCCGTCGATCCCCGAGTCGTTGACCAGGATCGTGATGCCCTTGCCGGTGATGGGCTCGCCGTCGGCGTTGTGCAGCTCCGGCGCGGCCTGCGCCTGATCGACCGACGTCAGATAGCGTGCGGCGTCGTTGTCATAGCTCAGCGGCGCGTTCCAGCGGACCGACCGGATGCCCGGCAGCTGCTGCAGCGCCTCGATCTGGGCCCTGGTGGCCAGCGCGCCGGCGATCGGCAGGCGCTGCATGAACAGCCCCTTGAGCCCGAGCTGGCGCAACAGGTCGATGCGATCCGCGCTGAGCGGACCGTCGCCGTCGAAGGTGATGACGACGCTCATCAGCTCGCCGTCGCCGAGCAAACCGATGCGCTCGGCGGTGGCGGCGGCGGGATCGCTGCAGCTGGCGGTGGGCGTGGGCGGCGACGGCGGTGGCGGCGTGGTGCCGCTGCTGTCGGCCGGCGGGGACCCGACTTCGGTTGGGGCGCTGCCACCGCAGGCGGCCAGCACTGCGGCAACGGCAAAGACTGCCCCGCGGACGTGCAGCCCGCAGTTCGCAACTAGGTTCATTTCTCTTCCCGAGTCTGTGTAAACGGACCGGCCTCTGTCGGGCCGGCTGTGCGCAGCAGCCTGATCCACGATCTGTGCCATCCCCCTTGCGGGGTGGCGGCGGATGTGTCGCAAGGCTGGGAAGCGCGGTAGCGGATGTTAGGCGCGCCGGCGTCGGGGGGAAGAGGAAAAACCCCCAGCCCACGCCACGGGTGAGCTTCACAAGTCCTGCGATTTTTTGCCGGGCGGCGGTCGCGGTGCTATATCTACACCTGTAGATAATTAGACCAACAGGGCTGGGGAGAAGCGCTGATGCATGCAGGATCGATGGGAGCTTGTCCGGGCCGGCGCGCCGGCGCGATACGTCGCCGCCGCGCGGGGCGAGGCTAGCGCATGTATCAGCTCGGCGGCCTGGATACGCTGTTCCTGAATCTGGAAACCAACGCGGTGCCGATGCACGTCGGCAGTCTGACGATCCTGAACCCGAAATCGGACCGCGCCGATCTGAGCTTCCGCGGGATTCGCGGCATCGTCGAGGCACGCCTGCACCTGTTGCCGATGTTCCGCCGCCGGTTGCTGACGACGCCGCTGAACCTGGACCAGCCGTACTGGATCGAGGATCCGGATTTCGACATCGAACGTCACGTCCGCCATCGCGTGCTGCCGGCGCCGGGCGGGGACCGCGAGCTGGCGGATCTGGTCAGCGACATCATGGCGACGCGTCTGGACCGCGAGCGGCCGTTGTGGAAGCTCTACTACATCGAGGGCCTCAAGGGCGGCCGCGTCGCGTTGTTGACCAAGCTCCATCACGCCTGTGTCGATGGGGTGTCCGGCGCCGAGCTGCTGACCCATCTGCTCGATGTCGAAGCGACGCCGCGGAGGATCGAACCGCCTGAGACGCCCTGGATTCCGGATGAGTTTCCGCCGCCGTGGCGGGTTGCATGGGTGACCGCGCGGCACCTGCTGGCGCGACCCGGCGAAATGCTGCGGCTGCTGCGCGAGACGACGCCGATCGCGATGGCCGTCGGGCGGACCGCCCTGGCGCAGCGGCGCGCGCGGCAGGCGGCACGGCCCGAGCAGGCGCACGACGGCAATGCGGCACCGCGGACCCGCTTCAACTGCACGATCACCTCCCGGCGCTCGTACGCCTTCCGCAGTCTGTCGCTGGCCGACGTCAAGACGGTCAAGAACACTTATGGCGTGTCGGTCAACGATGTCATCCTCTGCCTCTGCGCGCAGGCGCTGCGCGAATATCTGGCGGAACTCGGCGAGTTGCCGGATTCGGCGCTGATCGCGGGTGTGCCGATGTCCGTTCGCAGCGACGCGGAACGGGGCAGTGGCGGCAACCGGGTGACGATGGCGCGGACGTCGCTGTTCACGGACATTGCCGATCCGGTCGAGCGGCTGGGCGCGCTGCATCGGCGCATGGGCGACGTCAAGTCCGGAATGAAGGCGATTCCGGCGAGCCTGATGCTGGACTGGGCGCATGCGCCGCCGCCGGCGGTGATGACGCAGGCGGCACGCCTGTACGAAAACTACGGCGTGCAGGACCACATGAGTCCGCCGTTCAATGTCGTCATCTCCAACGTCCCGGGACCGTCGCGGCCGTTGTATCTCAACGGCGCCGAAGTCGAGGCGAGTTTCCCGGTGTCGATCCCGTATCACGGCCTGGCCTGCAACATCACGGTGTTCAGCTACCGGGACAGCCTCGACGTCGGCATCACCGCGCATCGTCCGACGGTGCCGGATCCGGGGCGTCTGATCGACGGGATGCGGCGTGCGCTGGCGAGTCTCAAACGGCGTGCGCGTCGAGAGCAGCAGGAGCCGCCCCCCGCGGCGGCGAAATCCGCGAGGGCCCGGAAGCGTCGCGCATGAGTGGCGACACCCTCGACGATCTGGATCGTTTCGTCCATGCCGTCTACGCGGCGGCATTCGACGCCGACTGGCATCATTTCCGGCAGCATGCGCTCGAGCAGTTGTGCCAGTGGACGGGTGCCGTGGCGGCGGCATGGCTGACCCGGGGCGTCTCGGATCTCGAAGGCGAATATGCGGTCTGGCCGTCCTCGGCCGCGATCGCGCAGGCCGAGGTCGCCACCCTGCCGTTCGAACCCGGCGCGCGCGAATGCATCCTGGATCCGGTGCCGGACGGATGGCCGCAGGGCGAGCGCGGCAAGCCCAACCGGGTTCTGGCGTTGCGGATCGTGCATCGCGGCACGCCGATGCACAGCATCGTCGTGCTGGTGCTGCCGGCCGCGCGCTCGCCGGACCGTGTGCAGCTGCGCCGCGGTGTCGGCCATCTGGCGCAGGCCGGCACGCTGTCACTGAGCCGCTTCGTGCAGCGCGATGAATGGTTGCAGTCGCTCGGGCGTCCGTCGCGCGGGTCGGCGGCCCTGGTCGACGCCAGCGGCGGGGTCTATGTCAGCAGCCTCCGGTTCCGTGAGCTGATGCGCGAGGCCTTCGGCGAGGAGGAGCTGCACCGTCTGCCGTTCGGTCTGCCGGTGACCGCGATCGAGACCGGCTTCGCCGACTTCGACCTTGGCGAGCTGCACTTCCGCGTCGCGCGGGAGGGTCGGCTGTTCATGGTGCATGCGCGCCGGCCGCATCCGCTCGACGTGCTGTCGCCCCGGGAACAGCAGATCGCACGGGCCCTCGCCAATGGCAAGACCTTCAAGAGCGTGGCCCGGGAATGCGACATCGCCATCAGTACCGTCGCCAATCACGCATCGAGAATCTATCGCAAGCTGGGCATCTATCGTCGTGAGGAGCTGGTCGGGCTGCTGCGCCGTGCCGCGGTGACGGACGAGCCCGCCCACTGAGTTCCCTTGTGCGGCCTGGGGCGCTTCCGGGCGACTGACACAAGTCAGCGCGCGCGGAGCCGGGCACGCAGGCTGGTGCCGTGCGAGGCAGGAGAGGTGACCGGAGCGAGTGCGATGCCGACACGGCATGGACGGACAGGGCATGCGGGGCGGCTGGCGCCATTCGTGGTGGGGCTGGTCGCGATCGAGTACGCGTTGATCGTATCGGTCATCGCCCTGTTCCTGGTGCCGGTCCTGCAGCAGCTCGGTGACACGCTGCTCGGCCTGTACGGTCAGATCGATGACGCGCTGCAGGCGCTGACATACTGACGGTGCCGCGGGGGCGCGCACGTGCTTTTTGCCCGGTGACCCGGCGATCCGGGACAATGCGCCGATGAACCCGATCCTGTCCGCCCGTGAGCTGCGCAAGCACTATCCGTCGGTGCGCGCCGTCGACGGCGTCAGTTTCGATGTGGCGGCCGGAACCTGCTTCGGCCTGCTCGGTCCGAACGGCGCGGGCAAGAGCACCACGGTGGAGATGCTGGAGGGGATCGTGCGCCCCAGCGGTGGGCAGGTCCTGTTCCACGGCGAGGCGATCGGCCACCGCTATCGCGAGCGCATCGGCATCCAGTTCCAGAGCACGGCGCTGCAGGACTTCCTGACCGTGCGCGAGAATCTCCGGCTGTTCAGTGCGCTGTATCGGCAGACGCTGCCGATCGACGATCTGGTGAGGATGTGCCATCTCGGCGAGTTTCTCGACCGCGACAGCCGTCAGCTCTCCGGAGGCCAGCGCCAGCGCCTGCTGCTCGCGATCGCGCTGGTCAACGATCCCGATCTGATCTTTCTCGACGAGCCGACGACCGGACTCGACCCGCAGGCACGGCGCAACTTCTGGGAACTGGTGCGTGCGATCAAGGCGCGCGGCAAGACCGTCGTATTGACCACCCACTACATGGAGGAGGCGTATCTGCTCTGCGATGACATCGCCATCATGGACCACGGGCGCGTGATCGCGCGCGGATCGCCGCAGCAGCTGCTCGCCGACCACTTCGGTGACAGCGTGCTGGAATTGCCGGCCGTTGCGGTCGCAGACCGGCCGCTCGATCTGCCGGTGCTGTGCAGCGGCGATCGTGTCGAGATCATGAGCGGCGACGTCGACGCCACGATCCGCGCGCTGCAGGCCGCAGGGGTTCCGCTGGCGCAACTGCGGATCCGCTCGCGCACGCTGGAGGATCTGTTCCTCGAGCTGACCGGCGAGGCGCTGCGCGCATGAGACGGCTGTGGGCGGTGACCTGGGCGCGCTCCGTCGAGTTCCTGCGCGACCGATCGGCACTGGGCTGGAACCTGCTGTTTCCGGTGCTGATGGTGGTCGGCATGGCGACGGTTTTTTCGGGGCCGGAGCGGCCGATCTTCAACGTCGGCGTCATCGGCGAGGCCGAATTCACCGCGGCGACGCACCCGTTCTTCGCCACCGAAGGGACGCGTTTCCACCATGAGGATGACGAGGCGGCCGCCGTCGCCAAGGTCGAGCGTCACCGCAACGACCTGCTGCTCGACCTGCGCGTGTCTCCGGCGCGCTACTGGGTCAATCCGGAATCGCAGCGGGGGCGCCTGCTCGAGCGTCTGTTGCGTGCGTCCGATCCGCAGGCCGTGGCCCAGGCGGTCAGTGGCCGCGCGATCCGCTACGTCGACTGGCTGGTGCCGGGCATCCTCGGCGTCAACATGATGTTCTCCTGCATGTTCGGCATCGGGTATGTGATCGTGCGCTACCGCAAGTCGGGCTACCTGAAGCGGCTCAACGCCACGCCGCTGCGCGCGGTCGAGTTCATCACCGCGCAGATGCTGTCGCGACTGATCCTGATCCTGGTCGTGACCACGGGCGTCTACACCGGCTGCAACCTGTTCCTGCACTTCCGCATGGAAGGGCATTACGTCGACCTGTTCGTGGTCGCCGCGCTGGGCGCGATCTCGATGATCGCGCTGAGCCTGATGATTGCGGCGCGGATCAGCAGCGAGGAGTTGTCCGGCGGCATTCTCAATCTGTTGTCATGGCCGATGATGATGCTGTCCGGCGTGTTCTTCCCGCTCGACGGTGCGCCGCAGCTGGTGCAGACGGGTGCGCGGGTGTTTCCGCTGACCCACATGCTCGAAGCCGCACGTGCGATCATGCTCGACGGCGCCGGCCTTGCGGCCGTGTCGGGATCGCTGGCGGTGCTGGCGGCCATGACGGGGGTGTTTCTGGTGCTGGGCGCGGGCTTGTTCCGCTGGACCCAGGACTAGGCCGGCGACCGGATTCCCGGAATCGATCTGCACCGCTCCGGTTCCGATATACAGACATGCGACAGAGGATGAACACGACGATGACGACCCCGAACGAGCGCGCGCTGCCGCCGGTTCTGGAATACGACCATGGCATCACCTGCGTCGACACCCTGCAGGAGCGGCCGGGGCTGGCCTGCTGCTATCTGATCGAACGTGCCGGCGAATACGCCTTCGTCGAATGCGGGACGGCGCTGGGCGTGCCGCGCCTGCTCGCGCTGCTCGAGGCGCGGGGCGTCGACCGCTCCGCGGTGCGCTACGTGATCCCGACCCATGTGCATCTGGATCACGCCGGCGGCGCCGGTGCGCTGATGCAGGCGCTGCCGGAGGCGCGTCTGGTCGCGCACCCGCGCGGCGCGCGTCACCTGATCGATCCCTCCAAGCTGATCGCCGGGGCCGAGGCGGTCTACGGCGCCGCCGAAGTGGCACGCATGTACGGCGAGATCCTGCCGGTGCCGGAGGCACGCGTGATCGTCGCCGACGACGGCGCCGAGCTGGCATTCGGCGCCAGTGCGCTGACCTTCGTCGATTCGCCGGGACATGCGCGCCATCATTTCTGCGTCTGGGATCCGGTCAGTCGCGGGTTCTTCACCGGCGACAGCTTCGGGCTGTCCTATCGCGAGTTCGACGGGCCGGGTGGTCCGTTCCTGTTCCCGACCACGACGCCGGTGCAGTTCGAGCCGGATGCCTGGGAAAAGACGCTCGACCGCCTGCTGGGCTTCGAGCCGCAGGCGATGTACCTGACCCATTTCGGCCGGGTCGACGACGTCGCCAAGCTGGCCGCGGACCTGCGGGCCGGACTGGTGCGGTACCAGGCCATCGCCGCGCGCCTGCGCGAGGCGCCGGACCGTCATGCGGCCCTGGTCGAGGCGCTGACCCGGGACGCGATCGAGCAGATCGGCACGCTGGCGTCGCCGGTCGGTGCGGAAGAGGCCCGGCGCCTGTTGGCCTTCGACATGGAACTCAACGTTCAGGGCCTGGAGTTCTGGATGGATCGCGCCGCCGCCTGATCGTCGGCGCAACGCCCCCGACAAGAAAGGCCGCCGGACGAACCGGCGGCCTTTTTTATTTGGTGCCGCTTGGGGGCGGGGGTCAGACGCCGTCCCGGACGATCTCCCCCGGCGTCAGCAGCGGCAGCGACACGCTGCCGCCGACGTTGAGGGCCGGCACCAGCAGATCGCGCGACCATGTCACCGGATACTGGACGTGGAAGCCGTAGATCAGCAGCGCCAGCTCGTCGCCTTCGGCGAGGCGTTCGGCGATGCCGTTCATCTCCAGCAGATGCAGGCCGAAACCGCGCACCGGCGTGATCTGGTCGTCGATCAGATCCCAGCGCTCGGTGCCGGCGGCGCGGTGGCCGATGCCGAAGTAGAGGATCGGATCGCAGCCCAGGGGCAGCGTGCCGAGCGGGCCGAGCGCGGTGCAGTCCGGCAGCTCCAGCCCGCTGAGCCCCGCCATCTCGACCAGCAGGGTCGGGATGCCGGCGAGCACGGCGCCGCCTGCCGGCACCGTCATCAGCGGCTGCGTGGCGAGCAGCGCCTCGCGCGCCTCGTTGCCGAGGATCGAGCCGAGGATCCCGAGGGCGCCCGACAACTGCGGCGTGCTGGCGTCGATCGGGAACGCGGTGCCGCCGCGCTTGACGGTGCGGACGCTGACCGCGTCGCCTTCGCCGAGGCTCATGCAGACGTTGCCGCCGGTGCTGAGCGCGGCATTGATGGCCCCGCTCTTGTGCTGCAGCTTCTCCTCGAACCAGGCGAAGGTCACCGCGTCGAGATCGATGGAGCCGCAGCTGCGCGAACCGCCGGCGTCCTGGAAGTTCGGTACGTTGACCGCCTGATAGAAGGCGTCGAGCGCGTCCTCGGCGCCGGGCAGGGAGGTCAGGCTCACCGGCAGGATATGGCCGCTCTGGTGGGTCAGCAGGCGCACGTCGCCGCCGAGCGCCTTGAGGCAGTCGTAGTTGCCGACGCCGTCGTTGAAATTGAACAGCGTGTCGCGGAAGCCCTGGGTGATCAGGACGTCGGCGGGCGGCGGCAGCACCGGCGCGAACAGGATCGAGTCCGGTTCGGCGATGTTGAAGGCCTGCTCGCCGGCGGCCTCGCCATCGCAGAAGTACGCGACGCTGTGGTACTTGAAGGCGTTGAAGCCGGCCTGCGGGAAGGTGTTGGTCAGTGCGCCCTGCACCAGCGTTTCGTAGACCAGGGCATCCTGGCGCGGGCCGGGGCGGTCCAGATAGCCGAGCAGCGGCGTCGGATCGAGCCCGGCGACGGCATCGGGCAGGGCGGTCAGGCTCTCGCCGCCGGCGGACAGTGCCAGCGCGTAGCCGGACTTGATCACGTCGTGCGAGTTGAGCGAGTAGGTCAGATCGTGCGGGGTGATGTCCGGTGCCAGTACGCGCAGCCGGTGCTTGGGGTCGGCCATGTACAGCAGCATCTGGTACATGCCGCCATAGGAGCCGCCGTAGGAGCCGACATACATCTCGCCGTTGGCACGGCGGCGCAGGCCCTCGAGATTCTCGGCCCAGTCGAGGACCGCGATCAGGTCCTGGCCCTCGTAGTCCGGGTCCATCACCCGGACGGTGCCGGATGATTCACCGAAGCCGCGCTCGTCGATCGAGATCACGTAATAGCCCGAATCGATCAGGTGCTGGACGAAATCATTGGCTTCGGTCAGGCGGGTGCCGCCGTAACCGTGACTGTGCAGCACCAGCGGGTAGGTCTTGCCGGCCTCGAGCTGGCTGGGTTCGAAGACCTGGATCACCAGGGTGTCGCCGGTGGCCTCGACGGCGATCTCCTCGCGGTAGATCGTGCCGGCACGGCTTTCGGTGACGGGGACCAGCGGATCGGTCTCGCCGGACGGGACGGGGCTGTCGCCGCCGTTGGAGCCACCGCCGGAACCCCCGCAGGCGCCCAGCATCAGAGACAGCGCGGCAACGCACGCAAATCGGCGCATCATCATGAAACCTCTCCTCCAATAACGGCACTATGGTTGTGCCTGATCACTTCTACCGAGCGATCTACATTACGAGACTGTAACAACGAATGGAACTGGTAAAGCTGACCCTGCGGGGTCTCGCCGTGGTGGGGCTGGGTGTGTTGCTCGGTGGCTGCAGCCGGATCGGCTACTACGCGCATCTCGCCGGCGGGCAGATGGAGCTGCTCGGTGCGCGCCGGCCGATCGACAGCCTGCTGCACGAGCCCGGCGTCGATCCGGCGCTCAAGCAGCGACTGGGCAAGGTGCGCGACGCACGGCAGTGGGCGGTGTCGCATCTGCTGCTGCCGGACAACGGCAGTTATCGCAGCTATGCCGATCTCGGCCGGCGCTACGTGGTGTGGAACGTCTTCGCGACTCCGGAGTTCTCGCTGGAGCCGGTCGAGAGCTGTTTCCTGATCGTCGGCTGCCTGGCGTACCAGGGCTACTATCAGCGCGACCGCGCCCAGGTGCGCGCCGATGAGCTGGCCGCGCGCGGAGACGACGTCTACGTTGGCGGCGTTCCGGCGTACTCGACGCTCGGCTGGTTCGACGATCCGCTGACCAACACCATGATGCAGTGGAGCGACGCCGCGCTGATCGGCACGCTGTTCCACGAACTGGCGCACCAGAAGCTGTATGTGAAGAACGACACGCGCTTCAACGAGTCGTTTGCCGAGTTCGTCGAGGACGAGGGCCTGCGCCAGTACCTTGCGGCCTTTCCCGCGGTCGCGACCCTGGACGCCGACGCCCGGTCGCGCCAGCAGCAGTTCGTGAAACTGATCGTCGCCACGCGCGAGCGGCTGGCGGCGCTGTACCAGCGCCCGTTGTCACCCGCGGCGATGCGCTCCGGCAAAGCGGCCGTGTTCGCGGATCTGGAGGCGCGGTACGCGCGGATGCGCGACACCCAGTGGCAGGGTGACCGCCGCTACGACGGCTGGTTCGAAGACGGCGAACTCAACAACGCCAAGCTGCTGCCGTTCGGACTTTACGACGAATACCTGCCGGCGTTCGCGGCGCTGTACGCCGAGTCCGGTCGCGACTGGGGGCGCTTCTATGCCGCCGCGCAGCGCCTCGCCGGTCGGGCACCAGCGGCGCGTCAGGCCGAACTCGATCGCCTGCTGGAGGCAGGGCGCGCGGCATCGGCTCCGTCGTCCTGAGCGCGGTCCGGGGCGGACTGCAGATGTCGTGTCTGGCCGTGCTGCATGATCCAGAAACGGTCCGGATCGATCCCTTCGGTTGCCAGCGCACGGCGCAGCCGATGCGGCGGTTCGTCCAGCGGTTCCTCGGTCAGCCGGAAGGTGCCCCAGTGCATCGCCACCGAGCGGCGGCTGCCGACGTCCTGGTGGATCCGGACCGCCTCCTCGGGATTGACGTGCATCGACTGCATGAACCAGCGCGGCTCGTAGGCGCCGATCGGGATCAGCGCCAGGTCGATCGGCGCGAAGCGCGCGCCGATGTCCGCGAAGTCCGGCGAGTAGCCGGTGTCGCCGGCGAAATAGACCCGCTGGCCCACGTGTTCGACGACGAATCCGCACCACAGCGTGCGGTTGCGGTCGTGAGCGCTGCGGCCCGAGAAGTGCTGGGCCGGAACCGCGTGCACCCGCAGGCCGCCAAGGTCCGCGTGCTGCCACCAGTCCAGTTCGATGACGCGCTCGATGCGCCGCCGCGCGAGCCAGGCCTTGAGGCCCAGCGGCACGACGAAGGTCAGGCCCGGATGCCGGCGCGCGAGCTGGACCACCGAGGCCTCGTCGAGATGATCGTAGTGATCGTGGGAGATCAGCGCGATGTCCAGCGGAGGCAGTGCGTCGATCGCCATCGCCGGCGGCGTGTAGCGCAATGGACCGGCGAACTGTACCGGTGAGGCGCGGTTGCTGAAGTGCGGGTCGGTGATCAGGTTGAGGCCGCCGAGCTGCAGCACGAAAGTCGAATGCCCGACCCAGGTCAGGCTGTCCTGCGCGCGATTGTCGCGCAGGGTCTCGACGGCCGGGCGCAGCACCGGAAACTGCACGCGCCGGTAGCGTTTGAACAGAAACGACGGCAGCCAGCGCAGGGCGTCGACGCCGCCGTGGCGGTCGGTCGAATGGTTGTTGCGAAAGCCGGTGGCCGTGTGGTGTCGGGGTGGTGCGGACGAATCAGCCATGCGCGTCAACTCGATCTTCGGTGGCCTTGCGGTATCGCCCTAGGATACCCGCGGGCGCGGCGGCGGGATGGACCGAGCGCGCCGGTGTGGCAGGGCGCTGACGCCACGAATGCACAAAATCCACAGAATTCGCGACCCGTTATCGGGGCACACTATGGGAACGAGGTCCGGATGCGCTTCCGGGCCGCATCGCCACGAATCGGAACAGGTCCCGATGACGCCATCCGCAGACGACAGCCGCTCGCCGGCCCATCCCCCGCGCCCGCCGCGCGCCCGCTGGCTGCGCGTAATGCTGGCCCTGGCAGCGACGGCGCTGCTGGCGGCGCTGGCCCTGTGGTGGTGGGGCGCGGGTCGCGACGCGGATGCCGCGCCGGCCACGGTGATGGTCGAACGCGGGGACATCGAGAAGACCGTCACCGCGGTCGGGTCGCTGCAGCCGAAGGAGTACGTCGACGTCGGCACCCAGGTATCCGGGCAATTGCAGAAGGTGCACGTCGAGATCGGACAGCGCGTGGCCAAGGGTGATCTGATCGCGGAGATCGACCCGACGCGGTTCGAATCGACCGTTCGCAACGATCGGGCGACGCTCAACAGCCTGCACGCGCAGCTGCTGCAGCGGCAGGCCGAGGCCGAGCGCGCGGCGCAGCAGGCGGCGCGCAATCAGCGCATGGCCGCCGAGCGCGCGGTCAGTCAGGAGACGGTCGAGCAGTCCCGGGCCGATCTGAAGGTGGCCCGCGCCGCGGTGGCGGCGCTCGAGGCGCAGATCGATGCGGCCGAGGCGACCCTCGAGGGCGATCTGGCGAATCTCGGCTACACCAAGATCTACGCGCCGATGGCCGGGACGGTCGTGTCGCAGACCAGTCTCGAGGGCCAGACGGTGAACGCCTCGCAGTCGGCGCCGGTGATCGTGCAGGTGGCCAACCTCGACGTGATGACGGTCTGGGCCGAGGTCGCGGAGGCCGACGTCAACAGGATCAAGGTCGGCATGCCGGCGTACTTCACCACGCTGGGGATGTCGGGACGGCGCTGGCGCGGCAAGGTCCGTCAGGTCCAGCCGACGCCGGAGATCGAGAACGACGTCGTGCTCTACAACGTGCTGATCGACGTCGACAATGCCGAACAGCTGCTGCTGCCGTCGATGACCGTCCAGGTGTTCTTCGTGCTCGGCGAGGCCCGTGACGTGCCGCTGGTGCCGATCAACGCGCTGAGTCCGGGCGAGGGCGGGACCTATCGCGCCACCGTGCTGGCCGGCAAGAAGACCGAGCCGCGCAGCGTCACCATCGGGGTCAGCAATCGCACGACCGCCGAGGTCGTGTCCGGCCTCGAGGTCGGCGAGCATGTTCTCGTCAATGGTGCCGCAGCCGCCGCAACCGGCGCGCAGCGCAACGGCGGCCGGCCGCCGATGATGCCGCGGCTGTGAGCGCGGCCGTGACCGGTTCCGGACGGGACGAACCGCCGCTGATCCGGCTGACCGGCGTCAGCAAGATCTACCGCAGCGGGGCCGGCGAACTGCGCGCGCTCGACGACGTCAGTCTCGACATCCGCGCCGGCGAGTTCGTCGCGATCATGGGGCAGTCGGGGTCGGGCAAATCGACGCTGATGAACATCGTCGGCTGTCTGGACCGGCCGACCCTCGGCGAGTACCGCGTGCGCGGTCGCAACGTCGCGGAAATGCCGTCGGACGATCTGGCCGCGCTGCGGCGCGACACCTTCGGCTTCATCTTCCAGCGCTACAACCTGCTGGCGTCGGTGTCGGCGTCCGAGAACGTCGAACTGCCGGCGATCTACGCCGGACGCAGCAAACGCCAGCGTACCGAGCGCGCGAGCCAGTTGCTGGGCCGGCTCGGACTGGGGGAGCGCCTGCAGCACAAGCCCAACCAGTTGTCGGGCGGGCAACAGCAGCGCGTCTCGATTGCCCGCGCGCTGGTCAACGGCGCCGAAGTCATCCTCGCCGACGAGCCGACCGGCGCGCTCGACAGCCGCAGCGGTGCCGAGGTGCTGGCGCTGCTGCGCGACCTGCACGCCGAGGGACACACGATCGTGCTGATCACGCACGACGCCGAAGTCGCCGCACATGCGCAGCGCACGATCCAGCTCAAGGACGGCCGCGTCGTCAGCGACAGCGGTCCGGCGCTGCCGCCGGTCCGGACCGCGCTGCCGGCGGCGAACGGCCGGCATCCGGACTGGCTGCCGGATCTGGCGGAGGCGGTGAAGATGGCGCTGCGCTCGCTGCGCGCGAATCTGTTCCGCAGCGCGCTGACCCTGCTCGGCGTGGTGATCGGTGTGGCCGCCGTGGTGACGATGCTGGCGATCGGCAACGGCAGCAAGCAGGAGATCCTGCAGCGGATCGAGTCGATGGGCAGCAATCTGCTGCTGGTCCGCCCCGGCGCGCCGGGGCAGCGTCCCAGCGGCGATCTGGCGACCCTGGTTCCGGAGGACGCCACCGCCGTTGCCGAGCTGGACAACGTCGCCTATGTATCGCCCGAGCGCCGTGGCAGCGCGACCCTGCGCTACGGCAGCGTCGACTACCGGACGACGGTCTACGGAGCGTGGCCCGGTTACCGCTACACCCAGGACTGGCAGATCGCCGACGGCAGCTTCCTGACCCAGGACGACATCGACAGCTATGCGGCGGTCGTCGTGCTCGGCAAGACGGTCGCGAGCAACCTGTTCCCGAACGGCGAGGCGCCGGTCGGCCGCTATGTCCTGATCGGCAATGTTCCGTTCGAGGTCATCGGCGTGCTCGCGCCCAAGGGCGCCAATGCCTTCGGGTCGGACATGGATGACGTCGCCCTGGTGCCGCTGTCGACGGGTTTCATGCGCCTGTTCGGCAAGCGCTACCTGAGTTCGCTCAACGTCAAGGTCGCGTCCGCCGATGTGGCCGACGCGACCCAGGCGCGGATCGAGCAATTGCTGCTGCAGCGCCACGGGACCGAGGACTTCCAGGTGCGCAGCACCGCCTCGCTGATGGAGACGATCGAGTCGACCCAGAACACGCTGACGGTGATGCTCGGCGCGGTTGCGGCGATCTCGCTGCTGGTCGGCGGCATTGGGGTGATGAACATCATGCTGGTCAACGTCTCCGAGCGGACCCGCGAGATCGGCCTGCGCATGGCCACCGGCGCGCGCCGCAACAGCATCCTGCTGCAGTTCAATACCGAGGCGCTGGTCGTCTGCGGCATCGGCGGTGTCGTCGGCGTCGTGCTCGGCATCGTCATCGGCATGGTGCTGGAGGCCTTCGGTACCAGCATCGCGTTCACCACGCTGCCGGCGGTACTGGCGTTCAGTTCCGCCGTGCTGACCGGGCTGGTGTTCGGCTACCTGCCGGCGCGCAAGGCCGCCCACATGGATCCGGTCGTCGCGCTGGCTTCGGAGTGAGGATGTTCAGGATGAAACCCGCAGCACAGTCTTCGTCGAAGTGGCTACGCCGACGGCCCGCGCGCATGCTGGCGGCGCTGGCGCTGCCATGGTTTGCGGCCTGCAGTCTGGTCCCGCAGCACCAGCGGCCGGACGTCACCGTGCCGGCGCAGTGGGCGACCGGGACCACCGCACAGGCGGAGGTTCCGGCGACGCAATGGTGGCGGGCCTACGACAGCGCCGAGCTCGACCGGTTGATCCAGACGGCGCTGGCGGCGAACCGCGATCTGGCGGCTTCGCTGAGCCGGATCGAGCAGGCACGGGCGTCGCTGCGCAGCGCGCGTTCGGCGCTGCTGCCGAGCGCCGGCCTGAGTGCCTCGGCGTCGCATGACCGCCGTCGCGCCGACGGCGTGACGACGACCTCGGAAGACGGGCAGGCCGCTGTCTCGGTCGCCTACGAGCTCGACCTGTGGGGTGCCAATCGTGCCGCGACGACCGCGGCCGATGCCGACCTGGCGGCGGCGCGCTACAGCCACGAATCGGTGGCGCTGGTCCTGCAGGCCGACGTCGCGACCGCCTACTTCCAGTACCTGGCGCTGAGCGACCGTCTGCGCATCGCCCGCGACAATCTCGACGCGGCGCGCGAGTTGATGCGGCTGGTGCAGGTGCGTTACGACAACGGCGCGGCGACGGCGCTGGAAATCGCACAGCAGCGGGCGACGCTGCTGGGGATCGAGGCGCAGGTGCCGAGCCTGGTCCAGAGCCTGCGCGAGACGCGGCACGCGCTGGCGGTGCTGCTGGGCCAGCCGCCGGCGTCACTGGCGTTGCAGGCCGGGACGCTGGCCGGGCTCGCGCTGCCGGCGGTCGATCCCGGGCAGCCGGCGCAGTTGCTGGTGCGGCGCCCGGACGTGCGCATCGCCGAGGCCCGTCTGATCGCGGCCGAGGCGGACATCGGCGCCGCGCGGGCGGCGCTGCTGCCGGGAGTCGACGTGTCGGCATCGGCCGCGGCCACCGGCCTGATCGGCGGCGGATCGGCAACGCTGGCGTCGCTGGCCGCGTCGCTGGCGCAGACGATCTTCAGCGGCGGGCGCCTGCAGGCGCAGCTGGCATACAGCAAGGCGGTGCGCGAGGAACTGGTCGCGAGCTACGCGCAGACGGTCCTGACCGGGCTGCAGGAAGTCGAGGACAGCCTGTCGCTGCTGGAGACCAGCCGCAGCCGCACCGCGCTGCTGGCGCAGACTGCGGAGGCCGCGCGCGAGACCTATCGTCTGGCCCGGGTGCAGTACGACGCCGGTGCGGTCGATCTGCTGACCGTGCTCGACAGCCAGCGCAGCCGGCTCAGTTCCGAGGACACGCTGGTCCAGGCGCAACTTGCCCAGCTCAACGCCACCGCACAACTGGTCAAGGCGCTGGGGGGTGGCTGGGCGGCGCCGGTGCCGGCGCCGGCCCCCAGGGGCTGAGCCGCACCGGGGCCGCATCGGGGCGCCTGCTGGGGTATCCTTCAGCGCGTTTTTCGGCCGGTAGCCCAGCACCATGCAGCTTCACAACACCCTTTCCGGACAGAAAGAAGAGTTCGTTCCCCTCGACCCGCAGCGGGTCACCATGTACGTCTGCGGGCCGACGGTCTACAGCTACGCGCACATCGGCAACGCGCGGCCGGCGGTGGTGTTCGACGTGCTGGCGCGGGTGTTGCGGCGGCGTTATCCGCAGGTCGACTATGTCCGCAACATCACCGACATCGACGACAAGATCAACGCCGCGGCGGCCAAGGAAGGCGTCGACATCCGCGTGATCACCGACCGGTTCGCCAAGATCTACTTCGAGGACATGGCCGCACTCGGCGTGCTGCCGGCCGACCACACGCCGCGCGTGACCGAGCATCTGCCGGCGATCATCGACATGATCCAGCGCCTGATCGCGTCCGGCCACGCCTACGAGGCGCAGGGGCACGTGATGTTCGAGACGCTGAGTTTCGACGGTTACGGCAGGCTGTCCAAGCGCGACGAGCAGGCGCTGATGGCCGGGGCGCGCATCGAGGTGGCGCCGTACAAGAAGCACGCCGGCGACTTCGTGCTGTGGAAACCGTCGGCCGACGACCAGCCGGGCTGGGATTCGCCGTGGGGGCGGGGCCGTCCCGGCTGGCACATCGAATGCTCGGCGATGGCAGAGGCGCTGCTCGGCGAGACCATCGACATCCACGGCGGCGGTATCGATCTGGTGTTCCCGCATCACGAGAACGAGATCGCGCAGTCGACCTGCTCGCACGGCGGCAAGGTCTTCGCGCGTTACTGGATGCACAACGGCTTCCTCAACGTCGACAGCCAGAAGATGTCGAAGTCGATCGGCAACGTGCTGCTGGTGCATGAGTTGCTGAAGACGGTGCCGGGCGAGGCAATCCGGCTGGTGCTGCTGACCGGCCACTACCGCCAGCCGGTCGACTGGACCGACGAGGTCGTGTCCGAGGCGCGCAAGAAGCTGGACCGTCTGTACGGTGCCCTGCGCGATCTGGGCGACGTCGCGCCGGCGGACGGCGTGACCGCGCCGGCGGCCTTCGTCGCGGCGCTGGAGGACGATCTCAACACGCCGATGGCGCTGGCCGAGCTGTTCGAGCTGGCGCGTCGCGCCAACAAGGCCACCGATCCGGTCGAGAAGGCCCAGCTCAAGGCGCAGATGCTCGATGCGGGCCTGCTGCTCGGCCTGCTGCAGCAGGCGCCGGAGGACTGGTTCGCGTGGGCGCCGCAGGTCGACGGCGATCGTCCCGATGCCGGGGAGATCGAAGCGCTGCTGGCGCAGCGCGCCGACGCCCGCGCCAACAAGCAGTGGGCCGAATCCGACCGCATCCGCGACGATCTCAAGGCGCGCGGCGTGCTGGTCGAGGACTCCAAGGACGGCCAGCGTTGGCGCTACGCCTGACGTGTACCGACGACAGCCGCGGGATGAGCGGTTATGGTGAGCGGCTGATGCCACCGGTCACGCCTTGCGCATGAGACCCACGCCCGTCACTTACGTTCTGCTGGTCGCCAACATCCTGGTTTTCGGGCTGCAGCTGCAGACGCGCGACGGTCTGATCCAGCACTTCGCGCTGTGGCCGCTGGGGGCAGGTTTCGAGTTCTGGCAGGTCGTGACCAGCGCGTTCCTGCATGGTGGCGTGCTGCACCTGTTCGTCAACATGTTCGGCGTGTGGATGTTCGGACGCGAGGTCGAGCGTGCCATCGGCTCGGAGCGCTTCGCGATGCTGTACATCGCCAGTGTGCTGTCGGCTGCGATCACGCAGCTCGTCGCCACCGGCTTCGGCGACCCGGTGCCGACGGTCGGCGCATCCGGTGGACTGTTCGGGCTGCTCGCGGCGTTCGCGATGCTGTATCCGCGGCGGATCGTGATGCTGCTGTTTCCGCCGATCCCATTGCCGGCGCCCCTGTTCGTGACCCTCTATGCGGCATTCGAACTCTACGCGGGCTTCAGTGGCACGATGTCGGGAGTCGCCCATTTCGCCCACCTCGGCGGCCTGTTCGGCGGCTTCGCGGTGATCCGTCACTGGCGGCGGAGTGCGCGCCGCCGGCGTTGAACGCGCTCGCCAGTGGACGGCTGGCGGACCGGTGGCGCCGTTCGCCCACGCCCGGCGACCGAACAGGACCAAGGCCGCGAATCGGGACGGCGTTGCCGCTACGATCAGGCCATGTCCGGGCCACTGCGCATGATGCGATTTTCCGGGCTCGCCGGTCGTGGGCGGGCGGGGCTCGGCTGCACCGTATTCGCGGTGCTGTGGGGACTGTTCGCGACCGCGGCGTGGGCGGCCCCGATTCCGCTGGAGGCGTCGCGCTGGGAGCCCGCCGAACCGCTGGCATCGCCGCAGGACCCTGATGCGGCGGGCCGCTTCGTGCCGTTCGATCCGAATCGGGTCGAACCGGTGCAGCGCAATCCGGACGGAGCCTGGCTGCGCCTGCAGCCGGCCTCCGGAGCCTGGCCTGAGGGACCGCTGGTCCTGGTGGTCGAGCGGGTCGTGTTCGGGGCGGTCTACCTGCATGTTCCCGGCCGGGCCGAACCCATGGTAGGCGACATCGCCCGGGCGCGCTCGGCGGGCCTCGGCGGGATCGGCGCGCCGGTGTTCGAACTGCCGGCGGATCTGCCCGGCGCCGCCCCTCTGGACCTGTATCTGGCGCCGTATCCTGCGCATGCGCCGGGGGTGACGCTGAGCGTCGAGCCGCTGGGCGAATATCTGCAGCGCAATGCGCTGTGGGTGGCGCTCGCCAGCGCCTGCCTGGCGGCGATGACGATGATGGCGCTGACCGCCCTGGTGTTTCTGGCGATCCTGCGCGACCGCGCATATCTGTTCTACGCGCTGTATCTGGGTTGTTTCATCGTGCTCGAAGCGATCTCCAGCGGATACCTGTTCACCGTGCTGCGGTGGCAGGCATGGGCGGAGTGGGTCGGGATCGTCGGCAAGCTGGTAACGGTGGTCAGCGTGATCAGCGCCTGTCTGTTCCTGATCGATTTCACCCGGATGGCGCACTTCTCGCCGCGCACGCGGCAGCTGATCCTGGGTTACGTCGTTGCGTTCGGCGCGGTGCTGGGGGCGGGCATGCTGCCGTTCGAGCAGCCGATGCTGCTGGCGCGTGCGCTCGTCAATCCGTTGCTGGCGGTCGGTGCGCTGCTGTTGCCGCTCGCGGCATTGATCGTGTGGATACGCGGGTCGCGTTACGGCGCCTATTTTCTGATCGGCTGGCTGCCGCTGATGGCGGTGACCTTTGCCAGCTCGATGCAGGCGTCGGGCGCATTCGCCGCCTGGCGCTGGCTCAACGACTCGCTGCTGGTGGCCGGTGCATTCGAAGGGCTGGTGCTGGCGGTCGGGCTCGCCGACCGCGAGCTGGCGCACCGTCGCCGTTTCCAGTTCGCACAGCAGCTGTCGATGACCGATCCGCTGACCGGCCTGCTCAACCGGCGTGCCTGGGAGGATCAGTTCGAGGGCCTGTTCAGATCCGCGACCGCGGGTGCGCAGCGGGTGTACGTCATGTTCGTCGACCTGGATCGCTTCAAGTCGCTCAATGATCAGTTCGGGCACCGTGCCGGTGACGAGGCGCTGGTCGCGGTGGCTTCGATGATGCGCAGCGTCGTGCCGAAGACGGCAGGGCTCGTCTGTCGCTACGGCGGCGAGGAGTTCGTTGCGGCCCTTGCGGTCAGCGGCAGCGCCGAAGCCCGCTCGATCGCCGAAACCCTGCGGGCGGCAGTGGCCTCGCGCGGCATCCCGGTCGATGCGGACGGGACACGTCTGACGCTCAGTATCGGTCTGGCCCGCCATCGCAGCGGGCAGGCTCCGGAGCAGACGATCGAGCAGGCCGACCGCGCGATGTATCGCGCCAAGTCCGGCGGCCGCAATCAGGTCATGGAAGCCGCCGCGAGCGTCTGACGCCGTCGGATCCGGAGCGGCGTCGACGGTCTACTGCTGGGCGTCGTCGTGATCGTCCCGGCGTTCGCGCTCCCGCTGCAGCTGGTCGAGACGGCGCCGGGCTTCGTCGGCCTCGGCGGCGTCCCGCTGCTTCTGGGCCTTGGTTCGGCCGAAGCGGACGCGGTTCTCGGCCGCCTGCTTGTCGGCATCCTCGCGCGCCTTGCGCTTGCGGAACTTGTTGAGGCTGACCACCTTGCTCATCGTCGATCTCCCGGGCGGGGTGACCGGCGTGCGCTGCCGGCGGCGCCGATCGATTTCGAATCATCGCCGTGGGCTGGTCGCGTGCGCAACCGGCACCCGTACCGGCGCTCGCTCATATCCGCAAGATCCGGGACGCCGTCAGCCGCGGGGCAGGTGCAATCGGACTCCACTCGAAGCGGAGACTTCCAAGATGAGACCGCTGCATAACCCCTTCTGATTTCGGACAATGAGGCATCACATTGACGGGAGCGGATCTTGAGCACGAGCTTCTTTCTGGCTGGGGCCGAACAGCAGCTGCGGGACCACCCGCTGATCAAG